>DATKKW010000022.1:0-93767 GCA_035542715.1 Myxococcota bacterium
AGCCGCGCGCCGGCGGCTGCTGCCAGAGCAACCTTGCGCTGGCGAACCGAGCATTCGACAACGGTGGCGGCGGGATCGTCCTTGCTCCGGGGCTGACAAGCAAGAACGTCGTCTCTGGAAATGGCGACCCCAGTCAAGGGACCAGCGCAGGAGACAACCTGTGCAACCGAGTGCTTTGCTGATCCGGACTCTGCGTCGACTGCGAAGGCCCGAAGCGTCGACTCCGCCCGATGGGACCGTGCGCCCTCTCAAACCCTCCGCGCTGCCTCGATCGCGGCGACGTCGATCTTCTTCATCCCCATCATCGCGTCGAACGTGCGCTTGGCCGCGGCCCGATCCGGACCCATCTGCGCTTGGCGTTCGCATCGGCCGGCGCGACCACGGGCGTGGACGGCGCGTTCGCCTCCGAATCGGTCACGTCGGACGCACTGCACACCGCGAGCTTCTATCTCCAGCCGCTCGACGCCTTCACGCTCGTGTCCCAGAGCGGACACGACTACTCGTTGCCGACCGTCCCGGAGCCGGCCTCCGGGCTCCTCCTCGCCAGCGGGCTGGGCGCGCTCGCAGCGGGATGCCGCCGTTCGGGTCGCCGCCTAGGAAGAACAAGGGGGTAGTTTCAGCCGCCGAGAAGAGCCGTTCGGTCAAGGCGGGACGAACCGAGGCAAAAGGCCCCCCATGCACCAGATCCTCGACGCGATCCCGGAAGAGCGCCGCGGGATCTACCTCGCGATGGCGCTGATGGGCATCCGCCCGGGCGAGGCCGTGGCCCTCGTCGTCGCCGACTACCACGACGGCTGGCTCACGGTGAGCCGCGCGCGCAAGGGCGATCGCCTCGACTCGCCGATCCGCTCGACGAAGACGGGCAAGGTGAAGCGCCTGCCCGTTCCCGAGGAGCTGCAGCGCTGGATCGAGACGCACGTCCCGCCGGAGCGACGGCTTCGCGGCGAGCCGCTCTTCATCCTGCCGTGGAGCGGCCGCGGGTTCCGACCGAAGGGGCGCTGGTCAGGCACGAGCCTGCGCCACAGCTGGATCACGGCGTGCAATCAGGTCGGGGTGCGCGTCAGCCTCTACGTCGGCACGAAGCACACGTTCGCGACCGATGCGGCGGCGCGCGGGGTCTCCGAGCGTGCGCTCCAGACCTTCCTCGGCCACGCCGACGTGCGCTCGACCCGGCGCTATGCGCGCATGGCCGACAGCGCGCTCCTCGATGTCCTGCGCCCCGCTCGGGGCGCGGACGGGGCGCTGGGCGCGCACGCGCAGAAAAAACCGCTTTGGAATCGCGGAGTAAATGGTGGAGGCGGCGGGAATCGAACCCGCGTCCGCATGGCGTCCGGCTCGCGCGTCTACGTGCGTAGGTCTCGTTCGCTCTCGATGCGTCCCGTCACGAGATCGGGAGAGGTCGCATCCAGCCCGACGTCTTTCTCGTCCCCGGATACGGCCAGGCGGCGCCCGGGGACCAGCCTTCTGATGACGCTCGCGACCCGCTAGAAGGCGTCACGGACGAGCGTCGCTGGCTCTAGTGTTGGCTAGGCAGCGAGTGCGTAGTCAGCGTCGGCAGTTGTTCTACCAACGTTGCCACCTGTTTAACGACGGATGTGACGACGTCGGCACGCAGCGCTCGCTTTCGACCACCCGTCGAAACCGATCGCCCCCAATCCGGCAGAACCTATGGCCGGGGCCGGTCCGATGCAACTCGGCCCCGCCCGGCGAAGCCGCGGCCGGCCTCCCCTCGGCCGGCTCCGGAGCGCTCACCAGGGCCGGCGGGAACCGCGCCTCACTTCGCCTTCTCGCCGCTCTCCGCATCGACCGCGGCGTCGCGCTGCTGCTGCATCTCCTCGGTGACCTCTTCGTGGCGCTCCTTCGTCGTCTCCCCGAGCTGCTGCTGGGACGCCGGGTTCGCCTCCTCGTTCGCAGGCGAGAGGCCCCTCTGCGTCCGGTCCTGGCCGCATCCGGCCGCGGCGAAGCCGAGGAGTGCAAGGCCGCCGAGGGCGGAGAGCTTCACCACGAGGCTGCGTCGCATGGGGTCCTCCAGCGGGAGCGTTCGTCCCGGAGCGAGTGTAGACGGCGGAATCCGCTTTTCAGCAGCCGACCTCGTGCCAAGATCACGGGAGGAGGTGCACGATGCTCGGGATGCTCGCGCGCTACTGGTGGGTGCTTGCGGTCCGGGGCGCCCTCGCCGTCCTCTTCGGGCTCGCGGCATTCGCCTGGCCCGGCCTGACCCTCGCCCTCCTCATCCTGTTCTTCGGCGCCTGGGTGCTGGTCGACGGAGCCTTCAGCCTGGCGGCGGCGCTGAGCGGCGCGGCGCCTGCGGACCACCGCTGGCTCCTCGGCCTCGAGGGCGCCGCCGGCATCGCGCTCGGCGTGCTCACCTACCTCGCGCCGGAGAACACCGCGGTCGTGCTGCTGATGTTCATCGCCGCCTGGGCCCTGGTGCGAGGCGTGCTGCAGATCGTCGCCGCGGTGCAGCTCCGCAAGGAGATCGAGGGCGAGTGGCTCCTCGTCGTGTCGGGGCTCGCCTCGATCGCCTTCGCGATGATCCTGATGCTGCGGCCGGCCGTCGGAGCCCTCGCCGTGCTGTGGACGATCGGCGGCTTCGCGATCGCCTTCGGCCTGATGCTGATCGCGCTGGCCTTCCGTCTTCGCGGACGACGGCTCGCGCTCGCCTAGCGGCGCATCGGGCCGACGGACGAGACCTCGTAGCGCTGGATCTCCGTGCCGCGCACGAGACCCGCGATCGCCGCCTGGAATCGCGCCATGTGCGGGGCGGTGAAGTGCGCCTGGAGATCGGCTGCCGAATCCCAGTGCTCGAACAGGTGCACGAGGCCGGGGTCGTCGACGTCGAAGGAGAACACGTAGGCACGGCAGCCGTTCTCGCGCCGCGTCGCCTCCATCATCTCCCGAGCCGCGGCGGCGGCGCGCTCGCGCTGCGCAGGATCGATCCGGATCGAGCCCGCGATCACGATCATCGGCCCGCCCCCGGAACGGATCGCATCATGGCTCCAGGGCCCCCGGCGAGAGCCGCACCGGGACCGACGCGCTGCGATCCATCACGAGCCCGATCACGGCGTCGGCCCAGCCGTACTTCTCGGCCATGAGCGAGTTGATGCGTTCCGCGGCGCCGGGGACGGGCGTCGCGACGTACTTGCGCCACTCGCCGGCGCGCTCGAGCTCGCACGACGGCCGGGCATGGAGCCGCTCGAGCCATCCCGAGTTGGGATCGCCGGAGCGGACCCAGATCGAGCCCTGGTCGTCCACGACCCAGACGTGCGTGTTGTACTCCACGCCGATCGAGTCCCAGGTGCGGAGCGTCACGACCTCCCCGCCGAACTCGCTCGCGATCGCGATCAGCGCGACGAACGCGACGGCGGCGATGAGGAGCCATCGGATGAGCTTCCCCACGTCTCTCCCCCCTGCGCCGTGCGCCGCCGGGGCGGCTCGCGGCCCGCACCTTTCTCGCCGAAGTAGGGGCGCGGGTCAAGGTCGGTCGGGCCCCGGCGGCGCGCCGACCGTCCCGAGGACGGCGTCGAACCACGGCGTGTACGCCCCGTAGAGCTCGCTCGGCGCGTCGGCGATCGCGACGATGACCCGCCCGTCGCCGAGCTCGATCACGTCGACCCGCTCTCGCAGGCCCTGGACGCGGCCCTCGATCTCGAGGCGGACGCCCGGCCTGCCGGCCGTCGTCGTAGCGCTCCGAGACCGGAGCCGCCCCTTCCCGAGGTGTGTCGGCTGGCGCCGCGCGAGGTAGCCCTCCGCCGACGCGGCCCGCTGGACCGCGAGCTGCAGCGAGGCGTCGAAGTCCCACGGCGTGCCGTCGATGGCGTAGACCGCGTAGGGAGTCTCGCCCACGAGCCAGCCCCGGGGAGGCGTGAAGCGGAGCCCGCTCCGGGCATCGACGTACGGCGCGTCCGCGAGGAGCACGGGCCCCGGGCCCGTCGGCGGCGGTCCGGCGATCTCGGTCGCGCCGGGGTCGAGCCACGCGTACACGGTGCCGTTCGGCAGGCGATAGAGCGCCCGGAACGTGTTCACGTCTTCGGCGCTGAGCCCGGTCGCGGGCGAGCTCTCCCGCGCGGACTCGTACATCAGGTCGGCCGGGATCGGGCTGTGGCCGCGCATCCCGAGGGCGTGGCCGAGCTCGTGCAGCGCAATGCGCTCGACCTGATCGCGTGTCAGGAGGCCGAAGTCGTCGGCCACGTAGAGGCGGACCTCGTTCGCCTCGAAGCGCACCGCGATGCGGTCGGTGCCGTCCTCCGCCGCCCCGGCGCGACACGCGCCGGCGAGCGAGGTGCTGCCGAGGACCGCGACGTCGTCCTCGGGTGCGGGTGCCACCTCCCCGAGGAGCCGCACGCGGAGCGTCGCGCGCTCGGGCTGCGTCACGCGCTCGAAGCGGACCGCTCCGGGCAGCGCACGCTCCCACGCGTCGAGCGCGCGCTCGACGGCGGCGACGAAGACCCCGGGCGCCACGGGCTGGAACTCGTCCTGGAGCGCGTCGGGGATCTCGGGCGCCTCGATCGACACGCGTACCGGCATCTGCGACGCCTCCCAGCGACAGAAGACGAGGGCGTCGCCGCGGGCGTCCCGGGCCGGCACGCGATGGGCCACGAACGGCAGATAGTTCGGCTCCGGGAGATCGGGGAAGGCGGCGCGGAACGCCGCGTAGTCGCGTCGGCTCGGCCGGAAGGCAGCCGCCTGGGTCGTGGATTCGGACGCGATCCCGGCGCAGCCCGGGCCGACCGCGAGCAGCACCGCCGCGGCGAGGGCGCGCCGGCGGGCCGCGCGGCTCAAGTCGCGCCCCGCCCGCCTCGACCGGCTCGGCCACGCAGCGCCCGCTGCACCTCGCGCTCCTCCTCCCGTCGCCGGATCGTGTCGCGCTTGTCGTGGAGCTTCTTGCCACGCGCCAGCGCGAGCTCGACCTTCGCGCGCCCGCCCTTGAAGTAGAGCGAGAGCGGGACGAGCGTGAAGCCCCGCTCGGAGACCTGCCCCTGCAGGCGCGAGATCTCGGCCCGGTGAAGGAGCAGCTTGCGCTCCCGCCGCGACTCGACGTTCTCGCGCCCGGCCTCCTCGTAGGGGCTGATGTGCGCGTTCACCAGGAAGACCTCGCCGCGACGCACGATGGCGTAGGAGTCCGAGAGGTTGGCGCGGCCCGCCCGCAGGGACTTCACCTCGGGCCCGCGCAGGCTGATGCCCGCCTCGACCGTGTCCAGGATCTCGTACTCGAAGCGTCCACGGCGGTTGCTGGCGACGAGCTTGCGCTCGGCCGGGTCGGTCTTCGGGCCCACGGCGACAGCCTAGCCTGAGGCCGCGCCGCGCCGCGATTCCGTTTCCCCTCGACGGGCGCGCGCCCTAGGATGGACGGAGAGCCCCGAGGCGCGGCGGGCCCCGTCGCGCCCCCACCCCCCAACGAGGAGAGCCGCCCATGGCAGCCGGAAAGAGCAAGTCGTCGAGGAACTCGGAGAGCGTCTACAAGATCATCGAGCTCGTCGGGACCAGCACCGAGTCCTGGGAGAAGGCCGCTGCCGCCGCCGTCGCGAAGGCGTCGAAGTCGCTGCGCGACCTCCGCATCGCCGAGGTCTCGCAGCTCGACCTCCAGCTCGAGGAGGGGAACGTCCGCGCCTACCGCGCGAAGGTGAAGGTTTCGTTCAAGTACGAGGACTAGCTCGCGCGGCGCCTACTCCCGCGGGCGGTTGCGCCCGTCGACGAACACGCGCTTCGCGTCCCAGCCGTGCGCCTCGGCGTCGTCGACCTGCACGTACGTCGCGATGATCACGACGTCGTGCGGCTTGATCAGGTGGGCCGCGGCGCCGTTCACGCAGATCTCCCCGGAGCCTGGCTCGCCGGGAATGGCGTAGGTGTGCAGGCGGTTCCCGTTCGTGCAGTCGTACACGTCGACCTGCTCGTAGGGAAGGATGTCGGCCGCCCGCAGCAGGTTCTCGTCGATCGTGATCGAGCCCTCGTACTCGAGGTTCGCCTCGGTGACGGTCGCGCGGTGGATCTTCGACTTGAGCATGGTTCGCTTCACGGGGCGTCCTCCCCTGCATGTCCCGTCGGGATCACGCGGTTGTCGATCAGTCGTACGCTCGCGCCGGGCGCGGCGCCGTGGACCGGGAAGCGCACCGCGAGGGCGAGCAGCACGGGCGCCTCGATCCGCTCCGGAGCGGGCTCGAGGCTCTCGGGGTCGCGGAGCTCCGCGTAGTCGACGCTGCCGTGGGGCGCCCGCGAAAGCTCCGCCGCCGCGACACCCAGGAGCGTCGTACGCGAGCGCTCGCCACGGCGCGCCGCCCGCTCGGCGGCGTCGAGCGCGCGAACCAGGCAGAGTGCCTCGCGGCGCAGCGCCGGCGCGAGGAAGACGTTGCGGCTCGAGAGGGCGAGGCCGTCGGCCTCGCGCAGCGTGGGTACGCCGACGATCTCGACGTCGAGGCAGAGGTCGCGCGTCATGCGGCGGATCACGGCGAGCTGCTGCCAGTCCTTCTCGCCGAACACCGCGAGTTGGGGCTTCGCTGCGCCGAAGAGCTTCGTCACGACGGTGGCGACGCCGCGGAAGTGCCCCGGGCGCGACGCGCCGCACAGCGGCTGCGCGAGCTCGCTCACCTCGACCCACGTCTGGCTCCCGGGCGGGTACATCTCCGCCGACGTCGGCGCGAATACCACGTCGACGCCGGCCTCGGCGCACGCCGCGAGGTCGTGCGCGAAGGGCCGCGGGTAGCGGGAGAGGTCCTCCGTCGGCGCGAACTGGGTCGGGTTCACGAAGATCGAGACCACGACCAGGTCGGCCCGCGCGTGCGCCGCCTCCACCAGGGCGAGATGCCCGGCGTGGAGCGCGCCCATGGTCGGGACGAGCGCGATCCGACGCCCCGCCGCGCGCGCGGCGTCGGCGAACGCCTGGAGCTCGCGCACCGACTCCACGATCCGCGGCGCCGGCCGCGGAGTCCTGGTCGCCGCGAGCGCCATCAGCGGTAGCTGTGCTCCTCGCCCGGGAACTTCCCGTTCGCGACGTCGTCCGCGAAGGCGCGCGCCGCGGCGGCGACCTGCGAGGCGAGGTTCGCGTACTGCTTCACGAAGGTCGGCGTGAAGCCGTCCGAGAGACCCAGCATGTCGTGCATCACGAGCACCTGACCGTCGCAGCCGAGGCCGGCGCCGATGCCGATCGTCGGGATCGAGAGCGCGGCGGTGATCTCGCTCGCGAGATCGGCCGGCATTCCCTCGAGCACCACCGCGAAGGCACCGGCCTCCTCGACGGCGCGGGCGTCGGCGAGGACCCGCGCGCGCTCGCTCTCGCTGCGTCCCTGGACGCGGAAGCCGCCCATGCGATGGATCGCCTGCGGCGTGAGCCCGACGTGGCCCATCACCGGGATCTCCGCCGCGACGATGCGACGGATCTGCTCCAGCACGGCGGTCCCGCCCTCGAGCTTCACCGCGTGCGCCCCGCCTTCCTTCACGCAGCGGATCGCGCTCCGCAACGCGTCCTCCGCGGAGACCTGGTAGGAGCCGAACGGAAGGTCGGCGACGACCAGCGCCCGGCGCGCCGCCCGCGCGACCATCCGCACGTGATAGATCGTCTCGTCGAGCGTCACGGGCAGCGTGGTCTCGATGCCCTGCACCACGTTGGCGAGCGAGTCGCCCACGAGCAGCACGTCGATCCCGACCTCGTCGAAGATGCGGGCGAACGGGTAGTCGTAGGCGGTCAGCATCGAGAACCGCTCGCCCCGCCGCTTGCGGGCGGCGAGGGAGCGGACGGTCGTACGGTGCTCGCGGGCGGAAGCCACGCGGGCCTGCGCGGAAGGCCGAGGCGGGGTCGACATGGCGCCTCCGGAGGCCGGGCCACGCCGCGAATCGCTGCCGGGAACGAAAACGCGCCGTCCGGGGATCGGGGATCCCGGAGGCGCGAGCGCATCCGCCGGAACGTCATCGCGGGGAGCCACGGAAGAGGCGCTGGCTTCGCGATGGCCGGCGACCCGCTCTGATCCGCCCCCGTCTCGGTCCGCTCGCGCGGATCCAAGCGTTGCACACGGGCGATGTCAGGCGTCGTCTTCGAGCCGGGCGATGCGTGCCCGGTCATCGGGACCTCGCGGTCCCGCCGATCGTCTCCACGATCGGGTGTCCACGGTCCGATGGGGATCGCGACCTGCGATTCCCCTCGCGACGTGCAAGGTATGGCCCGCCGGTTCGGCCTGTCAACCGGGGAGAACCCTGGCGCGCCCGCCCGGGCCCTGCGGAGGTCGCGGCTAGCCGCCGTCCGGGCGATCGGGGCCCTCCCCTTCGCCCTCTCCTCGCGAGAAGCGAGCCCGCAGCGCCGGTGGCAGCCACTGGGACTCGAGCCACTCGCCCTCCCACGCGCGCAGCGCCTCGACGAGCACGGAGATCCGATCCTCGAGCGAATCGCCGGGTGCGAGCAGGACGAGCCGGCGCCCGCGCAGCAGGCACGCGCCGCTTCGAGGCGCGCTCTCGGCGTCGCCGCCCGGAGGCGCGAGCCGCCGCACCTCGAGGCCGGCACGGGCGGCGAGGGCGCAGAGCTGCTCGAGCATCTCGCCGGGCTCCATCGGCTCAGCCGCCTGCCGGAGCGACGGGGTCGTCGAGGTCGAGGATCCGCGCGAGCGCGAGGAACGTCTCGGGCGCGAGCGCCTCGGCCCGCACACGCGGATCGAGTCCGAGGCCTTCGAGGGCCGCCTCGATCCGAGCGCGCGTCGGCGAAGGCACGAGCCCCCCACGCAGGGCGTTCACGAGGGTCTTGCGGCGCTGCCCGAACGCCGCGCGAGCGACGCGCTCCACCCGCTCGAGCTCGTCGCGACCGACGGGCGTGTCGCCGCGGGGCGACAGGCGGAAGAAGCGCGAGCTCACGCGCGGTACCGGAAAGAAGCAGCCCGGCGCGAGGTCGATGCCTCGGCTCGCGCGCACGCACAGATGGTGGAGCACCGCGAGCGAGCCGTAGTCGCGAGATCCCGGCGTCGCCTGGACGCGCTCCGCGACCTCGCGCTGCACCATCACGGACCAGTCGGCGAGCACGTGCCGGGCGTCGAGCAGGCGACGCAGGAGCGGGGACGAGATCGCGTACGGGAGGTTCGCGACCACCCGGGCGGGACCTTCGGCCTCCTCTGCCATGGCCGCGAGGTCCACGGCCAGCGCATCCGCGTGTCGCAGCTCGACGTTCCCGGGGAGCGCGCCCTCGGCGCGCAGCGCGCGCACGAGGCCGGCGTCGACCTCGATCGCGACCACCCGGGCAGCCCGCGCGGCGAGGGCGCGCGTCAGGAGCCCGAGGCCGGGGCCGATCTCGATCACGACGTCGGCCGGCGTGACGCCCGCGTGCGTCACGAGCCGCTGGGCGATCGCCGGGTCGACGAGGAAGTTCTGGCCGAGGTCGCGCCGGGCGGCGAGGCCGTGCCGCTCGAGGGCCGCGCGGACCTCGGCGACGCTCATCGGCGAGCCCTCAGACGACGGCCCGCGGCGCGCGGGCCCGGGCCAGCGGCGAGCGGGAGAAGGCGTTGAGCGCGAGCCCGTCGCGCTCGCCGCGCGCGAGGCGCCGCGTTCCCTCCGCCGCGATCATCGCCGCGTTGTCGGTGCAGAGCGCCGGCGGCGGGAAGACGACGCGGAATCCGTCCTGCTGCGCGGCCTCCTGCATCACCGCACGCAGCCGTCGGTTCGCCGCGACGCCGCCCACGACCGCGAGCACGTCGAGGCCTTCCTGATCGAGGGCGCGCCGCGCCCGGGCCACGAGCACGTCGGTGGCGGCGGCCTCGAACGAGGCGGCCAGGTCGGCGAGCGCGCGGGACGAGAGCGGCTCGCGCCTCTCGACCTCGAGCGCGACGGCGGTCTTGAGGCCGCTGTAGGAGAAGTCGAGGCCGGCGCTCCCTTCGAGGGGACGCGGGAGCGCGATCGCGCCGGCGTCGCCCTCGCGTGCAGCGGCCGAGACGGCCGGCCCTCCCGGATAGGGAAGGCCCAGGAGCTTGGCCACCTTGTCGAACGCCTCGCCCACCGCGTCGTCGCGCGTCTCACCGAGGAGCGTGGCCTCGGCGGACGCGTCGATGCGATAGAGCGCGGTGTGACCGCCCGAGACGACGAGACCCACGAAGGGCGGCTCGAGGCCCGCGTCACCGAGCGTGGCCGAGGCCAGGTGGCCGGCCAGGTGATGGACGCCGACCAGTGGCAGCCCACGGCGATAGGCGAGCGCCTTGGCGAAGGAGAGGCCCACGAGGAGCGAGCCCACGAGTCCCGGCCCCGCCGTCACCGCGATTCCGTCGAGCGCCTCGACCGCCACCTCGGCGGCGCGCAGCGCCTCGGACACCACGCGCGAGACGGCGCGCAGGTGGTCGCGGGAGGCGAGCTCGGGTACGACCCCGCCGTATGGCTGATGCACGTCGGTCTGGGCGTGGATGACGTTCGAGAGGATGGTGCGGCCGTCGCGCACGACCGCGGCGGCCATCTCGTCGCAGGAGCTCTCGATCCCGAGGACTAGCACGGGCTCACCCCATGCGGCGCTCGAGCTTCTCCTGCTCCGCCTTGCAGTCGATGCACAGCTCGGCCACGGGTCGCGCTTCGAGGCGCTTCAGCCCGATCTCCTCGCCGCAGTTCTCGCACTCGCCGTACACGCCCTGCTCGATCTTCTCGAGGGCCGCCTCGATCTTGTTGAGCAGGCCGCGCTCGCGCTCGCGCAGGCGACCGATGAACGACAGGCCGACCTCGGACGACGCGGTGTCGATCTCGTCGGGGAAGTCGTCGGGGTCGAGATGGATGTCGCCCGACAACGCCTTCCGCGCGTTCCCGAGGAGCTGCTCCTTCTGCTCCAGGAGGATCTTCTTGAACTTCTCGCGATCGCGCTTGTTCACTTGGACCTTCCCGTCTCGTGGGGGCTTCTCGTTCGCATCCGGCCCTCTCGCTCGGAGCGTCGCTCAGGGCTTCGCGCTCGCGCCCTTCGTGCCGGCCCCGCTCCCGGTGGCCGCGCCCGCACTGGCTCCGCCCGGCTTCGCGGCGGTCTTCCCGCCGCCGTCGAGCAGCTCGATCTGACGCTGCGCCTCGGCGGCGCGCGGCGAATCCGGATACTCCTCGGTGACCCGCTCGAAGGCGCGGCGCGCCGCCTTCGAGTAGCTCGGACCCAGCTTCACCAACGACTCGCCGTGCATGTACAAGGCGTCGGCCGCCTTGTTTCCCTTCGGATAGCGCGCCACGACGTCGTCGAAGCGCATCACCGCCAGCTTGTAGTCGCCCTTCTTGTAGTAGCAGTCCGCCATCCAGTAGGCGCCATCGTCGGCGTAGATGGAGGAGGGGTAACTGTTCAGGAATCGGCGGAACTGGTCAATACAGGCGTCCGTATCGTTGCGCTGCCACGCGGCGAAGGCGGTCCGGTAGGCCTGCACCTCCTCGCTGCTCGCGCCGGGCTGGTTGCTCCCGGTCGCCGCGGAAGCCTCGGGAGCGGCGCTCGGAGCGGCCGTCGCGGGAGTGCTCGCCACCTGGGGCAGCGCGGGCTTCGGCGCGGCGCCGGGGGACGCGCTGCCGAGCGGCGCAGGCTCCGGTCGGGCCGCCGCCACGCCCGCCGCTCCGCCGCCCGATTCGGAGACCGGACCGCCTCCCGGCGTCTGCGCCTCGCGGCGCGCCTTCTGGGCCTCCTCGAGGGCCTGGGCAGCGTTGTGGTCGGCCACCTCGATCTGGCCCTCGAGGCGTCGCAGCTCGGCCTCGAGGCTGTCCACGCGAGCGGCCAGGTCGGCCACGCGGGTCGTGGCGCCGGCGCCGCTGCCGCTCTCCTGGGCCTGCAGCGTCCGCACGTCGCGCTCGAGCGCGCGCTGCTCGGCGACGCTCGCGCATCCGCCCACGAGCGCAGCCACGCCCAGGAGCAGGAGGAGCCGCGTCACTGCTTGGCGCGGCGCCCTGCCGCCTTCGCTCCGTCGGCCCGAAACACGCCGTGCCATGTCCCCCCCTTCGGGCCCGCTGCCGGGAACCCGGCCCGGGAGCCTACCTCAGATCGCGATCGTAGGGCCCCCATGCCGGGTCCACGTTGTTTCGCCCGCCCGACGTGATCGAGCGCAGGTTCGAGCCGTCGCGGTCGACGACGTAGAGATCGCTCTCGCCGCGGCGCTTCGAGGCGAACACGATCTTGCGCCCGTCGGGTGACCAGCTCGCGCCCTCGTCGTTCGCCGGGCTGGTCGCGAGTGGCACGTTCGCGCTGCCGCTCGGATCGATCAGCCAGATGTCGAACTGCCCGCCGACCTGGCTCTCGTAGGCGATCCACTTGCCGTCGGGCGACCACGCCGGGCCCGTGTTGTAGCTGCCGTTGTACGTGAGCCGTCGGATCCCGCTGCCGTCGGCGTTCATGACGTAGATCTGTGGCGCGCCCGTGCGGTCGGACACGAACACCATCTGGCTGCCGTCGGGGGAGTAGCTCGGCGACACCTCGAGCGTCGGCGAGTTCGTGATGCGCCGGAGCCCGCTCCCGTTGCGATCGATCGAGAAGATCTCGGATTGGCCCTCGATGCTGATCACGAGCGCGAGCTTCGAGCCCGTGGGATCGAACACGCCGCGGAATACCTGCCACGCGGGGTTCAGGTTGCGGAACACGCGACCCGGCGACTGGCTGCCGCGCGTCAGCACGAAGAGGTACGGCCGACGCGCCTCGCGGTAGGACGTGTAGACGATCGCCGAGCCGTCGGGCGACCAGCCCGGAAAGGCGTTGATCGTGTTGTTGTGCGTGAGCTGCTTCGGCGTGCCGCCGACCACGTCCGTCACGTACACCTCGCGCTTGCCGGTGCGATCGGAGACGAACGCGACCTCCGTCGCCGACACGCCGGGCTTCCCCGTGAACGCTGCGACCACCGCGTCCGCCACCTTGTGTCCCAGGAAGACGAGATCGCCGCTCTTGCCCGAGAAGCGCTTGCGCTCGAGCTTCTGGCAGCGGGCGACGTCCCAGACCCGGAACTCGACGGCGAGCGTTTCGCCCCGGCCGACGACGACGCCCTCGACGAGCGCGTCGGCGCCGATCTGGCTCCAGTCGGGACACACCACCGGAGGCCCGCCGTCGAGCGGGCCCGACACGTCGCTTCCCAGGAACGCCTGCGGATTCACGATCTGGAACAGGCTCGAGAACTCGAGACCCTCGCCGATCGCCTGGCGCAGCTTCAGCGCGAGCTCGGCGTCGCCGGCGAAGCGCTGCACCGCCGCCTTGTAGCGTGTCGCCTCTCCGGACGGCGTCACGACCACGGTCGGGTTCTCCTCCTGCGCGCGGGCGCGACCGGCGAGGAGCGCCAGGACGAGCGCGAGCAGGACCAGACGTCGAAGGGGCATCAGCTCTCCTCGGAGGGAAACACGAACGGCCACTCCCCGGCGCGCGGCGGCTTCGGCAGCGGGCTCGCCTTCTGGATCGCGCGGACCACGGAATCGTCGTAGTACGGATTGCCCGAGCGCCTGGTGACCTGCGGCTCGCCGATCACGTTGCCGGCCTCGTCCAGGTTCACGAGCAGCTGCGTCTCGAGCTTTTCGAAGCCGGGCGCCTTGACCCAGTTCTTCCGCACGTGGATGCGCGTGTCGCGGATCCACGCCATCACGTCGGGGCTCACCTTCACGGTGCCGCCGAGCGCACCGCTCGGAAGCGTCGACGGAACGGCGTCGCTTCGCGCGCCCGAGGCCGCCTGCTGGATGGCCTCGGGTCGCTCTTCGCCGGCGTCCTCGCGCAGCTCCTTCATCAGCTCGTCGTAGTCGACCTGCTTCGGCGCGGGCTTCGGGGTCGGCTTGGGCGTGGGCGTGGGCTTTGCCATCGCCTCCTTCGGCAGGACGGTCTTCGTCGGGGGAGGCTTCGGCGGCTCCACGGGCTTCGGCGGAGGGACGGGCGTCGCCTCGGGCTTGGGAGCGGGCTTCGGCGGCGCGGCCTTCGGCGCCGCTGGCGCGGCGGGCGCCGGAGAGAGACCGGGCGGCATCGTCACCAGATCGACCACCACGACGCCGGGAATGCCCGGTGGCGGGGACGAGAACGAGGGGCTGAGCAGGAGCAGCGCCAGCACGAGCGCGTGGCCCACCGCCGAGGCGAGCACCATCGCCCTGAACTGCTTGCGATCGCCGTATTCGAGCGCGTCGGCTCCGACCATCGACCCCTCGTCGGGCCCCCGCCGGGACGCTCGCCCGGAGTCCAGTCGAGGGCGGCCGGCCTACTTCTCCGGCTCGGTCACGATCCCGAGCTTCGCGGCGCCGGCCATGCGGGCCGCGCCCATGGCCTTGGCCACGATGCCGTAGGGCGCGTCTTTGTCCGCGCGCAGGAAGATCTCCCTCTTGTCGCGGCTCTCGAAGATCGCGGCGAGCTTCGCCTGGAGCTCCGCGACCGGGATCTCCTGACGTCCGACGAACATCGTGCCGTCCTTCTTCACCGAGAGGATGAGCGGCTCCTCCTGCATGCGGATCGGCTGTGTCGTCGTCTCGGGCAGGTCGACGTCGATGCCCTGCTGCATCATCGGCGCCGCCACCATGAAGATGATCAGGAGGACGAGCATCACGTCGACGAACGGCGTGACGTTGATCTCCGACAGCGGTCGTCCCGGGCCGCCGCCCGTCGACATGCCCACGCTAGCTGCCCGCCGACTTGCGCGACCCGGCCTCTCCGTGCTGCGCGGTGCGCCGGAGGTCGCCCTCGAACTCGGCCGAGAACAGGCCGATCGCGGCGGTCACGCCGCGCAGCTTCCCCACGAACACGTTGTAGAGGATCGTGGCCGGGATCGCGGCGAACAGGCCCACCGCCGTCGCGATCAGCGCTTCGGCGATCGCGGGCGCCACCGTGGCGAGGCTCGCTGCGCCCGTCACGCCGATGCTCGTGAAGGCGTTCATGATGCCGATCACCGTGCCGAAGAGACCGATGAAGGGCGACGCGCTGCCCACGGTGGCGAGGAACGAGAGGCCGCGCTCGAGCCGGATCTCCTCGCGCTGGGCGCTCCAGGTGATCTCGCGCGCGAGCACGGAGAGCTGCGCGTCGTCGAGGCCGGAGCGGCCCACGGGGCGACCGCTGAAGCGCGCCATGCGACTCGCCTCTGCGTAGACCGCGCCGAAGATCCGCGCGAGGGGGCTCCCGACGAGCTGTCGCGCGGAGTCGTAGGCGCGATCGAGGGAGCCGTCGTGATAGACCTCGAGGAACGCGTCGCTATCCTGCTCCGCGCGCTTGAGCTCACGCCACTTGAAGGCGATGATCGCCCACGACACGACCGACATCGTGAACAGGACCAGGAGGACGAGCTTGACGAGCCAGCCAGCCTGAAGGATCAGGTCGATGGTGTCGAGGCTCGCGAGACGCACCCCCCCGGCCGCCCCGGCGATGAATAGCCCCATAGACCTCTCACGCGAGAGAAAGTGCGCAGACCTTAGGTGAGCGCCGGTGGCGCTTCAACCAACGCTTTCGAGGAGATCTTCATGCAGGTCACGGTCGAGTCCGGCGATCTGGCGCGCGTTCGGGCCGACCTGCTCGCCCTGCCGTTGCTCCAGCTCGAGCCCCGTCGGGGGAAGCTGCCGTCGCGCGCCAGCCGGCTGGATCGCGCGCTCGGCGGTCGTCTCGCGGCGGCGCTCGAGAGCGGCGATTTCTCCGGCAAGCGCGGCGAGACGTTGCTCCTCCATCCGGGTCGAGGCGTCGGCGCGAAGCGCATCCTGCTGATCGGCCTGGGCGAGGAGGCGAAGCTCGACGCCGAGGCGCTGCGGCGCGCCGGTGGACAGGCGGCGGGCGCCCTCGTGGCGAAGCGCGGCGGCCAGCTCGCGCTGGCCGCGCCCGCCACGACGAGACTCGACGCCGCCGCGGTGGCGCGCTCCCTCACCGAGGGCGTCCGTCTCGGGACGTACCGGTTCGACCGCTACAAGGCGGCGCGCGACAAGAGCCAAGGCGAGCTCCGCGGCACGGCGCTCGTGTTCGAGGCCGGAGCCGACCTGCGCGGTGCGCGCAGCGGCGTGCAGCTCGGGAGCATCCTCGCCGACTCGCAGAACGTGGCGCGCGACCTCTCGAACGAGCCGGCGAACGCCCTGCCCCCCGCCGCCCTCGCCGCCGCCGCGCAACGCGTCGCGCGCGAGGTCGGGCTGCGCTGCAAGGTGCTCGAGGTGCCCGAGCTCCGGCGCCGAAAGCTCGGAGCGATCCTCGCCGTGGGCCAGGGAAGCGCCAGCCCGCCGTGCCTCGTCGTCCTCGAGCACGATCCCCGCCGCGCCGGCGCGGCCCGCAAGAAGGGCGCGCGGCTGCCCACGATCTGCCTCGTCGGCAAGGCGATCACCTTCGACTCCGGCGGCATCTCGATCAAGCCCGGCGCCGGCATGCACGAGATGAAGCACGACATGTCCGGCGCGGCCGCCGTGGTGGGGGCGCTGCGCGCAGCCGCGTTGCTCGACCTTCCGCTGCGCGTGGTCGGCATCCTCGCGGCCGCCGAGAACATGCCGAGCGGCACGGCGTACCGCCCGGGCGACGTGGTGAAGGCGGGCTCCGGGACGACGGTCGAGGTGCTGAACACCGACGCGGAGGGCCGCCTGGTGCTCGCGGATGGACTCCACCTCGCGCTGACCGACTACGAGCCGGATGCCATGGTCGACCTCGCGACGCTCACGGGCGCCTGCGTCGTCGCGCTCGGGAAGTGGTGCAGTGGCCTGTTCTCGAACGACGAGGCGCTGGGCGAGCGTCTGCGCCGCGCGGGCGAGGCGTCGGGCGAGCGCGCCTGGCCCATGCCGCTCTGGGACGAGCACCGCGAGCACATCCGCGGCGACGTCGGCGACCTGAAGAACACGGGCGGGCGCGACGGCGGCGCGATCACCGCCGCGGCGTTCCTCTCCTGCTTCGTCGGCAAGACGCCGTGGGCCCACCTCGACATCGCGGGCACCGCCTACACGGAGAAGACGAGCCCCTACCAGCCGAAGGGCGCCACGGGCGTCGGCGTGCGCCTGCTGGTCGAGGCGTTGCGGGACTGGCGGGCCGGCGCATCGGCATGAATCTCCGCGCGCGCCGCCGCGTCCCAGGAAACGACGCGCGGCGCACGCGGCCCTTGCTCCGTGTCCGACGGCTGCTATTCCAGCGCCGAGCTTCCTCCCCGTACGGAGGAAAAAGGAGTACGTCCATGTCTCGCTGGAATGGCACTCCGGACGCCGATCGGCGCCGGCTTCTCAAGATGGCGGCGATCGGTCTCGCCACCGCACCGTTCACGCTCTCCCTGGCCAGCGGCATCGCGCGCGCGGCAGACGCGCCGATGGTCGACGAGGCCGACCCGATCGCCGCTTCGGTCGGCTATCACTGCGAGGCCGGAAAGAACCCGAAGCACGTCGCCGACCAGTTCTGCAAGGGCTGCCAGCTCTTCTCGGGCGCGCCCGGCGCGAAGATGGGTCCCTGCGCCCTGTTCGGCGGCAAGAACGTCTGCGCCGACGGCTGGTGCCAGTCGTGGGTGAAGAAGGCAGGCTGAAGCCGCGCGCGATCGAATCGCTCCGCCGGGGCGGGACTGGAACACCGGTCCCGCCCCGGCTTCGTTTCGGGAGGGCGCGGGCCGATCGCCGCGCGCCGGCCGGGGCGGCCGGGCGCAGACGCGGGGTAGACTGGCGCGGCCTCCAGGAGACCCCGTGAGCGCCGAGCGTCCCCCCGACGATCCTCCCCTTCCCGCCCCGCGCGCAGAGCCCTCGCTGCCTGCGCCTCGCGAAGGGAGCGGCACCCTCGATCGCGCGGACACGCTCGGCCGCTACTTCGCGGAGCTGCGCCGCCACCCGCCGCTCTCGCGCGAAGAGGAGCACGAGCTCGCCGTGCGCTGGGTCGAGCACGGCGACCGCGAGGCGGCACGCACGCTCGTGCTGCGCAACCTGCGTCTCGTGGTGCGCATCGCGATGGACTATCGGCGCGCCTGGACGAACGTCCTCGACCTGATCCAGGAGGGGAACCTCGGCCTGCTGCAGGCGGTGCAGCGCTACGACCCCTACCAGGGGGTGAAGCTCTCCACCTACGCCGCGTACTGGATCCGCGCGTACGTCCTCAAGTACCTGCTCGACAACATCCGGCTCGTGCGGCTCGGCACGACGCGGGCGCAGCGCAAGCTCTTCTTCCGCCTGAACAAGGAGAAGCGCGAGCTCGAGCGCCAGGGCTTCGAGGTCGAGCCGCGGCTGCTCGCGGAGCGTCTCGAGGTCTCGGAGGACGACGTGCGCGAGATGGAGCACCGGCTCGCGGAGAACGATCTCTCGATCGACGCCCCCGTCCAGCGCGCGGAATCGCACGGCGCAACCTTCGGCGACTTCCTCGCCGCAGGCGGCGAAGGCGCCGAGGAGCTGGTCGCGGACGCCGAGCTCAAGAGCGTCTTCATGGAGAAGGTCCACGAGTTCGCGGCCTCTCTCGAGGACCCACGCGATCGGCGCATCGTCGAGCAGCGCATCCTGGCCGAGGAGCCGAAGACGCTCCAGGAGCTCGGCGACGAGTTCGGCATCACCCGGGAGCGCGTGCGCCAGCTCGAGGCGCGGCTCGTGGGCCGGCTGCGCGAGTACCTGAAGCGAGAGCTCGTCGACTTCGAGTACTACGGCCCGGGCGGCGACTGAAGCCCTTCCCGAACGATCCCACGCAGTGTCGCCACGTGGCGCGCCGCGCCCGGAAGGGGCGCTCGCGAGACGGCGTCGAGCCAGCGCGCGCGGAGGGCGCGCGGGAGCCACGCGAAGCCGCGATGCCCGGCGCGCGTCGCGCGCGGGAGCTGCTCGAGGAGCGCGAGGAAGCGCAGGAGCGCCCGCGCGTCGCGCGGCGAGGCCGCGGAGAGCCAGGCCGCGAGGGCGGGCGCGAGGTCGCGGTCGCCGGCGCCAAGGGCGTCGGCCACCGCGTAGAAGGTGCGGCTGCGGGCCGCCGGGAGCCTCCCGCTCACGCGCCGCCGAGCCAGCGCAGCGCGACGCTCGCGTGGAGCGCGATCCCGGTCGCGAGCGCCGACTCGTCGAGGCGCATGCGGTTCGAGTGGAGCGGCGCCGCGTCGCCCTCTGGAGGACGCGCGCCCACGAACACGATCGCGCCCGGCACGCGCTGCAGGATGTACGAGAAGTCCTCGGCGCCCATCAGCGGCGCCCGCAGCTCCCGCACCGAGGCCTCGCCGACGAGCGCGCGCGCCACGTCGCAGGCGAAGCCCACGAACTCGCCGTCGTTCACCGTGACCGGGTAGCCGTCGACGATGTGGACCTTCGCCTCGACGGCGTGGGCCGCCGCGACGCCCGCGACCACGCGACGCACGCCGGCGTGCACCTCGCGGCGCGCCTTCTCCGACACCGAGCGGATCGTGCCGAGCAGGCTCGCGGCCTCCGGGATCACGTTGGCCGCAGTGCCCGCGCTGATCTTCGAGACCGTCAGCACGACCGGGTCGAAGGCGTCCACCCGCCGCGTGACGAGCGACTGGAGCGCGAGCACGATCTCGCTCGCGACCGGGATCGGATCGAGGGCGAGATGCGGCATCGAGGCGTGGCCACCCTTGCCGGCGAGATCGATCGAGAGCACGTCGCCCGCCGCGAGGATCGGGCCGGGCCGCGTCGCCACGCAGTGGGCCGGCAGGCTCGAGTCGACGTGGATCGCGAACGCGGCGTCGACCCGCGGCGCCCGCTCGAGGAGGCCTTCCTCGATCAGCACGCGCGCGCCCGCGAAGCCCTCCTCGCCGGGCTGGAACAGGAGCTTCACCGTGCCCGCGAGCTCGTGGCGCCGCCGTGCCAGCAGGCGCGCCGCGCCGGCGAGCATCGCGACGTGGGCGTCGTGGCCGCAGGCGTGCATCGCCCCGGGCCGCGTCGACGCGAACTCGACGCCCGTCTCCTCGTGCAGCGGGAGCGCGTCCATGTCCGCCCGCAGGAGGAGCGTCGGACCGCTGCGCTCGCCGCGCAGGGTCGCCACCACGGCGCTCGTGCGGCCGCCGGTCTCGATCTCGAGCCCGAGCCCGGCGAGCGCCTCGAGCACCGCCTGCTGCGTCTTCGGCAGCTCGAGGCCGAGCTCCGGGTGGGCGTGCAGCCGACGTCGGAGCCGGATCGCATCGGGCAGCGCCTTCTCCGCCTCCTCGCGCAGCTCCGCGAACGCTCCGTCCATCGATGCACCTCCGGGTGGGCCGCCGATTCTACGATAGGCTGCGGCGCGGAGGGCGGCTTGGAGGAGCCTCGCGTTCGCAGGCGTCTCGTCGTGCGCGGCCGGGTCCAGGGGGTGGGATTCCGCGCGTCGGTGCGGGCGCGCGCGCGCAGCCTCGGCGTCGCGGGGTGGGTGCGCAACCTGCGGGACGGGAGCGTCGAGGTGGCGGTCGAAGGCCGATCCGCGGAGGTCGCGGCCCTGGAGTCGTACTGCAGTGTCGGGCCGGCCTTCGCGCGCGTGGACGGCGTCGAGGCCGCGGACGAGCCCATCGAAGGGCTCTTCGGATTCGAGGTGCGCTGAGCGATGGCCGTCCGCGTCCCGCCTCGCCGTGGCGCTGCGCGCGCCCGCGGCGCCGCGCTCCTCCTCCTCCTCTCCCTCGCGGCCTGCCCTGCCGCCCGCGACCGTGCTCGCGACACGGCGACCCGCGTCGTGATCGGCGGCACCACGATCACCGTCGAGCTCGCCCGGACGCCCGCGGAGAAGGAGCAGGGGCTCGGCGGTCGCCCCGGCCTCGCTCCCGACACCGGCATGCTGTTCGTGTTCGACGAGCCCGGCCGCTACTCGTTCTGGATGCTCGACATGGAGTTCGCGCTCGACTTCGTCTGGATCCGCAGCGGGCGCATCGTCGACCTCACGACCGACGTGCCTCCGCCTCCGACCGGTGTCGACCCGGCGAGCGGCACCCTGCGCCTGCTCGAGCCCCGCGAGCCGGTGGACCTCGTGCTCGAGGTCGCGGCCGGCACCGTCGCGAAGCGGGGATTCAAGCTCGGCGACGCAGTGGAGATCGAGCCGCCCCCTCGCTGACGTCGCACTAGCGCGCGAGGGCCGCGGGCGCGCCCTCGCTCGCGAGCTCGCGCCGCACGGCGGCCTCGAGGCCGCGCGTGTCGACGCCGAGGACCTGGCGCAACGCGGTGTCGGCGTCGACCGAGGCGAGGGCCGCGAGGAGACGCGCACGGGCGGCAGGCCGCGTGCGCGCGAGGAGCCACTCCGCGGCGGCGGCGGACTCGAGGTAGGCGGCGCCGGCTGCGTCCTCGTCGAGCCCCGAGAAGCCGGCGACGAGGGAGCGCAGCGGGATCCAGCCGCCCTCGCCCGCGCGAGCGCGAAGCTGCGCGCGCTCGCTGCGCGTGAGCCCCGCGATCCCCCGCGCGCGGCGGCCCGCGAGCTCGGCCAGCCCCTCGTTCAGCCAGTAGGGTCGGTCGCTCCCGGCGCGCTCGCGGAAGAAGGCGTGCACGAGCTCGTGGAACAGGAGCGCGCGCAGCTCTCCGCCTGGACGGGCCGCGGAGGAGACGTGGATCTCGCCGTCGTAGAAGCCGACGGTCGGGAACGTGAAGCGCGCGGCGTGCGCGTCCCGGTAGGCCGCGCGGCCGTAGAGCACGACGGCCGTGGGCTCGTCGGGCGCGAAGCCGAGCTGCGCCGTGGCGTCGGCCCGCGCGTCGGCGAGGTGGGCGAGCACCGTGCGCGGGAGGGTGGGCGACACGCCGGCGAGATCGGCGTCGACGCGCACACGGAAGCCGGCCTCGGACACGTCGAGGGTACGAAGCGGCGCCCCCGGCACGTGGGACGCCTCGAGGCGCTCCTCGGCCACGAGCCCGGCCAACCGCTCCCGCGCCGAGTCCCGCCACGGCGCGTAGGCATCGCCCGCGTTCGAGAGGAACGCGCGCAGGTGATCGGCCGCGGAGGCGTGGTGCCCGCGTTGGCGCTCGAGCAGCGCGAGATACCAGTGGGCCTCGGGGTTCCCGGGCGAGGACGCGAGCACCGACTCGAGGGCGAGCTGGGCGCGGCCCGTCTCGCCCTGCTCGAGATCCGCCGCCGCGTCGCGCAGCAGGCGGGCGATCCGGTCCTCCTCGCCGCTCGTCGCCGCCGCGTCGGGTGCGAGCGGGGGGCCGACGACGCGCCCGCCCCAGAGAGAGCCGCGCGCGTCCGGCGGAACGACGCGGGCCCCGTCGGGCACGGCGGTCGCGTCGTTCGTCACGTGGGTCGCACCCCGATCGTCGATCCACACGATGGTGTCGGCGAGGGCCGGCCGGACCGCCGCCGCGCCGAGCAGGCTCGCGAGCGCGAGCGCCCGCGACGGCCGGAGGGCCGGACGCAGGAGGGACGGCCTCGGGGGCTCGCTCGTCGGCGGGCGCATCGATCCCACGGATCGGCGCCGCGTCAGCGCCGCTTGACGGCCTCCGCCGCGAGGTGGCCGAGCTCCGGCAGCACGAGGCGCTCGAGGGCGAGGCGGACGGCGCCCCGCGAGCCGGGCAGCACGAACACGACGCGGCCGCGGGCCATCCCGGCGAGCGCCCGCGAGAGCAGCGCGGCGGAGCCGATCTCCTCGAACGAGAGCATCCGGAAGAGCTCGCCGAAGCCGGGGATCACACGCTCGAGGAGCGGCTCGACCGCCTCGGGCGTGACGTCGCGCGGGGCGACGCCCGTGCCGCCCGTGAGCACGACCGCGCCCACGCCGGGGCGCGCGAGGGCGCCCTCGACGGCGGCCGCGATCGCGGCCGGCTCGTCGCGCACGATCTCGCGCGACACCACCGCGTGTCCGGCGGCCTGCAGCAGCGCCTCGGCCAGCGCCCCGCCCGCGTCGGTCTCGACCGTGCGGGTGTCGCTGACCGTGATCACGACCGTCGGAACGGTCCGCAGCGCCGCCTCGCGGTGGGCATGGAGGCCGGCCGTCTCCTCCCGAGCCGAGCTCACGGCCGGTCGTCCACCCAGAAGGCGCCGTCGCTCGCGAACTCCTTCTTCCAGATCGGCACGCGCAGCTTCAGCTCGTCGATCGCGTAGCGGCACGCCGCGAACGCCTCGGCACGATGCGGCGCCGCCGCAGCCACGACGACCGCGAGCTCGCCCACCGCGAGGAGCCCCGTCCGGTGGGCGATCGCGACCCGGGCCCCGGCGAAGCGCTCCGCCGCCTCGGCGGCGATCTTGTCCATCTCCCTCTCCGCCATCTCGGGGTAGGCCTCGTACTCGAGCTTCTCCACGGATCTCCCGCGGGCGTGGTCGCGCACGGCACCGACGAACGTCACGATCCCACCGGCGTCGGGTCCCGCGACCCGCGCGACGACCGCACCGACGTCGAGCGGTGTCTCGGAGAGGGTGCAGCGGCCCGAGCCGCCGGAGACCGGCGGGAGGAGCGCGAGCTCGTCGTCGGCTGCGAGGCGCACGTCGTCGGCCGCGACCTCCCGGTTCACGGAGACGGCGGCGCGGGCGCAGAGGGCGGCGAGGGCCGGGTGGGCGCGGAGGGCGGCCTTCACGTCGGCCACGCGCGCGCCGGGGGCGAGGGCGAGCTCGATCTCGCGCGAGCCCACGGCCTCGCGGGCGGCGCCGAAGAGTCGGACCCGGATCGGCATCGGGGCGAGCCTAGCGCGGAGCCTCCGGACGCAGCCGGCCGTTCGGCGACGCCGCCTCGCGGATCCGCCTCAACGCCTCGGCTCGGCCGGCCGATGGGGGGTCCATGGGCTCCGCGCTCACCCGCGCACTCCGCGACCGCGTCGAGGCCGCCCTCGATCGCCTGCGGCCCGGGCTCGCCGTCGACGGCGGCGGGATCGAGCTGGTCGACGTCGACGAGGACGGCACGGTCCGGGTGAGCTTCCTCGGCGCCTGCGTCCGCTGCCCGGCCCAGCCCGCGACCCTCTCCCAGGCGATCGCACCCGCCCTCCGACAGGAGGTGCCGGACGTGACGGCGGTGCTTCCCGTCTGAACGACGACGTGGCGAAGCCGGGCGCCCCTTGCGGGACGCCCGGCTCGCGGTCGCGGAGACGGCTCAGCCCTCGGCGACGCTCGCGGTCGCGGGCAGGCTGTGGCTGCCGCGCTCGGCGACGCTCGTGGTGACCATCGTCACGCGCCCGTTCAGCACCGCACCATCCTCGATCGCGAGGCTCCCCACCTCGACGTCGCCCTCGAGGCGCGCCGTCTTGTGGAGGACGAGCCGCCGCCGTGCCTTCACCGGCCCCACGACGGTCCCGCCGACGATCACCACCTGGGAGTCGACCTCGGCCTCCACCTCGCCGGTCTCGCCGACGATCAGCGTGTTCTCGCTCGTGATCTCGCCCACGAAGCGGCCGTCGATCCGCACCGTGTCGCGGAACGTGAGCCGCCCCTCGAACTCGGTGCCCTGGTCGATGAAGGCGCTGAGCGATGCCATCGGCGTCGAGTCGACGACCGCCGGCGCCGACGGCGGCGTCGTGGTGTCGATGGGCCCGGCAGCGCCGCGCTCGCGCTCCCGACCGAACGGATTGAAGGCCATGAGAACTCCTCCCTTGGCGGGTCCATCGGCCACCGGCAACCGGAGCTTGAGCTGTGCGCCCCATCGCGGATTCCGGCCGACGCCCCGGGACCGGCCGCGGAGGCCGGCGCGCGGCCCGGCGAGCTAAGCTCGACGACCCATGGCCGATCCGACGCCCGAGCCGAGCGACGACCGCGCGCTCCTGCGCACCGCCCTGTCCTCGGGCCGGATCCACTCCGCCTACCTGATCTCCGGCCCGCCCGACGCGGCGCGCGCCCTGGCCGTCGACTTCGTACGCAGCCTGGTGTGTGAGGCCGACGATCCGGAGAGCCGGCCCTGCGAGCGCTGCACGGCCTGCCGGCGCTCGAGCGTCACCGTGCCGGGTCACGAGCCGGCGACGCTCGACGGTGCCGGGAAGAAGGGCCCGCTCTACCGCCATCTCGGCGATCATCCCGACCTCTTGTGGGTCGAGCGCGGCGCCGACGACACGCGCGTGCGCATCGGCCAGATCCGGGCGCTCCAGTCGGCGCTGCGCCTGCGCAGCCACGAGGGCGGCTGGCGCGCCGCCGTCGTGGCCGATGCCGAATGGCTGAACGCCGAGGCCCAGAACGCGCTCCTCCGCACGCTCGAGGAGCCTCCGTCGCGGACCGTCCTCGTGCTCGTCGCCGCGACGCCCGCGAGCCTGCTCGCGACGGTGCGCTCGCGCTGCCAGCGCGTCGTCCTGCGGCCACCGGACGTCGATCCCTGGCTCGCCGCCGACGCGCCGCCCGAGCTGGTGGCGCTGCGCGAGCGCCTCGTGCGCGCGGGGACGCTCGACCTCGCGGCGCTGCTCGACCTGGCGGAGGAGTTCCGGGGCGCGCGCGCCGAGGCCGCCCTGGCGACGCAGGCCTTGCTCGACGTCGGCTGCGCGCTGCTGCGCGAGCGCGTGCGGCAGGGCGTCGCGGCGGGGCGCGCCGACCTGCGCGCCGAGCTCGACGCCTTCGACACGCTGCGCGACGCGCGCAGGAGCCTCGTCCGCTTCAACGCGAACCCCCAGATGGTGGCGGAGCGCGCGCTGCTCGCGCTCCGCGGAGCCCTCGCATGAGCCGCGCCTGGTACGTCACGACGCCGATCTACTACGCGAACGCCGAGCCCCACATCGGCCACACCTACACCACGGTCGTCGCCGACACGCTGCTGCGCTGGCGGCGGATGCGCGGCGAGGACGCGTACAGCGTGAGCGGCACCGACGAGCACGGCGAGAAGATGGTCGAAGCGGCGGCCAGGCGCGGGATCCCGGTGCGTGCCCTCGTGGACGAAGTCGCGGCGGCCTTCCAGCGCACCTGGGACGAGCTCGGGATCGCGCCCTCGCGCTTCGTGCGGACGACCGACCCCGACCACGTGCGAAACGTCCGGGGGGTCCTGCGGCGGGTCTACGACGCGGGCTGGATCGAGAAGCGGGAGTACGAGGGCCTCTACTGCGTGGGCTGCGAGCGCTTCCTCACGGAGCGCGATCTCGAGAACGGGCTCTGCCGCGACCACGAGCGCGCGCCGGAGCCACGCTGCGAGAGCAACTGGTTCTTCCTCATGAGCCGCGAGTTCGGCTGGCTGCGCGACCACATCGAGCGCAACCCCGACTTCATCCGACCGGAGCGCTATCGCAACGAGGCCCTCGGCATGCTGCGCGACGAGAGCGGGCTCGGAGACCTCTCGATCTCGCGCCCGAAGTCGCGCCTCGACTGGGGCGTCGAGCTGCCGTTCGATCGGGACCACGTCTGCTACGTCTGGTTCGATGCGCTCCTCACGTATCTGACCGGCGCCGGGTTCGACGGCGAGCGCGCGGCGGGCGACCAGCCCGCGGAGTTCCTCGCGCGCTGGAACGCGGCCGAGCACCTGATCGGCAAGGACATTCTGAAGCCCCATGCGATCTTCTGGCCGATCATGCTGAAGGCGATCGGCCTCCCGCCGCCGCGACACCTGAACGTGCACGGCTACTGGAACGTCGACGACCGCAAGGTCTCGAAGAGCCTCGGCAACATGATCTCGCCGCTCGCGATGCGGGAGAGGTACGGCTTCGAGGCGTTCCGCCACTTCCTGCTGCGCGAGATGAGCTTCGGCCTCGACGCGAGCTTCACGGAGGAGGCGCTGGTCGAGCGCGTGAACGCCGACCTCGCGAACAACCTCGGGAACCTCGTCTCCCGCACGCTGAACCTCGTCGGCAGGCTGTGCGCGGGACGCGTGCCCGAGTCCGGCGCCTTCGGCGCGGCCGAGGACGAGATCGTCGGCGCCGTCGCGCGCGCGGCGGAAGCGCTCGACCGCGCGCTCTCGGAGCTCCGCCTCCACGAGGCGAGCGCGGCCGTGCTCGCGCTCGCGAGCGACGTGAACCGCTACCTCGACGCGAAGGCTCCCTGGAAGGCCGCGAAGGAGCCGGGCGGCGAGGCCATCGTGCGCACGAGCCTCCACGTCTCCTGCCAGGCCCTGTACGCGATCGCGCTCCTGCTCGCGCCGCTCCTTCCTCGCGCGGCAGAGACCCTGGTCGAGCGGCTCGGCGTCCCCGAGGCGATCCGCGGCGCGCGGCTGCCCGCCGACGCCGCGCGCTTCGGGGCCCTCGCGTCCGGAACCCCGGTCACGAAGGGCGAGCCGCTCTTCCCCCGCATACAGCTCCCGGCCGTCGAGAGCGCCTGATGTGGATCGACTCCCACGCCCACGTGACCGCCCGCGAGTTCGACCCGGACCGCGAGGCCGCGCTCGAACGGGCCTTCGCGGCGGGCGTCGACGCGCTGGTGGCGATCGGCGCCGGCTACGGCGTCGAGGCGAACGCCGAGGCGGTCGCGCTCGCGGCCGCGAACCCCCGCGTGTGGGCCGCCGTGGGCGTGCATCCGCACGACGCCGTGGCCCTCGACGAGGGCGGGCGCGAGAAGCTGCGGCGCTGGCTCTCGGCGCCGCGAGTCGTCGCGGTCGGCGAGTGCGGCCTCGACTACTTCTACATGCACTCGCCCCGCGACGTGCAGCAGCGGGTGTTCGCCGAGCAGCTCGCCCTCGCGCGCGAGCAGGACCTGCCCGTCTCGATCCATGTCCGGAGCGAGGACGACTCGGCCTACGACGATCTCCTCGCGATCTGGGACGCCGAGGGCGCAGGGCGTCTCTCGGGCGTCCTCCACTGCTACACCGGATCGCTCTCCTTCGCGAAGCGCGCCCTCGACCGCGGCCTCGAGATCTCGTTCTCGGGCATCCTCACCTTCAGGAAGGACCGCGGCCTGCGCGAGGTCGCGAAGGCCCTGCCGCTCGAGCGGCTCCTGGTCGAGACCGACGCGCCGCTCCTCGCGCCGGAGGGGCATCGCGGAAGACGGAACGAGCCGCTCTTCGTCGCGAAGGTGGGGGAGACGCTCGCCGCGGTCCTGGGGCGCGACGTCGTCGAGGTGGCCTCGACGACGAGCGCCAACGCCCGCCGCCTGTTCCGCCTCCCGGCCTCCTTGGCCGAAGGCCCGGCGTGATCGAGCCCGCGCTCGCCGAGGTCCTCGTCCTCGCGCGGCAGCTCGCGCGGGAGGCCGGCGCGATCCAGCGCGAAGGCTACGAGCAGGCCCACGACATCGGCACCAAGAGCGCCGACGTCGACCTCGTCACCGAGGTGGATCACGCCTGCGAGGCCCACGTGCTCGCCGAGCTCGCGCGGCGGCGTCCCGGCGACGCGGTGCTCGCGGAAGAGGGCGGCGGCCGCGGCGACGCCCGCGCGGAGTGGCGCTGGCTCGTCGACCCGCTCGACGGCACCGTGAACTACGCCCACGGCTACCCGTGCTTCTGCGTCTCGATCGGCGTCGAGCGGCGCGGCACGCGCGCGGTGGGCGTGGTCTACGACCCGCTGCGCGACGAGCTCTTCCACGCCGTGCGCGGCGGAGGCGCGTTCCGAAACGACCGTCCCATCCGGGTGTCGCGCGAGGCGGAGCTCGGACGCGGCCTGTTCGCGACCGGCTTCGCGTACGACGTCCACACCAGCGCCGACGACAACCTCGCCGCGTTCGGCGCCTTCGTGAAGAGCGCGCGCGCCGTGCGGCGGGACGGCAGCGCCGCCCTCGACCTCTGCTACGTCGCCTGCGGCCGCTTCGACGGCTACTGGGAGCGGAAGCTCAAGCCCTGGGACGTCTGCGCGGGAGCGCTCGTGCTCGAGGAGGCCGGAGGGCGCGTCAGCGACCTCGCGGGCGAGCCGATGCCGGCGGACGGCCGGGAGGTCGTCGCGAGCAACGGCAGCCTCCACGCGGCGATGCTGGCCCTGCTCGCCCGAGCGCGTTAGCGCGCCCCTACGCCTCCGGGCGGCGCCCCTCGACCACCATCGCCGGCGACACGACCCTGCCGGTCGCGCGATGGATCCACGAGGCGGCGAGGTGGAGCGTGCGCACCCGCAGGTCGCTCGGGCCGCGGGAGAGAAGCGGGCTCGGCCAGGCCCGGACGTCCGTGAACCCGATCGCGCGCAGGCGCTCGAGAAGGAACCCGCGCGAGAACGAGTAGAGGTGCTCGGGGTTGTAGAAGCGGATCCGCGTCGCGCGCCCGCCGCCGACGCGGCGCCATGCGCGGCGCAGCCCCTCGGCGACACGGATCCATGCCAGCCGGTTCGGCACCCGGATCAGAACGCTCCCGCCGGGCGCGACGAGGCGCGGAAGCAGGCGCCAGACCGCCGGCAGGTCGGGCTCGTAGTAGAGCACGTCGCTCATGACGACCACGTCGAAGGACTCGCCCAAGGCCTCGAGCGTCGCGAGGCCCCCGCAGATCGTGCGCAGGCCGAACTCGCGGGACGCCGCCTCGCACGCCGCCTCCGAGAGGTCGTTCAGCACGAGCGCGAGGTCGGGGCGCCGGCGGCGAACGGCATCGAGCAGGTGGCCCTTCGCGCCGCCCACGTCGAGCACGCGCGCCCCCCGGCGCGCGCGCGCGTCGATCAGGCCGGCGAGGTGCGCGAAGATCGCGGCCCGCCGCTCGCAGAAGTAGGCGTCGTCCTTGTACGCCGACTCGAAGTGGCCGCGCACGACCTCCGGATCGAGACGCGCGTCTGCGTAGGCCAGACCGCAGCCGGCGCAGCGCCGGAGGCGGAACAGCGTGCTGTAGTAGACGTACTGGCCGATCTCGCGCGAGGCAGCCTGTCCGCAGCTCGGACAGGCGCGGAGCGGCTCGGCCGCGATGCGCTCGAAGTGGTGGGCGCGCGCGTAGTCGACCCACGCCTCGGGCGCGTCGAAGCCGACGTTGCGGCGCAGGAGCTCGAGCCAATGCGCGCGGTCCGGCTCGCGCGCGGGGACGGCCTCGCCTCCCGGGCGGGCGGTCGAGCCGGAGCGTTCCATCCGGCCATCAATACCCCTTCGGTGCGCGCGCTGTCGAGCCCACGCACGGAGGCGTCAGGGCGTCGGATGCCCGGGCCCGCCGGCCGACGGGGGGAACACGTCCTCCGACGCGCCCTCGTCGGCCCCCTCCCCGCCCGCCTCGTCGGGCGGCTTCGCCGGCTCGGCGACCGGCTTCTCCTTCGAGACGAAGCGCGAGCGCCACGCCTCGAGGCTCGTCGGCACGTGCTCGGCGAGGGCGGGATCGATCCGGTAGATGGGGCTCCCGGGGCCGGCCGTGGCCGTGAATCCGCTCGCGTCGTTCTTCCCGATCTCGAGCGTCGCGAGCAGCGGCTCGTCCTGCGCGGTCTTCGTGCCGAACACCCGGATCGTGACGGCCGCCGGCGCGAGGCCGCTCTGCCTTCGCGCGGCGTCGTCTCCGGCGTCGCTCACGATGTCGACGGCGTGCAGGCGCGAGAGCTCGGCGACGAGACGCGTGGGCTTCCCGGAGACGAGCCCCTCGCCACTCGAGAGTGTCCACCCCGCGTCTCCGCGGACGAGCTCCGCGACCGTGGGGGCGCCGCCTCCGGGCTCCTGGAACGTCAGCTCGATCCGGCGCGCGTCCGTCGGGGAGAAGGTCATCGCCTGCTTGAAGCGATACGCGACCACGCGGCGCGGGTAGTCGGCGAGCCGATCGACCGCGACGAGGAAGGTCGGACCGCCGGCGACCCGGACGGCGCGCTGCTTCGGCTTGCTCGGCACGGGCTTCCCGATCTCGAGAGCGAGTCGCGGCGCGGCGCCGCCTCCCGCCGGAGCCCCGCCGTGGAGCTCGATGCGCAGCTCGGGAGCGTCGAGGCCGAGCTCGGCGTCGCTCCGCGGCTCGTCGACGAAGTCCTCCGCGCGCAGGAAGCCCACGTCGGAGAGGAGCTTGTCGACGGTCGCGTCGTCGGCCGGGCCCTGGAGCGGGGCCGAGAGCGCCCACACGTCACCCTTCTTCGCGAGGGAGACCAGGCCCCCCGGCCACGTCACGTCGATGCCGTCGATCGCGCCGCGATCGAAGCGGAGGATGCGCCGCTCGCGCAGGTCGGCGAGCTTGCGGTCGAAGCTGCTCGCGCGGTACGTGGGCACCGTCAGCACCGCGGCGTCCTCGTCCGCCGACGCGTAGCTGTTCGGACCGAGGGGCGCCTGCTTGCCGAGCCGCAGGACGTGGTCCTGGCCCTTCGCGTGGAAGCGCACGACGCGCGCCTTCTCGCCGAGGCCGTAGACCTCGGCCGGCTGGGGCGACTCGATCGTCCCCTCGCTCGTGACCTCGGCGAGCGCCGTCGCCATGCCGTCGAGGGAGACCGGGTCGCCCTCGGCGTCGAGGGGCTGCGTGATGCGCCAGCCCCCTTCCCGCCGCTCCGCCCGAACGTCGATCGGAGTCGGCTCGTCGTGGGTGCGAAGCTCGATCCACTCGATCGAGCCGCCCTCGAGGCCGGGAAACAGACGCTTTGCGGCGTCGGCCGCGATCTTGCGCTGCTCGCCGCCCCGGACCTCGTACCACCACACGAAGCCGCCGAGCAGCGCGGCGGCGAGCAGCAGCAACGCGGTGGTGCGGGGGTTCACGGCGCGAGCCTAGCGCCCGGGTGCGCGCCGCCGCGACCACCAGGCATACACGCCGGCGAGCGCGATCAGCTCCGGCAGCACGAACAGGGAGAGGAAGCGGATGCGGAGGAACTCCTCGCCCGAGAGCTGGCGGAGCCGCGATGCCCGCGACTGGTTCGGTCGGATCGAGATCGCCTCCACGTCGCCGAGCAGCCAGTTGACCGAGTTCACGAACAGGTCGCGATTGCTGCCCGCGCTGAACATCTCGTTCGTGAGGAAGTCGGAGTCGCCGAAGACGACGAGCCGCGGCGTCGCGCTCTTCTCGCCCTCCTTCTTCTCGGTCGCCGTCGGGAAGCCGGCGGGCGTGCCCGCCACCGCCACGGGCACCGGGCCCGCGAGGTCGGCGGCGCCCCGCTCGGCGACGCCCTCCTTGTAGAAGCGGGCCAGGTCGCGCTCCGCCCACGACTCGCGGCTCGTCAGCACGAGCTCGGTGAAGAGCTTCTTCCCGGCCTCGTTCGGCTGCACGCTCCGCACCATGTGGAAGAGCGTCTTCTCGCGCAGCCGCTCGCTGATCGGGTGCTTGCCGTACTCCGCGGAGAACGGGGACGTGGCGCGGTTGAAGACCGCGAGCACGCGGTCGACGACCACGTCGTTGCCCACGGCGACGCCCCACTTCGCGAGCTCCGGCTCGAGGCCGCTCGCCGAGCCCGGATCGATCGCGACGAAGAACGCGCCGCCGCGCGCGAGGTACGCCTCGAGCGCCTTCTGCTCGTCGGGCAGGAGCGGCTTGTCGTCGCCGATCGAGAGCACGACGTCGGCGTCGTCCGGCACCGCTCCCTTCTGGGCGAGCAGGAGCGGCGCGATCACGTAGTTCTCGTTCTGCAGGGCGTCGAGCGCCTCGGCGACGCCGTCGGCGCCCTTCGCCGGCTCGCCCTCTGCCGGCCGCTCGCCGTGACCCTGCAGCACGTAGACCTTCTTCTGTCCGGTGCGCGTGAGCTTCACCAGGGCGTTGGTGAGCTTGTTCTCGCTGAGCTCCGTGACGTCGACCGCGTTGCCGCCGATCTCGATGTGCACCACGCCGTTCCCGAGCTGCTCGGGCTGCAGCTTGTACTTCTCGACGAGGTCGGGACGGGCGTTCGGGTCGGCGTAGGCGACGAGGAAGCGCGGGCTCTCGTAGGCATAGCGCTCGAGGAGGTCGCGCACGGGGGCCGTCTCGAGCGTGGGTACGAGGGCCGTCACGGTGACGTCCTGCTGGAGGCCGGCGAGGACGTTCCGCGTCTGCTCGGAGAGCGAGTGCACCTTCGCCTCGCTCCAGTCGAAGCGCACGGGATGCCGCTGGGCCAGGAACGCGAGCAGGCCGAGGATCGCGATCGCGAGCGCCGTCGAGAGCAGCGCGCTCGTGCCGTACTTCCCGGCGCGCCGCGCCTCGCCCGATCGCATGCGCTCGCGCCAGGTGCTCCAGTTCGCCGCGAGCCCGGCGGCGAGCAGCACGACGCCGACCGCGAGGTTGCCGTAGACCCAGACGACCTCGCCGCCGAACTCCCCGCTCGCAGCGAGCAGCAGCGCCGAGAGCAGCGCGAAGACCAGCGCCACGACGCCGAGCGGCGCGAGCAGCGATCGCATCAACGCCACCTCACGGACTCGACGGCCGCCTTCGTGAGCAGCAGGAAGGTCCCGATCAGGGCGCCGAAGTACGCGAGGTCCGACGTGTCGACGAGCCCCTTCACGAGCTGCTCGAAGTGCTCCGAGCTCGAGAGCCAGCGCAGGAAGGACGAGAGCCCGCTCTGTCCGACCGGGCCTCCCGCCGCGCCCAGGTCGGCCAGGAAGGAGAGCATCCAGAGCAGCAGCAGCATCACGAAGGAGAGCACGAAGGCGATCACCTGGCTGCTCGTGACCGACGAGGCGAAGCAGCCGATCGCGACGTAGGTGAGGCCCACGAGCAGGAGACCCAGGAGGCCCGCGAGCGTCTTCTGGACCTCCGGATCGCCGTACACGAAGAGGATGCCCGGGAAGAGCGCCACCAGGCCGACGAGCAGCAGCAGGAAGCCGGCCGCGGCCAGGAACTTCCCGAGCACGATCTCCCAGATCGTGAGCGGGCTCGTGAGGAGGAGCTCGTCCGTGCCGTTCGCCGTCTCGCTCGCGAACAGGCCCATCGTGATCCCGGGAACCAGGAAGAGCAGCACGATCGACATGGCGCCGAGGAACGGGAAGATCACGTCGTCGTTCAGGTTCGCGCGCGCGAGCTGCTCGGCGAAGCGGGGGTCGAAGCCGATCATCTGCTGCAGCCGCGACACGGCCTCGCTGAACGAGAGCACGCTCGAGAGGAAGAAGAAGCCCGCGAGCACCGAGAAGAGCGTCAGCACGACGTACGCCACGGGCGACACGAAGAGCGAGGCGAGCTCGCGGCGCGCGATCGTGCCCACGTGCCTCATGCGAAGGCCGCCGCCGCCGGCGCATCGTCGGAAACGTCGCGGGACGTCTCCTGCGCGAAGACCTGCTCGAGCGACCGGCCTCCGCCCGTCAGGTCGGAAAGGCGCGCGTCGAGCACCTTGCGGCCGCGGTGGATCAGCAGGACGCGCGGACAGATCGCCTCGACCTCCGGCAGGATGTGGGTCGACAGGATGACCGCGTGCTGCACCTCGCCGGCCTTCGGCGCCACGAGGTCGGCCACGAGGCTGCGGATCTCGCGGATCTGCGTCGGGTCGAGGCCGACCGTCGGCTCGTCGAGGATCAGGACGGGCGGGCTGTGCACGATCGCCTGGGCGATCCCGACGCGCTGGCGGTAGCCCTTCGAGAGCTGCCCGATCACGCGCCGACGCACGTCGGTGAGACCGCAGCGCTCGAGCGCGCGCTCGACGGCCTCGCGCACCCGCTTGCGCGGCACGTCCTTCAGCCGCGCGACGAAGGCGAGGAAGCCCGCGACGTCCATCTCCGGGTAGAGCGGCGGGCTCTCGGGCAGGTATCCGACGCAGCGTCGCGCCGCGAGCGGATCGTCGAACATGTCGTGGCCGGCGATCACCGCGGTGCCGTCCGTGGGCGGCAGGAAGCCCGTGAGGATGCGCATCGTCGTGGTCTTGCCGGCGCCGTTCGGGCCGAGGAAGCCCACCACCTCGCCCTGGGCCACGCTGAACGAGACGTCGTGCACGGCGACCAGGTCGCCATAGCGCTTCGAGATGCCGCGGGCCTCGATCACGCGGGCGGCTCCGCCTTGCGCGCGAGCCCGTTCAGGAAGATGTCGACGACCGTGCGCGCGACCTTCAGGTAGTACTCGCTGTCGGTCGGCGGCTTCCCGTCGACCTGGATCAGGTCGAGGACGAGGCTCGTCACCACGATCTCGAGGGCGCCGACGAAGACGTAGCAGGCGACGTCCGGATCGAGCTCCGGCCGGAGCTCGCCGCGCTCCTGCCCGGTGCGCAGGATGCGGGCGATGCTCTGGAACAAGGCACCGACCGCGCGGAGCTGGCCGGGCTCGGCGAAGCGCGACGAGCGCTGGATCTCGAGCACCAGCACCTTCACCCAGTCGGGCCGCACGCGGTACGCGTTCAGGATCAGGGCGGCGACGGAGACGAGCCGATCCTCCGTCGACGTGTCGCGCCGGGCGATCTCCTCGACCACCTCGAGGAAGCCCGTCCAGCGCTCGTCGAAGATGCTGTGGAGGATCTCTTCCTTGTTCTTGAAGTAGTGGTAGACGAGGCCGTAGGCGATGTCGGCCTCGCGTGCGATGTCGGAGACGCGCGAGCCGTGGTAGCCCTTCGCCGCGAAGACCTTGATGGCGGCGTCGAGGATCAGCGCGCGCTTGTCCTTGCGCGGCCCCGGAAGCGGCCCTCCGGCCCCGCCTCGGTTGCCCGCGAGGGACGAAGCGCCGGGCGCTTCGGCGTCGCGTGAAGGCGGGATGGCTGCCAGGTGCGGGCGCGGCATCGTCGGCTGTGGCCAACCTCTCGGGCTCGCTCGGGGCCGCGGAACATAGTCAGCGGCGAGCGCCCCAGTCAAGCAATCCTGCCGCCCGCCCGCCCGCTCGCTCGCGGCGGCGGTGGCGGCGCGGCTCCGCCGCGCAGAGATCCGCGCCGACCGACGCGCCGCAGTGGCGCCTCGGCCGGCCCGTGCATTCGAATCCGCGGGCGATAGGATGGTTCCATGCGCCCGGTCGGCCGTGCCGTCCTGCTGCTCGTGATGGCGTCGCGCCTCCTCGCGGGAGGCGTCGCACACGCCGAGGAGGCGGGTCCGCCCCCCTTCGTCCGCGTCGGCGCCTTCTGCGTCCCGCGCGCCGGCTCCCCGGCGACCGCGATCGTGGGCTTCGGCGTCGCTGCCCTGGGAGCGGCCTGGACCTCGCGCCGCCGGGATCGCCCGGGCGCGGGAGGCGGGGACTGAGCCTCCCGCGGACCCGCCGCGCCTTCGACCCTCCTCGATCCCAGCGGGCGCCCTGCCTTCCGCGGACGTCCGCGGGGCTCCCACGCCGTCCGTGAGGGTCGCCCTCGTCGTCGAGCGCTTCGAGCCGGTCCGTGGCGGTGTCGAGAGCGTGGTCTGGCACGTGGCGCGGGGCCTCGTCGAGGCGGGGGACGAGGTACACGTGCTCACGCGCCGAGGGGTCGAGGCACCCGGCGTCCGGCTCGTCCCGCTCCCGGTGTCCGCGCTCTGGCAGCCGTGGCGCGTCCTCGCCTTCTCGCGCGCCGCCGCGCGTGCCGCGGCGGCCGGGAGGTACGACGTCGTCCACTCCTTCACGCGCACCCTGCACCAGAACGTGTATCGCGCCGGCGGGGGCAGCCACGCCGACTACCTCGCGCGGCGCGGAGGCGCCGCGTGGCGGCGCGCCGCGCGGCGTCTCTCGCCGCGCCACGCGGTCCTGCTCGCGATCGAGCGCCGCGTGTTCGCCGACCCGAGGCAGACGATCCAGTGCAACTCGGAGATGGTGCGGCGCGAGATCGCGGCGCGGCACGGCGTGCCCGCCGGGCGCCTGGTCGTGATCTGGAACGGGGTCGACCTCGTCCGCTTCCGTCCGCCCGCCGCGCGGCCCGCGCGCGCCGCGCCGGTGTGGCTCCTCGTCGGCTCGGGCTTCGCGCGCAAGGGCGTCGACACCGCGCTGCGTGCCCTCTCCACGGCCCGCTCGCGCGAGGCGCAGCTCTGGATCGCGGGAAGGGACGCGCCTCGTGAAGCGAGCGCGCTCGCGTCGCGTCTCGGCGTCGCCGGGCGCGTCCGCTTCCTCGGCGAGCGCTCCGACGTGGAGGCGCTCCATGCCGAGGCCGACGCCCTGCTCCTCCCGACGCGCTACGACGCCTTCGCGAACGCCTGTCTGGAGGCGGCGGCGAGCGGGCTCCCGGTGGTGACGAGCGGCGCGAATGGAGCGGCGGAGCTCCTGCGCGACGGCGCGCTCGTCGTGGACGATCCGGAGGACGTCGCGGGCTTCGCCCGGGCCCTCGATCGGCTCGAAGATCCAGCGCTCCGCGCACGGCTGGGCGCCGCCGCCCGGAGCGTCGCGGAGCGGCACGGCTGGGCGCAGCACGTGGCGGAGCTGCGCGCGCTCTACACGCGGGTGCGTGGATGAGGAGCGTCTCGCGCTGGCGCTTCGGCTCCCCGGAGACGCGTGCGGCCGTCGAGGCGTGGCTCTCGGGGGCCCTGCCCGGCGTGGAGCTGCGCGACAATCCGCGTCGGCGCATCGTGCGCCTCGACCTCGGCGCGGGCCACGCCCTCGTGCTGAAGCTCTTCCGCACCGCGAGCGGACGCCACGCGATGCGCGAGCGGTGGAAGGCGCGGGTCGGGCTCTCTCCCGCCGCGCGCGAGGCGCGGGCGCTGCGCGAAGCGAGCCGCGGCGGCGCGCCCGTGGCGGAGGCCCTCGGCCTGGCCCGGCTCGACGACGGGGACGTGCTGCTCGCCCTGCGCCTCGTCGGGGGCATGCCCCTCTCCGAAGCCCTGCGGCGCGCACCCCGCGAACGACGCCAGCTCCTGCGGTCGCTCGGTCGCGCCATGGCCGACCTGCACCGCGCCGGCCTCGCCCACGGCGATCTCCACCACGGCAACGTCCTCGTCGCCGACGACCGGCCCATCCTGCTCGATCTCCAGCACGCAAGGGCGCTGACCCGCGAGCGCGCCCTGCGGGACGCGGGCTTCCTCGAGCACTCGCTCCGTCCTCTCGTCTCGGCCCCCGACCGCGTGCGCGTGCTGCGCGCCGCGCTCGGCCTCTCCCCCCGGCCGACGCCGCGCGATCGCGCTTCGCTCCGCGGAGTCCTCGCCGCAGGCGACGCGCGCGCGCGGGAGCACGCGCGCAGCCGGACGCGGCGAGCGCTTCGTCCCGGGCGCGCCTACGCCGCGCTGGCTCATGGAGCCGAGCGCGGCCTGCGCGTGCGCGAGCTGCCGGAGGACGTCGTGCTCGAGGCGCTCCGCCGACACCGCGCCGTCCAGGGGGGCGGAGGCGCCGAGGGCGCGCGGGTGCTGACGGGGGACGGCCGCTCGCGCGTGAGCGCGGTGCGCGTGGGCTCCGACGCGCTCGTGGTGAAGGAGGTGCTCCCGCGCGGCGGGCTCCGGCCCCTCGCCGACCTCGTACGCGGCTCGCCGGGCCGACGCGCCTGGCGCGCGGGACACGGGCTCCTGTTCCGGGGCATCGGCGCGGCGCGCCCGCTCGCCTACCTCGAACGACGCAGGCTCGGGCTCCCGATCGCGTCCGTCGTGCTGCTCGAGGATCTCTCCGCCGACCGCCCCGCGGATCGCGCGGCCCTGGAGGCCCCGGACGACTTCCCGCCCGCGCACGTCGTCGAGACACTCGGTCGCGTGGCGATCGCGCTCCATCGCCAGGGCGTGCTCCACGACGACCTGAAGGCCAGCCACGTGCTGCTGCGCGCGACGCCGCGGGGGCTCGAGGCCCGGCTCATCGACCTCGAGGGCTTGCGCCTCGACGCGGCGCTCTCGGAGACGGCACGGCTGCGCGCCCTCGCCCAGCTCAACGCCTCGCTGCCCGACGCCCTCCCGGCGGCCGCACGCCACAGGGCGTTCCTTCGCTACGCCCGGGCGCTCCCCTTCGCCGCCGGCGAGGCCCGCGCGCTGCGGCGCGTGGTGCAGCAGAGCCTCGCGCGCCAGCACCGCTGGAGCGGCGCGGGCTGCGCCCTCGCGCCGCGAGCACGGCGCTGAGGGCGGAGCGACGGGCGCGAGGGCGGAGCGCTCAGACCTTCCGGATCGTCACCCACTGGTAGTAGCTGGCCGAGTCGGGCACGCGGCCGTGGGGACCGAGGTCGAACTGGAGCTGCGGCACGCTCGGCGAGCTCGTGAGGATCGCCTTGAAGGAGCCGAGCTTGCGCCCGGGATCCTCCGGGTTCACGCCGTGGAACACGAGCTCGACGCGCTGTCGGGTCGAGAACACGTTCAGCACGAGCGCGCTCAGCGTGAAGAGCTTGTTGATGCCCTCCACCGACTCCACGGAGAAGCAGGGAGTCTCGACGTTCGAGAGCTCGAAGTTGTACTCGAGACGCATCGGCGCGACGGCCCTCCGTGGATTGGTCGGGCCAGCGTCGCCTCCGGCCCGGGGGGTGTCAAGGCTCGTCGCGCCGCAGCCGCTCCATGAGCTCCTCGCGCGAGAGCACGCCCTTCTCGATCAGGAGCTGCGTGAGCGCGCGAAGGATCAGCCGGGTCGGTACCTCGCGCGGCTTCGCCGCCTCTGGAGCCGGGGGCGGCGCCGCCTCGAAGGTCGGCTCCGGCGCGTGGACGGGCTCGAGCACGGGGCGATCGGCCGGCGGTGCCGACACGGGCGCGTGTGGTGCGGGCAGAGGCGCGTCCGGCATCTCGAGCTGGCCCGCGTCGAGCACCGGCGCCGTGTCGCCGGGCTCCAGGGGCATCTCGTCGAAGCTCCCCGTGCGCACCGCGCCGCCCCGCCCCGGTGCGTAGAGCTCCTTCAACGCGCCGCGCAGCACGCTCGGCGCGACCAGCACTGCGCGCGCCGTCATCCCCACCCGGAACGAGAGCTCGTCGAGGGCCTGGAGGTCGGTGGGATCCTCCATCGCGAGGTAGAGCACGTTGCGGCCCTGCTCGCGCTTCACGAAGAGCGGCAGGCAGTGGTACTTCTGCGCGAGATCGGCGGAGACGAGCTCGAGCACCTCGGGCGCCGGTCGCTTGTCGCCGAGCTGCACGAGCGGAATGTCGAGCCGACGCGCGAGGAAGCGCATCAGCACGGGCTCCTCGACGAAGCCGAGCTTCACGAGCGCCGTGCCGAGGCGGCCGCCCCAGCGCCGCTGCTCGCCGAGAGCGGTCTGGAGCTGGAAGTCGTCGATCATCCCGGCCTGGACCAGGAGCTCGCCGATCTTCAGCCGCTTCGGGGCAGGCTGCGCCATGGGGCACGGATCGGCCGTCCGGGCCCACGACCTTACGTGCGTCACGACCCTAGGTCGGTGCCGCCGATCCGGCCCCTTGGCCGCGGAGGCCGCCGCTCGGCTGCGCGTCGCGAGCTGCCTCGAGGAAGCAGCGCGAGCGGCCGTGCGGCGTGGGGAGGAGGGCCGGGGTTTCGCCGGAGCAACGCGCGAAGGCGACGGGGCAGCGCGGATGGAAGGCGCAGCCCGGGGGCGGCGACACCGCCGAGGGAACGTCGCCGCGGACCGCGGCGCGCCGGCCGCCGCCCCCGCCGGCCGCGAGGCGCGGCACGGACGCGAGCAGCGACTGCGTGTAGGGATGTCGCGGCGCGGCGAACAGCGCGTCCGCGGGCGCCTCCTCGAGCACGCGGCCCAGGTAGAGCACGACGACGCGCCGTGAGAGGTGCCGCACCACCGCGAGGTCGTGGCCGATGAAGAGGATCGCGAGCCCGAGGCGCTCCTGGAGGTCGCGCAGCAGGTTCAGGATCTGCGCGCGGACGGAGACGTCGAGGGCCGACACGGCCTCGTCGCAGATCAGGAGATCGGGCCCCGTGGCGAGGGCGCGCGCGATGCACACGCGCTGGCACTGCCCGCCCGAGAGCTCGTGGGGGCGGCGGCCGGCGTGCTCCGGCGCGAGGCCGACCGCGTCGAGCAGCGCTGCGGCTCCCCGCGCATCGCGACCGGCGAGGCGCAACGCCTCCTCGAGCTGGACGCCGACGCGGAGCCGCGGATCGAGGCTCGCCGTCGGGTCCTGGAACACGAGCTGGATCCCGCGCCGCGCCGCGCGCCACGCCTCCCGCGTCCCGCCGACGAGCTCGCGCCCGCGGTGGCGGATCGAGCCCGCCTCCGGGCGCACGAGACCGACGATCGCGCGCGCGAGGGTCGACTTGCCGCAGCCCGATTCCCCGACCACGGCGACCGTCTCCGCCGGCCCGATCTCGAGGTCGACCCCATCGAGCGCCCGCACCCGGCCCGCCGCCGTCCGGAACGAGACGCGCAGGTCGCGCACGGCGAGGAGCGGCGCCGTCACCGCACCTCCTCGACCGGCGCCACGCAGCGCCGCGCCCGTCGCGGCGCGAACGGAACGAGCGGAGGCTCGCCGCGCAGACACGCGTCGCGGACGAGCGCACAGCGCGGCGCGAAGCGGCAGGCGTCGGGGGCGGGCGCGTCGAGCCCGGGTGGGAGCCCCGGCAGCGCCTCGAGCCGGGGCGCCGTCGGACCCTCCAGACGGGGCAGCGCGCGCAGCAACGCCGCGGTGTAGGGATGGGCCGGTCGCGCGAGGATCTCCGGGGTGGGCCCCGACTCGACCACTCGGCCCGCGTACAGCACGAGCAGGCGATCACAGAGCTCCGCCACGACGCCGAGGTCGTGGCTCACGAGCAGCACGGCGAGGCCGCGCTCCGCCCGCAGCGCTCGCAGGAGCTCGAGGATCTGCGCCTGGAGCGTCACGTCGAGGGCGGTGGTCGGCTCGTCCGCCACGAGCAGCGCCGGCTCGCAGGCGAGCGCCATCGCGATCATCGCGCGCTGCCGCTGGCCGCCCGAGAGCGCGTGGGGATGGACGCGCAGCCGCGCGCCGGCGTCGGCGACGCCGACCCGGGCGAGGAGCGCCTCGGCGCGGGCCAGCGCCTCGCGCCGCGAGAGCCCGAGGTGGTGCATGGGACCTTCCGCAAGCTGCTCGCCGAGCGTGAGATACGGGTTCAGGCTCGCCGACGGGTCCTGGAACACGGCCGCGACGCGGCGCCCGCGCAGGCGTGCGAGCTCCGCCTCGCCCGCGCCCACGAGCTCCCGCCCTTCGAGGCGGATGCTGCCCCCTGCGAAGAAGCCCCCGGGTCGCGGCAGGAGGCCGAGCAGGGCGAGGGCCGTCACCGTCTTGCCGCAGCCCGACTCGCCCACGAGCCCGAGCGTCTCGCCCGCGCAGAGCTCGAACGAGACGCCTTCGACCGGACGCAGCACGCCGCCGGGCCCGTCGATCCCGACGGAGAGATCGCGCACCGCGAGGAGCGCTCCGTCGCCGGTCATCGCGCGAGCCTCGCGTCGAGCGCGTCGCGCAGGGCGTCGCCCAGGAGCTGGAGCGCGAGCAGCGTGGTCGCGAGGAATGCCGCGGGCGCCGCGAGGAGCCACCAGGGCGACGCGATCGGGTTCACCACCGCGACGCCTTCGGCGACGAGCTGCCCCCAGGAGAGGTCGATCCCGAGCCCGAGGAACGAGAGGAACGACTCGAGCAGGATCACGTGGGGCACCGTGAGCGCGCCGTAGACGACGATCGGGCCGAAGGCGTTCGGCAGCACGTGGCGCAGGAGGATCCGCGCGTCGCTCGCGCCGAGCACGCGCAGCGCCTGCACGAACTCCGCGCCGCGCAGGCGCAGGGCCTCGCCGCGCACGATCCGCGCGAGCGTGAGCCACTGCACGAGCCCGAGGGCGAGGAAGACCGGGAGCGGCCGACCGCGTGCGGTGTCGCGGAAGAGCAGCATCACCAGGATGACGAGGAACATGTACGGGATCGCGTACAGGAAGTCGACGACGCGCATCATCGCATCGTCGAGGCGGCCGCCGCGATAGCCGGCGACGGCGCCGTAGAGGACGCCGATCCCGACCGAGACCAGGGTGGCCGCGAAGCCCACGAGGAGCGAGGTCCTGCCGCCGAGGAGCACGCGCGCGAAGAGATCGCGCCCGACCGCGTCCGTCCCGAAGGGATGGGCCAGGGACGGCGCCTCGAGGCGCTGCTCCGGCGCCGTGGTCTCGGCGTCGAGGCCGAGGAGCGGCGGGCCCACGGCGCAGAGCGCGATCACGCACAGGAGCAGCGCCGCCCCGACCCGCGCGCGCGGGCTGCGCGGTCGCTCGTTCGGCTTCACGCGTCCTCCGCGACGCGCGGGTCGAGCCACGCGTAGGCGGCGTCGACGGCGAGGTTCAGCAGCGTGACCAGGCTCGCGTAGAGGAGCGTCGTGCCCAGCACGACCGAGTAGTCGCGGTTCACGGCCCCCTTCACGAACCACTGGCCCATGCCGGGAACGCCGAAGAGCGTCTCCACCACGAAGGAGCCCGTGAGGATCGCCGCCGCCGCGGGCCCGAGATACGACACCACGGGCAAGAGCGCGCCGCGCAGCGCGTGACGCCACACGACGACGCGCTCGGGCAGGCCCTTCGCCCGCGCGGTGCGGACGAAGTCCTGCGCCAGCGTCTCGATCGTCCCGCCCCGGGCGAGGCGCGCGATCGTCGCCGCCGGGGGAAGCGAGAGCGTGATCGCGGGAAGCACGAGATGACGCGCGCCGCCCCAGCCCGCGACGGGCAGCCAGCCGAGGCGCAGGGCGAAGACGATCGCGAGGAGCGCGCCCACCACGAAGCTCGGGAGCGCGATGCCGACGAGCGTCAGGGCGAGGCTCGCCCGATCGGCGAGCGATCCGGGGCGGAGCCCCGCCCGCACGCCCACGAGCACGCCCACGCCGAGCGCGAGCACGAGGGCGAGGCCTCCCAGGGCGAGGCTCACCGGAAGCGCCGGCAGCAGGAGCTGCGCCACGCTGCGGCCCTGCACCTTGAGCGACGGGCCGAGGGAGCCCTCGACGACGAGCCGCTCCATGTACACCGCGAAGAAGGCGACACCGCTCCGCGGCACTCCGTACTGGGCGCGCAGCGCCTGCTCGACCTGCGGCGCGGCCACGCGCTCGCTCGCGAAGGGCGAGCCCGGAGCGACGTACATCAGGAGGCACGTCAGGAGCACGAGCAGCGCGAGGGACGGCACGAGGAACGCGAGGCGGCGGAGCGCCCGCGGCGGAAGCAGCGCGCCGCCCGCGAGCCCCGAGGCTCCGGCGAGGGCGACCGCCGCGTGGAGCCCCGCGCCGAGCGGTCGGGCGAACACGAGCACGAGGAGCGCGAGGAGCGTCCCGCCCAGGACGCGTCGCCACGCCGCGTGGCCCGCGCTCACCCGGCGCCCTTCCCGGTCGGCGGCTCGAGCCAGATCGCGCGGAGCGGATGGAGCTGCTGGAGGTTCGGCGTGCGCGTCCCGTCCTCCTGCTCGAGCTCCACGTAGAAGCCGCGCACGCGCGGCGAGACCAGTCCGCTCGTCACGTAGAAGTACACGGGAAGGACGGGAAAGCCACGCTGGACGAGGATCGCCTCGGCCTCGCGCAGGAGGTCGAGGCGCAGCGCCGCCTCGACGCGCGCGCGCCCTTCCGGGTCGCGCGCGGCGTCCAGCGCGTCGAGGTCGGCGCGCAGCCGCGCCGGCTCGCCGACCCGCAGGGCGAGGCCCCGGTCCTCCCGCGCGAAGCGCGCCACGTCGGCGGCCGCGCGGATCAACGCGTCGTACGTGGGATCGCCCCAGCCCGTCTGGTTGTTGCCGCCGTTCGTCACCCACAGGTCGAGGAAGGTGTTGGGATCGACGTAGTCTCCGACCCAGGCCGCGCGAGCCAGGTCGTAGTCGCCCGCGAGCGTACTCGCCTGGTATGCCTGCCACTCCTGGTTGTAGGGCTTCACCGAGATGCCGAGGTTCCGGCGCAGCGAGTCCGCGACGACTTCCGCGATCTTCTTGTGTCCCTCGTGGGTGTTGTAGAGGATGCCGAGCTCCGGGAAGCCGCGGCCCTCCGGGAATCCCGCCTCGGCGAGCAGGCGCCGCGCGCGCGGGACGTCGTAGCCGAGGGCGCTCGGCGGCGGGTCGTAGCCGGGAATGCCCGGCGGCACGAACGTCGTCGCGGGAAGCTGGCCCAGCCCGAGCACGTGGCTGCAGATCGCCTGGCGGTCGACGGCGAGCGAGAGCGCCTCCCGCACGCGCGGATCGTCGAGCGGCGGGCGGCGCGTGTTGATGCGGTAGTAGTACACGGCGAGCCCGGGCGAGGAGTAGAAGTCGCTGCGGCCCGAGAGCCGGGGCGCGAGGTCGACGGGATACGCCGACGGCAGCCAGTCGACGGCGCCCGTGAGGTAGAGATTCAGCGCCGTCGTCGCGTTCTCGATCGGGAGGGCGTCGACCGTGGCGAGGCGGACCGAGGCGCGATCCCAGTAGGTGTCGCTCCGGACCAGACGGATCCGGTCGTTGACCCGCCACAGCTCGAGCCGGAAGGGACCGTTCGACACGATCTTCTCCGGCAGGAACCAGTCCTGGGAGCCGAAGGCGCCCGGCGGGACCGGGAAGGTCGGGTAGAAGGACGTGAGCTCGAGGAAGTACGGCGTCGGCGCCGCGAGCTCCACCACGAGCGTGCGCTCGTCGGTCGCGAAGACGCCGCTCGTGCGGCCGAAGCGCTCGGCCGCGGCCTCGTGCTCGGCCCGCCGGCGCGCCGCCTCCGACAGGAGCTCCCCGCGCAGCGCGTGCAGCTCCTCGGCCGTGACGCGTGCGTCGTATCGCGACAGGGCCGAGACGATCGCGGGCTCGCGGGCGCCAGCGAGCGCCGCCGCGACGCCCTCCGACGCGAGGAAGCGTTGCCATTCGCGAGCGTCGACGCCCTCCGGATGCGCCGCCACGAGGGCGTCGAGGCCGCGGGCGATCGGGCCCTCGAGGGCGTCCGCCGCCGCGCCGTAGGCGTGGAAGGCCTCGGCGTCGCGGAGCACGTGGAGCAGGTAGGCGTACTCCGAGCCGGTGCGCGGATCCTCGAGCCGGCGCCACGCGGCGGCGAAGTCCTGGGCGGAGACCGCGCGCCCGTCGCTCCAGCGCGCATCGGCGCGCAGGTGGAAGGTGAAGCGGAGGCCGTCGGCCGAGGTCTCCCAGCGCTCGGCGACCGCGGGCTCGGGCCGGAGCGAGCGCGCGTTCCGTCGCGTGAGGCCCTCGAACAGCGCGTCCCCGATCCGTCCCTCCGGCTCGCCGGTCATGAGCCCGGGATCGAGCGTGCGCGGCTCGGTCCCGTTCACGAAGGTGAAGTCCGCCGGCGGGAGGGACGACAACGAGACGAGTCGCGCGACGCCCGCCACGAGGAGCGCCGCGGCGAGGAGCACCCCGACGAGCGCGCGGTCCACTAGAGGCTTCCGTCCGGGGCCAGGGGTGCGCCTTCCGCGAGGAAGCAGCGCACGAAGTGGCCCCCGCCGAGGTCGTAAACCGGCGGCGCCTCGCTCCGGCAGCGCGCCATCGCGGCGGGGCAGCGCGGATGGAAGTGGCAGCCCGGCGGCGGCGCCACGGGGCTCGGCGGCTCGCCGGCGAGCGGCGCCGGCCGGTGACGCCGCGTCGGGTCGGGCGCCGGCACCGCGGCGAGGAGCGCCTGCGCGTAGGGATGGGCCGGCCCGGCGAAGAGGCGCCGGGCCGGCGCGAGCTCCACGATCCGGCCGAGGTACATCACGGCGACGCGGTGGGAGACGTGGCTCACGACGGAGAGGTCGTGGGCGATGAAGAGGTACGCGAGGCCGAGCTCCTCGCGCAGCCGCACGAGGAGCTGGAGCACCTGCGCCTGGATCGACACGTCGAGGGCCGACACCGCCTCGTCACAGACCACGAAGCGCGGCTCGAGCGCGATCGCGCGCGCGATCCCGATCCGCTGCCGCTGGCCGCCCGAGAACTCGTGGGGGTGGCGATGGCGCGCGGCCGCGGGAAGCCCGACGCGCTCCAGGAGCTCGGAGACGCGCTGGTCGAGCGCCGCGCCCCGCGCGACGCCGTGGACGCGCAGCGCCTCGCCCACGGCCTCGCCGACCGTGCGGCGCGGGTTCAGCGAGCTCGACGGGTCCTGGAACACGATCTGCATCGCGCGGCGCAGCGGGCGGAGCGCGCGCAGCGGGAGCCGCGTCACGTCGCGGCCCTCGAGCTCGATGCGCCCTGCCGTGGGCTCGAGCAGGCGGAGGATGGTCCGGCCCGCGGTGCTCTTCCCGCAGCCCGACTCTCCGACGAGGCCGAGCGTCTCTCCGCGCGCGATCTCGAACGAGATCCCGTCGACCGCGCGCACCGCGCCGGACATCCGCCCCAGCAGGCCGGCCGACACCGGGAAGTGCTTCACGAGGGCGCTCACGCGCAGGAGCGGCGCGCTCACGGGCCGGGCTCGAGCAGCTCGAGGCCGGGCCGTGCGGCGGTCACGAAGCACGCCGCGCGCTGCCCGCGCGGCGCGCCCGGCGGCGGTGCGAGGACCGGCGCCTCGCCGCGGCAGCGCGGCTCCGCATGGGCGCAGCGCGGATGGAACGCGCAGCCCGGAGGCAGGGCGCGCGGATCGGGCACGCTGCCCTCGATCGGAGCGAACGCCGCGGCACTGCGATCGAGGCGGGGAATCGAGCGCAGGAGCCCGGCGGTGTAGGGGTGGCGCGGGCGCGCGAACACGTCCTCGACCCGGCCCTCCTCCACGACCCGCCCGGCGTACATCACGAGCATCCGGCGGGCGAGCTGCGCCACGACGCCGAGATCGTGGGTGATCAGGAGCACGGCCATGCCGAGCTCGCGCTGGAGGTCGCCGAGGAGCGCCAGGATCTGCGCCTGCACCGTGACGTCGAGGGCCGTCGTCGGCTCGTCGGCGAGCAGCACGCGGGGCCGGCAGGCCAGCGCCATGGCGATCATCACGCGCTGGCGCATGCCGCCCGAGAGCTGGTGCGGATACTCGTCGGCCCGCGCCTCCGCCGCCGGGATGCCCACGCGCGCGAGCATCGCGACCGCGGCCTCGCGCGCGGCCTCCTCGTCGAGGCCGTGGTGCACGACGAGCGCCTCGGCCACCTGGTCGCCGACCGGGAAGACCGGGTTCAGGCTCGTCATCGGCTCCTGGAACACCATCGAGATGGTGCCGCCGCGGAGCGTCCGCAGGCGCGCCTCGCTCGCGACGGCGAGGTCTTCGCCGTCGACGAGGATCCGGCCGCGCTCGACGTGTCCCGCCGGCGCGGGCAGGAGGCGAAGCAGCGAGAGCGCCGTCACCGACTTGCCGCATCCCGACTCGCCCACGAGCGCCACCGTCTCGCCCGCCTCGAGCGCGAAGGACACGCCGTCCACGACCCGCACCGCGCCCTCGCGCCCGTGGAACCCGATGGCGAGATCCTCCACCTGCAGCACCGGCGTGGCGGCGGTCGGCGGTGCGGCGCTCACGAGCGGAGCCTCGGGTCGAGCGCGTCGCGCAGCCCCTCGCCCACGAGGTTGAAGACGCTCACCACGAAGAAGATCGCGAAGCCGGGCACCAGCACGAGCCACGCCTTCTGCTCGAGACGCCCGGCGTTGAGCGTGGCGCCCCAGCTCGCGACCGACACGTCGCCCAGGCCGAGGAACGCGAGGCTCGACTCCACCAGGATCGCCGACGCGACGCCGAAGGTCGCCGACACCAGCACGGGTCCCATGGCGTTCGGCAGCATGTGGAGGAAGAGGATGCGCCAGGTCGGGATGCCGAGGGCGACCGCGGCCTGCACGTAGTCGAGGGCCCGCTGGCGCAGGAACTCCGCGCGCACGAGCCTTGCGACTCCGGTCCAGCTCGTGACCCCGATGATCGCCATCACGTGGAAGACCGAGCGCTGCTCGACCAGGGCGACCAGGGCGAGGATCAGGAAGAAGGTCGGGAGGCAGATCATCACCTCGATCACGCGCGAGATCAGGAGGTCGATGCGGCCGCCGAACCAGCCCGCGAGGGCGCCGAGGACCACGCCGATCGCGACGTAGAGCGAGACGGCCACGACGCCCACCGTGAGCGAGATGCGCGTGCCGAAGACCATGCGCGCGAAGACGTCGCGCCCCTCCTTGTCGGTGCCGAGCCAGTGCGTGCGGTCCGGCGGCTCGACGCTGTGCGCGGGATCGGTCTCGCGATAGGAGAACGGCCGGAGCGGGAACACGGCCCACACCGGCTCGCCGCGCGCCTCGCTCGCCGCGATCTCGGCCTTGGTGTCGGGGATCGGCTCCTCCAGGTGGAGCGGATTCGCGATCGGGCCGAATCGCTCCGGAAGGCAGGCGACGAAGAGGAGCACCTGGAGCGCGGCGAGCCCGACGGCCACGCGGCGCCACGACACGCCTCGGCGTCGCGCGATCGCGACGCCGAGGCCGTAGGCCGGCGCCGCGAGCAGGGCCAGGTTGAACAGGAGATCGACCGCGTTCTCGAAGAGCAGCCGGTTCACGAGCGCCGGGAAGAACGGGAACGAGACGCCGCCGCGCGTGCGCAGGACGAGCGGCTGATCGAGGGCGAGGAGCGGCGCCGCGACCGCGATCGCCACGAGGCCCGCGATCGCGTGGAGCCCGAAGCGCGCGAGCCGGTCGCGCCGGAGCGCGTCGAGGACGCCATTCGTCACGGCCGCCGCCTCACTCGTAGCGGATCCGCGGATCGGCCCAGGCGTAGGCCAGATCCGTGAGGAGCGTCCCGACGAGCACGAGCACCGTCGAGAGGAGCTCGACGGCGAGGATCACGTTGTAGTCGCGCTGGAAGATCGAGTCCACGACCCAGAGACCCATGCCCGGGATGCCGAACACGTACTCCACGATCACGGAGCCGCCGAGCACCGCGGGCAGGAGGCCGCCGAGGAGCGTCAGGATCGGGAGCAGCGCGTTGCGGAGGGCGTGGTGCAGGACGACCGTCCGCTCCGGCACGCCCTTCGCGCGGGCGGTGCGCACGAAGTCGGCGGCGATCACGTCGAGCAGGCTGCTCCGCATGTAGCGCGAGAGCGCCGCGAGGGAGCCGTAGGTCATGCACGCCATCGGCAGCACCAGGTGCCACGCGACGTCCGCGAGCTCCGCGAGGCTCGTGCGCGAGAGCGGATCGGGCGACGACCAGCCGCCCGTCGGGAACAAGCGCAGTCCCGGGAGCGGCGAGCCCTGCGACAGGTACACGAGGAGCAGGGTCGCCACGAAGAAGCTCGGAAGGGAGTAGAGCACGAACAGGCCGACCGTGATCGCGCGGTCGCTCGAGCTCCCGCGCGTGACCGCCGAGAGCACGCCGAGCGGGATCGCGATCGCGTAGGCGAGCACGAGCGATCCGAGCGAGAGGGTGATCGAGTACTTGAGCTTCGAGACGAGGGTCGGGATGACGGGCTCGCGCGTCACGAGCGACACGCCGAAGTCGAGGCGCGCCAGGTTCGAGACGTAGGCCGCGAGGCGCGTCTCGAGGAGGAGCACGCGCAGGCGGCCCCACGCGTCCCACTGCCAGCGCGAGGCGTGGGCGTCGTACCAGGCGCTCCAGCGCGCGATCACCTCGCGCCTCTCCGGCTCCGGCGCGCCGGGCCCGTAGCGCCACGTCCGGAGCTCGGCGTTCTCCGCCTCCCGGGCGCGGTTCTCGGCCGCCGTCGCGGGATCCGGCCGCTCGGCGAAGGGATCGAGCAGCGGGCGCTGGGCGGCATGACGCAGGACCAGGACGGCGGCGTCACACACCGCGGCCCGCGGGTCGTCGCGCATCGCCGCCACGAGGCCGGGCACCGCGTAGCTGCCCCAGTCCTCGAGCTCTTCCCAGGCCGCGACCCGCTCTGCGCTCGTCGCCGGCACCGCCTGCGCGAAGCGCTCCAGGGCCGCGCGCACCTTCGCCGGCCGCAACGCGAAGTACGGATTCAGCAGCACCGGCCGGTCGAGCTGGAACTGCTCGCGGAAGATCCGCTGGGAGTCCTGGCCGCGCTCGTCGCGCAGGCTCGCCGCGAGGTCGACGCCGGCGCTCGTCCCGCCGGGCCGGCCCGGCGCGAGGTTCAACAGCAGGAACAGCACGAGGAAGATCCCGGCGAAGGTCGGGATCATGAGGAGCAGGCGCTTCAGGACGTAGGCGCGCATCCCTCTCCGTCCTTCGTGCGTGTCACCGCGAGCCGGCCTCCGGCAGCGCCGTGTCGACCCACCAGGGCAGCGAGTTCGCCTTCGGCCGGAGCTTCGCGAACTCGACGCGCTCCACCTCCTTCCACCAGGCCGCCACCGCGCGCCGCACGAAGAAGAAGCTGTACGGCTGCTCCTCGTGCAGGATGCGATGCAGCCGGCGCAGGATCGCGAGACGTGCGGTGGGCTCGCAGACCTCCCTCGCCTGCTCCATCAGGCGGTCCGCCTCGGGGTTGCGGAAGCCGACGCGGTTCGAGCCCTTCGGCACGTCCGCCTGGGACGAGTGGAAGATCTGGTAGAGGTCGGGGTCGTAGGAGAGCGCCCAGCCGCCCGTCACGGCGTCGAAGTCCTTCTCGTCCATCCGCTTCTGCATCAGGCTCCATTCGGCGCTCTCGATCCGCATGCGGACGCCGAGGGCGAGCAGGTCCTCCTTCAGGATGTTCGCGGCGCTCTCCATCTCGGGCGACCCGTTGTAGACCAGGAGCGAGAACTCGAAGGGCGTGCGCGTCGGGTCGCCGTCGTCCGGCGTGAGGTCCGCGTCGAGCACGCCGTCGCCGTCGGTGTCGGCGAAGCCGGCCTCCGCGAGGAGCGCGCGCGCCCGCGCCGGGTCGTAGGGCCAGGGCCGGATGTCCGGATCGTGGAACGGGCTCTCCACGTCGTACGGTCCGACCGCCACCTCCCCGAGGCCGACGAAGACGTGCTCGACGATGCGCGCCCGGTCGAACGCGAGCGTCATCGCCTGACGCACCCGCTTGTCGCGGAAGAGGGGTCGGTCGGCGTTCCAGCCGATGTAGTAGAAGGAGTTGTCGAGGTAGGTGCGGTAGCGCAGGTCGCCGTTCCAGAACGGGCTCTGCTTCGGCCGCTTCGCGGGCGGCAACGAGTCGAAGCGCTTGATCTCGTCGCGATACTGGCCCGGACGAAGGCTGCCGAACGAGAGCTCGTGGGCCTTGAGCTTGAGGAGCGTCGCGTTCGGGTCGGCGTAGAGCTGGTAGACGATCTCGCGGATCGCGGGCTTCTCGCCGAAATAGTCCTCGTTCCGCTCGAGCCGGATCTCCGTGCCGGGCACGTACGACACGAGCCGATAGGGGCCCGCACCGACCATGCCCAGATGGTCGTACCAGTGCTGGTCGAAGCGCGCGCCGAGCGTCGCGTCCGGGAAGCGCGTTCCGTCCTCGTCGTAGGCGTAGAAGAACTCCGGCACGAGCGGCACGCCGAGCGTGTACTCGATCGCGCCGCAGAACGTCTTCTTCCAGCGCACGACGATCGTGAGGTCGTCGATCACGCGCCAGGACTCGAGGTCCTGGTAGTAGTTCTTGAGGCTCCCGTTCTCCACCTGCGGGTTCTGGATCAGCGAGAGCGAGAAGGCGACGTCGCGCGCGGTGACGAAGTGATCGCCGCGCAGCCACGCGTGGCGCGCATCCCCGAGATCGAGGTTTCCCGGCGCCTGCCAGCGCACGCCCGGCCGGAGGTAGATCGTGAGCTCCCGGCCCTCGTCCGTCACCTCGACCCGCTCCGCGAGCTCCTTCTGCCACTTCTCGGGGTCGGTCCAGGCCATCCGCGAGGCGAGCGCGGCGCCGACGTAGAGAACGATGCCGTCCTGTACGTCGGCGCCGTTCTCGAGCAGCGGGTTGAAGCCCTTGGGATCGGTTCCGAACCAGCGCACGAGACGCCCGTCGGTCTTCGCGCCCGCCACCCGCATCGGGTAGTCGGGATCGTGGAGCAGGTTCGGAACCTCGGGATGGAGCCACCTGCGGGTCGGCGCGGCGCCGCCGTCGGTGGGCGCGGGCCCGGGGGCCGGCGCGGCGCGCGCGCGCTCGAGCGCGCGGGTGAGCTCGTCCAGCGCGCGCGACTGCGCGAGGAAGCGCTGCTCGATCGTGTCGAGCTGGAAGACGACGACGCCGAGCGCGATCAGGATCGCGGCGAGCAGGAGCCGCTCCGGCCACCCGTTCCCGCGACGCGCCATGCTCCCCCGCCGGCCTCGCCCTAGCCTTCGCTCGGTCGCGGCGGCGAGGCGACGCCGGGCGGCACCCGGAACACGAATGCGTCCTGCGGCAGCGGAGGATTGAGCTCGACCTGCTGGAAATCCACCGAGGCCTCGGTCGACGACGGCGGAAATCCGATGTGCACGCTGTAGGCGAAGGGCACGCCGCCGAGGGGCCGGAAGTCGTCGTAGGTGGCGCGCCAGATCGGCGCGCCGTCCCCGTCCAGGCGCTCCGCGCGGCGCAGCTCCCGGGCCGAGCCGAACGCGAGCCGCAGGCGCGTCGCGCCCGAGCCGTCCGCCAGCTCGAGCTCCGTCTCGTCGCCGCGCTGGAAGGCGCGCGCGACGTGCAGGCCGTCCGGCACCGGCGGCGCGCCGAGGAGCATCGGCACCGCCTCGGCCGGATCGAGGTCGATGCGCGCGACGTCGCGCAGCAGGCCCGGATAGACCGGCCCGTATTCGAGCGTCCGCTCGCGCGCGCGGAAGAGCTCGAAGCGCGTGCCGTCCGTCACGAGCACGGCCACCGTCTGGGCGAGGAATCCCTGCACCTCGACCCGGAGCTGCGCCGGCTGCTGCGCGACGAGCACCTGGTTCGCCCGGAAGGAGCCCTGCGGGCCGTCGAGGGCGAGCCGCAGCGTGCCGCGCAGCGCGTGGCGCGCCTGACGCTCGGCCGCGAGCGAGTCGACGAGCGATCTCGTCGCAGCGGTGTCGGCCTCGATCGGCTGCGGAGGCGTCACCGTCCGGCAGCCCGCAAGGAGCGCGCTCGCCACGAGGGCGACGGCGGCGATGCGCCTCATGAGCCCCCCAGCGCGCGGCGCAGCTCGTCGTACTTGCGTCGCAGGTCGGGCTGCTCGCCGGGACGCGGCTCGGCGTCGATCGCATCGCGGTAGTGCTCGAGCGCGCGGCGCTCGTCGCCGCGCAGGCGGTAGGCGTCGCCCAGATGCTCCGAGATCACCGGATCTCCGCCCGAGAGCTCGTCGGCGAGCTCGAGCTTCTCGATCGCGCGGTCGAGCTGCAGCCGCCCTTCCTGGACCCGACCGTCTCGGGTCAGCGCGCGGGCGCGCATGTAGTAGACCCAGCCGAGGCTGTCGGTGATGAAGCCGTCGTTCGGCTTGAGCTCGAGGGCGCGCTGGATCATCTGCTCGGCCTGGTCGAGGTTCTGGCCCTGATCCGCCCAGGTGTAGCCGAGATAGTTCAGGGCGTTCGCGTTGTCCGGGTTCTTCGCGAGCGCGCGCTGCACCCAGACCAGCGACTCGTCGAAGCGCTTCGCCTCGCCGTAGATGACGCCGATCTGGTACATCAGGTCGTCGTCGTCCGGCGACTCGGCGAGGAGCTTCTCGAGCTCCGCCACCGCGCCCTGGGGGTCGCCGGTCTTCGCTCGCAGGCTCGCGGCGTAGACGTCGAGCTCGCGGGCGGGCTTCTGCTTGCGGGCGGCGTCGATCTCGGCGAGCGCGCCCGCGAAGTCGCCGCGCTTCTCGTGGATCGCGGCGAGCTGGGTACGCGCCTCGACCCAGCGCTCGTGGTCGGGCGGCACACGCTCGAAGGCCTCGGCGGCGCGGGCATCGTCGCCCATGCGACGGCGCACGAGGCCGAGGAAGAACGCGACCTCGTACTGCTCGGGATTCCGCTCGAGCACCGACTCGAAGCGGCGCGCGGCCGAGTCGTAGCGCTTGGCCTCGTACTCGAGGAAGGCCAGCCGGAGCGTGGCCCGGGAGTCGCGCGGCTGCCGGCGCTCGAGATCCTCGAGCACGCGGATCGCCTCGTCGGTGCGGCCCGCCGCGATCAACGCCTCCGCGAGGGCCGCCTGGGTGCCCGCATGGTGGGGATGCGCCTTCAGCGCCTCGCGATAGATCTCGATCTCGCCCTCCCGGTCGGACCGATCGCGTCGGGAGCGCGCGAGCGCGCCGTACACCGCGAGGCTCCCGGGCTGCTGGGCCAGCGCCGCCCGGAGCGCGCGCTCGGAGTCGTCGAAGCGACCCATCTTCTCGTAGGCGGCGGCCTCGGCGAAGTAGCCGCGCAGCGCGGTCGGGTCGCGTGCCACCACCCACTCGCCGATCGCGAGCGCCTCGGGCAGCCGGTCGGACTCGAGGTAGAGGCTGTAGAGGAGGAGCGCGGCGTCGTCGTCGATCGGCTGTCCGTCGGGGCCGCGCAGCACGCGCTCCGCGTCGTCGACGCGCTTTCCGACACGATAGAGCGTCCCGAGGAAGCGGCGCGTGTCGGGGTCGTCCGGGGCGAGCGCGAGGGCCTGCTCGCCCTGCTCGACGGCGCGATCGTAGTGGCCCTGGCGCGCCTCGACCTGGGCGAGCTCGAGGCGGAGGTACGGCGAGTCGGGATCCTTCACGATCGCGCGCGTGTAGGCCGCCGCTGCGCCGGCGACGTCGCCGTCGGCCTCGAGCTCGCGCCCCACGAGGAAGTCGTAGTCGGCGGGCGCATCGGGCCGCACCACCGCGTCCTCGGTCCGGGACGCGAACACGCCGCCCACGGTCGCGCAGCCCGCGGCGGGCAACGCGAGCGCCACGAGCACGCAGAAGCGGACGACGTTCCCTCGACGCATCGGGCTTCGGGTTCCCTTCCCGGTCTGTCGGATCGGCCGCGCGCTCCCGTCCTCCGTCAGACGGGAGGAGCGAGGTAGCCCTTCTCGTCCAGGTAGCCGAGGAGCTGGCCGACGCTCTCCTCGAGCGTCTGGCGATTGGTGTCGAGCACGAGCTCGGGGCTGTCCGGCGCTTCGTAGGGCGCCGAGATCCCCGTGAACTCCGGAATCTCGCCCGCGCGGGCCTTCTTGTAGAGGCCCTTCACGTCTCGGCTCTCGCACGTCTCGACGCTGGCGGAGACGAAGACCTCGACGAAATCGCCCGTCGCGAAGAGAGCGCGCGCGGCGTCGCGGTCGGCGCGGTAGGGCGAGATGAAGGACGTCAGCACGATCACGCCGGCGTCGCTGAAGAGCTTCGCGACCTCGGCGATGCGTCGGATGTTCTCGGTCCGGTCGGCGGGCGAGAAGCCGAGGTTCTTGTTGAGGCCATGACGGATGTTGTCGCCGTCGAGGACGTACGCGAGACGACCGCGGGCCACGAGCTCGCGCTCCGCGGCGACGGCGATCGTCGACTTGCCGGAGCCCGAGAGGCCCGTGAGCCAGATCGTGGCGCCGCGCTGGCCGAGGAGGCGCTCGCGGTCGCGGCGCCCGACGTGGCCCGCGTGCCAGGTGATGTTCGTGCTCTTGCTGTCGCCCACCGCGTCTCCGATCTGGCTTCGAAGGAGCGAGGTTAGCCGCCGCTAGGCGACCGCGGGAGCCCGTGCCGCGCGCTCCGCCCGCACCGCGGCGACGATGCGCTCCGCAGCGCGCTCGACCTGCGCCTCGTCGTTGCCGCGGCCGAGCCCGATGCGGATCGTTCCGGCCGCGCGCTCGGGGGAGAGGCCGAGCGCGACCAGGACGTGGCTCGGCCCGGGCTCGGCCGAGCTGCACGCCGAGCCCGTGGAGAGCGCCACGTCGGGCAGCGCGGGGAGCACGGCCGCCGCCTCGACGCCGTCGAAGCTCACGCTGAGCGTGCCCGGGAGCTGGTGCGCGACGTCGCCGTTCCGGTGCACCCGCGGGAGGCCTTCGGCCAGGCGCTGCCAGAGCTGCTCGCGCAGACGCGCCAGGCGCTCGGCCTCGGCTGCCTGCTCGGCGAGGGCCAGCTCGAAGGCGCGCGCGAAGCCCACGATGAGGGGTACGGGCAGCGTCCCCGCGCGCAGCCCGCGCTCGTGGCCCCCGCCGTGGACCAGGGGCTCGAGCCTCACGCGCGGGCGGCGCGAGCGCACGTAGAGGGCGCCCACGCCCTTCGGGCCGTAGAGCTTGTGCGCCGAGAGCGAGAGCAGGTCCACGCCGGTCGCCTCGACGTCGAGAGGAACGCGGCCCGCAGCCTGCGCGGCATCGGAGTGGAAGAGGACGCCGCGCTCCCGGCAGATCCGCCCGATGGCCTCGAGGGGCTGGAGCACACCGATCTCGTTGTTCGCGGCCATGATCGAGACGAGCGCCGTCCGGGGGCCGATCGCCGCTGCGACCGCTTCCGGGGCGACCAGACCGGCGCCGTCGACCGGCAGGACCGTCACGCCGAATCCCTCCCGCTGCAGGGCGGCGCAGGGATCGAGCACGGCGCGGTGCTCCGTCGCGACGGTGACGACGTGATCGCGGGAGACGCGGGCGCCGCGAAGGACGCCCTTCAGGGCGAGGTTGTTGCTCTCCGTGGCGCCGCTCGTGAGCACGATCTCGCGCGGCTCCCGGGCCCCGATGGCGGCAGCGATGCGGGCCCGGGCGTCCTCGACCGCCGCCTCGGCCCGCCAGCCGAAGACGTGCCCGTGGCTCGCCGCATTCCCGAAGTCGACGCTCCAGTAGGGCGCCATCGCCTCGACGACCCGCGGATCGACCGGGGTCGTGGCGTGGTGGTCGAGGTAGATGGGCGGCGCGGCGCCCATGGTGGTGGCCCCGTCAGGAACGTGGGGAAGTCATGCCCCGAAGGACTGGCCGCAGCCGCAGGTCGACTTGGCGTTCGGATTCCCGATCTTGAAGCCCGACTCCTGGAGCGTGTCGACGAAGTCGAGGCTGCTGCCGGCGAGATAGAGGGCGCTCTTCTCGTCCACGAAGACCCGGATGCCGCCGGCCTCGACCACCGTGTCGGCCTCGCCCACGCGGTCGTCGAAGGAGAGCTGGTACTGGAGGCCGGAGCAGCCGCCGCCCACGACCTTCATGCGCAGGCCGTGGGTCGCGAGCTTCCCGTCCTGGTCGAGGAGGTGCTTGATGCGTTCGGCGGCGGCCTCGGTCACGCTGACGACGGACATTCGCGGTCTCCATGGGATCGGGGCATCGGTCCCCGTCCATTCCGGTTGTTACGGCCCCACCTCCCGATCGTCAACCCGCCCCGCCGGCCGGAGCCATAGGAACACCTCCCGGTTGCCCTTCGGGCCCGCGAGGCGACTCTCGGCGCGACCGAGCAGCGCGTAGCCGAGCTCCCGGGCGACGGAGATCACGCCTTCGACGGCCTCGGCGCGGAGGGCGTCCTCGCGCACCACCCCGCCCTTCCCGACCCGCCCCTTTCCGACCTCGAACTGCGGCTTCACGAGGGCGAGGACCTCGGCCGCCGGCGCGAGGCGCGCAACCTCCGGCAGGACGAGACGCAGGGAGATGAACGAGGCGTCGATCGTCACGAGGTCGACGGGGCCGCCGAGGTCGGCCGCGTCGAGCGCGCGCACGTGGGTGCGCTCCCGGACGCGCACGCGCGGATCTCCTCGCAGCTTCGGATGGAGCTGCCCGTAGCCGACGTCGAGCGCGACCACCGATCGCGCGCCCGCCTGGAGCAGGCAGTCCGTGAATCCGCCGGTGGAGGCGCCGACGTCGAGGCAGCCGCGGCCCCGGACCTCGATCCCGAGGTCGGCGATCGCTCCCTCGAGCTTCTCGCCGCCGCGCGACACGAAGCGGCGGAGCTCGCCGCGCACGCGCACCGCCGCTTCGGGACGGATGGGCGTGCCGGCCTTGTCGACGGGCACGTCGTCCACGAGGACGCGCCCGGCGAGGATCAGCGCCTGGGCCTTCGCGCGGCTCTCGGCGAGCCCGTCCCGGACGAGGCGCTGGTCGAGGCGCTCGCGCTCGGCCATCTCGGCCTCGGATAGCACGGCTGCGACGCAGGGGACGCGGCCAGCGGGAAGGGACTGACCGCGCGCTCAGCGTGCCTTGCGCGCCACGGTGTCGCGCACCGCGCGCGCGATGCCGGCTGCGTCGAGGCCCAGGCTCGCGAGCTGCTTGCCCGGATTTCCCTGCTCGATCAGCCGATCCGGCACGGCGAGGCTCTGCACCGGCGCCGTCACGCCGTGCGCCGCGAGCGCCTCGAGCACGGCTGCGCCGAAGCCGCCCATGCCGGCGGCCTCCTCCGCGGTCACGACCGCGCCGCAGCGCCGCGCCAGCGTCACGATGCGCGCCGCGTCGAGGGGCTTCGCGAAGCGCGCGTTCACCACCGCGACCGAGAGCCCCTCCGCCACGAGCTCGGCGGCGGCCTCGAGCGCCGGGTGGGCCAGCGTGCCGAGGGCGACGATCACCGCGTCGTCGCCGTCGCGCAGGAGCTCCGCCTCGCCGATCGGCACCGCCTTGATCTCGGCCTCCATCGGCACGCCGAAGCCGTTGCCGCGCGGGTAGCGGATCGCGGCGGGCCCGGGATGTGCGATCGCCGTGGCGAGCATGTGCTGCAGCTCGTTCTCGTCCTTCGGCGCCATCACGACCATGTTCGGGAGCGTGCGCAGGTAGGCGACGTCGTACAGACCCTGGTGCGTGGCGCCGTCGGCGCCGACCAGGCCGGCACGATCGAGCGCGAAGGTCACGTCGAGGTTCTGGATGCAGACGTCGTGCACGACCTGGTCGTACGCGCGCTGCAGGAAGGTCGAGTAGATCGCGGCCACGGGCTTCATGCCCTCGACCGCGAGGCCGGCCGCGAACGTCACGGCGTGCTGCTCGGCGATGCCGACGTCGTAGAAGCGCGTCGGGAGCTCCCGCTGGAAGCGGTCGAGACCCGTGCCGCCGGGCATCGCGGCCGTGATCGCGACGATGCGCGGGTCCTCCTTCGCGAGACGGATCAGCGTCTGGGCGAAGACGCTGGTGTAGGAGGGCGGCCCGGGCTTCGACGGCGCCATCCGGCCCGACTCGACCTCGAACGCCGTGACGCCGTGATAGGTCAGGGGGTCGCGCTCGGCCGGCTCGTAGCCGTAGCCCTTGGCCGTGATCGCGTGCACGAGGATCGGGCCGTCGCCCGCCGCGAGCATCTCCTTCACGTTCTCGAACGTCTCGAGCAGGACGTCGATGCGGTGGCCCTGGACCGGCCCCACGTACTTGAAGGAGAGCGCCTCGAAGAGGAGTCCCGGCGAGAAGAAGACCTTGAGCGACTCCTCGGCCTTCTGCGCCCAGTGCAGCATGTCGCCCGGCATCGAGCCGAGGAACTCCTTCGCCCAGCCCTTCATGCGCCGCACCATCGGCGCCGAGAGCTTGCGCGAGAGATACGACGAGAGGGCGCCGACGTTCGGCGAGATCGACATCTCGTTGTCGTTCAGCACGACCACGAGGTTCTTCTGCTGCAGCATGCCGGCGTGGTTCAGCGCCTCGAACGCCATGCCGGCGGTCATGCCGCCGTCGCCGATCAGCGCGATCGCGACGTTCGACCGGCCCTGGTGCTGGATCGCGCGCGCCATGCCGAGGGCAGCCGAGATCGAGGTCCCGGCGTGCCCCGCGCCGAACTGGTCGTAGGGCGACTCGCAGCGGCGCAGGAACTTCCCGATGCCCTCCTCCTGGCCGATGCGTTCGAAGCAGAGCCGTCGGCCGGTGAGCATCTTGTGCGCGTAGCCCTGATGGCCCACGTCGAGGACGAGCCGATCCCGCGGCGTGTCGAAGACGTAGTGGAGCGCCGTCAGCAGCTCGACGGCACCGAGGCTCGACGCGAGGTGTCCGCCGGTCCGGGAGACGCGGCTCACGATCTCGGCGCGGAGCTCTTCGGCCACGCGCTTCACCTGTTCGCGCGGCAGGCGGCGAAGGTCTTCCGGGCTCGCGATGCCGTCGAGCAGCAGGCCTCCGGGGCCGATCTCGCTGCCCTCGCTCATTGCTCCCTCCGAACGGCAAAGCGCGCGAGCTCTCGCAGCGCCTCCGCGTGCACGCCGAGCCCCTCCACCAGGACGAGGGCTCGCTGGAGCAACGCCTCGGCGCGGATGCGCGCGGCCTCCGCACCGATCGCACGCACCAACGAGCAGGCGCCGTCGGGCTTCTCCCCGTCGACGCTGTCGATCAGGTCGTCGGCGATCTGGAACGCGAGGCCCACGGCGAGACCGAACTCACGCAGGCGGCCGAGCGTCGCCTCGTCGGCACCGCCGAGCCGCGCCCCACCGACCACTGCCACGGCGATCAGCGCGGCCGACTTGCGCAGGTGGACCGATTCGATCGCCACCACGTCGCCGTCCGCCGGGAAGTCGAGGTCGTCCGCCTGTCCGCCGCAGAGCTCCCGGGAGCCCGCGGCGATGGCGAGGTCGTGGACCGCCCGCACCAGTGCCGCCGCCGGGATGCCCGGGGCGCCGGCCGCGAGCGTCTCGAACGCGGCCGCGAGGAGCGCGTCGCCCGCGAGCACCGCCGTCGCCTCGTCGAACGCGACGTGCACGGTGGGCTTGCCGCGCCGCTCGACGTCGTCGTCCATGCAGGGCAGATCGTCGTGCACGAGCGAGTAGGTGTGGACGAGCTCCACCGCCGCCGCGATCGGGAGCGCGCGCTCCGGCGGCGCGCCCACCGCCTCGGCGGCCGCGAAGGCCAGCGCCGGACGCAGGCGCTTGCCGCCCGGGAAGAGGAGGTGACGCATGGCTGCGTGGAGTCGGGCCGGCGCCGCCTCGGCGGGCGGGACGGCGCGCTCGAGCCACGCGTCGACGAGCGGCGTGCGCTCGGCGACGTACGCGCGAGCGTCCATCAGCGTGCTCCGCCTCGCGCGGCCGGGCTGCTCGGATCGTCCTCGGCGCTCGCCGCGACGTCGAAGGGCCGGGTGCGCAGCGCGTCGCCGTCGCGCAGCAGGATCTCGATCCGGCGCTCCGCGCTCGCGAGCTGCTGCGCGCAGGCACGCGCGAGGGCGACGCCCTGCTCGAACGCCGCGAGCGATTCCTCGAGCGGGAGCTCGCCGGCGTCGAGCTGTCTCACCAGCGCCTCGAGACGTGCGAACGCGTCTTCGAACGAGGGCGTGTCCGCCGCGGCGGGAGGAGCGTCCGGTCGGCCGTCGGAAGCCTTCGTGTCGGACATCGGCGGCGAGGCTACTTCCGTGGCTCCGGAGCGTCAACGCGACCGGCTGCGCCGCGCGCGACGGCCTGCGCCGCGAGCTCCCCCGACGCGAGGCGGATGCGGAGCACGTCGCCCGGCGCGACCTCCTCTGCGCGGCGCACGATGGCGCCGGACTCCGTCCGCCACACGATGGCGTAGCCCCGCGCGAGCACGGCGAGCGGCGACAGCGTGTCGAGGCGTGCGGCGGCCCCCTCGAGGCCGTGGCGCAGATCCTCGACGCGCGCCCGGAACGCCCGCACGAGCGCCTCGCACGCGGCATCGAGGCGCGCACCCTGGAGCGCGAGCCGGCGCCGCGGCGCGGAGCGCGCGAGCGCGTCGCGCAGACGGGCGAGCCGCTCCGCGCGACGCTCCTGGCCGCGCCACGCCACCCGCGCGAGCGCGTCGCGGAGCGCGTCGACACGGTCGGCCAGGGCCTCGCCATCGGGTACCGCCGCCGCGGCGGCGGCCGACGGCGTGGGCGCGCGCAGATCGGCCGCGAGGTCGGCGATCGTCACGTCCACCTCGTGGCCAACGCCGCAGACGACGGGCACGCACGCGCGCGCCACCGCCCGGGCGACCGCCTCGCTATTGAAGGCCTGCAGGTCCTCGAGGGAGCCGCCGCCGCGGACGAGCAGGATCACGTCGACCCCGAGCGCCGCCGCCGCCGCGGAGACGCCATCGAGGGCCGCCGCGATCTCGAGCTCCGCGCCCTCTCCCTGGACGCGCGTCGGCACCACGAGCAGCGGCACGCTCGGGAGGCGGCGGCCGCTCACCTGGATCACGTCGCGAAGCGCCGCCGCCGAGGCCGAGGTCACCACGGCGATGCGACGCGGATGCGGCGGCAGCGCGCGCTTGCGCGTGGGATCGAACAGTCCCTCGCGCTCGAGCCGGACGCGAAGCTGCTCGAAGGCGAGCTGGAGCGCGCCGCGGCCTCGAGGCTCCACATGGCGCACGACGAGCTGCAGCTCGCCGCGCGCGGCGTACACGCCGCACTCCGCACCCACCACGACCTCGAGCCCGTCCTCGAGCTCGAAGGGCAGCCGGCTCGCGTCGGCCCGGAACAGGCATGCGCGGAGCTGCGCGTCGTCGTCCTTCAGCGTGAAGTAGAGATGGCCCGAGCCTGCGCGGCGCAGGTTGCTGATCTCGCCCACCACCCACACGCGCCCGACCTCGGTCTCGACGAGCGCCTTCAGCGCGGCGACGAGCTGGCCGACCGAGAGCACACGACCGGGCGCCTGCGCGGCGTCGCCCGCGTCGCGGAGCAGGGACCCGCCGCCCTCGCCCGGCGCGCGCACCGGAAGCGAGGGCGCGGGCGGCCTAGGGATGGGCGGTCTCGCTCGGGACGGCCGCGGTCGCCGGCGCTCCCTGCAGCCTCGCCTCGAAGTCGGCGCTCTTCAGCAGCTCGAGGGCGCGCTCGAGCTGGACGTCGCCGGGCCCGCCCGTCGCGGCGCGATCGGGCTCGGGCGCGTCCTCCTCCTCGCCCGGCTCCGCCGGCTGGGGCGCGACCCCGGCCGCACCGCTGCGCGGGGCGTCGGGACGCGTCTCGGCCTGGGTGAAGTGGTGCTCCAGGTCCTTCTCGCGCAGGCGCTGCCCGGCGCCCCGAGCGGCCTCCTCCGACGCGGACGGCGCCGACTCGACGACGACGTCCGGCGCGATCCCGACCTCCTGGATCGAGCGACCCGACGGCGTGTAGTAGAGCGCGGTCGTGAGGCGGAGCCCCGAGCCGTCCTCCAGCGGGAACACCGTCTGGACGCTCCCCTTGCCGAACGTCTGGACGCCGACCACGAGCGCGCGCTTCTGGTCCTGCAGCGCGCCGGCCACGATCTCCGAGGCGCTCGCGCTGCCCGCGTTCACCAGGACGACCATGCGGTAGGGGCCCTCGTCGCCTTCCGGCCCCGCGCGGAACTCCTGTCGCTGGTCCTCCGTCCGACCCTTCGTGTAGACGACGAGGCCGTCGGACAGCCATTCGTCGGCGACGCGCACCGCCTGGTCGAGCAGGCCGCCGGGGTTGTCGCGCAAGTCGAGGACGAGGCCCGTGAGCGCGCCGCCGGACTGCTGGCTCAGCCGGTCGAGCGCCTCCTTCAGGTCCTTGTCCGTCCGCTCCTGGAACGAGCGCACGCGCACGTAGCCGTAGCCCGGCTCGAGCAGCCTGCCCTCGACCGAGAGCACCTTCACGACGTCGCGCACGACCGTGATCTTCTTGGGCGCAGTCAGGCCCTCGCGCAGCACCTGGATCGTGATCTTCGAGCCCTTCGGCCCGCGCATCAGCTTGACCGCGTCGAAGAGCGTCATCGACTTCGTGACCTTGCAGTCGCTCGTCCAGTCCGCGGGGCGTGGGTCCGGACAGATCGACACGATCTGGTCCCGCGCCTTGAGCCCGGCCTTCGCCGCCGGCGTGCCGTCGATCGGCGACACGATCTCGACGAAGCCGTCGGCCCGCTTCGTGATCTCGATGCCGAGCCCGTAGAACTCGCCCCGCGTGTCGATCTGCATCTCCTTCTGGGCGTCGGGATCGAGATACGAGGAGTGCGGATCGAGCTCCTGCAGCATGCCGCGGACGGCGCCCTGCACGAGCTTCCGCTCGTCCACGGGCTCGACGTAGCTCTTGCGCACGAGGTCGAGGACGTTCGTGAAGAGCGAGAGATCCTCGTAGCGGCTCTCGGCGTGGGTGCCGGTGGGACCGGCGATGCCGAAGAAGACCGCGGCCGACGCCACGCCGGCCAGGAACGGGAAGGCGAAGCGGAATCTCGATCGCATGCGGACGGGACCCCCGAAAGGACGTCGCGGAGCCGGCGGCACGGGGTGCGCCGCGGGTCCGCCGCGCGAGTCTAGCCGCCGGGCGGCGCCGGGGCGACGCGCCGCGTTCCCTCGAGCCACTCCGCCGGATCGAGGGCCTCGCCTCCCCGCCGAAGCTCGAAGTAAAGGAGCGCCCCGGCGAGGGAGCCCGTGTCGCCCGCGGTCCCGACCACCTGCCCGGCCTCGACGGCGTCGCCGACCGAGACCCGGATCTCGTCGAGATGCCCGGAGACCGTGAAGTACTGATCCCCGTGATCGAGGATCACCATCTTGCCGTAGCCGCGGAACCAGCCCGCGAAGCGGACCTGGCCCGAGGCCACGGCACGCACGGGCTCGCCGAGGCGCGCCGCGAAGTCGACGCCCTTGCGGAACGTCTCGGTCCGGAAGTCGGCATCGATCACCCGACCGAATCCGCGCCGCACGGGCGCGTCGACCGGCGGCGAGAGCTTGCCGCGAAGCTCGGCGAAGGGCCGTGCGCCGCCGCCCGGAGGCGGCGCAGGCAGCGGCGCGGGCTCGCGCCCGAGGGCCTCGAGCTTCGATTCGAGGGCGTGGGCCGCGGCCTCGAGCTCGCGCAGGGCGTCGCGCTCCCGCGCCGCGTCGGCACGCAGCCGATGCAGCAGGAGCTCCCGCGCCGCCTTCTCGTCGGCGAGGGAGGCGCGCTTCTGGTCGAGCCCGCGCACGAGCGTGTCGCGCTCCTCCGCCGCGGCCTCGAGCGCGGCCTCCGCGTCGTCCACCTCGCGCAGGTCGGCGCGATAGCGGACCAGCAGCCGCGCATCGCGCTCGGCGAGCGTGTGCAGCAGCGACACGCGCCCGAGACGTTCGGGGAGCGTCCCCGGCGCGAACAGCGCCCGTACCGCTGCGGTGTCGCCTTCCTGGTAGAGCGCGACGACGCGTCGGGCGAGCGCGGCCCGGGTCGCGTCGCGCCGCGCGATCGCCTCGCGCGCACCGCCCTCTGCGGCCGCGAGCCGCGCGCGCGCCTCGCGCAGCGCCTGCTCGGCGTGCGTCACGTCGAGACCGAGCCGCTCGGCGGCCTCGTCGATCGACTGCAGCGTGTCGAGGAGTCCCTGCTCGCGGCTCTCGTAGCCCGCGAGGCGCTCGCGGCGCGCCTCGATCTCCTCGCGCAGCTCCTCGAGGGCGGCATCGCGGCGGTCGCCGGCCGCGGTCGCCGCGGCGGGCTCCGCCGGCGGCGCACCAGGGCCCGCGGCCACGCGCCCGGCCCCGAGCACCATCGCAAGGACGAGCGCGAGCGCGGCCCGCCGCGCGCCGCTCATCGCCGCCAGCCGCCCGCCAGGGAGAGCGCGGCGCCGAGGCCTCCGAGCACGACGCCCGCGATCACCAGGGCGCCGAGCTCCGCGGGAAGCAGGAAGCGCGCGGGCGCACCGCCGAGCAGCAGCTCGAGCCCCCCGGCGATGGAAGGCAGGAACGCGGACCAGAGCGCGAACAACGTCGCGACCGCGAGCACGCCGCCGATCAGCCCTTCGATCACGCCCTCGAGCAGGAACGGGAGCGCGATGAAGGCGCGTCCGGCCCCGACCAGCGCGAGGATGTCGATCTCGCCGCGGCGCGTGTAGAGCGCGAGGCGGATCGTGCTCGCCACGAGGAAGAGCGTCGCGGCGCCGAGCACGCCCGCGAGGCCGATCCCGATCGCCCGCAGCAGCGCCACCGTCCGCGCGTATCCCTCGACCCAGTCCTGCGCGCGGCTCACCTCGTCCACGCCCGCCAAGCCCTGGAGCGATTCCGCGACGGATGCGATCGCGGTCGCGCTGCGGTGGTCGGGCAGGACGGAGACCTCGATCGACGCCGGCAGCGGGTTCTCGCCGAGCGCATCGAGGAGCGCCGCCTGCCGCTCGCCTTCCTTGCGGAAGCGCTCGCGCGCGCGCTCCGGCGAGACGAGCTCGACCGCCGCGACCCCCGGCAGCGCGCGCGCCTGCCCGACCAGGCTCCGAAGCGCCTCGTCGCTCGCTCCGGGCGCGAGGTAGGCCGTGATGCGCGCCTCCGACCCCAGGCGGTCGATCACGCCTTGCATGTTGCGCACGAGGAGCGCGAATGCGCCGGCGAGGACGAGCGTGACCGCGATCGTGAGCGTCGCGATCGCCGCGGGCAGCGGGCTCGCGCGCAGACCTGCGAGCGCGGAGCGTGCGAAGTGCCGGAGCTGCACGATCGGCGAGCCGGCGATCGCCATGGGCTCAGCCGCGCGCCCCGAGGCCGGGGCGATCCTCGACCACCTGCCCGGCCTCGAGCCGAAGGGTCCGGCGCCGGTACCGCTCGAGGACGGCCGGATCGTGCGTCGCGACGACGACCGTCGTGCCGCGCGCCGCGGTGGCCGCGATCAGGTCGAAGATCTCGAGCGTCAGGGCCGGGTCGAGGTTGCCCGTGGGCTCGTCGGCGAGAAGGAGCTCGGGCTCGTTCACGAGCGCGCGTGCGATCGCCACCCGCTGCTGCTCGCCCCCCGAGAGGGAGAGCGGCTCGTGGTGCCGGCGGTGCTGGAGACCGACCTGCTTCAGCGCGGCGAACGCCCGGGCCCGCGACTCGCCGGACGGCACTCCCGCCACGTCGAGCGCGATCCGGACGTTCTCCTCGACGCTCCGGCCCGGCAGGAGCTTGAAGTCCTGGAACACGACGCCGATGCGGCGGCGCAGGCTCGCCACGCGCCGTGCCGCGAGCCGCTCGATCGGCATGCCGAGCACGCGGATCCGCCCCTCGCTCGGCCGCTCCGCCGCAAACAGGAGGCGCAGGAGGGTCGTCTTCCCGGCGCCGCTCGCGCCGGTCAGGAAGACGAACTCGCCCTTCGCGATCGTGCAGCTCACGTCGTGGAGCGCCCACGTGCCTGCGACGTAGGACTTCGACACGTGCTCGAGCTCGACGAGCGCGGACCCTGCGCGTCGAGGGGAGCTCGCGGGCGACGACGCGGGCGGCGGGGAAGCGGGGGCCTCGGCCGTCACCGGGCGGAACGGGACTGCGCGAGCGAGCGCTCGACGAGGTAGTCGAGGACGAGCTCGTCGAGGGGCGCATCGGGCGACGAGCCGGCGAAGGCTCCCGGCGGCGGCGGCGTTGCCGGGCCGGTGGGGTCGGGCGAGATGCCGTCGGGCTGCGTCTGTGCCGAGACGTCGTGCTCGTGCAGGAACACGCCCGCGCCGAGACGCTGCTCGATCAGCCCGTCGAACTCCCCGCGCCGCAGGCGCTTCAGCATCTCCTTGTGCTGGGCTTCCATCAGCTTCCGGACCTCGGTCGCGAGGTCGTCGGCCTCGAGCCGATCCTGGTAGCCGCGCTTCTCCGACGAGAGGATCGTCCCTCCGTGGTAGAGGTGCGTGATGACGTGGGGATGCGCTCGGCCGCTGTCCTCCGTCTGCACATGGAACAGCACGCCCCGATGCCGGATGTTCGTGTTGAAGCCCGTGAGCATCTGGAACCGGGTCCCCTCCTCGCGGCCGGCTCTCCTCGGGCCGGCCGGCGACCCGCGGCGCACGGGTCCGCCGGAGTTTATCGGCGCGCCCTGCGCATCGCTGAACCGCGATCGCCGAGCGCCGACCGATGCGCTGCGAGGCGGTCGGACGAAGGGGTCCCGGCGCGCGACCTGCGCGCCGGGACCCGGGAGCGGCGGCCAGGGAGGGGATGGCCGCCGCGAGGGACCGCCGCGGCTCCGCCCCCGAGCTCAGCGCATCCGGCTTCGGCCGGCGCGCACGAGGCCGACGAGCCCAGCGGCGACGAGCGCGGCGCCGGCAGGCTCCGGAACGGGCGCGAAGGACGCGGTCCCGGGCGTCGGCGTCGCGAGGGCGAGGAAGTCGGCAGCGTTGTCGTTCGTGTCCACGTCGGCGAAGAGCCGGGCGATGCTCGAGCCGGGCGCGGGATCCGGAGCCGGGCTGCCCTCGCCGGCGAAGACGTCTCCCGCCGAGAAGGCGCCGTAGCCGACCGCATCGAGCACGCCGGCCGCGCTCCGCAGGACGAGCGAGTCGGGGCCGTTCTGCAAGTCGAAGTTCCGGACGAGGTTCGCGCCGGAAACGAGCGTCGCCCCAGCGGAAGACTCGTCTGCGACCACGAAGAGGCCGCTCCCGCCGATCACGCCGGCGAGGCTCAGGCTCGGAGCGATCGTGCCGTCGCCCCCGTTCACTCCCTCGAGCACGAGACCGTCGAGCACCGTGCCAGGGGCGCCGGCGATCTCGATGAACGAGAGCCCGTTGTCGGAGCCGACGGCGTCATAGAACACCTCCGAGATCAAGGTCGCAGCGGGCGCGGGCGCCGCGAGGAGCGCGGCGACCAGGGCAGCGAGAGAAGCGCGAGCGAGCATGAAAGCCTCCAAGGGGACCACGGGGCGAGATGAGCGGCTCAGGGAGCGAGCGGCGGCGCGTGACGCGAGAACCAGCCGCCCGTCCAGGCGTCGAGGCCGGCGGCGAGCTCGTCGGCCCGGAGGAGCAGCCGGACCCGCTCGTCGTCCGCCTCGGGCGATTCCGGGAGGCGCGCGAGCGCGACGAGCACGCGGCGGCGCTCGAAGTAGAGCTGCGTGATCTCGTCGAGAACGTCGTCGCGAAGCTCGACCACCGCGCGTGCCTCCCGCGACACGTCGACCTCGTCCGGGTGGTACGCGGCGTCGCCGAGATCCCAGGAGACGGTGACGCCCGCCTCGACGTCCTTCTTCCTGTCCTGCGCCGAGTCGTGGAGCCGGCGGAGGCCGCCGGAGACGAAGCTCTCGTCGTAGTCACGGCCGTTGGACGTTCCGATGTCGCGCACGAGATGGAGGCTCACCACAGGGAGCAGGCCGCGCCTCGAGACGCCGCGTTGCATCCGTGCGGTGCGCTCGGCGCCGAGATCGAGGTAGGCGAGCGCCGCCTGGTACACGACTCCAATCGCGGGCTCGGCCTGGACACGCTCCACGAGGCTGCTCCTCGCCCATCGCGCCGGCCGGGCGGCGACGGCCTCCGGAGCGGAGGCGCGGCCGACGAGGACGCCCCGCGCCGTGCCGACGTAGAGGGACTCCCGGGTCGCCGCGAGCCCGAGCCCCTCTGCGACACCCGCCGGTGGCGCGGCGCGCTGCCACGGTCCCGTCCAGTCTTCGGCCACGAGGACGCCACGTGCCGTGGTGAGCCAGACGCGCCCGAGCGCGCGCAGGGCGTGCTGCGCCTCGGTGCCCGGCGGAAGCTCGAGAGGCCACGTGCGCCACGCGCCCCCGTCGGCGGCCCCGACCGAGACGGCATCTGCCGACACCGCGACGGCCTCCCCGCTCGCCCCGTCGACCGCCACGGAGACCGCACGATGCAGCGCCTGGCCGTCGAACGCGCGGCTGCGCACCGCGCCTACCGCGTCCTCGGGCGCGGCGTCGAGCGCGGCCTCGTAGATCTCGCCGTCCGCGGCCAGGAAGAGCGTCGCGGCGGGCCCCCGTCGCCGCAGCGCGACGCCGTCGACCGGGCCGGTCGGGAGGCCGCCCACGGGCAGGAAGTGCAGCCCGTCGCGCGCGACCCACGCGCCGTGCGCCGTCCCGACCGCGACGAATCCCGGGAGCGCGGCGAGCGCGGTGACCGTGGCGTCGCCCTCGCCCGGTCCGAGGGCGCACGGCAGGCGACGCCCCTCGGTGTCGATGCGATCGAGGCCGCTGGAGGTGCCGACGAGCAGCGAGCCCTCGCCGTCGAACGCGAGGGCCGCGATGGGCCCGCGCCGCGACACGACGGCGGTCGTGCCGTCGCTCGCGCGCAGCGTCACGCGCTGGGCGTCGCCGAACGCGACGCGGCCGCGCGCCTCGTCGACCGCGACCGCCGAGACGGCGACGGAGTCGCGCGCCAGCGGCTCGGTCTCGAAGCGGATCGCGGACTCGTTCGCCGCAGCGCGGACGCGACCCGCGAGCGACGCGAGCGCGAGCACGAGAAGGGCGGCACCACGCAGCGACATGGAGCGCAGCCGGAGCAAGCCGCATGCCGAGGGCGGTCGAGCGTCGGCGCGCTCGCGCGCGCGGCTCGCAGCTCGCACGTGAAGGCGCGTACCGCGCAGGCCCGCGAACGTGCGGGCTCCGCTTGACGCGCCTCGGCCACTCCAGAATCATCGACCTCATGGGTGGCCTTCGCGTCGTCCCGGTCGCGGCTCGGCTCTCGGGGCTCGTGGCGACGCTCGTCCTCGCGGCCGCCAGCGCGCCCGCGGCTCGGGCCGAGCCGGAGCGCCCGGTCGTCTATCGCTGGGTCGACGAAGAAGGCATCGCCCACTACACCGCCCATCGCGACCGCGTGCCGAGCGCGCTTCGTGGCCAGATCGAGGAGATCCGGCCCACGGTGCCGAGCGGCGCACCGACCGACGGCGCCGCCCCGACGAGCGGCCCCGCGGCCGCGTCTACGGGCGCTGCCTCGGCCACCGCGATGGGCGTGCCCGCGGCCGCGCCGACCGCACCGAGCAGCGAGGAGAGCGCGTGGGCCACGGAGAACGTCGGGCCGCCGGCGCCGCGCGCGCACGAGGCACTCGGAAAGGAGAAGGGAACGTCCGGAGAGACGCGGGTCGCCTCGCGCGAGACGCGCGCGCCGACGAGCGATCTCGACGCCCGGATCGCCACCCTCGAGGCGCAGATCGCGAACGACGAGGACGCGATCAAGAACCTCCTGAGCACACCGCCCGCCGAGGGAGCGACGCCCCTTCCGCAGACGCCGGAGTTCCGCGAGATCGCGCGGCGTCTCCCGAAGCTGCAGGCCGATCTGCAGGCCCTGCGCGAGAAGCGCGACCGCGCGGGCGGAAGCGCGACCGACGCGCCCTCGGGTAGCGACGGGCGCTGATGGCCTCGTCCAGGTCGCCGGGCCCGGTCGTCGCCCTCGCGGGCGGCGTCGGCGCGGCACGGTTCCTGCGCGGCCTCGTCGCGTGCATCGCGGCCGAGGACATCGTCGTGGTCGTGAACACGGGCGACGACCGCGAGTTCTACGGCGTCCACGTATCGCCGGACCTGGACATCGTGACCTACACCCTCGCGGGCCGCGTCCACCCCGAGCGAGGCTACGGCCTCGAAGGAGACACCTTCTCCGTGGTCGACGCGCTCGGCACCCTCGGCCACGAGACCTGGTTCCGGCTCGGAGACCGCGACTTCGCCACGTCGCTCCACCGCACCCTGCGGCTCCGGGCGGGCATCGGCCTCGCCGCCGTCACCGACGAGATCCGACGCGCCTTCGGGGTGGACGTGACGCTGCTTCCGATGTCGGAGCAGCCCTGTCCCACCCTGGTCGAGCTGGAAGACGGTCGCGTCGTCCACTTCGAAGAGTATCTGGCACGAGACGGCGCACCGGACGAGGTGCGAGGCGTCGATCTGTCGGCCGCGCGACGGGCCGGGCTCGCGCCGGGCGTGGGCGAGGCGCTGCGCAGCGCACGGGCGGTGCTCGTCTGTCCGAGCAATCCCGTGGTCTCGATCGGACCGGTCCTCGCCGTGCCGGGCGTGCGGCAGGCGATCGCAGCGTCCGGCGCGCCGGTCGTCGCGGTGACGCCGATCGTGGGCGGGATGCCCGTGAAGGGCCCGGCGGACCGGCTCTTGCGCGGCATCGGCGTCGAGGTCTCGGCCCGCGGCGTCGCCGGGATGTACCGGGGCTTCGCCCACGGCTTCGTGCTCGACCAGCGCGACGCCGAGCAGGAGAAGGACGTGGCGGCCCTCGGCCTCGCGACCGCGGTCGTCGACACGATCATGCGTGAGCCGGCGACGGCCGCGGCGCTCGCCGAGTCGGCCCTGCGCCTCGCCGGGGCCGTCGCGTGATCCACGCCCTCGTCCCCGTGAAGCGCCTCGCCGCGGCCAAGTCGCGCCTGCTCCCCCTGCTCGGTCCGGACGGCGTGCGCGCGCTCACGCTCGCCATGCTGACGGACGTCGTGGCGGCGCTGCGCGCTGCCCCGGAGATCGGCGCGGTGGGCGTGGTGACGGAGGACGAGGAGGTCGCGCGCGCCGCGCACGAGGCGGGCGCCGAGGCGATCGTGCTCGCGGACCGCGGGCTCAATCCCTCCCTCGAGACGGCCGGCGCGCGGCTCGCCCGCGACGACGAGGCGCTGCTCGTGGTGCTCGGCGACGTCGCCGGTCTGACACCGGACGACGTCGCTGCGCTGTGCGACGCCCTGCGCGCGCTCGGCGGTCGCGGCGTGGTGCTGGCGCCGGCGAACGACGGGGGCAGCGCGGCGCTGCTGCGCGCGCCGCGGCAGGTGATCCCGGCGCGGTTCGGAGCGGCGAGCGCGGCCGCGCACCGCGCGCTCGCCGTGGAGGGCGGCGTCCCCTACCGCGAGGTGCACCGCCCGGGGCTCCTGCTCGACCTCGACTGCGAGGACGACGTCCGCGCGTTCCTCGCCCGCGGCGACGGCGGTGCGCGCACCCGCGCCGCGCTCGCCGCGCTCCTCGCGGCACCGCGCGCCTCGAGCCAGGCCCGAAGGACGTCGTGAAGACGCCGGCGCGAATCTCCCTGGTTCCGATCCCGGGGCTGCCGATGGTCCGCCCGGGCGACGACCTCGCGACGCTCCTCGGCGACGCGGCGGCGCGCGCGGGCGTCGCGCTGCGCGAGGGCGTCCTGGTCGTGTGCCAGAAGATCGTCTCCAAGGCCGAGGGGCGGGTCGTTCGGCTCGCCGACGTGACCCCGTCCCGAGAGGCGATCCGTCTCGCCTCGGAGGACGGCAAGGACCCCCGTCACGTCGAGGTCGTCCTGCGGGAGACCGCTCGCGTCGTGCGCCGGGGCCCCGGCGTCCTGATCTGCGAGACCCGACACGGCTTCGTGTGCGCGAACGCGGGCGTCGACCTTTCGAACGCGCCGGCCGACGAGACCGCGGTGCTGCTGCCGATCGATCCGGACGCCTCGGCCGCACGGCTGCGCGAGGCGCTGCTCGTGCGCGGCGCGGCGCGGCTGGCCGTCGTCGTCTCCGACACCTTCGGACGTCCCTGGCGCGAGGGTCTGGTCGACGTCGCGCTCGGCTGCGCCGGGCTCGAGCCGATCGCCGACCTGCGCGGCGGAAGCGACCTCGTCGGGCGGCGCCTCGAGGTGACGGCGACCGCGACCGCCGACCAGCTCGCCGCGGCGGCAGGCCTCCTCATGGTGAAGGACGCCGGGGTTCCCGCGGTGTTCGTCGAGGGCGTCGAAGCGTTCGGCGCGGGCACGGCGCGCGCGCTGCTGCGCGACCCGGCGCGGGACCTCTTCCGCTAGCGCCGCGGCGGGCTCAGAGCTGAGCGCGCAGGGCCTCCCAGAGCTCGGCGATGCCGAGGCCCTTCTCGGCCGAGGTGGTGAAGACGCGGTCCGCCGGCACGGGCAGGGCGCGCCCGAGCTCGCGGACGCGACGCGCGCGCTGCATGGGCGGGAGCTTGTCGGCCTTCGTCAATGCGACGAGCGCGGGCACGCCGCGCTGCGCGAGCCAGGCGAGGAGCAGCGTCTCGTCCTCGTCCACGTCACGGCGCAGGTCCTGGAGGAGCACGGCGGCGCGCAGCGGGGGACGCTTCGAAAGGTACGCCTCGACGAGCGACTTCCACTCCGCGCGCTCCGCCTGGGAGACCTTGGCGTAGCCGTAGCCGGGGAGATCCACGAAGAGGAGCGTCCGGTCGCGCGTCGCGTCGGGGGCGTCGTCGTCGCGCACGACGAGACGGAAGAAGTGGAGGAGCCGCGTCTTGCCGGGGGTCGAGCTCGTGCGCGCGAGGCCGCGTCGTGCGGCGAGGCGATTCAGCAGGCTCGATTTCCCGACGTTGGAGCGGCCGAGGAACGCGATCTCGGGCAGACCCTCGCGCGGGAAGCCCTCGGGCGACGCGGCGGAGGTCAGGAGCTCGGCGGCGATCACCTTCACGGGCGGGGGAGCGCACGCGCCAGGCGCTCGAGCGCTTCGCCGATCGCAGCCTCGGGGGCGGCGTAGCAGAAGCGAAGGAAACCCTCGCCCGCCGGGCCGAAGTCGACGCCGGGCGTCGCTGCGACCCCGCTCCGCTCGAGCAGGTCGAACGCAAGGCGCCGCGAGTCGGCGCCGAGGGCGCCGAACGGGCGCGCGTCCGCGAACACGTAGAAGGCGCCCTCGGGCAGCCGCGGGACGGAGAAGCCCAGCCGGCGCAGGCCTTCCACGAGGAGCGTGCGGCGCAGCGCGTAGGCCGCGCGCATCGCCTCGAGGGTCTTCGCGCCGTGGGCCAGAGCAGCCACGCCCGCGTGCTGCACGAAGCGGTTCGCGCAGATGAAGAGGTTCTGCTGCAGCACCTGGATCGGCCGCGCGGCGTGCGCCGGCGAGATCACGTACCCGAGCCGGAAGCCCGTCATCGCATAGCGCTTGGAGAACCCGTCGAGGACGTAGGCGTCGTCCGAGAGGCCGAGCGCCGAGGTGCAACGCACCCCGTCGTAGACCAGCCCGTCGTAGATCTCGTCGGAGACGAGGGGCACGCCGAGCTCCGAGAGCGCGCGCATGGTGGCGGCATCCTGGACGGCGCCCGTCGGGTTCGCGGGCGAGGCGACGACGATCGCCCGGGTGCGCGGCGAGAGCGCGCGACGCACCGCCTCCGGATCGAGGCGGAATCCGTCCTCTGCGCGCGTCGGCACGTAGACCGGCCGGCCGCCGAAGACGCGGACGAAGTTCGGATAGCAGGGATAGTGGGGCGTCCCGAGGATGACCTCGTCGCCCTCGTCGACGAGGAGCGCGAACACGAGCAGCATCGCCGAGGAGACGCCGTTGGTGACGAGCACGCGCTCGGGATCGACCGAGACGCCGCCGCGGCGCGCGTGGTCGCGCGCGATGGCCTCGCGGAGCTCGAGCAGGCCGCGGCTGTCCGTGTAGCCGGTCTCGCCGGCGGCGAGGGCGCGGGCACACGCCTCGACGGCCTCCGGAGGCGGGGGAAAGTCGGGCTCCCCGACGCCGAGGCGGATCACGCTCCGGCCCTCGCGCTCGAGGGCCATCGCGCGCTCGGTCACCTCCATGGCGAGGAAGGGCTCCACCTCGGCCGTGCGCCGGGCGAGGCGGGCGGGCGGGCTCGGCATGGTCGCGGGATAGCCGCGCGACCCGGGAGCGTCAACTCCGGTCGCGTCGCAACCTTCCGACTTCGCGAACGTTTCCAGGCGAGGGGCACGGCCTGCTCGAAGCTCCGGCCGCTGCTAGCTTCGGCGCCACTCCGGAGGCGCCATGTCGAAGGGCCTGCAGATCGCCGTCGCCGCGCTCGCCGTGGCGATCCTGGTGGGGTGGTACGCCTCGACGACCCTCCAGGGCGGCGCGACCTACCGCTACTTCCAGACCCTCGACGAGTTCCGCGCCTCGGCGCCGGCCGGCGTGCCCGTCCGCGTCCACGGCTACGTCTCTCCGGGATCGATCGAGCGCGACGTCCCCGGGAAGACGGTGCGCTTCCGGGTCCAGACGTCGCCGCCCCACGCTTCCGCGCCGCCGACCGCCGAGGCGAGCGCCGCGACCGGGGACGCCGTTCCGTCGCTGGCGGTCGTCTACTCCACGCTCGAGCTTCCCGACATGTTCAAGGACGGCGCGGAGGTGGTGGTCGAAGGCCAGGCCGAGGGCTCGGGCGACGCCGCGGTCTTCCACGCCACGAACGTGCTCGCGAAGTGCCCCTCCAAGTTCCAGGCGAAGACCCAGACCCCGGCGTCGATGTAGGCCGGGCGCGGCGCGGGGGCACGCGCCGAGGGCTAACGTCGCGCCGAGGTCGTCCCCCGAGACCCGCTCCTGGAGGAGGAACGCGTGTCCGAGCTCGGAACCTACGCGCTGCGTCTCGCCCTCGTGATCGCCGGCCTCGGCCTGGCGGCCTGCTTGCTCGCCGGGCTGCGCGGGCGACGCGACGGGATCGGGCCCGACGGGGGCGCGGCGTCGGCATGGACGCGGGTCGGAGAGCGCGCGGTCCTCCTCGTCTTCGCGTTCGTGAGCCTCGCGATGCTCGCGCTCTTCACGGCCCTCGCGACCTACGACTACTCGATCGCCTACGTCGCCGAGCACTCCGCGCGCAGCATGGCCCTGCCCTATCGGCTCGCGGCGCTCTGGGGCGGGCAGGCCGGCTCGCTCCTGCTCTGGCTCTGGATGCTGTGCGCCTACGCGTCCGCGGCAGTCCTCGTGCACCGGCGCTCGAGCCGGAGCCTCATGCCCTGGGTCGCGCTCGCGCTCCTCGCGAACGCGCTCTTCTTCCTGGTCCTCGTGAACTTCGTGACGCCGCCGTTCGAGAAGCTTCCGCCTGGCCAGGTGCTGTCCGACGGCGCGGGCCTGAACCCGCTGCTGCAGCACCCGGCGATGATGATCCACCCGGTGATGCTCTACACCGGCTTCACGGGCTTCGCCGTGCCGTTCGCGTTCGCGTTCGCGGCGCTGGTGACCGGCCAGCTCGGCACGGCGTGGCTCCGCACGACGCGGCGCTGGACCCTCGTGCCCTGGTTCTTCCTCTCGATCGGAATCCTGCTCGGCGGTCGCTGGGCGTACGAGGTGCTCGGCTGGGGCGGCTACTGGGCCTGGGACCCCGTGGAGAACGCCTCGTTCATGCCGTGGCTCGCCGCGACCGCCTACCTGCACTCGGTCATGATCCAGGAAAAGCGCGACATGCTGAAGACCTGGAACCTCGTGCTGATCGGGCTCACCTACTCGCTCTGCCTGTTCGGCACGTTCCTGACCCGGAGCGGTGTCGTCTCGTCCGTGCACTCGTTCACCGCGGCGGGCTGGTTCGGCTACGTGTTCCTGGCCTACGTCGCCGTGTTCTCGGGCACCTTCTTCGCGGTGCTGCTCTGGCGGCGGCCCCGGCTCCGCAGCAGCCACAAGCTCGAGTCCGCGCTCTCGCGCGAGGGCAGCTTCATCATCAACAACTGGCTCTTCATGCTGCTGCTCTTCATCGTCTTCTGGGGAACGCTCTTCCCGGTCGTGTCGGAGGCGGTCGCGGGCACGAAGGTCGCGATCGGCCCCAGATGGTTCAACGGCACCGCGGGGCTCGTGGCGCTCCCGCTCCTCTTCCTGACCGGAGTCGGTCCGCTGATCGCGTGGCGTCGCGCGACCTGGAGGAGCCTGCGGCGCCAGTTCGTCTGGCCCGCGCTCGGCGGGCTCGCCACGGCGGTGGCGCTCGTCGTGCTCCGTCGCGGCGCGATCTCCGTCTACCCGCTCGTCACGTGGAGCCTCGGCGCCTTCGTGACGACGACGATCGCGCAGGAGTACGCGCGCGCCGTGCGCGCCCGCATGCGGCACGGCGAGTCGCCGCCAAAGGCGCTCCGTACCCTGTTCGCCAAGAACCAGCGGCGCTACGGCGGATACGTCGTGCACCTGGGCGTGGTCTTCATCTTCGTCGGGATCGCCGGTGCCGCGTTCAACGAGGAGCGACTCGAGAACGTGTCTCCCGGCCAGAGCCTCGCGCTCGCGGACTACCGCCTCGAGTACCTGACCGCGAAGCCCCTGCCGACGCAGCACTACGGCGGCGCCGTGGCGCGGCTCGCGCTGTACGAGGGCGGGAAGCCCCTCGCGGTGATGGCGCCCGAGAAGCGGATGTACTGGCTCGAGCAGCAGCCGGCCTCGATCCCGTCGATCCACTCCACGCTGCGCGAGGACCTCTACGTCATCCTGACCGCCGTCGAGCCCGACGGCTCGGCGACCTTCAAGCTCTACCGGAACCCGCTCGTGAACTGGATCTGGATCGGCGGCTACACCTTCGTGCTCGGCGCGCTGCTCGTCCTCTGGCCGCATCCGACGCGTCCCGGCGAGACCCCGCGCGGATGAGGCTCGTCCTTCGGGCCGCTCGCATCGCCGCGATGCTCGCGCTGGTCGCCGGCGTCGCGGCGGCGCAGTCGCGCGAGCCGGGCCTCCCGACCGGCGACGTGCCGGCCGGGCCCGCGGCGATCCGCGGTCGCGTCGTGCATCCCGAGAGACCCGAGGCCGCGGCGAACGTGGACGTGGTGCTCTACGCGCTCCCGCCGAGCGGGACCCCCGGCGTGCGGCGCGCCGTGACCGACGCCTCCGGGGCCTTCGCCTTCGAGGGCATCGGGAACGACCCCGCGATCGCCTACCTCGTGGGCGCCCGCTACGGCGACGTGCCGTTCCCGGGCGAGCGCGTGAGCTTCGAGGCGGGCGAGACCGAGCGCACGATCGAAGTCCGGATCGCGGACGCCACGCAGGATGCGAAGGCGGTCGAGGTGCGGGAGGGGACGCTCACGCTCGAGCGCACCGCGGACGGCCTGCGCGTGACCGAAGCGTGGCGGCTCGCGAACCATGGACACGATGTGGTGTACGTTGCGCCCGCGGACCGCGCGCGCGTGCGCCCGGCCTTCGCCACGACGCTCCCCGCCGGCGCCACGACGCCGACCCATCCGCTCGGGATGAAGCCCGAGGGCGTCGTGCAGCAGGGGGACGTCCTGCGCTTCTACGGTCCCGTCTACCCGGGCGAGCAGGAGCTCTCGTACAGCTACGACGTGCCGCACCGGCCGGGCAGCCTCGCCCTCGCGAAGAGCCTCACGACCGGCGCGCGCGTCCTGCGCGTGCGCGCGCCGGAAGAGCTCGGGGCCCTGCGCGCGCAGGGCTTCGCTCCGGCGACGCCGGAGAGCGTCGCGGGACGCTCCCTGCGCGTGCTCGAGGCGAAGGACCTCGCGGCGGGCCGGCGCGTCGGGATCGAGCTCGATCTCGCGCCCCTCGAGAGCGACCCGGGCCTGCTCTCGGTCGAGGAGGTGGCGGTGCAGGTGGAGCTCGACGAGGAGGCGATGCTCTTCGCGCACGAGCGCTGGACCCTCCAGGTCGCGGGCAATGCGCCCCTCGCGGGCACGACCGACGCGCCGCTCCTGCACCTCGCGCTCCCGCCTGGCGCCGACGACCTGCGGCTCCCGCCCGATGCCCAGCGCCTCGGGCTCGCGGCCGACCCCAAGGGCGGGCTCGCGGTCGTCGGGCCCCTGCCGCCGGGCGAGTCGAACGTCGAGTTCCTCTACCGGAGGCCCCTCTCCGGCGGGCCCGTCGACCTCTCGCTCCGGTTCGAGCGGCCGACCCCACTCCTCTCGGTGTACGTCTCCGACACGGGGCTCGTCGCCGACTCGGAGCGTCTCCACCGGCGACGCCCGGTGCGCAGCGAGGACGGCGCCTTCCTGCTCCACCTCGAAGCCTTCGACGTGGAGGCGGGCGAGACCGTTCCGCTGCGGCTCACGCCCCTCCCGCCCTCGACCGGAACGGCTCACCGCTTCGTGATCGTGGGCGTCCTGGTGGCGGCCGCGGGCGCCGTCTGGCTCCTCGTCGCGCCCCTCGCCCGACGCGAGCGCGGGGCCGACGAGTGGGAGCAGGAGCTCCCCGAGCTCCGTCGCGAGCGCGAGTCGCTCTACACCGCCATGCGCGACCTCGACGACGACCACGAGACCGGGAAGATCGACGACGCCGACTGGCAGACGATGCGCGACGACCTGCGGGCCCGCGCGCTCGCGCTGCTCGAGGCGGAGCGCACGGCCGCGCCCGTCGCGCCGCCGGGCGCGCGCGCACCCGCCGCGCCCGTTCGTGCCTTCTGCTCGGCGTGCGGCGCCGCGATCCGACCCGACGATCGGTTCTGCGCCCAGTGCGGTACGCGGCTCGCGCCGGGCGCGCGGGCGGATCGGGAAGCCGCCTCCGCGTGACCCTCGCCATCGCGGCGCGAGGGCTCGAGAAGCGCTTCGGGCGCGTGCACGCGCTGCGCGGGATCGACCTCGAGGTGCCTCGCGGGACGACGCTCGCGGTGCTCGGGCCGAACGGCGCGGGCAAGTCGACGCTGCTCCGGCTGCTCGCGGGGCTCTCGCGCGCGAGCGCCGGGAGCCTCCTCGTGGGCGAGGCGGATCCCGCGCGCGCACGGGCCTCCGATCGGCGTCGCGTGCGGGCCGCGATCGGCTACCTCGGCCACGCGACGTTCCTCTATCCCGACCTGACTGCGCGCGAGAACCTGCTCTTCGCGGCGCGGCTCCACGGCGTCGCGGACGCCCGTGCGCGGGCGGACGCGCTGCTCGCGCAGCAGGGCCTCGAGGGCGCGGCGGACCGCCTGGCGCGCAGCTTCTCTCGCGGCATGGCGCAGCGGCTCGCGATCGCACGGAGCCTGGTCCACGACCCCGCGATCGTCCTGCTCGACGAGCCCTTCACGGGGCTCGATCCGGCGGCCGGCGCGGCCCTCGAGCTCGAGCTGCGCCGCATGCACCAGGAGGGGCGCACGCTCGTGCTCGTCACCCACGAGCTCGGCCGGGCGCGCGGCCTCGCGGACGCGGCGATCGTGCTGGCGCGGGGGCGGGTCGTACACCGCGCCGCGACGCTCGCGGAGCTCGACCCGCTCGCGCTCGAGGCCGGCTTCCGACGCGGACTCGAGAGGACGGCGTGAGCGCCGCCCTCGCCGTGCTCTGGAAGGACCTGCTCTCCGAGTGGCGGAGCCGCGACCGCGTGATCTCGATGCTCTTGTTCTCGCTGCTCGTCGTGGTGGTGCTGCACTTCGCGCTCCCGCCGGACGCCGGCTCGACCCTGCGCGCGGGCACCGCCGGCCTGCTCTGGGTCGCCTACGTCTTCGCGGCCGTGCTCGGCATGAATCGGAGCTTCGCCCTCGAGCTCGAGAACGAGGCGCTCTCGGGCCTCGCGCTGGCTCCGGCCGATCGCGGCTACGTGTATCTCGGCAAGGCGGCGGCGAGCTTCGTGCTGCTCGCGGCGGTCCAGGCCGCGACGGCCTTCGCCTTCGCCCTCGCGTTCGACGTGGCGCTGCTGCCCGTGGCCGCGCGCTTCGCGGGGATCGCCGCGCTGGGCGGCCTCGGGCTCTCGGCGATCGGGACGCTCTTCGCGGCGGTCGCGGTGCGCACGCGCCAGCGGGAGGTGATGCTCCCGCTCCTGCTGTTGCCGGTCCTCGTGCCGCTCCTGCTCGGCGCGGTGCGCGCCACGGCGGCGCTGCTCGATGGCGACGGCATCGGCGCGCCGCTTCGGCTCCTCGCGGTCTCCGACGCGATCTACCTGATCGTCTCGTTCGTGCTATTCGACTTCGTGCTGGACGAGTGAGAGGCCCGTGAGACACGAAGCCGCCCCCTCTGCCGCCGTGCGCTGGCGCCGCCCGACGCTCCTCGTCGCGCTCGCGCTCGCGCTCGCATGGGGGGCCGCCGTGCTCCGCGCGCCCGAGGACTCGGTCCAGGGCGTGATCCAGAAGATCCTCTACGTCCACGTGCCGTGCGCGTTCGCCGCCTACGCGGGCTTCGGCGTCACGGCGATCGGCGGCGCGCTCTACCTGTGGCGCGGCGACGAGCGCTGGGACCGCCTGGGCCACGCTGCCGCCGAGGTCGGCGTGCTGTTCTGCACGCTCGTGATCGTGACCGGTCCGATCTGGGCGAAGGGGACGTGGGGGCGCTGGTGGTCGTGGGATCCGCGTCTCACGGTGACGCTGCTCCTCTGGTTCGTGTATCTCGCGTATCTCCTGATCCGGGGCTTCACGGAGGGCAGCGAGCGCGGCGCGCGATTCGCGGCGGTGTATGGCATCGCGGGCCTCGCCGCGGTGCCGCTCAACTACTTCGCGATCGACCTCTTCGGCGGCCGGGCGATCCATCCCGAGAACCTCCAGCGCGGCAGCCTCGGCGCGGGGATGGGGCTGCCCTTCGCGCTGGGCATCGCTGCCGGGCTCGCGACCTTCGTGCACCTCGTCGTCCGGCGGGTCGAGATCGAAGAGCTGCGGGCGGCCGCCTCCGCCGAGGAGCTCGAGCGCAGCGCGGCCGAGGGCGCCGGCGAGGGACCGCCGTGGCGTATGTGATCGCGGCCTATGGGGTCGTCTTGGCCGCCGTCGTGGCGTACGGCCTCGGACTCGCGTGGGAGCGGCGGCGCCTCGGGGCCGCGGGAAGGCGGATCCAAAATCCCGGTTGACAGCCGCGAGCGCGCGGAAGTATAAGAATTCCTCTGAGACCTCTGCGGCTCCGACCGCTCGGCGCCGCGCCGCGATCGCACACGGTCGTTGTTTACCTCGCCAGCTCGCCCCCCGAGCCGGCCCCTCGGGCCGCGAGCGTCGGGTCATGAGCCGGCGACGCGGCGGGCGACGGGGCTGCGCAGGATCTTCATAGGAGGTAGCGGGGTTCCCAAGAATGCTCCGGCCGGCCTGGTCCGGTGGTGCGGGAGGGCAGCTCCCGAGAGCTCCTACCGGCGCAGGGCGCCGGCAGGTCCGGCTCGAAGCCGGGGACACGTCTGCGCGGAGCATCCACGAGCCCGAAGGTCGGCACGGCGATTGCCTCTTCCTCCCGCAGGCCCACGAGGGAGAGGCGCGGAGACCCCTCCGGCGCCGGGTCGTGAACGTCCGAACCCGTGGGCCTGGAGGCGGTCCGCAGAGGATGGCAAGCATGAAGCGAGGCGTCGGCTACTGCGAGAACACGGACTGCGAGGACTACGCCAAGGGCGTGTTCCTGTTGAACCACGGCGACACCTTCTACTGCCCCCGCTGCCGCCAGCTCGGCAAGGTCGAGAAGGAGCGCGGCTTCTACACCGGCAACTCGGACATCTTCAAGGAGGTCCGAGTCGAGTACAACTTCGATCCGATCCACGGCGTCTACCGCGAGATCGCGATCGTGCGCGACGAGAGCCTCTGGGGACGGAACAACGTCTACACGCTGCAGTCTCCGCTCATCAAGACGGAGAAGCGCGCGCTCAAGGTGGCGGAGGCGATCCTCGCGAACCTGAACCGCTACCGCGGATTGCTCTCCGGCGACGACATCCCCCGCACCACCGAGATCATCCTCTCCTTCGACGACCCGATCGACGAGTTCACCCGCAAGCTCCAGCAGCTCTCGAAGGAGTGGGAGGCGAGCGGGCTGCGCGAGATGCCGCGCTGACGCGCGGCCGGGTCGTCTAGCCGACGATCTTGTTCAGGGGATATTCGACGATTCCCGTCGCTCCGGCCTCGCAGAGCTGAGGCAGGATCTCGCGGACCGTCCGCTCCGGCACGATCGTGTTCACCGCGACCCAGCGCTCGTCGGCGAGCGCGGAGATCGTCGGCGTCGCGAGGGCCGGCAGGATGGCGAGGATCTTGTCGAGCTTGGGCCGCGGCACGTTCATCATGAGCCCCACGCGATCGAGGGCCGCGATCGCGCCGCGCAGGAGCAGCACGAGCTGGTCCATCTTGCGCCGCTTCCACGCGTCGGCGTGGGACTCCTTGTGGGCGATGAAGCGCGGCGTGCTCTCGAGCACCGTGTCGAGCACGCGCAGGTTGTTCGCGCGAAGGCTCGAGCCGGTCTCGGAGACGTCGACGATCGCGTCGGCGAGGAGCGGTGGCTTCACCTCCGTCGCGCCGTAGGAGAACTCGACCTCGGCCCGGACGCCGTGCTGCTTCAGGTAGCGCTGCGTGAGGCCCACCACCTCCGTGGCGATGCGCCTGCCCTGCAGGTCCTTCACGCTCTTGAAGGGCGAGCCCTCCTTCACCGAGAGCAGCCAGCGCACCGTGCGGTAGTTCGGCCAGGGTGCGGCCAGATCGGCCAGCTCCTTCACCTTGGCCTTGCTCTCCATCACCCAGTCGATCCCGGTGATGCCGCAGTCCATGGCGCCGTGCTCGACGTAGCGCGCCATCTCCTGCGCGCGGATCAGGATGCACTCGATCTCGGGATCGTCGATCTCGGGGTAGTAGGAGCGCTCCGACACGCGAACACGCCAGCCCGCCAGGCCGAACAGCTTGAGGGTCGTGTCCTGCAGGCTGCCCTTGGGCAGACCGATCCGCAGCACCTTCTTCACTTCTTGTAGACCTTCTCGGGGTCGAAGACCTGGACGCCATCGTCACCCCAGGCTTCGCCGTCGCGGTAGCGGAAGAAGCAGCTCCGCCTTCCCGTGTGGCAGGCCGCGCCGCCCCGCTGCTCGACCTTGAGCAGCACGGCGTCGCCGTCGCAATCGGTGCGGAGCTCGAGCACGCGCTGCGTGTTCCCGCTCTCCTCGCCCTTGTGCCAGAGGCCGCGCGAGCGGCTCCAGTACACCGCCTCGCCCGTCTCGAGCGTGCGGCGCAGGGATTCCTCGTTCATGTGGGCGACCATCAGGATCTCGCCGGTCGCGGCGTCCTGCGCGATGGCGGTCACGAGGCCGTTGCCCTTCTTGAAGTCGATGACGTCGAGGAGCCCCATGGGCGGGCGAGGCTACCGGGCGCCGAGAGCCCCCGCCAGACGCTCGCGCAGCCCGTGCAGCTCGCCGAAGGCGGGGCCCCGGACGTACACCGCGTCCTCGCGCGCGGCCCCGCCCTGGCCGCGCTCGAGGATTCCCCGCCGCTGGAACACGTCGATCGCGTTCGCGAGCGTGACGGGATTCGCCGCCTCGCGACGCACCGCCTCGCCGAGCAGCATCGAGCGCTCGAGCTCCTGGGTGACGTCGCGCTCGAGCTTGCGGCGAGCGACGGGCTCCTGCGACGCCTCCACCGCGCGGGCGGCCGCGTGGTACGCCTCGAGGAACGTGCGCGTCTGCTCCGCCAGGAACTCGAAGTACGGCCGTGCCTTCTCCGCGACCTCGAAGCGTCCGTCGCGGCGCGCCACGCCGCCGGCGCGCTCGAAGTAGTCGAGGAAGCCCTCGGCATGGGCTGCGAGGATCTCGCCTCGCGGCACGAAGAACTCCGCGTGGAAGAGCCCGAGCCAGAACGCCAGGTCCTCGCGCAGCTCGTCGACGCTCCCGCCGCGCAGGAGCGCGCGGGCGAGGAAGCTCGGCGTCACCAGGTAGTGGAGGATGCCGTTGCGGTAGAAGTCGAGCGCCCGCCGCTGCGGCTCCTCGAAGAACAGGATCTCGCCGCGCGGATCGGGCATCGACTTCACGAGGTCGCTGCGCTGCAGGAAGGAGATCGCCTCCCGGAAGTCGCCCTGATCCCGCTCCAGGGCGGGGGTCACGCGCACGTCCTGCAGCCGCAGCAGGTCGAGCACCTCGCGCATGCGACCGGTCAGCTCGTGCCGGAGCATGCCGCGCCGGCGGCCGCCGAGGAGCGCGCAGGCCGCGACGGAGGTGGCGTTCGCGACGGTGGCCCAGTTGATCCGCTCGACGATGCGATTGCCCAGCGCCTCGATGAAGCGCCGCTTCGCGGCCTCGACCGAGGCGCCCTCGACGCGGGCGAAGCGCTCGCGCTCGCCGCCGAGGGCGTCGGCCAGGGAGATCGGCTCCCCGAAGTTCACGAACACGCTGCCGAAGCGCCGCCGCAGGAACTTCCGCGCGCGGAACAGCGCGAGCGTCGACTCCTCGACCTTCTTCCCGCCCTCGAGCTCGTCGATCATCGCGCCCTCCTCCACCAGCCGCTCGTAGGTGATGGCGATCGGCACGAAGAACAGGTCGCGACGCCCGGTGGAGAGGAAGGCCTCGACGTCCCAGGAGAGCATGCCGAGGCGCGGCACCAGGGTCTTGCCGGTGCGCGAGCGACCGCCCTCGATGAAGAACTCCTGGGTGAAGCCCTCCCGGACGAGGTAGGTCACGTACCGGCGGAACACCTCCTTGTACAGCGGATCGGAGAAGGAGCGTCGCAGGAAGAAGGCGCCGGCCCGACGGAAGATGTAGCCGAAGGGGCCGAAGCCCATGTTCTCGCGCGCCGCGATGTGCGGGGGCACGAGGTGATTCCCGTAGAACAGCCACGAGAGCACCAGGAAGTCGAAGTACGAGCGGTGGCTGGGCACGAGCACGAGCGGATGTCGCTTCGCGTACTCGGCGACCTTCTCGAGGCCGCTCACCTCGATCGAACCGAACAGCCGCCGGAAGATCGCCGTCACGACCACGTTCAAGGCGGCGAGGAACGTCGAGTTCATGTTCGCGGCGATCTCGGCGAAGATCTTCTCCGCCTCGGCCCACGCGGACTCGACCGGGAGCCCCTTCTCGCGCGCGGCTGCCTCCACGGCGGCGCGCACGCTGGGATCGCCGAGCACGATCTCCTGCACCTTGTGGGGCGGCCGGAGCGTGGGGCCCTCGACGACCTTCTCCTCGCGGTACAGGAAGACGAGGAGCGAGCGACGCACCTTGCGCGCGATCGCCTGCTCTCCCTCGTGCTTGCGCTCGTCGATGAACGCGCGCAGGTCGATCGGCTCGCCCACCTTCACGCTGAGGCCGCGGTACGTGGTGACGAACGAGGCGATCTTCGCGACGTCGGACGGCCGCGTGCTCGCCCCGTAGGCGAGGTTCAGGAAGCGCCGCTCCGCGCGAGGGCCCTTGCGCCAGAACAGCGCGAGAGGCACCAGGGAGACCGGCTGATTCGCGTCCCACACGCCCCGCACGATCTCGCCCAGGTCGTCGAGCTCGTGTCGGTTCTGCTCCACGACCTCCCGCCGGCCCGCGAAGAGCCCGATGCGCTGGGTGCGCAGGAACAGGAACTGGGAGCGCCCGGAGAGCGCGAGCTCGCGGGCGAAGGGCTCCGGCGCCCCGCCCTCGCGGCGGCGCCGCGAGCCGCGGAGCAGCGTCCGGAACGCCTCGAGGAACGGGCGGTAGTAGTAGAAGCGGACGCCGTTCGCGAAGCCCGAGAGGCGGAGCCCCTCGCGCACGAAGAGCGTGTTGAACAGGAAGTAGTCGAGGCGGCTCGCGTACCGCATGACGTACACGACCGAGCCTCGCGCCTCGAGCGCGCGCAGCTGCGCGACGGTGTCGTCGTCGAGATCGAAGTGGCCGAAGAATCGCTTCGCGAACCAGCGGAAGAAGAAGTTGAAGCGCGGCGTCATCGCCGACAGCGGGTCGGCGAGATCCGGACCGTGAGGGGCGGGAGGATCGGGCGCGGAAGCTCGCTCCGACATCGGCCCGGGTGTATCACTTCACTGCGCGCGCAGCAATCGGAGCGGCCGCGGGCGAGCAGCGCCGCGGCGGGTGGAGCGCCGCGCTCCGCCCGCCGCGACCGGCAATCACTGCAGGATCTTGTCGAGGCTCGCCGCGATCTCCTCCGGCGTCCACAGGCCGCCGTTCTCCTTCTTCGTGGCGCCCTCGCCGCGCACCATCTTCATCTCGGCGATCGTGCCACCGCCGACGAAGAACGTGCGGCCCGAGAGGTCCTTCGCGAGGTCGCTCGCCAGGAACACCACGAGCGGCGAGACGAGCTTCGGGTCCATCCGATGCTTCGTCTCCTCGGCCTGGAAGAACGGCAGGTCCTCGGTGAGGCGCGTGTGCGCCACCGGGGCGAGCACGAAGACGCGGATGTTCGCCTTCTTGCCCTCGATCGCGAGGCAGCGCGAGAAGCCCCAGATGCCGGCCTTCGCCGCGCCGTAGTTGCACTGGCCGAAGTTGCCCTCGAGGCCCGAGGTCGACGACGTGTTGATGATCACGCCGCCCTGGTTCCGCTCGCGCATGTGGTTGTACACCGGCTGGGTCACGCAGAACGTGCCCTTCAGGTGCACCGCGTTCACGATGTCCCAGTTCTCCTCTTCCAGCTTCGCGAGCGTCTTGTCGCGCAGGATCCCCGCGTTGTTCACGAGGATGTCGACCTTGCCGAAGGCCTTGAGCGCGGTCTCGCAGATGCCCTTGCCGCCGGCCATGGTCGCGACGCTGTCGTAGTTCGCCACGGCCTGGCCGCCGAGGGCCTTGATCTCTTCCACGACCTTGTCGGCGAGGTTGTGGCTCGCGCCCGAGCCGTCGCGCGTGCCGCCGAGATCGTTCACCACGACCTTCGCGCCTTCCCTCGCCATCGCGAGCGCGTGCTCCCGGCCGATGCCGCCGCCCGCGCCCGTCACGATCGCCACTTTTCCGTCGAGGAGTCCCATGACGCTCTCCCGTTGTCACCGTCGGTGGATTGGGTTTTGGAGTCGAAGTGCGGCCAAGCTAGCCCGGCTGACTCGCGGATCAAGAGCGTGGCGGCGCACCGGCGGCGAGGTCGCGGCGCCCGCCGCCTCAGTCCGAAGCGAAGAGCAGGGTGCGGACCCGACCGACCGGAGCGAAGCCGAGCCCGGCGTAGAGTCCCTCCGCCGCGACGTTGCCCTCGACGACCGTGAGCTGGACGTGGTCGGCCCCGGCGTCCGCGGCGCTTCGGCACAGCGCCCCGACCCCGATGCGGGCGAGGCCGCGGCGTCGGTACTCCGGCCAGGTGTAGACCCCCTGCAGCAGCCAGCCCTCGGGCCGACGCACGTCGGCGTACGCGACGAAGGCCACGCGCCCGTCCTCCTCGACCACGGTCGCGCGCTCCATGCGTCCGGCCACCCAGCGGCGGAAGCCCTCGGGATCGACGCCGAAGGGGTCGGGCCGCCCCTCTTCACGCAGGCTCGCCCGCGCCGCCTCGACCAGGGCCGGGTGGTCGTCGCGCCGGGCGGGGCGGACCCGGGCGCCCGCTGCCGGGTCGGGCAGCGCGCCGCCGCGTCGCGCGCACGGGCGCGCGAGCACACGCTCGTGTCGATCCACCACGATGTGTCGGCCGAGGTCGGCGAGCGCGCGCGCCACGACCGCGCCGGCGCCCTCCGCGGTCTTCACGAGGCCGGTCCCCAGGGGCTCGAGCAGCGGCGCGAAGACCGCGAGACAGGCGGGGTCGATCCCCTCGCTCAGCACGACGCAGGGCCGCAGGGCGCCCACGCCCGCGAGCTCGCGCCGGCGCCAGAGGCCGACCAGCACCGGCGGCGGCTCGGCCGGGGGCGGCGCCTCGCCGAGATGGTCGATCAGGTCGAGCAGGAGCAGGTTCGCGCCTGCGTCGCGTCGCAGCAGCGCGCGCGCGGCGCTTCGCTCGCGAGCGGAGAGGGGCCGGGCCGTCACTGCGTCGCCGGCCATCATCTCGCGCGGCGCGGCGCGCTTCGCGCGCCGGTCGGCCTCACTCGAGCACGACGAGGACGGCGCCTTCGTCGACGCTCGCGCCCTCCTCCACCCGGATCTCCGCGACACGGCCGCGCGCCGGCGCCTCGACGGGGATCTCCATCTTCATCGACTCGAGGATGACGAGCACGTCGCCCTCGGAGACCTCCTGGCCGACCGAGACCTCGATCTTCCACACGCTGCCCGTGATCTGCGCTTCGACCTGCGTGGCCATGCCTTCTCCCGTCAGCCCTGGGGCCGCTTCATGAGCTCGCCGAGATAGGAGATCGAGACCTCGCCCCGGCGGAACGCAGCGTCCTCCAGGATGCGGCGGTGCACGTCCAGGTTCGTCTTGACGCCTTCGATCTCGGTCGCGGAGAGCGCCGCGAGCGCGCACGCGATGGCGGCGTCGCGCGTCGGCCCGCGCACCACGAGCTTCGCGAGGAGCGGGTCGTAGAAGGGCGTGACCTTCGAGCCCTGCTCCACTCCGGCGTCCACGCGCACGTCGTCGCCCGCGGGCCAGCGCAGGCGCGTGATCGTCCCGGGCGACGGCAGGAAGTTCTTCGCGGGATCCTCGGCGTACACGCGCATCTCGATCGCGTGGCCTCGCTGCCGAAGCTCCGGCTGGGCGAAGGGCAGCGGCTCGCCGGCGGCGAGACGAAGCTGGAGCTGCACCAGGTCGACGCCGGTCGTCCACTCGGTGATCGGGTGCTCGACCTGGAGCCGGGTGTTCATCTCCATGAAGTAGAACGAGCCGTCCGGACCGAGCAGGAACTCGAGCGTGCCGAGGTTCGCGTAGCCGATCGCGCGCGCCGCCTGCACCGCGGCGGCGCCGAGCGCCTCGCGCAGCGTTCCGTCGACCGCGGGGCTCGGCGCCTCCTCCAGCACCTTCTGGTGTCGGCGCTGCAGCGAGCACTCGCGCTCGAACAGGTGGACGACCTCGCCCTTCGCGTCGGCCGCCACCTGCACCTCGACGTGGCGCGCGCCGTGCACGAGGCGCTCGAGGTAGACGGCGCCGTGGCCGAAGGCCGAGGTCGCGCGCGCGGTCGCGGTCGCGAAGCCCTTGCGCACGTCGGCCTCGGTCTCGCACGGCACCATGCCGATCCCGCCGCCCCCGGCCGAGGCCTTGAGCAGCACCGGATATCCGACGCGCGCCGCGGTCGCGACGGCGTCGTCGACGTCGTGCAGCACGTCGCTCCCCGGCGTCACGGGCACGCCGGCCCGCTGCATCACGCTGCGGGCCGTCGCCTTGTCGCCCATCGCCGCGATTGCCGCCGGGGGCGGGCCGATCCAGGTCGCGCCGATGGCGCTCACGGCCTCGGCGAAGCCCGCGTTCTCCGAGAGGAAGCCGTAGCCCGGGTGCACGGCGTCCGCGCCCGAGCTGCGCACGGCGGCCAGGAGCGCGCCCTGGTCGAGATACGAGTCGCGCGCGGGCGGCGGACCGATCGGAACCGCGTGGTCCGCCTCTCGCACGTGGGGCGCGTCGGCGTCCGCCTCGGAGAAGACCGCGACGCTCTCCACGCCGAGGGCGCGACAGGCGCGGAACACGCGGCGGGCGATCTCTCCGCGGTTGGCGACGAGGACGCGGCGGAACACGGCCGGGAGGTAGCACTCGGCGCCGAGGGGAAAAAGGCGGCCTCGCACGGCGCCTTGGCCGCCCCTCCCCCCTCTCGTATGCTCGCGCGCTCCGGAGGAAGGCATGCTCGAGACCCTGACCCGCGGCTTCGAGGCGGCGCGCGAGCGGCTGCGCGGCGTACGCGAGCTCTCCGAGGAGAATGTCGAGCAGTCGCTCCGCGACGTGCGCGCCTCGCTGCTCGAGGCCGACGTCGACTTCACCGTGGTGAAGGGCTTCCTCGAGCGCGTGAAGAGCCGCGCCCTCGGCGAGAAGGTCGAGACGCGGGTCACCGACGCGGCCGGCCGCGAGATCAAGGTCACCCCGGGCCAGCACTTCGTCGCGATCTGCGAGCAGGAGCTCGTGGCGCTGATGGGGCCCGTCGATCCCACCCTGGCCCGCGGCCCGAGCGGCGTGGTCTCGGTCCTCCTGCTCGGCCTGCAAGGCGTGGGCAAGACGACGGTCGCAGCGAAGCTCGCGCGCCACCTCCAGGGCCAGGGACGAAGGCCTCTGCTCGTCGCCGCAGACGTCTACCGCCCGGCCGCCGTGCTCCAGCTGCAGCAGCTCGGCGAGAAGATCGGCGTCCCGGTCCACGCCGGCGCCGAGGGAGAGCTGCCCCCGGCAATCTGCGCGGCCGCGGCCGAGCGGGCCCGCCGCGAGGGCTTCGACGCGATCGTCTACGACACGGCGGGGCGCCTCGCGATCGACGAGGAGCTGATGGACGAGCTCGCGGAGATCGAGCGGCGCGTCTCGCCCGCGAACCGTCTCCTCGTCTGCGACGCCCTCATGGGACGCGACGCGGTGCAGGTCGCGAAGGCGTTCTCCGAGCGCATCGCCCTCGACGGGCTCGTGCTGACCAAGCTCGACGGCGATGCTCGGGGCGGTGCGGCCCTCGCCGTGAAGACGGTGACCGGCGTCCCGATCAAGTTCATCGGCACCGGCGAGACCCTCGATCGCCTCGAGCCCTTCCGGCCCGAGGGCCTGGCGTCGCGCATCCTCGGCATGGGCGACGTCGTCGGGCTGGTGAAGGACTTCGAAGCGGTCGTCGACCAGAAGGAGGCCGAGGCCGCGGCGGCCCGGATGCTCGAGGGCCGCTTCACCCTGACCGACCTCCTCGACCAGCTGCGCACGATCCAGCGCATGGGACCCATGCGCGACCTCCTGGCGAAGCTGCCCGGCATGAGCGGGCTCGCCGAGCAGGTGGACGAGCGCGAGCTCAAGAAGGTCGAGGCGATGATCGGCTCGATGACACCGCGCGAGCGCGCGCAGCCCGAGCTGATCCAGAAGAGCCGCGCGGCGCGGATCGCCCGGGGCAGTGGGCGGCGCAGCAAGGAGGTCTTCCAGCTCGTCGGGCGCTTCACGCAGATGCGCGACCTCATGGGGAGCCTCGGCGGTGGGCGCGGCGCCGGCCTCCTCTCCCGCATCCCCGGCGTCGGACGGCTGATGGGCGGCGGCCTCCCGCCCGGCTTCGATCCGTCGGCGCTGCTCGGCGGCCGGCGCGGCGCGGGCGCGGCGCCGGCGCTGGGGCCCGCGGCCTCCCGCCCGAAGGAGTCCTCGCGCGACCGCACGAAGCAGAAGAACAAGCGCAAGCAGGCGAAGAAGGACCGCAAGAAGAGCCGGCGACGCTGAGGGCGAACCCGGGCCCCCCCGGCCGCGCTCCCGCGCGTGGCGCAGGCACGCGCCCCGCGCCGGCGTTTGCATGCGCGGCCTCGCTCGATACGATGCGAGTGTCTCGAGGCGCTCGGGACCGAAGCCGTCGCGACCGGGGGGTTCGCGGCGAAAGCCGGCGCCACCGTCTGCCGATGGAAGTGCCGATGTTGCGCGCGCTCCGCACCCGTGGGCTCCATGCGATGCTCTTCCTGGCTGCCGCGCTCGGCCTCGCGGCCGGCGATTCCGCGGCCCTCGAGGAGCTTCCGCGGCCCTACGCCCTGCAGCCCCAGATCCGGTTCTGGACGCGCGTCTACACCGAGGTCGACACCCACGGCGGCTTCATCCATGACGCCAACTACCTGGACGTGGTCTACGAGACGCTCCGCTTCCCGGAGGACCTCTCGCCGAGCGGCCAGCAGGCCCAGGTCGACGAGCAGAAGGCGGCCTACCGGCGGATCCTGCTCGATCTCGCGGACGGCAAGCGCACCAGCCTGAGCCCGGCGGAGAAGCGTGTCCTGAGCCTCTGGCCGAGGGGTGTGAGCTCCGCGACGCTGCGCACCGCAGCGGAGAACATCCGGTTCCAGCTCGGCCAGGCGGATCGTTTTCGCGAGGGCGTCGAGCGGTCCGGGGCGTGGGAGGCCTTCGTCGAGCAGACCCTGGTCGCGCAAGGCGTGCCCCGCGAGCTCGCCGCGCTCCCCCACGTCGAGTCGTCCTACAACCCGAACGCCTACTCGAGCGTCGGTGCGGCGGGCATGTGGCAGTTCATGCGCTCGACCGGCCGGCGCTTCATGCGGGTCGACGACGTGGTCGACGAGCGCCTCGATCCCTGGAAGGCGACCGAGGCGGCGGCCCTCTACCTGAAGGAGAACCACGAGGTCACCGGCTCCTGGCCGCTCGCGATCACGGGCTACAACCACGGCGCGGGGGGCATGCGGCGCGCGTCCCGGGAGCTCGGCACCCGGGAGATCGCGACGATCGTGCGGCGCTACAAGGGTCCGTCCTTCGGCTTCGCCTCCCGCAACTTCTACACCTGCTTCCTCGCCGCCTCCGACGTCTCGAAGAGCCCGGAGACGTACTTCGGCCGGATCGCGAAGAGCCCGCCGGCCAATCCGCGCGAGATCGTGCTCTCGCGCTCCTACTCGGTTCGCACGCTCCAGCGCACGCTCGGCGTCGACCTCGACGCGCTGCGCGAGTACAACCTCGCGCTCCGCGATCCCTTCTGGAGCGGCCGACGCTACGCGCCGGTGGGCTACACGCTGAGGCTGCCTCGCACCTCCGAGACGAAGTCCGCCGAGGCCGTCCTCGCCTCGACGCCCGCGGACGTCGAGCCCAAGACGAAGCGCGTCGCGGTCGCGAGCGCCGGCGCCAGATATCGCGTGAAGCAGGGCGACTCGCTGGGCTCCCTCGCGCGTCGCTTCGGCGTGTCGGAGGAGGCGCTCATGGCGGCGAACGGGCTGCGGCATCCGCGGCAGCTCAAGGTCGGCCAGGTGCTGAAGGTGCCCGCCGCGAAGCGGCGGTCGGCCGCCCAGGACGGGGCCGAGCTCGTCGGCGCCCGGGGCTGAACGGCGCCCTAGACCTGGAAGAGCGTCTCGTCCGGCAGGCGGATCGCCGTCAGGTAGCCGCCGTACACGGCGCCGGTGTCGATCCCGATGCTCCAGGGCGAGTTCCACCGCACGCCGAAGTCCGGCGACGGCGTGTGCCCGTACACGATCGTGACCCCGAGGTCGTGCGGCTTCTCGCCGGTGCTGCGGCTCCACAAGAGATCCTCGGGACGCGCCTGCCGGAGCGCGTACTCGAGATCCCCGCTCTCGAGGGCCGCCGCCCCGAGCCCCGCATGCACGAACAGGTAGTCCCCCTCCAAGTGATGCAGACGCAGCGCCCGATAGAAGGCCGCGTGCTCCGGCGGCAGCCGGAAGCGCTCCGGATGGGGATCGTCGCAGTCGAAGTACCCGTAGCTCGCGAGCGTCCGCGCCCCGCCGTTCGCCAGGAAGGCGTCGCCGCCGAACCAGGCGGGCCCCTTCCAGCCGACGAAGTCGAGGAACATCGACTCGTGGTTTCCCAGGAGGAACACGCAGGACCGTTCGTTCGCGAGGCGGATCAGGCGGTCGACCACGCCGCGCGAGTCGGGGCCGCGGTCCACGTAGTCGCCGAGGAACACGAGGCGGTCCTCCGGCCGGAGCGGGAGCGTGTCGAGGAGCGCGTCGAGCGCTTCCCGCTCGCCGTGGATGTCGCCGACCGCGTACAGCATGCGCCCGCCTCCGGGTCCGGACTCCGCGCCCGGACGGATCGGTCTGGCGCGAAGCGCCCTTGATGCGCGACGGCACGCGCCCTAGGG
>DATKKW010000023.1:0-3804 GCA_035542715.1 Myxococcota bacterium
CGATCCATCGTCCGATGGCGGTGCAGACGGTGGCCCGCGCGGTGGCGCGCGCGCTGCAGCTCGAGACGGAGGACCTCGTCGCCGATCTCTGCTGCGGCACGGGGCTCGTCGCCCACGAGCTGCTCCGTGAGGTCCCTCTCCGAAACCAGATCGTGGCGGTCGACGGCTCGAAGGCGATGCTCGATCGCGTCGGCGAGCACCTCCGGATCCGGACCGTCGAGATGGACGCGATGAGCTTCGCCGAGTTCCCGGTGCGCTACGACAAGATCCTCCTGAAGGACGCGACGGCCCACTTCCCCGATCCCTCGTCGCTGTTCCGGAGGCTCCACGAGCGGCTCGCGGCGGGAGGGCGCCTCCTCGTGGCGGACCTCGCGCCGGAATCGCAGACGTGGCTCTTCAAGGAAGCGCGGCGCCGGTGGGAGAGCCTCCATCGCCGGCCCGAGGAGATCGCCGCGCTGCTGGAGGGAGCGGGGCTCCAGGCCTCGGTCGCGTCCGTCACCGTGCGTCAGGAGCTGACGCTCGCCGATCGCCTCGAGCTGGCCCGAAGACGATACATGCCCGTGCTCGCCACGTTCGAGGAGGGCGAGCTGCGCGCCAGGATCGACGAGGTTCGCGAGCGCTGCGCGGCTGCCGAATCTCTCGAGGTCGCGCATCGCTTCGACCTCGTCGTCGGCCGGAGGGCGACGGCGTGAAGCGAGGCGCGCCCGCGCGACTTCCGGGCTTCTCTCTCGGCGGCGCCCTCGCGCGTGGACCGGCCGGATGGGCTGGCAGGGGGCTCGGACTGAGCCTCGCCATCCGCCGGTGCTGCGTCTGCGGCAAGTTCGTCGGCCTGCGCCGCTGGCCCTGGAGCGGGCGGCTCGTGTTGGAAACCCATACGTACTGCGGACCCTGCACCGAGCAGCTCGACCGATAGCGCCCCAGTCCCCTCGCGATTGCGGCGTGACGATTCCGTCATCCCGCCGAATGCGAGCCGCAGCGAGCCCGGCCGACGCGAGAGGATGGTCGCCGTGGTAGAGGGCCGGCCGAGCCGCACCGCGGAGTACATGGCGCTCTTCCGTGCGCTCGAAACCCGTCTTCCTGCCGACCGGCGGCTCTTCGTCGACCCGTTTGCGCGTCGGTTCCTGTCGCCGCGGCTCCGCTTCGCCGTCGACCTCGCGCGTCTCCCGGGCGTCGCGCGGGCCGAGTGTCGCCTGATCGACGCACGCTGGCCGGGCGTCCGTACGTCGGCGGCCGCGCGCACGCGCTTCATCGACGAGCGGCTGATCGAAGCCGTGCGGCGCGGCGCAGGGCAGGTCGTGATCCTCGGCGCAGGCTTCGACGCGCGGGCCTACCGGCTCGCGGCGCTCCGCGACTGCGCGGTGTTCGAGGTGGATCATCCCGCCACCCAGGAGCGGAAGCTGCGCCTGCTCGGCCCCGTGGCGCCGACGTCTTCGCGGCGCGTCCGGTTCGTCGCGACGGACTTCGCGGCGGGACAGCTCGAGGCGGCGATGGCGTCGCAGGGCTACGACGCCGCTCGCCCCTCGCTCGTGATCTGGGAAGGCGTCTCGAACTACCTGACGGAAGGCGCGGTGGACGAGACGTTGCGCTGGTGCGCGAAGGGAGCGGTGGGCAGCGAGCTCGTCTTCACCTACGTGCACGCGAAAGTGTTGCGCGAGCCCGGCGCGTTCTTCGGCACGGCTGCGCTCCTCCGGACGCTCGAGGCGGCGGGCGAGCGATGGACGTTCGGCCTCGATCCTGCGCGCGCTCCCGAGTATCTCCGCGCGCGGGGCCTCGAGCTCCTCGACGACGTGCCGGCATCGGAGTACCGCGCGCGCTGCTACGGGCCCGCGGCGGCGGGCATGAAGGGCTACGAGTTCTACCGGATCGCGCGGGCCCGGGTGGCGTAGGCCGCCGTCGCCGCGATGCGCTGCCCTATGCTCGGCGCGATCCGAGGCGGGCAGGGGAGGCGACACGATGCGACTCGACGAGGCGAACCAGCTGCTCGAGCCAGGCTACCTGCCCTTCGAGGCCGGGTAAGCTCCCCGATCCCGGCAGGGCTGCTAGGCTCGGCCCATGGCCGACCTCGCGCGCGAGGCCTTCGGGCCGCCCGGCGACGCCACGTGCCATCCTCCGCTCGCCGAGCTCGACGCGGCCGTGCGCGCGCTGGCGCCGTCTCCGCGTGACGTCGGGAGGCTCGCCCTGATCGTGCGTCGCCGCGCCGACGGCATTCGCGAGACACCGGAGCGCGTCTGCCTCTCGCTCGAGGAGGGCGTGCCGGGCGACGGCTGGAGCCGCCGCCCGCCGCGCAAGCCCGACGCGCAGCTCTCCGTGATGCGGCGCGATCTCGCGGAGCTCATCGCGAACGGGCAGCCGCTCACCGTCTTCGGCGACAACCTGTTCGTCGAGCTCGACCTCTCGGCGGCGAACCTTCCGGCGGGCACGCGCCTTCGTGTCGGTAGAGCCCTCGTCGAGATGACGCCCGAGCCGCACAACGGATGCCTGAAGTTCAAGGCCCGCTTCGGCGGCGACGCGCTGCAGTTCGTGCAGGCGCCGCCGACGCGCCACGAGAACCGACGCGGCATCTACTGGCGCGTCGTCGAGGCCGGCGAGGCAGGCGTGGGCGATCGGATCGAGGTGCTCTCCCGCGCTTGAGCCCGAGCGCCGCGGCCCTTCGTCAGCGCTCCGCGGGCAGGAACTGCGAGAACAGCGGCACGAGATCCGGCCCCTTGCGCAGGAGGTGTCCGCCCTCGACGCCCACGCATTGGCCCGTGATCCAGGACGCCTCGTCCGAGAGCAGGAACGCCACGAGGGCGCCGACGTCGTCGGGTCGACCGAGGCGCGACACCGGCATGAGACGCAGGTACTCCTCGCGCGCCTGCTCGTTCCCCGTGAGCGGCACGGCGAGATCCGTGTAGACGAGGCCGGGCATGACGGCGTTCACGCGGATGCCGTGCTCGCCGAGGTCGTCCGCCGCGCAGCGCGTGAGCATGTTCACGCCGGCCTTCGACGCGCAGTAGGACGTCATCCAGCGATGGGTGACGCCGGCCGCGATCGAGCTCACGTTCACGATGCTCCCGCCGCCGCTCGCCTTCATGGCGCGCGCCTCGGCGCGCAGGCAGCGGAAGATACCGGTCAGGTTCGTGTCGAGGGTCTGGGCGAACTCGGGAGCGGTCGAGTTGAGGACGCTCCCGACCGAGCCCATGCCGGCGGCGTTCACGGCGAGCTGGAGGCCGCCCAGCCGCTCGATGGTCGCGGCGACGGCGGCGTCGACGGAGGCGTCGTCGCGGACGTCGCAGACGACGGGCAGCGCGGCGTCGCCGAGCCCTGCCGCCGCGTTCCGCAGCACGTCCTCCCGTCGCCCGGCGAGGGCGACGCGGCCGCCGCCGGCGACGATCGCCCGCGCGCACGCGAGGCCGATCCCCGTTCCGCCGCCGGTCACGAATCCCACCTTGCCGTCGAAGCGCGCCATGAAGTCCTCCCCGCGCGCAAGGCGAGGCGCGCGGGCGCAGTCTAGTGCGGAGCGGCCGGCGCCGGCGGGTGGGGCGGCGGCGCCGCGGGCCCCGTCTTTTGGGGAGGCAGAAGCGTGCGCGGCCGAGGCTCGTCCGGCCGTACACTGGGAAGCGGAGGAGGAGCGATGCCCAAGCCGGAGGAGGTCGAGGTCGGCGGTCCGCACGCGTCGAAGGCCTTCCCGCAAGACCTCGTCGTGCGCGAGAAGGAGCTGATCGGGGCACGTCGGAAGGCGCTCGGCGAGCGCGGCCCGGAGCTCGCGCGGCCGGCGATCGGCCTGGCTCTCTCCGGCGGCGGGATCCGCAGCGCGACCTTCGC
>DATKKW010000024.1:0-143961 GCA_035542715.1 Myxococcota bacterium
GCGGGTCGCGTGGAGCGCGTCCTCGACGCGCGCCTTCTTCTCCTTCATCTCGGTCTCGGTGGCCGCGCCGACCTTGATCACGGCCACGCCGCCCACGAGCTTCGCGAGCCGCTCCTGCAGCTTCTCGCGGTCGTAGTCGGACGTCGTGTCGTCGATCTGCTTGCGGATCTCGTTCACGCGGCCCTCGATCGCCTTCTTCGAGCCCGCGCCGTCGATGATCGTGGTGTTGTCCTTGTCGATCACCACGCGCTTCGCACGGCCGAGGTCCTTCAGCGTCACGTTCTCGAGCTTGAGCCCGAGCTCCTCGGCGATCACCTGGCCGCCGCTCAGGACCGCCATGTCCTGGAGCATCGCCTTGCGACGGTCGCCGAAGCCGGGGGCCTTCACGCAGGCCGCCTGGAGCGTGCCGCGGATCTTGTTCACGACGAGCGTGGCGAGCGCCTCGCCCTCGATGTCCTCGGCCACGATCAGGAGCGGCTTGCCCTGGCGCGCGACCTGCTCGAGCAGGGGGAGCAGGTCCTTCATGTTCGAGATCTTCTTCTCGCACAGGAGGATGAGGACGTCCTCGAGGACGGCCTCCATGCGCTCGGGATTGGTGACGAAGTAGGGCGACACGTAGCCGCGATCGAACTGCATGCCCTCGACCACCTCGAGGACCGTCTCCATCGCCTTCGCCTCTTCGACGGTGATCACGCCTTCCTTGCCGACCTTCTCCATCGCCTCGGCCAGGATCTTCCCGATCGTCTCGTCGCTGTTGGCGGAGATCGTGCCGACCTGCGCGATCTCCTCCGAGTTGCGCGTCATCTTGGAGAGCTTCTGCAGGTGCTCGGTGATCGCGGAGACCGCCTTGTCGATGCCCCGCTTGAGCTCCATCGGATTCGCGCCCGCAGCCACGAGCTTCGCGCCCTCGCGGAAGATCGCCTGGGCGAGCACGGTGGCGGTGGTGGTGCCGTCGCCCGCGACGTCGGAGGTCTTGCTCGCGACCTCGCGCACCATCTGGGCGCCCATGTTCTCGAACTTGTCCTCGAGCTCGATCGACTTCGCGACGGTGACGCCGTCCTTGGTCACCGTGGGCGAGCCGAAGCTCTTCTCGATCACGACGTTCCGGCCCTTCGGCCCGAGCGTCACCTTGACTGCGTTCGCGAGCGCATCCACGCCCGCGAGAAGCTTCGCGCGCGCAGTGGCGTCGTACCGGATCTCCTTGGCCATCGGTCGATTCTCCTTCCGCTACTCGAGCACGCCGAGGACGTCGTCCTGGCGGATGATCACGTAGTCCTCTCCGTCGAGAGCGATCTCGTTGCCGGAGTACTTGCCGAACAGGACCTTGTCGCCGGGGCTCACCTCGACGGGCTGCAGCTTCCCGTCGTCGGTCACCTTGCCCTTGCCGACGGCGATGACCTTGGCCTCCTGGGGCTTCTCCTTCGCCGTGTCGGGAATGATGATGCCTCCCTTCGTCTTCTCCTCGCCCTCGAGGCGGCGGACGAGGATGCGGTCTCCGAGCGGTCGGAACTTCATTCCGGTGTCTCCTTCTTCGGGGTCCCTGCGAGCTTCGGCCGGCGCGCGCCGCCGTGCGGGTGCACCGTCCCGCGAGGGTTGTGGGCACGTGCGAAGGGTCGTCAACGCCCTCGGTCGAGATTTCCGCGGGACGGCCGGCCCCCTCTCACTCGGAGTCGCGGTGGACCGTCTCGGGCGAGAACGCCGGGAGGCAGATCGCGACGTACTCTGCGCCTTCCGGGCCCGGGGTGGAGTAGCGCACCCATTCTCCGGGCTCGCAGGTCACGGCCTCGCCCGCCCGGACGTCGATCGAGCCGCCCCGGTGCTCCACGCGCAGGAGGCCGCGGAGCACGATCGTGTGCTCGCGGAAGTCGGGCCGCTGGCCCGGCTCGACCCAGCCCCCGGGCGAGACCATGCGGGCCACGCTCACGCCCGCGTCTCCCGTGTTCACCCGCCCGACGAACTCCTCGATCCGCTTGGGCTTGTTGCCCGCCGCCTCGATCGTCTTCGGCCCGGCGATGTGTCTCGGCACGCTCCCTCCCGATTCCGCGGCGACCATACTACGGTCGGGCCGCCGCGCGAGGCGGCTCGTGGGCACGCGGAGCGGCGGGCCCGGGGAGCGACGGAGGGCAATGCACGGGACGACCGGCAGGGCGTGGCGCGCGCTCGGCCTCGCCGCGCTGATCGGGCTCTTGCCGGCAGGCGCGGCGCGCGGAGAGCCGGACGCCCCGCCGCCCTCGCCCTCGGGTGCGCCGTCGACGCCCGACCGCCCTCCCGCGCCCGCGTGGGGCGTGTGGCGGTTCCTCGGCGTCGACGTCGCGCCCGGCGAGCGCCGCGCCCTCGAGCTCCCCCTCGACGCCGCCGGCGGCGCAGCGGACCGGGCGCTTCCGATCCGCGTCGTGCGCGGCGTCGCTGCGGGGCCGACGCTCTGCCTGACCGCCGCCGTGCACGGCGACGAGATCAACGGAATCGAGATCGTCGGCCAGGTCGTGAACCGGGCGCCGCCCGAGTCGCTGCGCGGCACGATCGTCGGCGTCCCGATCGTGAACCTGCCCGGCTTCCGTCGCGGCTCGCGCTACCTGCCGGACCGTCGCGACCTGAACCGATTCTTCCCGGGCAATCCGCGCGGAGCCTCGCCGCGCGCCTCGCCCACGACCTCTTCGAGAACGTGATCCGCCGCTGTGACGCCCTCGCGGACTTCCACTCCGGATCGTTCCACCGCACGAACCTGCCGCAGGTGCGCGGCGACCTCTCGAAGCCCGCGGGGCTCGCGCTCGCGATCTCGTTCGGAGCGCCGCTCCTGCTCGACCATCCGGGCGGCAAGGGCACGCTGCGGCACGCGGCGGTCGATGCCGGGATCCCGGCGATCCTGTACGAGGCGGGCGAGCCGATGCGCCTCCAAGGTGGAGCGCGGCATCGCCGGCGTGCGTGGCCTCCTGCGCGGGCTCCGATGATCGACGTCCCGGACGCGCCGCCCGTCGCGCCGCCGCCCGTCTACGAGGCCTCGCGCTGGGTGCGCGCCGACTCCGCCGGCATCTTGCACGCCGAGGTGATGCTCGGAGCCGACGTGAAGCCGGGCGATCTCCTCGCGACGGTCGCGACGCCTCCCCTGGTGCGCGGCTCGGACGACGAGCAGGGCGACCTCGACGACGAGCGCGGTATCTCGCGGGGCGCCGTCGAGCGGGACGAGCGCCCCGACTGAGAGGACGACGACGCGCCTCCGCCATGCGTCGTCCCTCGATCGTGCCGGGCGAGCCGCTACCCTGCGCGCGTGTCCTCCAATCCCACGTTCGTCTGGCTCGACCTCGAGATGACGGGGCTCGACGTCGAGCGCTGCGCGATCGTCGAGATCGGGATCGTCGTCACGAAGGCCGACCTCGTGCCGCTGGCGGAGCTCGAGCGGGTGGTCTGGCAGCCCGACGACGTGCTCGGGCGCATGGAGCCCTTCGTGCGCGAGATGCACGCGAAGTCGGGTCTCCTCGACCGGATCCGCGCGTCGCGGATCTCGCTCGCCGATGCGGAGAGAGACGCGCTCGCGCTCGTCGCGCGCCACTGTGCCTTCCGGGAGGGCATCCTCGCCGGGAACTCGATCCACACCGACCGCCGCTTCCTCGCGCGCTACATGCCGCTCCTCGAGGGCTTCCTCCACTACCGACAGCTCGACGTGTCGAGCCTCAAGGTGCTGGCCGGCGCGTGGTATCCGGACGTCCCGCGCTTCGAGAAGAGCGAGAAGACGCACACCGCCCTCGACGACCTGCGCGGGAGCCTCGCCGAGCTCGCCCACTACCGCGAGAAGATCTTCCGCTGAGCGCGCGCTCAGCGGCCGAAGAGCTTCTTCAAGCCCTGCTTCAGCTCGTCGAGCGGCTTCTCGAGGGCCTTCGCCGGCGGCGGGGGCGCCGCCCTTCCCTCCGCGATCGCCCGCGCCTGCCCGCAGCTCAGGGACGGGCTCTCTCCGCTCGCGCCGAAGAGGGGCCGGAGCCAGCTGTCGTCTCGCAGGCGCGACGGCAGGATCGAGCCGACCGTCCCCTGGAGCGTCCCGATCGGGCTCGGCGTGACGCTCGGGGACGCGAGCCTTCCCTTCACGACGAGCGGGACTGCGAGCTCCACGTCGCTGCCGACGACGTTGCGCCGCGGGACGACGTCGAGCTCGAGCGTCTCGCGCCCGAGATCGATCGTGCCGTCGCCCACGGCGTCGATCCGGTCGCTCTTCGCCAGGAGGACGCGTGTGCGCGCGCTCCCGTGCGCGACGTCGAAGCGCGCGACGAGGCATTCGAGGCGCGTCTCGTCGCCGCCGACGAGGCCGTGGATCAGCGCCCGCACGAGCTGCGTGCGCGCGAGCTCGTCGGCCCGGGCGGCGAGGCGCGCGGCCCCGACGTCGACCACGAGGCGGCCGTCGAGGCTCGCCATCACGGCGTGGAGCGAGGGGCCGTGACCCTCGAGCTCGGCGGAGAGCTGGAGCGGCCCGTCGTGCACGATCTGCGAGACGCCCATCTCGCTCGTGAGCTGCCCCAGGCCGACGTTCGTCGCACGGACGGTCGCGCTCGCGGCCTGCGTCGCCGCCGCGAGGCCGAGATCCGCGGAGACGGCGCCTCCGGCGAGCGTCCCGCGCTCGAGCTTCAAGGCGAGCGCCGCGTCGGCCACGCCGAGGCTTCCCGCGACGTCACGCAGTGTCGCTCCCCGCGCCTCGAGCCGCCCGATCTCGAACACCACGCTCGCGTCGACGCTGCCGAGCGCGGCGTAGGGCAGCGGAGCGTCGGAGAAGAGGCGATCGGAATCGGAGGAGGCGGCCGGCGGCGGCGCGCCCGGCGTGGGCGGCGACGGCACAGGCTCGCCCCAGGCGCCGCCGAGGAAGTCCTGCACGGCGAGCAGCGTCGAGTCGAGCTTCGCGGCGAGCCTCGGGCGCGGGCTCGCGAGCACGAGGAGGACGTTTCCCGCGAGGCCCGAGGGTCCCGCGCGGAGCGCGAGGTCCGAGACCTTCCAGCGCGCGTCGGCTGCGTGCACGAGATGTCCGCCCAGGGTCCACGCCTTCGTTCTCGGCAGCGCCACGCCGGCGAGGCGCGAGAGATCGGCGAGGCTCTCTCCCTTCGCCGCGAGCGTCAGGTCGACGCCCTCGCCGACGAGGGGCTTCGCGATCTCGCCCTTGAGCGCGAGGCTGGCCCCGGCGGCGGCGGCGGTCAGGTCGACGGGCCAGGGGCCGCGGGAGCCGTCGAGCGCGTCGAGGCGTCCGATGCGCCCCGCGAGCGCGAGGTCGACCTCGCGGAAGCGTCCCACGAGATCGAGCCTCGCGCCCCCGTCTTCCCTCTCCAGCGTGAGCCGGTCGACGCTTGCCTGTGTCGCGGCGGCGGTCGCTCCGTTCCGGTAGACGAGCGAGATCCGACGGAGGTCGATCGTCCCGATCTCGGGCATCGCCGCCGCGCCGGGCTCCGCCGGGGGCGCCTCGCCCGGCGCGGCCGCTGCCGGCGTCCGAGCGGGGGCGAGCACCCAGTTGCCTTCGCCGGCGGCGTTCGTCTCGAGCAGCAGGTCGACGCCCGAGAGCGTCACGCTGCGCACCGAGAGGCGGCGCTCGAAGAGCAGGGGACCGAGATCGAGCACGAGGGCGAAGCGGTCGATCGAGGCCATCTCGGGCCGCGTGCCCCAGGGCGCGTTCGCGAATCCCACGTTCCTCGCCTCGATGCGGGGCGGGAGGAAGCCGAGCGAGAGCGGCCCGCGGAGCGCGAGCTCCCGTCCCGTGGCGCGGCGCGCCGCCCCGACGATCTCGGGCCGGTAGCGCTCGACGTCGAAGCGCGCGACGAACACGCCGAGACCCGCCGCCGCGAGCAGGGCGAGCGCCGCGACGACGACGAGCCAGGTGCGAAGCCTCACGTGCCCTCCCGCGCGCTAGCGTCGGTCGCGGCGCCCGCCCGCGGCGCGCTCGCGCCGACTCGAGCGCCGCGGCCCGGCCCCGATGGAGATCCGCGCATGCCCGCCCCTACGCTATCGCGCTCGTCGCTCGCCGCCTTCGCGGAGGGCCGTCGCGGCGAGTACGAGTCGCTGCTCCGCTCCTTCGTCGAGATCCCGACGGTCTCGGCCGATCCCACGAAGCGGGATGCGATCCGAGACGGTGTCGCCCTCGCCGCCGAGACGATCCGCCGCTTCGGCGGCGCCGCGCGGATCGTCGAGACGCGGGGAAACCCGCTCGTCGACGGCGTCTTCGGCGACGATCCCGGCCTTCCGACCGTCACGGTCTACAACCACCTCGACGTCCAGCCGGCCTCCCGCGAGACGGAGCCCTGGGAGACGGAGCCCTTCCGCCTCACCGTGCGCGGCGACCGCTACTTCGGCAGGGGCACCACCGACGACAAGGGTCCTGCCCTGGCTGCCCTCTACGGCATCCGCGCGGCGCTCGACGCGGGCGTGCGCGCGAACCTGCGCGTGCTCTGGGAGCTCGAGGAGGAGATCGGCTCGCCGAGCTTCGAGCGCGCGCTGCGCGCCTCGCCCGAGTCGTTCGCGACCGACTCGGTCGTCGTCTCCGACACGATCTGGGTGGCTCGGGGGCGGCCCGCCGCGCCGGCGGGGCTGCGGGGACTCCAGGGCTTCACGCTCTCCCTCGAGACCGGCGCCACCGATCAGCACTCGGGCGTGGTCGGCGGAGCGGCCCGCAATCCCGTCGCGGAGCTGATGCAGGTGGTGAGCGAGTGCTTCGATGCGCGCACGGGACGCGTGCGCATCCCGGGCTTCTACGACGACGTCGTCGCGCCGAGCCGCGCCGAGCTCGACGACTTCCGACGCTCCGGCTTCACGGTGGCGCGCTTCAAGCGCGACCACGCACTGCGCTCGCTGCGCACGAACGACGCCTTGGACGTCATGAAGCGCATCTGGGCGCAGCCGACGTTCGAGGTGCACGGCATGGTCGGCGGCTACATCGGGCCGGGGGTGAAGACGGTCGTGCCGCCGCGGGCGGAGGTGAAGGTCTCGTGCCGTCTCGTCCCGAACCAGCGGGGCACACGCGTGCTCGCCCTGGTCGAGCGGTTCGTGAGGGCGCGCAATCCCGACGTGCGGATCCACGCGGAGCAGTGCCTCGAGCCGTACCGCGGGCACACCGCGGGTCCTCACGCCGATGCGATCCGCCGCGCGATCCGGTTCGCGTTCGGCCGTCCCCCGGTGTTCGTGCGCGAGGGCGGCTCGATCGGCGCCGTGACGAGCATGGAGCGGGTGCTCGGCGCGCCGGTGCTCTTCCTCGGGCTGTCCCTGCCCGAGCACGGCTATCACGCGCCGAACGAGAACTTCGACTGGGAGCAGGCGTCGGGCGGCATGGCCGCGTTCGCGCGCTACTTCGCGGAGCTGGCGGAGCTCGGCAAGCTGCCGCGGGCGGGCCGCCGGACGCGGCCGGCCGCCCGCCCGCGACGCGTCAGTCGGCGACCTTGAGCTCCACGCGGCGGTTCATCGCCCGCCCTTCCTTGGTGTCGTTCGATGCCACCGGGTTCGTCTCGCCGAAGCCGTGGGGCGTGAGGCGGCCGGCCGAGACGCCCTTTCCGACGAGGTAGGTCTTCACCGCGTCGGCGCGCCGCTGCGACAGCTTCATGTTGTAGGCGTCGGTGCCGACCGAGTCGGTGTAGCCGTCGACGCTCACCGCGACGTCGGGGTTCTTGCCGAGGATGCTCGCGGCCTCGTCGAGGATGACCTTCGCGTCGGGCCGGATCACCGCCTTGTCGAAGTCGAAGTTCACGCCGCGCAGCACGATCTTCTCCTTGACCGGCGGCGGCGGCGCGGGCTTCGCGGCGGGCGGCGGCGGGGGCGGCGGCGGCGCCTCCTCCTTCTTGTAGCCGATCGCGTAGCAGAGGAGCGACCCCGCCACGAGCCCGGACACGGCGCCGATTCCGGCGCCGGCGGCCGCCTCGTCGCCATCGTGACCCTTGGCGTTCTTCGCGCCGATCAGCGCGCCGCCTCCGCCGCCGAGCAGGGCGCCCACGGCGCCGCAGATGCCGGGATGGGGCGCGTGTCCACAGCCGGCCGTGAAGGTGGCCAGCACCGAGAGGCCGATCCATCGTGTGATCTTCACGGCGTGTCGCTCCTTGGATGAGGGAGGCGGGATGGATGCATCTCAGCTCCGAAACCACGGGCTGTCAAGCAGGAACACCGGATCGGGGCGAAGGGGAGGCGCTACGCGGGGCGCTCGAGGATCCGGCGGAAGATCTCGACCATGGCCTCGACCTGGGGCACCGCGACCCACTCGCGCGCGGTGTGGGCCTGAGCGATGGAGCCCGGCCCGAGCACGACACCGGGCAGCCCCCGGGCCTGCGTGAAGACGCCCGCGTCGGTCGCGAAGGCGACGCTGGCCGGAGCCGGATCGAAGCCGACCTCGCGTAGCGCGGCCTGGCAGAGCAGCACTCCGTAGTGTCGCGGGTCGGTGCCGAGCGGAGGCTTGCCGATCCGTACCTCCGCGAGCGCGACGGCTTCCGCGAGGCCCGCGCCGCGCAGCGCCTCCTCGATCTCGCGACGGACGGTCTCCGCGTCCTCGCCCGGCAGGAGGCGGCGATCGCACACCAGCCACGCGGAGTCGGGCACGACGTTCGGCGCGTGACCGCCGCCGATCAGGCCGACGTTCACGCTCCCCGCACCGAGCCACGGGTCGCGGCGAGGAGCCAGCTTCTCGTTCAGGGCGTCGAGCGCGAGCGCGGCGCGCGCGGCGTGGACGATCGCGTTTCGCCCGGCCGAGGGATCGCTGCTGTGACAGGCGAGACCGCGGGCCTCGAGGCGCGAGAGCGCGATGCCCTTGTGGCGCGTCACGACACGCAGCTCGGTCGGCTCCGTCGCGATCACCCAGCCGCCCTCGGGACCGGGCGCCCGCGAGCCCAGGTGCCGCAGCACGTCGTACACGCCGATGCTGCCGCGCTCCTCGTCGGCCTCGCCGACGACGACGAGGTTCCGGCGCAGCGTGGCGGCCGGGAGCACGCGCGCGAGGGCGGCGAGCAGCGCGGCCATGCCGGCCTTGGTGTCGCACGAGCCCCGCCCGTAGACGCGACCGTCGCGCAGCACCGGGTCGAAGGGCGCGATCTCCATCCCGTCGACGGGCACGGTGTCGAGGTGGGAGGCGACGATCAGCGTCTCGCGCGCACCCGGGACGCGCGCCTCCGCCACGACGCTCGGGCGCTCCTTCGCCCCGATGACCACGGCGTCGAGGCCGAGCCGCGCGAGCTCGGCGCGCACCGCCTCCGCGTAGCGCGCCTCGCCCGCCACCTCGGCCGGGAGGTCGTCCCGCCCCATCGGGTTCACCGACGGGATCGCGACGAACTCGCGCAGCAGGCGCACGGCGGCCGAGGGGGTCATGCAGACGACTCTAGCCGCGCACGGGGACGCCGCGCCCGGAGGGCCCGGTCAGGCCTTGAGCGCCCGCGCGATCCGCAGGAAGTCGTCGACCGCGGCGGCGAGCCGCTTCGCGAGGCTGGCATCGACGAGCTCGCCGGCGTCGTCGAAGGCCTCGTGGGACTTCGCGAGGGAGAACATGTCGGGATGGAGCTGCGCGCCGAGCACCTCGAGGGGCACGCGCAGATGCCAGAGCCCGCGATTGCCGCCGACGAGGGAGAGCGAGGCGGACATCAACAGGCCGGGCTTCCCGCGCCACGGCTGGCCGCGCAGCCGCGACGTCCAGTCGATCAGGTTCTTGAGCGCCGCGGGCACGGAGAAGTTGTACTCGGGCGACGCGATCAGGAAGCCGTCCGCCGCGGAGAGCTTCGCGGCGAACGCCTTCGCCGCCTCGGGCACGCCCGAGGCGGCCTCGACGTCGCCGTCGTAGAGCGGAAGCGCGAGCTCGCGCAGGTCGACGGTCTCGACCTTCGCTCCCGCGCCCTCCGCGTGCCGCACCGCGAGCCGCAAGAGCTTGCGATTGGTCGAGGCGGTGCGCAGGGCGCCAGGAATCGCGACGAGCTGCATCTCTTCCTCCTTCAGCCGAGCGTGAGCAGGTCGTGGGCGCCGCTCATGCGCTGCGGGATCGCGATCCCGACCGGGCAGCTCCCGAGGCAGGGGCCGCTGCATCCCGCGCACACGTCGGCGTTCTTCCCGAGGCGTTCCGTCAGCGCGGAGTACAGCCGGATCGCGTCCTTCTCCCGGCCGTAGTCCTCGAAGTACATGCGGTAGCGAAGCACGTCGTGGATCGGGAGATCCTCGGGGCAGGCCTCGAGGCAGCGGCCGCAGTGCGGCGCGCAGTAGCTGCCGAGGATCTGGCGGTCGTACTCCTCGAGGAGCGCCGCGTCGGCCCGCGAGAGCGACTTGCCCGAGGCGAAGAGATACTCGTCGACGTGCTGGAGCTTCGAGAAGGACACGACGAGACACGACACGTCGGCGTTCGAGAGCACCCACTTGAAGGCGGCCTGCGAGTAGGCGTCGGCGCCCGACAGGAAGCTCGGCAGGCTCCGATGGCGCGCGCCCTTGAGCGTCTTCATGGCGACGACGCCCATGTCCTGCTGCGTCCGTGCGCGCCGGATGATGGAGGGGATCTCGGGCCAGATGCCGTGGTGGTAGGCCAGCATCATCACGTCGAAGCGGCCCGAGTCGATCGCGCGGCTCGCTACCTCGACCAGGTTCGGCGTGTGGGACGAGAAGCCGAGGAAGCGCGCCTTGCCCTCCTCCTTCAGCCGGTCGAACGCCTCGTGCGCGTTCGGATCCAGCAGGCGCTCGACCTCGTCGCACGAATGCACGTGGACGAGGTCGACGTGGTCGGTGTCGAGCCGTCGCAGGCTGTCCTCGATCACCCGCTTGTACTCGGCGACGGGCGTGCCGGGCGGGAGGTGGCCCTCGGGCGTGCAGAACTTCGTCGCGATGAAGATCTGGTCGCGTCCCACGGCCTTCATCGCGCGGCCCATCGCCTGCTCGCTGCCGGAGCCGGAGTAGTCCGGCGCCGTGTCGAAGTAGTTGACCCCGCGCTCGAGCGCGAGGCGCGCCACCTGCTCGCCGTCCACGCCGCGGATCGCGCCGGTGCCGAGCACGATGTCCGACACGCGCCAGCCCGTGCGACCGAGCGTCCGGTAGGCCTGGACGCGGCTCCCCTGCCACTCGGCCCGCGGATCGGGCGCCGTCTTCACGATCCCGGCGTCGTTGAAGATCTCGCTCGCCTGGGGCGCCCAGCCGCGACCCTCGTTTCCGACGCCCTTGAAGGCGCGCAGCCACGTGGCGACGCCGCCGACGGCGAGCGCCGCGAGGGCGCCGCCGAGGCCCGCCACCATTCCGCGTCGCCCGGGATCCGCGAGGCCCGCCGGCCGGCGCGCCGCACGCCGCACGGCGAGGAAGCCCGCTCCGGCGACGCCGAGGAGAGACGCCACCACCCACGCGAGCCCCCCGAGGCTCATCCCGAACTCGGGGAACACCCGGCGTCCGATCTCGGTCATCGGGCCGCCCAGCGGGAAGGCGCTGCGATCGAGGCCGATCGCAGCCTTGTAGAGCATCGGGCCGGCGAAGAAGAAGCCGACGACGAGCGCGACGGCGAGACAGGCGAGGAAGACGCGGAACGGCCTTCGGCGCATGGGCCCCCCGAGCGCGCGGCGCGCGCGACTCGCAGTATACGGGGCGGGGCACCTCGGGTGAGCCCCCCGATCGATCGGAGATCAGGCGGCCGGGGCCTCGGCCGGGCGCGGCGGCTCGTCGCTCGCCACGACGAGGTTCCGTCCGCCGAGCTTCGCGGCGTAGAGGCGGCGGTCGGCCACCTCGAGCAGCGCCGCGGCCGTGAGCCCGTCGTCGGGGTAGACCGCGACTCCGAAGCTCGCCGTCACCTGGCTCGCGGCGCCGTCGCGCGGCAGCGCGACGGGCGTGCGCGCGATCCGCTCGCGCGTCGCGTCGAGCCGTCCGAGGATCGCGTCGGCCCGCGTGCGGAAGAGCACGCCCACGAACTCCTCGCCGCCGTAGCGCGCGAGCAGGTCCGAGGCGCGGAAGCCGCGAGCGAGGACCGACGCCACGGCGCGCAGCGCGCGGTCGCCCGCCGCGTGGCCGAACTCGTCGTTGAAGCGCTTGAAGTGGTCGACGTCGAGCATCACGAGCGTGAAGCGCTCGCCCGAGCGCTCCGCGCGCGCGACCTCCGCCGCGAACCGGTCGTCGAAGTAGCCGCGATTCAGGAGGCCCGTCAAGCGATCGTGGTTCGCCTGCTGGCGCAGGCGCTGCGTCCGCACGACGACGTTCGCGACGAGCATCGTGCCGAGGCCGAGCAGGAACGGGCGGAGGAGCAGCCCCTGCATCCAGGCGTCGGAGCTCGCCACGCGGACGTCGATGCCGAGCGCCTCGGGATGGAGCGCCGCCCACACCACGATCTCGTACTGGAGGATCGCGGCTGCGCCCGTCACGATCGTGAGACGCGCGTCGTATCGCAGACAGGTGGCGGCGATGATCAGCAGGTAGACGAGCGCCAGGTTCGAGGCGCGCAGCGGGTCCACCTGGGCCAGCCAGAGGAAGGAGGCGCTGATCGACGTCAGGTCGACGAGGCTCGAGAAGAAGGGGAGCCAGCGCGCTGCGTCGCGCCGGTACGCCGCAACGAGGATGCCGGCGGAGAACGAGGCGCCGACCAGCGCCGCGGCGAGGGCCCGCGTCGGAAACGCGTCGGCGAAGTCGCCGATCGCGCGGTACAGCGTGAAGAGACCGACCAGGCCGAGGTTCGCGGCGAGGCGCGCCCAGGCGACGAAGCGCTCGCCCTTCTGCGCCTCGTCGAGGAAGCGCACGTCGGGCCGCGACCACAGCCGAGGCTCGCTGCTGCCCGGAAGCGTGCTCGCGCGCATGCTCAACCCGCCCCTCCCCAGAGGCTCTCGTCCCCTCACGCATCGGCAGATCGTGCGCAGGAGCGGAGCGCTTTCGCCGGCCGGGGCGCGCGGCGCCTCGGGGATTCACCGGAGGCGGCGCGCGGTCGCTAGAGGCGGCCGAGGTCGCGGGCGGTCGCGTCGACGGCGCGACGCGCGCGCGCCACGAGCTCGTCGATCTCTGCGCGCGTGATGACGAGGGGAGGGCACAGGCAGATCGCGTCGCGCACCGCGCGCAGCACGACCTTCTCGCGGAAGGCATGGGCGAGGCAGGCGGCGCCGACCTCGCCCGCCGGCTCGAAGAGCCGTCCGCTCGGCTTGTCGTCGACCAGCTCGAGCGCCGCGAGGAGCCCCACTCCGCGCACCTCGCCCACCAGCGGATGGGCGTCGAACGCCTCGTGCAGGCAGCGCATCAGGTACGGGCCGACGTCGTCTCGCACGCGCTCGACGACGCCCTCCTCGCGCAGGATCCGGAGCGTCTCGAGGGCGACCGCGGCCGCCGTCGCGTGGCCCGAGTAGGTGAAGCCGTGGGCGAAGCGCCCGCCGCTCTCGGCGATGCGCCGCGCCACCCGCGGGCCGACGACGGCGGCGGAGAGCGGGAGGTATCCCGAGGTCAGCGCCTTCGCGATGGTCATGAAGTCGGGCTCGATGCCGTAGGTCTCGCAGCCGAACCAGCGCCCCGTGCGTCCGAAGCCCGTGATCACCTCGTCGGCCACGAGCAGCACGTCGTAGCGTCGGCAGATCTCCTGGACGCGGGCCCAGTAGCCGAGGGGCGGGACGATCACGCCGCCGGCGCCCTGGACGGGCTCCGCGAGGAACGCGGCCACGCGCTCGGGGCCCACGGCGACGATGCGCTCCTCGAGCGCCGACGCCGCGCGCTCTGCGAACGCGGGCTCGGAGAGGCCGCGACCGTACTTGTACCCGTAGGGCGGCATCACGTGCTGGAACTCGGCGAGGGCGCCGCCCTGGGCGTGCATCGCGGACATCCCGCCGGCCGACGACGCGATCACGGTCGAGCCGTGGTACGCGTGCTCCCGCGAGAGCACGATCCGCTTCTCGGGCTTGCCTTCGAGCTGCCAGTACCACCAGACCATGCGCACGATCGTGTCGTTCGCCTCGCTGCCGGAGCTGGCGAAGAAGAAGTGATCGAGGCCGCGCGGCGTCTGCGCGCGGAGCGCCTCGCAGAGCTCGATCGTGGACGGCGTCGCCGTGTGGAAGAACGAGTTGTAGTACGGGATCTCGCGCATCTGACGCGCCGCCGCGTCGACGAGCTCCCGCCGGCCGTAGCCGAGCGCGACGCACCACAGGCCCGCGAGCCCGTCGAGCAGCCGGTTGCCGTCGGCGTCCGTGAGCCACACGCCCTCGCCGCGCACGATCACGCGCGGGCCGCCGGCCCGGGCGAGCGCCGCGGGATCCGTGAAGGGATGGATGTGATGAGCGAGGTCGGCCTTGCGGAGGGCGGCGAGGTCCATGCCCGGAGACCTTACAGCGGCAGGGGCTCGACGGTGCGTCGTCGCCCGCGAAGGCGCGCGGGCCTCACTGTCCGTGGCCGTGCAGGAACGTGTCGGCCACGGCTTCGTGCTCCGCCGTGGTGTGGAGGCGCGCCACGAGGTCGCCCTGGTAGAGGAGGGGCGAGCGCCGGATGCCCGTGAGGAGGCCCGCCACCGGGGCACGCACCTCCGCGCGCAGCTCTCCGTCGAAGCCGTCGTAGACGAAGCCCAGCGTCGCGCCGGCGGGCAGCCAGCGACCGACCTCGACGCGCGGCACGAACCAGCCGGCGTGGTCGGCGAACACCGGGAACGCCTGGCGGGGCCCGAAGCGGTGGGTCTCCTCGTCGGGAAGCGAAGGCAGCGCGAGGCCGGCGACGGCGCCGATCCGGACGAGATAGGCGAGGAGCCCGCGGAACAGCCGCTCGCAGTGCGGGCCCTGCAGCACGCCGGCCTGCCCCGCCTGCACCACCAGGGAGACACCGGGAAGCTGTCGCCAGGCGTGCCCCAAGGTCGTCGTGAAGGTCGGGTTGCCCCGCAGCTCCACCACCGCCGGGAGGCCGAGCCAGCCGGCCGCCTCGCGCGCGCCGTCGGTCGCCTCGTAGAGCCGCACCTGGGGCAGCTCCTCGAAGTCGAGGTTCGAGCTGTGGAGGTCGAGGCGATGCTCCGCGCCGGCGGTGCGCTCGAGCACGGCGGCCGCGATCCGCTGCGTCGTCTCCCCGAGGCCGTAGCCCGGGAACATGCGGTTCACGTCGGTGCCGTCGAAGGGCCAGCGCCGGGAGCGCAGGTTCACCCCGAGGACGTTCACCGCCGGGACCAGGAGCACCCGTCGCAGCAGCCGCACGCCCGCGCGCTCGCCTTCGGCGATCCGCCGCAGGAACGACGCGAGGCGCGCGAGCACGAAGATTCCGTTCAGCTCGTTGCCGTGGATCCCGGCCACGAGGGCGGCGGCCGGTGCGCCGCTCGCCGGCCCGAGCTCGTGATACGGCACGTCGAACACGTCGCGCGCGGGCGCGGTCATGCGCAGCATCACGGGATGCGAGGAGGCGCTCATCGCGGGGCCTCGACGATTCGCGCCATGAGCGAGCCCTCGTACACCAGGGGGTACTCGCGCAGCGTGAACACGACGCCGTCGACCGGCGAGCGCACCTCCGCGAGCGTCCCTCCGCCGTGGGGCGAGACGATCCGGCCCAGCCGCTGGTCGCGCGCGACCCGCTTCCAGTGCTCGAGGGCGGGCACGAAGACGCCCGAGGTGTCCGCGTTCAGGTAGTGGACGTTGCGGTCGTCGGCGAGCAGCGGGAGATGGGTCGGCTCGGCGAGGGAGAGGTCGGCTGCGAGCACGCCGAGGTCGCGCCAGGTGCGCAGGATTCCGACCTTCACCTGCTCCGCGAAGGCCGGCGTGATGCGCATGCCGACGCCCATCTCGACCACGAGGCAGGGCGTCGCCGTCGAGTTCAGGCTGTGGGCGATCGTGTTCTCGAGCACCGTCGAGGCGCCGTGCACCCAGATCACGTCGAGGTTCATGTGGCGCGCGAGCGGGACGAGCGTGTCGGCGAAGCGCTCGTTGATCCGCACCTGGGGGATCTCGCGCAGGAAGACGTTGCTCGCGTGGATGTCGAGCGCGAGCGCGCAGCCCGCGAGGCCGCGCATCGCCGCGTCGGCCACGCGCTGCGGGAGCATGCCGTCGGGATGTCCCGGGAAGCAGCGGTTCAGGTCGACGTCGAACACCGGCACGGAACGCTGGAGCGTGTCGAGGCCGAGGCCGTTCAGGGCGGGCCAGAGCTCGACCCGCCCGCGCAGGGCGTCGGGCCGCGTCTTCGCCAGCTCCTCGAGCCAGTCGGCGAGGCGGTGGCAGACGTAGAGCCCCTCGAGCTCGTCGCCATGGATGCCCGACACGACGGCGACGCGCGGGCCGGGCCCGCCCTCGAACACGCTGCGCGTGAGCGCGAGGCGCTCGCGGTACGGGAGCTCGAGCTCGAGGACGCTCTCGCGGAAGATCTCCATCTAGTCCTGCCGCTGGACGCAGACCTGGACGCGCGGCGCCTCTCCCCCGTCGGCGCCCTTGAAGCTGCCGCGAAGCGGGGCCGCGTCGCGCGAGTCGCGGCCGACGGCGACCGTCACGTAGGTGTCGTTCACGACGAGCTGCTGGGTGGCGTCGAAGCCGCGCCAGCCCGCGCCCGGCACCAGCACCTCCGCCCAGGCGTGCGTGGCGGCCACGGGCGATCCGGCGTCGTCCCCCTCCGGCCGCGCGGCGTACACCGGATCGAGGAACCCCATCGCGTAGCGCGCCGCGAAGCCGAAGCTGCGGACGACGCACACGAGGAGGTGCGCGAAGTCCTGGCACACTCCGGCGCGCTTCTCCAGCACCTCGGCGAGCGGATGGTGCACGTCGGTGACGCCGCTCTCGTAGACGAGCTCGGCCGCGGCCCACTCCATCGTCGTCTGCACGTTCTCGAGCAGGCTCCGGCGTGGATCGAAGGCGGGGGGCGCGAGCGGCACGGCGAGCTTCGAGAGCTCCGGCACGCACTCGCTGCGATGGAGCACGAAGTCGAGGAGCCGCGGCTCCTCGCGGAGCGCGCGCGACATCCACGCGCGCTCCGCGTCCGGGTCGAGGGCAGGGAAGGCGAAGGGGTTCGTGAGCCACGTCTCGACCTCGGCGTGGAGCGTCGTCACCAGGAAGTCGTGGGGCTCGAGGATGGAGAGCGTCTGCACGCGGTTCCCGTAGCAGTCGACGTAGCCGCCGAGCTCGGTCTTCGGCGAGACCTCGACGCTCGCGGAGAGCACGCGCTGGTGCGCATCGTCGCGCGGCACGAGCCGGAGCTCGCACTGGTGCTCCCGAACCGGGCGCGGGAACGCGAGCTGCGTCTCGTGTTTGATCAGGTAGCGCACGCCGTCGCTCCGATGCGGGCCTCGAAGTAGTCGTCGTGCACCGCCGCGTGGAGCGTGGCCACGCGCTCGAGGAAGTCCCCGAGGAACTCGTGCAGGCCGCGCGCGAAGACCTTCTCCGGGTCGGAGGTCGCGAGCAGCGCGTCGAGGGCCGCGAGCGCCTGGGGCGCCCCGCCGCCCTCGACGCCTCCGATCGACGCGAGGGCCTGGGCGATGCGGTCGACCGCGAAGCGGAGGGAGCGCGGGAAGTCCGCGTCGAAGAGCGCGAGCTCGGCGACGTCGATCGGCCGCAGCCCGCCGTGATAGCGCCGCCGGAAGGCCTCGAAGCCCGAGAGCGTCTTCAGGAGCCCCGCCCACTGGTAGTAGTCGAGCGCGGAGCCGACGAGGCCGAGGTCGGGCAGGAGCAAGTGGTACTTCACGTCGAGCACGCGCGCGGTCATGTCCGCCCGCTCGGTGAAGAGGCCGAGCAGATAGAAGCCGAAGTGCTCGCCGCGCGTCATGGTGCCCGAGGCGAGGCCCTGGAAGCGCGCGATCTCGCGCCGGATCGTGCGGTAGAGGCCGGGCGCGCGCTCGAGCGTGAGGCCCGAGCGCAGGCGCTCCGCGGTGTGGAGCCAGAGCTCGTTCAGGCACTCCCACATCTCGCCCGAGATCCGATCCCGCACCACGCGCGCGTTCTCGCGCGCGAGGCGCAGACAGCCTCGGATCGAGCTCGCGCCCTCGCGGCCCGCCGTCAGGAACTCGAGCACCCGCTTCGCCGTCACGGGCTCGCCCGGCCAGGTCTCCTTGTAGGCGTCCTCCAGGCCGGCGATCGCGAGCAGCGGCTTCCACTCCGCCGACTCGGGCAGCGGGCTCTCGGCCTCGAGCACCTGGGCGAGATGGCTCTCGAGCAGCCGCGCCGTGTCGTCGGCCCGCTCGAGGTAGCGCGCCATCCAGTAGAGCGAGTCAGCGATGCGGCTCAGCATCGGCCAGGACCCACGTGTCCTTGCTTCCCCCGCCCTGCGAGGAGTTCACGACGAGGGATCCCTTGCGCAGCGCGACGCGCGTGAGGCCGCCGGGCACGACGTGGATCTCCTCGCCGAAGATCACGAAGGGGCGCAGGTCGATGTGTCGCGACTCGAGCTCGCCGTCGAGGTAGCAGACGTGGCGCGAGAGCGGGATCACGGGCTGCGCGACGTAGCCCCGGGGATTCTCGACGATGCTGCGCGCGAAGTCCGCGCGCTGCCCCGGCGTCGAGGCGGGGCCCATGAGCATCCCCTTCCCGCCCGACTCCGAGACGGCCTTCACCACCATGCGCTCGAGGGAGTCGAGCACGAGCTCGCGATGCTCCGGATTCGTGAGCTGGTAGGTGGGGACGTTCTCGAGCCGCGGCTCCTCGTGCAGGTAGTAGCGGACGAGATCGGGCACGTGGGGGTAGACCGCCTTGTCGTCTGCGATGCCGGTGCCGGGCGCGTTCACGAGCGCCACGTGGCCCGCTCGCCACGCGTTCACGATGCCGGGCACGCCGAGGGCGGAGTCGGGGCGGAAGACGAGCGGGTCGAGGTAGTCGTCGTCGATCCGCCGGTAGATCACGTCGACGCGGCGCAGGCCGTGGGTGGTCTTCAGGTACACGATCTCGTTTCGTACGACGAGGTCCTGGCCCTCGGCGAGCTCCACGCCCATCTCCCGCGCGAGGAAGGTGTGCTCGTAGTACGCGGAGTTGTAGATCCCCGGCGTGAGCAGGACGATCGTCGACTCGCCCGGGCCGCGCGGCGAGACGTGGCGCAGCGCCTGCAGGAGCAGCGAGGGATAGTGCTCCACGCGCCGCACGCGATACCTCGAGAAGAACTCGGGCAGCGTGCGCCGCTCGAGCCGGCGGTTCTCGATCATGTACGACACGCCCGAGGGCGTGCGCACGTTGTCCTCGAGCACGAGATAGCGGCCCGCCTCGTCGCGGATCAGGTCGATGCCCGAGATGTGGGTGTAGATGCCGTGGGGCGGCACGATCCCCAGGATCTCGCGCCGGAAGTCCTTGCCTCCGTACACGAGCTCGGCGGGGATCACGCCGTCCTTCAGCACGCGCTGCGCGCCGTAGAGGTCGGCGAGGAACAGGTTCAGCGCGCGCACGCGCTGCTTGAGCCCGATCTCGAGGGGCGCCCACTCGGGCGCCGGGATGATCCGCGGCAGGAGATCGAAGGGCCACACGCGCTCGATGCCCTCGCCGGCCTGCTCGTAGACGGTGAACGTCACCCCTTCGGTGTGGAGCGCGAGCTCCGCCTCCCGGCTCTTGTCGGCGAGGAGGCTCTGGCCGGCGCGCCGGATCTGCTCCCAGAGCGGGCGATAGTGCTCCCGCGGCTCGAAGTCGTCGCGGTAGAACTCGTGATAGGCCACCTCGCCCAGGCTCGGGGTGCGCCCGACTCCGCTCAGCATGGGGGCTCCTCCCGATCGGGACGGGAGCAAGGTCCGTGCCCTGGCGCGGCGCCGCGCCGCGGGCCGGCGCGCGCACGGCGTCGCGCGGCGGCCGCACGCTGCTCAAGCGCGCGGCAGCGGGCGCACACGCGGCGGGCGAGGCCGCACCATCCCCCCGTGCCGGGGACGGCACGGTCGCGCGCGGGGCTCGGGTAGAATGCGCGCGTGTCCGTCGGACGAGGAGGCGAGATGCTCCTGTTCAAGATGGTGCTCACCGCCGGGATCGTGGCGTTCACGTCGTGGCTCTCGGGCCGCGCGCCCGGCGTCGCGGGCTTCCTGGTCGCCCTTCCCATCACGTCGATGCTCGTGCTGCCGTTCTCCCGCGCGGAGTACGCCGATCCGGCGGTGGCCTTCGCCTTCGCGCGCAGCATCTTCCTCGCCGTCCCGCTGACGCTCCTGTTCTTCGCGCCGTTCCTGCTCGCCGCGCGGCTCGGGCTCGGGTTCTGGCAGGCGTACGCCGCCGGCTCCGCGCTGCTCGTGGTGTCCTATCTCGCCCATCGCGCGCTGTTCGGCGGCGCATGAGCCGGAACGGCGTCGTCCTCGCCGCCGCCGTGCTGACGCTGGCCGTCGCCGGCTACGTCTGGCGAGAGGGCACGCGCGACGTCCGGCGCGAGCAGGCTGCGCCCGCGGCGCTGTCCGCTCCGGCGGCGCCGGCGCCCGCGCCGTCCGCCGCTTCCCAGCCCGACTTTCCGCCCTCGCTCCGCGGAAGCGAGCCCGACGGCGCGCTCTCGGTCGATGCCTCGGGCCGCTTCGTGCCCGACCGCGGCGCGCTCGCGCGCTTCGACTGGTTCCTGTCGGCGACGGGAGAGGAGCCCGCCGACGCGCTGCGCGCCCGGATCGTCCGACACCTGCGAGAGACGCTGGCGCCCGACGCTGCGGCCGAGGCGGAGGCGTTCCTCGATCGCTACCTCGCCTATCGCGACGCCATGCGCGAGCTCACGCGAGGCGGCGCGGTGCCCGACGACCTCGAGCGTCGGCTGCAGTGGATCCGCGAGACGCGCCGCGCCTACTTCGGGCCCGAGCTCGCGGAGACGCTCTTCGGCGAGGAGGAGCGCGTCGCGATGCTCGATCTCGAGCGTCGCGCGGTGGTGCAGGACGCGAGCCTCACGCCCGAGGAGCGCGAGGAGAGGCTGGCCGCGATCGAGGCCCGCCTGCCCGAGTCGGTCCGCGCGGCGCGCGCGAGCGCCACCGCTCCCGCGCGCGTGGCACGCGAGGTCGAGGCGGTGCGCGCACGGGGCGGGAGCGACGCCGAGGTGTTCGCCGTGCGGGAGCGCGCGTTCGGCGCCGACGCCGCGGAGCGCCTGGCCGCCCTCGACCAGCGTCGCGCGAAGTGGCGCTCCCGGCTCGAGGAGTGGCGGGTCGAGCGCAGCGCGATCGAGGCCGACCCGTCGCTCTCGCCGAAGGAGCGCGCGGCCGCGGTGCGCGCGGCGCGCGCGGCGCGCTTCGGGCCGGACGAAGAGGCGCGCGTCCGCGCGCTGGACGAGGCGGGGCCCTAGGCCCCGGCGTCCTACACCTCCTCGAGCCGGAGCAGGTCGTCGAGCCGCTGTCGCCGGCGGATGAGACGCGGCGCGCCGCCGTCGACGAGCACCTCGGGCGCGTACGGGCGGCTGTTGTAGTTGCTCGCCATCGACGCGCCGTAGGCGCCCGTATCGTGGAACACCACGAGGTCGCCGACCGCGGGCTCGGGCAGCGCGCGCGGCACCACGACGCCGCCCTCGCCCTGGGTGAACACGTCGCCCGACTCGCACAGGGGGCCGCCGACCACGAGCGGCACCGGGACCCCACCCGCCACACCGCCGTGACGACGCACGATCGTGATCTCGTGATGGCTCCCGTACATCGCGGGGCGCATCAGGTCGTTGAAGCCGGCGTCGACCAGCGCGAAGCGGTTCCCGCCCTCGCGCTTCACCGCGAGCACCTCGGCCACGAGCACGCCCGCCTCGGCGACGAGGTAGCGGCCGGGCTCGATCTCGAGCGAGACGCGCCGCGCGAGGCGCTCCTCGATCCGCTTGCGCGCGTCGTCCCAGATCCGGAAGTACGCCTGGACGTCGACCTCGCGGTCGCCGGGCCGGTACGGGACCGAGAGACCGCCGCCCGCCGAGATCGCCGAGATCGGCCGGCCGAGGGCGAACACCTGCTCGACCATCGCATCGGCGACGCGCGCGAGGTGCTCGACGTCGGCGCCGGACCCGATGTGCATGTGGAGCCCGACGAGGTCGAGGCCGAGGCGATCGATCGCCGCGAGCGCCGCCGGGAGATCGGCGTGCCAGACGCCGTGCTTGCTCGACTCGCCGCCGGTGTTGGTCTTCCGGCTGTGGCCGTGGCCGAAGCCGGGGTTGATGCGCAGCCACACCGGATGGCGTCGGCCGGCGGGGAGCCGCTCGCGGAGCGCCGACAGCATGTCGACCGAGCCTGCGTTCATCGGGATCCCGAGCTCGACGACGCGCGCGAGGGTGGCCGCGTCGGCGACGTCCGCGGTGAGCACGATCTCGGCGTCGTGGCCGCACTCGAGGAAGCCCGGCTGGAATCCGGCCTTGAGCGCGCGCTCGATCTCGCCCAGCGACACGGCGTCGACCCGCGCGCCCTCCGCCCGGAGCAGGCGCAGCACGTGCACGTTCGAGCAGGCCTTCTGGGCGTAGCGGACGACGTCGAAGGCGCGCAGGCGCCGCAGCCGCTCGCGCATCACGTCGGCGAAGTAGACGTAGCAGGGCGTGCCGTGCTCTGCGGCCAGCTTCTGCAGGAGCTCCGGGTCGATCGGCTGCATGGGATCCTCGCCGGCGGCGCCTTCGAGGGCGCTCTTTTTCGCGACCCCGGGAGGGGTAACATGCCGGCGCATGAAGCGCCCCACCTCGCTCCTCGGTCCCGTCCTGTCGCTTGCCGTCGGCGCTGTGCTCGTCGCCGGCTGCGGGGGGCCCGTGGGCCCGATGCCCGGCTTCGCCCTCGAGGGCCCGCCGGCGATGCAGCCCGTCCAGAACTTCCTGTTCGCCCGCGATCTCTCGACCGTCGATCTCGAGGTGCGACCGAGCGCTCCCTTCTCGGTGCGGCTCTGGCTCGTGGAGCGGGCGGGCCGCATCTACGTCTCCGGGCCGAGCTGGAGCTTCTGGGTCCACGGCCTCCGGCAGGCGCCCGACACGCGCATCCTGCTCGGCGCCGAGATCTACGAGGTGCGGGCCGTCGAGGTGACGGATCCGGCCGAGCGCGAAGGGGTGGGCGAGAGCGGCGTCGTGTTCCGCCTCGATCCGCGGCCGACGCCGGAGGTCGCGCAGGAGGGGCCGTGAGCGCCGAGCCGCCGAGCTTCGCGGACGTCGAGGCCGCGGCGAGGCGGATCGCGGGTCGGGCCCATCGGACTCCCGTCGCGACCTGCGCGGCGATCGACGCCGCCGCGGGCCGGCGGGTCTTCCTCAAGTGCGAGAACCTGCAGCGGGCGGGCGCCTTCAAGTTCCGGGGCGCGGCGAACGCGCTCGCGCGCATGAGCGACGCCGAGGCGCGACGCGGTGTCGTCACCCACAGCTCCGGGAACCACGCCCAGGCCCTCGCCCTCGCGGCCAAGCTGCGCGGCGTCCCGGCCCACGTCGTGATGCCGAGCAACGCGCCCGCCGTGAAGCGTCGCGCGGTCGAGGGCTACGGCGCCCTCCTGGTGGAGTGCGAGCCGACGCTCGAGGCGCGCGAGCGCACGGCCGCCGCGGTCGTCGCGCGGACGGGCGCGCGCTTCGTCCATCCCTACGACCATGCCGACGTGATCGCGGGTCAGGGCACGGCGGCGTTGGAGCTCCTCGAGGACGTGCCCGACCTCGACGCGATCGTCGCGCCCGTGGGCGGCGGCGGCCTGGTCGGGGGCAGCGCGATCGCGGCGCGTGGCGCGAGGCCTGCCGTGCGCGTGATCGCCGCCGAGCCGGCGGGCGCCGACGACGCGGCCCGCTCGAAGGCCGCCGGTCGCCTCGTGCCGCAGACGACGCCGAAGACGATCGCCGACGGGCTGCGGACGAGCCTCGGATCCCTCACCTGGCCGCTCTTGCGCGACCTCGTCGAGCGCGTGGTGGTGGTCGAGGAGGAGGAGATCGTCTCCGCGATGCGGATGCTCTTCGAGCGCGCGAAGCTCGTGGTCGAGCCGAGCGGCGCCGCGTCCCTCGCGGCCGTGCTCGGTCCGGCGCTCCGGGCGTCGCCCGGGATCGAGCGCGTCGGGGTGATCCTCTCCGGTGGCAACGTCGACCTGGACGCGCTCCCGTGGTGAAGCGGAGACGCGCCCGGCGCCAGCGCGGCGCCTGGGGCTGGATCGTGTGGCAGCTCCTGATCCTCGCTGCCTTCATCGGGCTCACGCTCGCGAACGAGATCGTGGACGTGCCGCACGCGCTCTTCGGGGATCCGCAGACGCCCTACCGGCGCAGCGAGGTGGTGATCGAGATCGCGCTCGCGGTGTCGGTCGTGGCGCTCGAGCTCGGCTTCATCGCGCGCCTCCGTCGCAGCGTGCGCATCCTCGAGGGCTTCATCCCGATCTGCGCGAGCTGCAAGAAGATCCGGCACTTCGACCGCTGGGAGCCCCTCGAGCGCTACCTGCTCGAGAACTCGATGGCGCAGCTCACCCACGGCATCTGCGACGAGTGCGAGCGGCGCCTCTACCCGGAGCTGTCGGAGGACGACCCGTGACCGGACGCGCCGCGCGGCGCGTCGCCGCCCCGGGTCGCTTCGATCCGCTCCAGCACCACGTCGACCAGCTTCTCGTGCAGGCCGAGGGGCTCGCTCACGCGCACCGTCACGTCCGGGTGTCGGCGCGCGGCCTCGGCGACGAGGCGCGGGATGTCCTCCAGCGCGTGGCGGCCGGGAGCGAGCAGGAAGGGGTGGACCACGATCTCGCTCGCGCCCGCGGCGACGCAGGCGTCGATGCCGTCGCCGAGGGTGGGCGGCACGAGCTCGAGGTGCGCGATCCGCACCACGCGATCCGGAAGCCTCGCCGCCACGCGCGCGGCCAGCTCCTCGAGCTGCGCCTCCGCCTCGGGGCGCCGGCTGCCGTGGTCGACGAGCACGATCGCCCGGCGCCCGCTCACCGCGCCTTCGCGGCCGCGAGCAGCGCCTGCGCGAGGTCGTCGCACAGGTCGGCCGGATCCTCGAGGCCGACCGAGAGACGCACCGTCGCCTCCGTGATGCCCTTCCGCCGCTTCTCCTCGGCGGGGAACGCCGCGTGGCTCATGAGCCAGGGATAGCCGACGAGCGACTCGATCCCGCCGAGGCTCTCGCCCAGGGCGAAGAGCTCGAGGCCCTCGCAGAACGCGCGCGCCGCCGGGGCGCCGCCCGCGAGGTCGAGGGTCACGATGCCGCCGAAGCCGCGCGCCTGGCGCGCCGCGAGCGCGTGGCCCGGGTGATCGGGGAAGCCCGGCCAGTGCACGCGCTCGACCCCTTCCCGACCGCGCAGGAACGCCGCCACGCGCGCGGCGCCGGCCTCGTGCTGGCGCATCCGCACGCCGAGGGTCTTCACGCCTCGCAGCGTGAGCCAGGCGTCCCACGGCCCCGGCACGCCGCCCGTCGCGTTCTGCGCGAACTTGAGCCGGGCGTGGAGCGCCTCGTCGTCGAGCACGATCGCGCCGCCGATCACGTCGGAGTGTCCCCCGATGTACTTCGTGGTCGAGTGCACGGAGACCTGGGCGCCGAGCGCCAGGGGATTCTGCAGGTACGGCGTCGCGAACGTGTTGTCGACCACGAGCAGCGCGCCGGCGCGCCGCGCGATCTCCGCGCAGGCGGCGACGTCGACGATCCGGAGCATCGGGTTCGTCGGGCTCTCGATCCAGAGCATGCGCGTCTCCGGCGTGACGGCCTTCGCCACCTCCTCGGGGCGCGTCGCGTCGACGAACTGGAAGCGCAGCCCGTAGCGCGGGAGCACCTGCGTGAAGAGGCGATAGGTGCCGCCGTAGAGATCGTCCGCGACGACGACGTGATCGCCGGCCGACACCGCCTGCATCGTTCCCGCGATCGCCGCCATGCCCGAGGCGTAGGCGAGCCCGAAGCGCCCGCCCTCCAGCGCGGCCAGGCACTCCTCGAGCGCGCTGCGCGTCGGGTTCGCGCTGCGCGAGTAGGCGAATCCGCGGTTCCGGTCCACCGCGTCGTGGGTGTACGTCACGGTCTGGTAGACGGGCGTGATCGTGGCGCCGGTCGCGGCGTCGGGCTCCTGCCCGGCGTGGATGGCGAGCGTCTCGAAGCGGAGCTTCTTTCGCGGCGCCTCGCTCACCGCCGCGCGAGCTCCGCCAGCACGTTCCAGGTGCGCTCGACGGACGCCTTCGGATCGGGGCCGAAGGGGAAGAGCGCGGCGTGGAAGTCGGTCACGCCCGCGTCGCGCAGACGCTCGATCTGCGTCTCGACCTCGCGCTCGTCGCCTGCCACCGCCACGTCTCCCGGTGCCGCCCCCGCGCCCTCGAGGTCGAGCATCGCGCGGTAGGAGGGCAGGGTGCCGTAGAGCGCGAACGCCTTCGACGCCGCCGCGCGTGCGCCGGCCGCGTCGTCGGTCACCACCGTCGGGAGACCGCAGACGATGCGCACCGCCTCCTTGCGCCCCGCCTCGCGCGCGGCCTTCACGACGTCGGGCGCGAGCACGTCGCCGATCGCCCGCGCGCCGGTCATCCAGGTGATCGTGCCGTCGGCCAGGGCCCCGGCGATCCGCCGCATGCGCGGGCCCAGACCGCCGATCAGGATCGGCAGCCGCGTCGCGTTCGAGAGCGACGCGTTCACGCGATAGACCTGGCCCTGGAACGAGGCCTTCCCGGTCTCGGCGAGCGCGCGCACGACGCTCACGTACTCCTCGACGTGCTTCGCCACGCCCGCGTAGGAGAGGCCCAGCATGTTCTCGATCACGATCTTGTGGGAGGGCCCGAGGCCGAGCACGAAGCGGCCTCCCGCCGCGAGCTGCGTGGTCAGCGCCTGCTGCGCCATGTAGAGCGGATGGCGCGAGAAGGTCGGAACGACCGCCGTGCCGAGCTCCAAGGTTCGCGTCTCCCGGGCCGCGAGGGCGAGGAGCGTCATCGCGTCCATCCCGAAGATGTTCGCGACCCACGCGGTGTGGAAGCCGGCCGCCTCCGCCCGCGCGAACGGGGCGAGCGTCGCGCCGAGATCGCCCGACGCGCCGCCCGGCCCGAGCTCGCCGAGGCCTACGCCGATCCGGATGCCCTTCATGTCGCCTCCAGGGCCCGTCGCGCTGGACGGGACGGTTGCAGGTTCACCAGTAGCGGGCCGTGACGTCGAGGTCGTGGGCCGGCACGACGCGGCAGGCGAGGCGCAGCTCCCCCTCCACACGGTTGCGTCGCTTGGCGCGCGCCTCCTGGTCCGATTCCGGCGGCAGCGTCTCGGCGCCGCGCACGATCAGGAGGCCGCAGCGCCCGCACAGGCCCTCGGCGCCGCAGGCGCCGGCGATCGGGAGGCCCGCCTTCCGCGCGGCGTCGAGCAGCGTGTCGCCGGGCTCGAGCGTGACGCTGCGCTCGGACGGAAGGAAGCGGACGCGGGGGGCCATCGCGGCCATTCTACGCGACGGGCGCGAGGCGTCGATCCGCGCCGGATCGCCGCGAGCCGGCCGAGCTCGATGGACCGGCCGTTTCGCGTCGGATACTCTGCGGCCATGCCGACCGCTGGAATCCTCGTGATCGGGAACGAGATCCTCTCCGGCAAGGTCGTCGACACCAACTCTCCCTTCCTCGCACGCGAGCTGCGCGAGCTCGGGGTCGATCTCGAACGCATCCTGGTGATCCCGGACGTCGTCGAGACGATCGCGCGCGAGGTGCGCGCGATGAGCGACGCCTACGACCACGTGTTCACGTCGGGCGGTGTCGGGCCGACCCACGACGATCTCACGATGGACGGCGTCGCGAAGGCGTTCGGAGTGCCGCTCGCCGTGAATCGGATCATGGCCGAGCGGATCGAGCGCGCCCAGGGAAGGCCGCCCAACGAGAGCCAGCTCAAGATGGCGACGATCCCTGCCGGTGCCCAGCTGATCGACGCCGGCGATCTCTGGTTCCCCGTGATCGTGGTCGAGAACGTCCACATCCTGCCCGGCATCCCGGAGCTCCTGAAACGCAAGTTCCTGTCGGTGCGCGAGCGCTTCCGCGGCGTGCCATTCGAGCTGAAGCGCGTCTACCTGGCCCAGCGGGAGAGCGACATCGCCGAGCACCTGAACGCGACGCTGCGCGAGTACCCGGAGACGCTGATGGGCTCCTACCCGCGCACGGGCGAGGGCGACTGGAGCGTGCTCGTGACGCTCGAGTCGCGCGACGGCGACTATCTGATGCGCGCCCTGGGCTCGCTCCTCGCGCGCCTGCCGGCGAACGCCGTGCTCAAGGTCGAGTAGCTGGAGCCCGCGGGCCCGCTCTCGTGGCCTCGCGTCCTGGTGTACGGGCATCCGGCGTGGATGTTCGTCTCGCTCGCGCTCGCGTTCACCGCGTTTCGCGCGGGGCTCGCGCTCCGTCGCGCGCGGCAGGGGCGCGCCGCTCCGGGCGCGCCGCCCCGGGGCGTGCTGCTGCGCCGCCATCTCGGTCGGTCGAAGCCGGCCGTGGTGATGCTCGCGATCGGGTTCGGGGCGGGACCGCTCGCGACGTGGGCGCTCCTCGACCGCGCGCCGTTCCGCACCGTGCACGCGCTCCTCGGCGGGCTGGCCCTCGGCCTCTTCGTCGCCGCGGCCGTCACCGGCCGGCGTCTCGAGCACGGCCTCGGCCGCGCCTACGACACGCACGGCGCGATCGCACTCGCCGCGCTCCTCGCCGCCGCCGCGGCGGCGGTCGCCGGCTTCGTGCTCCTGCCCTGAATCCGCCGGCTCGGTCGCTCAGCGCGTCTCGTCGTGCCGGGCGCGCGCGACGTCGGCGATCAGGAGCGCCACGAGGAACGTCCAGCCCTGGTAGCGCGCACCGAGACCGTGGCCGAGATCCGCGTGGAAGTACTCGGGGAACACCAGGTAGTCGCGCCAGTGCGGGTCGTTCGCGTAGCGCGGATCGCCGGCGTGGCAGGGTCGCGCGCCATTCGCGTCGCGCAGGAAGAGGCGCGTCAAGCGCCGCGCGATCTCGAGCGAGGCGCCCCGCAGCGTCGTGCGCTTGCCCGAGCCCACCGGCAGCTCGACGTCGAAGGCGTCGCCGTAGAAGTGCTGGTAGCGCTCCAGGGCCTCCACCACCAGGAAGTTCATCGGCATCCAGATCGGCCCACGCCAGTTCGAGTTCCCGCCGAACAGGCCGGAGCTGCCTTCGCCGGGGACGTAGTCGACGCGGTACTCCTGGCCCTCCGCGTGGAACACGAACGGGTGCTGCTCGTGGAAGCGCGAGAGCGCGCGCACGCCGTAGGGCGAGAGGAACTCCGACTCGTCGAGCAGCTTCAAGAGCACGCGGCGCAGGCGGTCCTCGGACGGGATCGCGAGCAGCCGCTTGCACTCGGGACCCTCCTCGCCCTCGATCGTGCACAGGTAGGAGATGTGCTGCGCGAGATCCGCGCGGTGCTCGAGGAACCAGCGCATGCGCTTCTCGAATCCCGGCAGCTTGTTGATCTCGGCGTCGGGCAGCGACCAGGCCGCGAACAGCGGCACGAGGCCGACCAGCGAGCGCACGCGCAGCGGCATCTCCCGCCCGTCGACGTGGAGCTCGTCGTAGTAGAAGCCGTCGAGCTCGTCCCAGAGCCCGGTGCCGCCGAGGCGGTTCATGGCGTCGGAGATCGCGGTGAAGTGCTCGAAGAACTTCGAGGCGATGTCCTCGTAGACGGGATCTTCCTGGGCGAGCTCGATCGCCATCGCGAGCATGGTGCTGCAGTAGAAGGCCATCCAGGCGGTGCCGTCCGCCTGCTCGAGATGGCCGCCCGTCGGGAGCGGCTGCGAGCGGTCGAACACGCCGATGTTGTCGAGGCCGAGGAAGCCCCCGCCGAACACGTGCTTGCCCTCGGTGTCCTTGCGGTTCACCCACCACGTGAAGTTGATGACGAGCTTGTCGAAGACGCGACGCAGGAAGGTGCGGTCGCGCTTGCCGCGCGGCGCGGTCATCTTGTAGACGCGCCACGCCGCCCAGGCGTGGACGGGCGGGTTCACGTCCCCGAACGCGAACTCGTAGGCCGGGAGCTGCCCGTTCGGGTGCATGTACCACTCGCGCAGCAGCAGCAGGAGCTGGTCCTTCGCGAACTCCGGGTCGAGGCGCGCCATGCCGACCATGTGGAACGCGAGGTCCCAGGCCGCGTACCACGGGTACTCCCACTTGTCGGGCATCGAGATCACGTCGCGGTTGTAGAGGTGATGCCAGTCCTTGTTGCGGCCGTTCCAGCGCTCCGGCGGCGGCGAGGGCTGCGTCGGATCGCCCTCGAGCCAGTAGCGTACGACGTAGTGGAAGAACTGCTTCGAGAACAGGAGACCGGCCGCCGCCTGGCGCGCGACGTTCCGCTCGTCCGCGGTCATCGAGCGGCCGAGCGTCCGGTCGTAGAACTCGTCGGTCTCGGCGATGCGATCGGCGAAGACGCGCTCGAAGGCGGCGCCGAAGGGCTGCCGCGGCGCCTCGGCCTCGGAGAAGAGCCGCACGCGCAGCACCACGCTCCGTCCTGCCGGCACCTCGAGGACGTAGTGCGGCGCGGCCTTGGTGCCGCGCCGCTCGGGGTTCACCGCGTCGCGTTCGCCGTGGACGACGTAGCGATCGAACGCGTCCTTCACGTAGGGCGTCGCGTTCGGAGCGCCGTAGAGCCGTGCCTCGTTCGTGTCGTTCTCGGTGAAGAGCACGTCCGGCATGGCGCCGCCCGGCGCCGCCTCGTAGGCGAAGCGGAAGCGACCGAGCGTGGCGTGCTCGGCGACGAGGATCCCCGGCTCGTGGAGCGCGATCTGCGGGCGCTCCTCCGGGTCTTCGTCGGCGCGACCCCACGACCAGGAGTTCCGGAACCAGAGCTGCGGCAGCACGTGCAGCCGCGCCGGCGCGGGTCCGCGGTTCGCGATCGTGAGCCGCAGGAGGAGATCGTTCGGCCCGGCCTTCGCGTACTCCGCGAGCACGTCGAAGTAGCGGTCGTTCTCGAACACGCCGGTGTCGACGAGCTCGTACTCGCGCTCGCCGCGCCCGCGGCGCCCATTCTCCTCGACGAGCTTCGCGTAGGGGAACGCGGCCTGCGGGTACTTGTAGAGCGACTTCGCGTAGGAGTGCGTCGGCGTGGTGTCGAGGTAGAAGTAGGCCTCCTTGACGTCCTCGCCATGATTGCCTTCGGGCCCGGTGAGGCCGAACAGCCGCTCCTTCAGGATGGGATCGCGCTCGTTCCAGAGGCCGATCGCGAGGCAGAGCCGGCACTCGCGGTCGGTGAATCCGAGGAGCCCGTCCTCGCCCCAGCGATAGGCGCGGCTGCGCGCGTGGTCGTGGGGGAAGTAGGTCCAGGCTTCGCCGTGGGGCGAGTAGTCCTCGCGCACCGTCGCCCACTGCCGCTCCGAGAGATACGGGCCCCAGCGCTTCCAGTTCCGCTGGCGCGACGCGTCCTCCGCGAGGCGCCGCTCCTCGGCGCACGGCACGACCTCGGCCGCCGGCTCGCCGCGGGGATCGGAGGCGCGCGCGCTCGACATCAGCGGATCTCCTCTTCGGGGGAGCTCGCGACGAAACGTAGGACGTGGCCGTCGGGGTCGCCCGCGAGACGGGCCGGTGCGGGGCTCGGAGGGCTCGTCGCGTCACGCGCGAGCGTCGTGCGCCACGCGAGGAGGTCGTTCGGCCGCAGGTCCGCCGGGCGCGGAGCGCCCCCCGGCGGCGCCAGGTACTCGAGCAGCTCGATGCCCATGCCGTGGCGAGCGCGCAGCGCCGTGATGCGCAGGCGCGCACCGAAGACGCCGTTCAGGCGCTCCTGCTCGGCTCCGTAGTTCTCGCTCTCGCCGGCGACGCGCAGGCCGAGGGTGTCGCGGTAGAAGCGCAGGCTCGCCTCGGTGTCGGCCACGGCGATCGCCGTGTGGTCGATGCCGAGGAAGAGCCGATCGGTCTTCCGCTGCCAGCGCGGATCGCCCTTGCCCTCGGGAAAGTGGATCAGCTCGAGAGCGTGGCCGTCGGGGTCCCGGAAGTAGAACGCCTCGATGCCGCCCGCGTTCGGGTTCCAGTCGGGCAGGCGCTGGGGGCCGGGGGAGACGTGCTGCACGCGGTGGCGTCGCAGCACGGCGTAGGCGCGCTCCATGTCGGACACCACGACCGCCAGGTGCTGGAAGGCGAGGTCGTTGCTCCGCATGCCGGCGGGGATCGGCAGTCCGGGCCCCGCGGCGAACTCCTCGAGCTCGATCGTCTCCTCGCCGAGCCGGAGCCGCACCGCCCGCGCGCCCTCCGCGTCGGGAGGGCCCTCCTCGCCGACGCGCTCGAACGCGAGCACCTCCGTGAAGAACGCGACGGAGCGCGCGAGGTCGGCCACGGGGAAGCCGACCGTCTCCACGGAGCGGACCGCTTCCTCGGCGCGAGGCGACGAGGCGCCCGCGGCGAGGGCGAGGAGCGCGGCGCCGAGCGCGACGCGCAGGCCGAGCGCGCGCGCGATCACGCGCCCAGCCTCTCGCGCAGGTGCGCGCCCACGCGCAGCGCGTTCGCGACGATCGTGAGGGCGGGGTTCACGGCGGCGCTCGACGGGAAGAAGCTCCCGTCGACCACGTACAGGTTGTCGACCTCGTGGGCGCGGCAGTGCCGGTCGAGGACCGAGCTCGCGGGGTCGGCGCCGAAGCGCACGGTGCCGCACTGATGCGCGCAGTTCGCGAGCGGGAGCTTCTTGTGGATGTACATGCTGCGCGGGACGTGGTGCGTCTCCATGCCGATCTGCTCGAGGAGCTCCCGGGTGCGCTTCACGAGCCGGCGGTGCCCTTCGAGGTTGTTCTCGCGGTAGCCGAGGCGGATCCCGCCTTCGGCGTCGAGCGTCACGCGGTTCTCGGGGTCGGGCAGGTCTTCGGACGTCACCCAGAAGTCGAGCACGTGCTTCGCGATGTACTCGAGCGAGAAGCGCGGCGCGAAGGGCGGCGCGCCGAGCTGGATGATGTTCGCGTCGGTCCGCCACATCTGGATCAGGCCCATCGGAAACGGGAACGCGTCGTCGCCGAAGTAGAAGTCCGAGATCGCGATCGTCTTCTGGAAGCGCGTCGGGTTCGGCCGGCGCGAGATCGCGGCCAGCGCCGAGTTGTTGTGGATCATGAGGTTGCGCCCGAGCTGGCCCGATCCGTTCGCGAGGCCCGTGGGATGCCGCTCGTTGGCCGAGCGGAGGAGGAGCGCCGCCGAGTTGATCGCGCCGCAGGAGACGACCACGAGATCGGCGCGCCGCACCTCCTTGCCTCCGTCGCGCGCGATCACGACGCCGGTGACCTCGCGCCCGGAGACGCTCGTCTCGAGCCGCAGCACCTTCGCGCTCGTCTCGATCTCGACGTTCGGATGCTCCAGCGCGGGCAGCACGCCGCAGACCTCCGCGTCGCCCTTCGCGCGCACGAGGCAGGGGAATCCGTCGCAGGTGCCGCAGCGCACGCAGCGGCTGCGCACCGGATCGCGCTCGTCGAGCTGGATCGCGACCGGGTTGTGGAACGGACGCCGCCCGATCGACACGAAATCCTCGTGGAGCTCCTGGATGCGCGGCTCGTGCGACACCGGCGGGTGGGGGAAGGGGCCGCTGCGCCGCGGCTCGGTCGGGTCCGCGCCGGCGTCGCCGTGGACGTGGTACCAGCGCTCGGCCTCGGCGTAGAACGGCTCGAGCTCGTCGTAGGCGACGGGCCAGCCCGGCGACACGCCGCCGTGGTGCTTCAGCTCCTCGAAGTCGCGCTCGCGCATGCGGTACATCGCGCCGCCGTAGAACTTCGTGTTCCCGCCGACGAAGTAGTGGATGCCCGGCTCGAAGCGCCGCCCGTCGCCGTCGGTCCACTCTTCGCCGCAGTCGTAGCGGCCCCGCGTCACGACCTCGCCCGAGTCCCAGTTCTCGCGCTCGCGCGGGAGCCAGGGGCCGCGCTCGAGCAGCAGGATGCGCTTGCCCGAGGGCGCGAGGGCCCGCGCGAGCGTGCCGCCTCCCGCTCCCGTTCCGATGATGATCACGTCGTAGCGGTCGGAGGACATGGGCGTCTCCTATCGCGCCGGCTCGCCGCAGAAGATGCAGCGACGGCGGTTCTCGTGATGGAGCTTCGCGCAGCGCACCGTGCGCGTGCGTCCCAGGCGCGTGTAGGACTCGGCGGCGAGGAGCATGCCCGCGAGCGGGGCGCCGAAGTAGACCCAGAGCGAGTCGAAGACGCGGGCCGGAAGGGCGGACCCGAGCGTTCGCGCCGGATTCATGCTCGTGCCCGAGAGCGGCGCCTCGCAGGTGATCCAGATCGCGACGAGGGCGCCCGCCACGAGGCCCGTGGCCCGGGCGAAGCGCGAGTTCGAGACCACGAGGACCGCCGTCATGAGCCCGAAGGAGATCGCCGTCTCGGCCGCGAAGGCCACGGCCGGCCCGCCGGCGCCAGGCGCGGTCACCGCGTAGTTCACGCTCGGGTGCGCGAGCAGCGTGCCCGAGACGGACGCCGCGAGGAGCACGCCCGCGACGCCGCCCAGGAACTGCGCCGCGACGTAGAACGCCGCGTCGACCGGCGCGACCTTGCCGAGGCGCAGGAAGGTCAGCGTGACGGCGGGATTGAAGTGCGCCCCCGATCGCTGGCCGAGCGGCGAGTAGACGATGGCCACGGCGGTCGCTCCCATCGCGAGGCCCATCAGCGCCCGACGCAGCAGCGGGTCGGGCAGCGCCCGTCGCACCGGCGAGGCCGGGTGCTCGAGCAGCACGGTCCCGAGCGTCGCGGCGAGCATGAACAGGCCGAGCTCCGCCGCCTCCATCAGGTACTCGGGCCAGTGTCTGCGCAGGGACGACATCGACCGGCCTAGTCTCCGAACGAGATCACGTTCTTGATGCCGGTCGGTCGCGCGAGCAGGAGCTCGCGGTAGCGCTCGACCGGATGGCGCGCGGTCACGAGGCGGCCCACGGCGTCGGGCCAACGCGACGCGAAGCGACCGAGATCGCGGATCGCCGCCTCGAAGGCGTCGCGCCCCGCGTTCACCGTGCCGAACACGACCTGGTTCTTGAGCACGAGGTCCCGCATCAGCCGGTCGGTGTCGACCTCGATCGGCGCCTTGCGACCGGGCACGCCGGTGAAGACGAACATCGAGTTCGGGCCGAGGGCCCTCATCATCTCGAAGGCGACGGCCGACGCGCCGGCGGCCTCGTAGACGAGGTCGATCCCCCCGACGCGCTTCGCGAGCGCCTCGGGAGTCTCGTCCTCCGAGGAGACGTAGGCGGCGCCGATCGAAAGGACGAGCGCCGACTTCTCGTTCGGCGCGGGCTCGCGCGAGTAGACGATCGTCTCGAAGTCGCTCGCGCGCAGCGCGAGGGCGCCGAGCAGCCCGACGGGGCCCGCGCCGAGCACGACCGCGCGCCGGCAGTGACCGTGGTCCTTCCCCGGGCGATGCGGGCAGCTCCAGGGCAGACGCTCCTGCATCTGGAACACCTGGATCAGCGCCTTCTCCGCGATCGTGAGGGGCTCCACGAGCACCGCCGCCGGACGCAGCGCGCTCGGCACGGGGACGAGGTACTTCTCCTCCTCCACCACGAGCTCCGTCATGAAGCCGTGCTCCTCGCGGATGCCACGCTCCCGGAACTCACCCGTGAAGCAGAAGTCCTGACGGTCCGCGCGGCAGCTCGTGCAGGTGGGGACGGCGCAAGGCCGGCGCACCATCGGCACCACGAGGTCTCCGGGGCGGAGCGTCGTGACGGCGCTTCCCACCTCGATCACCTCGCCCAGGGCCTCGTGGCCGATCACGAGGTGGGGCGAGCCCGCGGGCGGCGTGCCGTAGTCGAAGGCGCAGATCTCGCGATCGGTGCCGCAGACGCCGACCTCGAGGATGCGGAGCTTCGCCTGGGTCGGACGCTCGATCGTCGGGGCGGGAACGTCGACGAGACGCACGTCGCGCTCGGACGGAAGGACGGCGATGGCCTTCATCGGTGTCTCCTCAGGCGCGCGCGGGGCGCGCGTCGCCCGGCACGGGCTGGTCGAGGGCGTCGATCGCGTCGAGTCGGCGGGCGAGGATCGCGTCGAGCGAGAGCGCGCCTCCGCCGTACACCGCGAGGTAGAGGAAGAGCAGCACGTAGAGCGGCTCGATGTGCCCGAAGAAGTCGCCGATGCCTTCGACGTCGGGCAGGATCGCCGTCAGGATCGCGACGACCATCGTGCAGGTCAGCAGGAGCGACGAGAGCCGCGTCGCGAGCCCGACCAGGAGGAGCGCGCCGCACACGAGCTCGACCGAGGCGACGAACGGCGCCTGCAGCTCGGGGAACGGGATGCCGAGGCTGCGGAAGAAGTCGATCACCTTGTCGAGGTCGTGGAGCTTTCCCCAGCCCGACTGGACGAACACGATGCCGAGACCGAGACGCGTCGCGAGCGCAGGGAGGAAGCGAAGGCGCTCGGCCACGCGAAGGGCGAGGCGGCGCAGATCGATCAGGGTGTACATGGATGGCTCCTTCTCTCGGGCGGTCATTGGATGCCGCCCGCGTCGTCGCGGTGCGAGAGCGCGGTCGAGCGGGGCGTCGAGAGCTGGACGAGATCCTTGGAGAAGAAGAGATCGAGGGTCCAGTCGAGCATCACGCGCAGCTTCTTCTCGGTGCGCGGGAGCTTCATCAGGTAGATCGTGCGCCACAGCCACCAGGCCAGGAATCCCGAGAAGCGGACGCCCGCGATGCGCGCCACACCGGCGCGTCGGCCGATCGTCGCGAGCTGCCCGATCGTCTCGAAGCGGAACGGCCGCGGCTTCCGGCCGCGGAGCGCGGCGATCACGTTGTCGGCGGCCGTGCGCGCCTGGCGCAGCGCGTGCTGCGCGGTCGGCGGGTGCGTGCGGCCTTCCCCGGCCGGAACGCAGGCGCAGTCGCCGAGCGCCCACACGCCGGGGAACTCGCACACGGCCAGGCTCTCGTCGACCGCGATGCGTCCTGCCTCCTGCTTGCAGGGGAGCGACGCGAGGAGGGGATGAGGCGAGGTGCCGGCGGTCCAGACGAGGCAGCGCGTCGGGATCGTCTCGCCGTCGGAGAGCTCGACGCCCTCCTGCGACACGCCGCGCACGCGGATGCCCGTCCGCACTTCCACGCCGCGCTTCTCGAGGAGCATGCGCGCGTAGCGACCGAGGGACGGGTGGAGCTCGGGCAGGATCACGGGACCGGAGTGCACGAGCACGACGCGCAGGTCGTCCTCGCGCAGGCCCGGATAGAAGCGGAGGGCCTCGCGCACGAAGTCGTTCATGGAGGCGAGGGTCTCGACGCCGGCGAAGCCGCCGCCGGCGACCACGAAGGTCGTGAGGGCCCGGCGCAGACCGGCCTTCGCGGCACACTCGGTGTCGGCCTCCTCGAGGTTCGAGATCAGGCGGTGGCGCAGCTCCACGGCATCGCCGAGCGACTTCATCGTGAGGGCTCGTTCGGCGAGGCCGGGCAGACCGTAGAAGTTCGTGGTGCTGCCGAGCGCCACGATCAGGTGCTCGTAGTCGAGCACGTGGGAGTGTCGGTCCGAGCCGTGGGACAGCGTCACCTGACGGCGCGTCAGGTCGATCGCCTCGACGTCGCCGAGGAAGAAGCGGACGCGGCGCAGGAGCTTCCGGACCGGGTTCACGATGTGGGTGAGGTCGAGATCGCTCGCCGCGACCTCGTGGAGCATCGGCGTGAACGCGAAGAAGTTCTCGCGGTTCACGAGCAGGACCTCCACGTCCTCGTCGCGGGAGAGCTTCTTCTGGAGGCGCAGGGCGGCGTAGAGCCCGCCGAAGCCGCTTCCGAGGATCAGCACGCGACGCGTCGGGGAGTCGGAAGAGGTGGGCCTGCAAGCGCTCATGTCGAGGGGCTCCGGTGCGGTGGGACTGCGTTCCGATGCCGGAGTCGCCGTCCGGTTGCGGAGGGGGCTTTACGGCGAGGCGCAGGCGATGCGAGGATCCGCCCCATCCCTGGACTCGAACCGAATGTGCGGGGAGCGGCACGTGGCCCAGCATGACGAAGCGCACCGGGAGGGCCGGGCACCAGAGCCCGTCGCGAGCTCCGGCGACCCCGGGCGCGCGGAGGACAGGCTGCTCCGCACGCTCGTCGAGGCGGTCGAGTCGGAGACGGGCGATCCCTTCTTCCGTTCCCTCGTGAAGCATCTCGCCGAGGCCCTGGGCGTGCGGTACGCGTTCGTGTCGGAGCTCACGCGCGGCGGCACCCACTTCCGCACGCACGCGGTCTGGGAGGGCGACCGGCTCGGCGCGAACTTCGAGGTGCCGCTCTTCGGGACGCCGTGCGAGGCCGTGCTCTGCGGCCAGATCGGCCACCATCCCCACGGCCTCCAGCAGCTCTTTCCCGACGATCACGGCCTCGTGCGCTGGGGCGCCGTGAGCTACGGCGGCGTGCCGATGTTCGACAGCGCCGGCCGGGTCGTCGGACACTTCGCGATCATGCACGATCGACCGCTGGTCGAAGGCGACCGCGCGCTCCACGTGATGCGGATCTTCGCGGCGCGCGCGGTCGCCGAGATCGAGCGCAAGCGCGCCGAGGCGGCGCTGCGCGCGAGCGAGGAGCGCCTCGGGCAGATCCTCGCGTCGGCCGCCGACGGCATCCTCGTGACCGACGACGAAGGAACGATCCTCTACTTCAATCCGGCGGCGGAGCGGATCCTGCGCTGTCCGGCGTCGGAGGCGATCGGCGGGTCGGCGGCGCGCTTCGGCACCGAGGAGGGCGTCGCCGCGCGACGGCTCGCGGACGAGCAGCTGCGCGCGCACCCCGACCGGCTCTTCTTCTTCGGACGCGACCGGGGCATCCACGCGCGGCGCGCCGACGGCACGCTCTTCCTGCACGAGGGCTCGATCGCGCGCCACGTGGCCCAGGACCGGGCGCTCACCACGGTCATCTTCCGTGACGTCGAGGAGCGTCGGGACGCCGAGCGCGAGCTCAGCGCCCTGCGCGACCAGAACGCCTACCTGCGCGAGGAGCTCGAGTCGGTCTACCCGTTCGAGGAGATCGTCGGGCGGAGCCCGCTCGTGCGGAAGCTCCTGGCCGATGTCGACCGCGTGGCCGCGACCGACGCCTCGGTGCTGATCCAGGGCGAGACCGGGACCGGCAAGGAGCTCGTCGCCCGCGCCGTCCACGCGCACAGCGCGCGCCGCGACAGGGCCCTCGTCAAGGTGAACTGCGCGGCCCTCGCGCCGGGCCTCGTGGAGAGCGAGCTCTTCGGCCACGAGAAGGGGGCGTTCACGGGCGCGAGCGAGCGGCGCATCGGACGCTTCGAGCTCGCGAGCGGCGGCACGATCTTCCTGGACGAGGTCGGCGACATCCCGCTCGAGACGCAGGTCAAGCTGCTGCGCGTCCTGCAGGAGCGCGAGATCGAGCGCGCCGGCGGCAGCCAGACGATCCGGGTCGACGTGCGCGTGATCGCCGCGACGAATCGCGACCTGCCGAAGGCGATCGCCGACGGCCGCTTCCGGCAGGACCTCTACTACCGCCTGAACGTGTTCCCGCTCGTCGTTCCGCCGCTCCGCGAGCGCCCGGGAGACGTGGCGCTCCTCGCCCGCTACTTCGTCGAGCGCCACGCCTCGAAGCTCGGGCGGCGCGCGACGCGGGTCTCGGACGCGACGCTCGCCCGCCTCGAGCGCTACGCGTGGCCCGGCAACGTGCGGGAGCTCGAGAACGTGATCGAGCGCGCGTTGATCCTCTCGAGCGGGGCCGAGCTCGAGATCGGAGCCGATGTGCTGGGCGACGCGCCGCGCGTCCCCGCTGCCCGCGCGGACGGCGGCTCCCTCGAAGAGGTGGAGCGGCGCCACGTGATCGAGATCCTGCGCGCGACGGGCTGGCGGATCGACGGGCCCTCCGGCGCCGCGGCCCGCCTGGGCCTGAACCCGAGCACTCTGCGCAGCCGGATCAAGAAGCTCGGCATCTCGCGGAGCCGTGACGCCATCTCGTAGATCCGCGACATCTCGCGGGCACCGCGAGGCCGAAGCGCTTCGCCCGGATCCGGCAAATCCCACCTGTTTCCGCGCGCTTCCGGCGCGCTGAGCGCGCTGGCCCGGAGCTGGCACGAGGTTTGCTCCTGGCCTCGGGCGGAACCGACGGGAGCGCGACCGCATGCTTCGCATCACCCGCAGCGACCTCGATGCAGACCTCACGACCCTCGAGCTCGAGGGCCGGCTGCTCGCGCGCGACGTGACGGAGCTCGAGCGCTCGCTGGCCGAGGCGTTGGCTTCGGACCGGCGCGTCGTGCTCGATCTCTGCGGCGTGACGTACGTCGACGCCGCGAGCGCCGAGGCCCTGGTCGGTCTGCGCCGGAAGGGCGTCGCCCTCGCCGGCTGCTCCCCCTTCGTCCGTGAGCTCCTCAAGGAGGTTTCGTCATGAGCGCCGTCGCCGTCTCCTTCCCCTGTTCCCGGAGCCCGCTCGACGCGCCGACGCTCCCCACGCGGCTGCGCAGCGTGCGCCCGCCCGATGCCGCGGCCGAGACCGCGCCCGCGCCGCCCGTCCGCGAAGACGCCGCACTCCTCGCGCGTCTTCGCGCGGGCGAGGAGTCGGCCTTCGCGGAGCTCGTCGCGAGCTGCGGCGGCCGCATGCTCGCGGTCGCGCGGCGTCTCGTCGGGGACGAGGGGGTCGCCGAGGACGTCGTGCAGGAGGCGTTCCTCGCAGCGTTCCGCGCGCTCCCCGGCTTCGAGGGAGAGTCGCGGCTCTCGACCTGGCTGCACCGCATCGTCGTCAACGCGGCGCTGATGCGCCTGCGCGCGGCGCGGCGGCGGCCGGAGGAGAAGCTCGACGATCTGCTGCCCCGCTTCGACGACACCGGCCTGCGTCTGCCCGAGGCCGAGCATCCTGCCGAGCGCGCGGACGCAGCCCTCGAGCGGGCGGAGGCAAGGGCCATCGTGCGGTCGTGCATCGCGCGGCTGCCGGAGACGCATCGCACGGTGCTCGTGCTGCGCGACGTCGAGGCGCTCGATACCGAGGAGGTGTCGCGCCTGCTCGGCCTGTCGCGCGAGTGCGTGAAGACCCGCCTCCATCGCGCGCGCCAGGCGCTGAAGACCCTGCTCGAGCGGGAGCTCCCGAGCCGCGCGTGAGGCCGACTGGGCGCGGCCGCCGCGGCGCTCGGTCGCTCCGCCGCCGCCGGCGGGGGCGCCGGCGGCGGGATAGAGTCGCGGCCATGCAGCGCATTCCGCTCGCCCATCTTCCCACGCCGCTCGAGCCCGCCCCGCGCCTCTCCGAGGCGCTCGGCGTCGAGATCCTCGTGAAGCGCGACGACTGCACGGGCCTCGCCCTCGGCGGGAACAAGGCGCGAAAGCTCGAGTGGCTCGTGGCCGACGCCCTCGGGCGGGGCTGCGACACCCTCGTCGCCGCGGGCGGCGCCCAATCGAACTTCTGTCGCATGGCTGCGGCCGCCGCTGCGCGCCTCGGGCTCGGCTGCGAGCTCGTGCTCGCGGGCTACGAGCCCCCGCGGCCGAGCGGCAACCTCGTGCTCGACGGCCTGTTCGGCGCGTCGCTCCACTTCGCCGGCGCCCACGACTGGAGCGTGCTCGAGGCCCAGGTGTGGGAGATCGCGCAGAAGCTCGGCCCCCGCGCCTATCCGATGCCGATCGGCGGCGCGAGCCCGGTCGGCGCGCTGGCCTACGTCGAGGCGGGCGAAGAGCTGATGGCGCAGTGCGATGCCCCGCCCGACTGGGTCGTGGTCGCGGACGGGAGCGGCGGCACCCACGCGGGTCTCCTCGTCGGGCTCCCGCCGCAGGTGCGGGTGCTCGGGGTCGACGTCGCACGGCCGCCCACGCCCCACGCCGAGCGCATCCCCGAGCTCGCCGCGGAGGCGGCGGCCCTCGCCGGTCGGCCCGGACCCCAGGGCGAGGTGATCCTCACGGACCACACGGGGCCGCGCTACGCGTCGATCACCGAGGAGTGTCGCGAGGCCGTGCGCCTCGCGGCGCGGACCGAGGGGCTCGTGCTCGATCCCGTGTACACGGGGAAGGCGATGGCCGGCCTCGTCGCCGCCGTTCGCTCGGGCCGGCTGCGCGGCCGCATCGTGTTCTGGCATACGGGTGGCGCGCCGGCGCTCTTCGCCACGGAGTTCGCCACGTTCTAGTCTCGACGCATGGTCCGCCGTGCGATCGCCGCCACGTATCGCCGGGCCCGCCGGATCACGGTGGGCGTGATCGGCGGGAGCGTGGTCGCGATCGGCGTCGCGATGATCGTGCTCCCGGGGCCTGCCGTCGTCGTGATTCCCGTCGGCCTCGGCATCCTGTCCCTCGAGTTCGCCTGGGCGCGGCGCTGGCTCCACGCCGCGCGCGGCCATGCGGCGAGCGCGGCCTCGCGGGCCCGCCGCGGCTCCGCGTCGCGTTGACACGTTCGCGCGCCGGATCTACACCCGAGGCGTACCCATCGAAAGGAGGGACCATGCGCCGATTCCTCTTGATCGCTTCGCTCGTTCTCCTTCCCGCGGCCACGGCGTTCGCCGATCCCGACATCGGATGCGGACCCGGCACGCAGCTCTGGCGTGGGAGCAAGGGCATTCCGCCGAAGGTGCTCGGCGCCACGACGAACGGCTCGACGGGCCTCCAGACGTTCGGCATCTCGTTCGGCACCCTCGGCTGCAACCAGGGCGGGACGGTCACCGCCGAGATGCGGCTCCGGCGCTTCACCGACGCGAATCTCGACGCGCTCGCGCGCGACATGGCCCAGGGGCGCGGCGAGACCCTCGCCACCTTCGCGCACCTCTACGGCGTGGCCGACGCCGATCGCCCGGCCTTCTACGGCTTCGCGCAACGGCACTTCGGTGAGCTCTTCTCCGGCGACGACGCGAGCTCGCGAGACGTGCTGGTGTCGCTCGACCGTCTGCTCGCGGCCGACCCGCAGCTCGCCGTCTACGCGCGCAGCGGCGCCTGAAGGCGTCCGCGAGCGACGCGCCGAAGACGCCCGGCGGTGCGCCCCGCGCACGTCGCGGGGCGCTCGCCGGGCTCCTGGCGGCGCTCCTTCCTTCCTGCGCGGCGCTCGCCGAGCCAGCTCGGGACGCGCCGCCCGCCGTCGCCGCTCCCGCCTACCTGACGGAGCTCGTCGCACGCGCGCGCGAGCTCGCGCTCGCCGACGAGCGGGAGTGGCGGGCGCTCCTCCACTACCAGGATCCGTGGCTCGGGCCTGCGCGCGAGAGCCTCGTCGACTCGCCGTCCTTCTTCCTCTCGCCCACGGGCAGGACGGATCCGCACGCCGAGCTCGAGGCGACGCTCGCGGCGTTCTTCCTGACTCCGCCGTCCGAGCCGGCGGCGACGCCGGCGCCGGACACGCCGGAGGGGCAGCATGCCCAGTGTCGCTTCCGCGCCCGCTACCGGTGGCTCGACGAGCGGCTCCGCTTCGATCCCGCGCGGCTTCCGCCCCAGGCGTGCCCGCGCTTCGACGCGTGGCTCGCCACGCTCTCGCCCCGCGGACTCACGTTCGTGTTCCCCGAGGCGTTCCTGAACAATCCGGCATCGATGTTCGGGCACTCGCTCCTGCGGGTGGACGTCGCGCACGAGGGCGCGCCGGAGCCCGAGCTCCTCGGCTTCGCCGTGAGCTTCGCCGGCGCGACCGGAACGGACGACGGGCTGCTCTACGCCGTGAAGGGGCTCCTGGGCTTCTATCCCGGCTACTTCAACCTTCGTCCCTACTACGAGACCGTTGCCGAGTACGGAGACTGGGAGAGCCGCGACATCTGGGAGTACCGCCTCGCGCTGACGCCGGCCGAGGTCGAGCGCCTGCTCGAGCACGTCTGGGAGCTCGAGGGCGTCGCCTTCTCCTACTACTACTTCGACGAGAACTGCACCTGGCAGCTCCTGGGCCTGCTGCAGGTGGCGCGGCCCGAGGCGCGCTTCGCCGAGCGCCGGCGCCCATGGGTGATCCCGGCGGACGCGCTGCGCGCCCTCGCCGAGGAGCCCGGCCTCGTGGCCGAGGTGTCCTGGCGTCCCTCGTCGGCGACGCGGCTGCGCTTCGCGGCGGGCTCGCTCGGCGCGTCGGAGCAGGAGCTCGCCCGGAGCCTCGCCGCGGGCGCGGCGACGCCCACGGACGGGCGCCTCGCCGCGCTGCCGCCGTCGGTTCGCGCCGACGTGCTGGCCCTCGCGTACGACCGGCTCCGCTACGCATACCTGCGCGGCGAGATCGCCCGCGACGAGTCCGCGCCACGCGCCCGGGCCCTGCTCCTCGCGCGCAGCGCCGTCGTGCTGCCCGAGCCCGAGGAGCCCGCCGCTCCGCCGCGGCCCGCCGTCGCCCCCGAGAACGGCCACCACTCGTCGCGCGCGTCCCTCGGCGGCGGCGTCGATCGCGGCGGCGGCTACCTGGAGCTCGGCTTCCGTCCGGCGCTCCAGGACCTGCTCGATCCGGAGGGCGGCTACACCGCGGGTGCGCAGGTGCAGATGGCCTCCGTCGCGCTGCGCGTGTATCCGGACGCGGCTCGCGTCCGGCTGGAAGACCTCGTGCTCGTCGACGTCGAGTCGCTGCCCGCGTGGGATCGCATGCTCCGACCGATTGCCTGGCGGATGGACCTCGGCGTCCGGTCGCGCGCGCTGCCCGACGCCGGCGACCGTCGCGAGCTCGATCCGCGGGACGTGCTCCGCGCCTCGGCGGGCGGCGGCCTCGCCTTCGATCCCTTGCCGCACCTCCGTCTCTACGGATTCGCGGAGGCCGTCGCCGAGGCGGGCTTCCATCTCGAGCCGGCCTATGCGCTCGCACCGGGGGCGACGCTGGGCGTGACGCTCGGTGAGCCCGACGACCGCATGAAGCTCCATGCCTACGCGCGCTGGCGCAGCTTCGTGGTCGGCGACGACACCACGACCTTGTCGCTCGGCCTGGAGCAACGCTTCGCCGTGGGGCGCGACACGGCGATCGTGCTGCGCGGCGCGCGCGAGCAGGCCTACGGACGCGGCTGGATCGAGGGCCAGGCGCTGCTCGAGCTCTTCTTCTAGGGGGCGGCCGCGCCGCCGTTCCCGACGTCGAGCCGGAAGAACCAGCCGTCTCCGCCCGTCGTGCCGTACTTGCGCTCGAGCGCCTGGCGGAGCCGCGCCACGAGCGCCGGATCTTCGACGCGGTGCGCGCTCACGTCGTACAGCGAGGAGTCCACGCGCAACACCGCGTGCGGATCGTTCGCCAGCACCGCGGGCCAGATCTTCCACTCGGGAAGGCTCGACGGCACGTAGACGATGCCGTCCACGACGAGCACCCAGACGTTCACCGAGCGCGGCGCGGCCGGATTCACCTGGAGCTGCACTTCGCGGCGGCGGGCCAAGGTCGCGGGGTCGGGGAGCGGCGAGGCGGTGAACGTGCCGCGGAGCGCGCCCCCCGAGATCGGGCCGATCGGTCCGCCCGTCCAGCGCGCGACGTAGCCGGTGATCCCCGCGGCCAGGGAGAGCGCACCCACGACGAAGAAGAACCAGCGCAGGGCGCGCCGCATCGGGCCTCCCGGACCAGGGGGCCCCATTCTAGACTCGCCGCATGGTGTCCGGGGTGACGGATCGTGCGCGCGCGCGTGCGAGCTTCGAGGCGCTGGTGCGAGGGCGAGGCGACGGCGTGCCGCTGGCGGAAGGAGCCCTGTGGGTCGCCGCCGAGGCGGATCCCAGCGTGCCGGTCGAGGACACCCTGCTGCGTATCGACGCGCTGGCGGAGGAAGGCGCGGCGCGCTGCGCGGGCGCCCGGAGCGCGGCCGAGCGGATCGAGGCGCTCGCGGCGTACTTCCGGCACGCCGGCTTCCGCGGGAACCGGGAGGACTACTACGACCCGCGCAACAGCTACCTGCACGAGGTCCTCGCGCGCCGTACGGGCATCCCGATCACGCTCGCGATCCTCTACCTCGAGGTGGCACGGAAGCTGGACTGGCCGGTCCAGGGAGTGAGCTTCCCGGGACACTTCCTGGTGAAGCATCCGATCGAGGGCCGAGGCGCGGGCGCGCCGGCCGAGGTCGTGCTCGATCCCTTCTCGGCGCGCGTGCTCGACGAGGCCGCGTGCCGCGCGCTCTTCGAGCGCGCCCTCGGTCCGAGCGTCCCGTTCGATCGGCGCTGGCTGCGCGGCGCCACCGTGCGCGAGATCCTGGCTCGCCTCCTCGGCAACCTGAAGCAGATCCACGTCGAGCGCGGCGAGCTCGAGGCCGCGCTCGCCTGCTGCGAGCGCATCCTGCTCCTGTTTCCCGACGCGCCCGGCGAGCTCCGCGATCGCGGCCTCGTCTACCACCGCCTCGAGTGCTTCGGCGCCGCGCGGGCCGATCTCGAGCGCTTCCTCGCGCTCGCGCCCGGCGACCCCTCGGCCGACGCGGTGCGGGAGCTCCTGGCGGAGGTGGCGCGCGACGCCGCGCGCGTGAGCTAGCGGCGGGCGCGCAGGCGGATCAGGCCTTCCTGCACTGCCGTCACGACCAGCCGACCGTCGCGCGTGTAGAAGTTCCCCATCGCGAGGCCCCGTGCGCCCGAGGCGGAGGGGCTCCGCTGGTCGTAGAGCAGCCACTCGTCGGCGCGGAACGGGCGGTGGAACCACATCGCGTGGTCGAGGCTCGCCATCTGGAAGCGGGGGTCCCACCACGAGACGGCGTGGGGAAGGGTGGCGGTATCGAGGAGCGTCATGTCCGAGGCGTAGGCCAGCACGCACTGGTGGAGCAGCGGGTCGTCGGGCAGGCGGCCGTCCGCGCGGATCCACACCTGCTGTCGCGGCTCGCGCTTCTCGGGCTTCAGGAAGCTCATCGGCTGCACCGGTCGCACGTCGATCGGTCGCGGGCGCGTGAGCCACTTCTTCATCTCTTCGGGCATCCCCTCCACGACCTGCGCGAGGCGCCCCTTCGACTGGAGGATCGTCTCCGGGTCGGGCGCCTCGGGCATCGTGTCCTGGTGCTCGAGGCCCTCCTCCGGGACCTGGAACGACGCCTGCAAGTGGAAGATCGCCTGGCCGTGCTGGATCGCGACCACGCGCCGCGTGGCGAAGCTCTTGCCGTCGCGGATGCGGTCGACCTCGTAGAGGATCGGGATCAGGGGATCGCCCGGCCGCAGGAAGTAGGCGTGCAGCGAGTGGACGACGCGCTCCTCGACGGTCCGGCAGGCGGCGACGAGCGCCTGGCCCGCGACCTGGCCGCCGAACACGCGCTGGCGATCCTCCTGGGGGCTGCGGCCCCGGAAGATGTTCACCTCGAGCTCCTCGAGGTCGAGGATCGCGATCAGCTCGTCGAGCACCTGCTGGGTCACGGGGCCTCCTGCCGCGTTCTCGGTCGTGCCGCCGGCGCTCGACGCGGAGCGGTTGCAAGACGCGCGAGCGCCGCGAAGCTATCGCCGTGCCCCTCGTGGTCGCCACCTGGAACGTGAACTCCGTGCGTGCGCGCGAAGCGCGGCTCGTCGCCTTCCTCGAGCGGGCGCGGCCGGACGTGCTGTGCCTGCAGGAGCTCAAGGCCGAGGAGGCGGCATTCCCCTTCGAGTCGATCGCGAAGCAGGGCTACCACGCCGCGGTGTACGGCCAGCGGACCTACAACGGCGTGGCGATCCTCTCGCGCGCGGAGCCGACCGAGGTGCGCCGCGGGATGGGCGAGGGCGACGACGACTCCCACGCGCGGCTGCTCGAGGCCCGCGTATCCGGGCTGCGCATCGCCTCGGCGTACTTTCCGAACGGCGGCGAGGTCGGGAGCGAGAAGTGGAGCTACAAGCTTGCGTGGATGGAGCGGCTCCGAGCGCACCTCGCGGCGACGAGCCGCCCCGGCGAGCCCTTCGCGCTGTGCGGCGACTTCAACGTGGCGCCCGAGGAACGCGACGTCGCGAACCCCGAGGCCTGGAAGGACACCGTCCTGTGCCATCCCGACGCGCGCGCGGCCCTCGCGCGGATCGCCGGGGTGGGCGGCCTCGAGGACGCCTTCCGCCGGGCGCGGCCGGAGCCCGGCCTCTACACGTGGTGGGACTACCGCCAGCTCGGCTTTCCGCGGAACGATGGCCTGCGCATCGACCACGTCTACGCCAGCGCGCCGCTCGCGGGCCGCACGAGGGCGGCCGAGATCGATCGCAACGAGCGCAAGGGGAAGCAGCCGAGCGACCACGCGCCGGTCCTGGTGACGTTCGGCGACTGAGGGGCGATGCGGGCGGGCCCGCTGCCCTCCGATGCGGCTCGCCGCGGGCGGCCGGAAGAAGGAAGACCCATGCACGATCTCGTGATCCGGAAGGGCACGGTGGTGGACGGGACCGGCGCGCCCGCGCGCGAGGCCGACGTCGCGATCCGGGGCGAGCGCATCGCCGAGGTCGGCGCGGGGCTCGCGCCGGGCACCCGCGAGATCGACGCGCGAGGCCGGCTGGTGACACCGGGCTGGGTCGACATCCACACCCACTACGACGGCCAGGCCACCTGGGACCCGCACCTCACCCCGTCGAGCTGGCACGGCGTCACGACCGTCGTGATGGGCAACTGCGGCGTCGGCTTCGCGCCCGCGGCGCCGGACCGTCGGGCCTGGCTGATCGGCCTGATGGAAGGCGTCGAGGACATCCCCGGTACCGCGTTGGCCGAGGGCATCCGCTGGGACTGGGAGAGCTTCCCGGAGTACCTCGACGCGCTCGAGCGCATGCCCCGCAGCCTCGACGTCGCCGCCCAGGTGCCCCACGGCGCCGTGCGCGCCTACGTGATGGGCGAGCGCGGCGCGAAGAACGAGAAGGCGACGCCGGACGACGTCGCGCGCATGGCCGCGATCGTGGGCGAGGCGGTCCGCGCCGGAGCGGTCGGCTTCTCGACCTCCCGAACGCTCCTGCATCGCGCGGTCGACGGCGAGCCCGTGCCCGGCACCTTCGCCTCCGCCGACGAGATGCTCGCTATCGGCGCCGCCCTCGGCGAGGTCGGGCGCGGCGTGGTCGAGCTCGCGAGCGACTTCACGCCCGAGGACGGGGAGCTCGAGTGGATCGGCGAGCTCTCGCGCCGCACCGGCCGTCCCGTCACCTTCGCGTGTCTGCAGAACGACCTCCAACCCGAGCAGTGGCGGCGGCTCCTCGCGGCGAGCGAGCGCTCGGCGGCGGAGGGCGGCCGCGTGACGCCCCAGGTCGCGGCGCGACCGACGGGCCTCCTGCTCGGCCTGCAGAGCACCTTCCATCCGTTCCAGGCGCATCCCTCCTACCGGGCGATCGAGCATCTGCCGCTGCCCGAGCGGGTGGCCGCGATGCGCGACCCCGAGCTCCGACGCCGCATCGTGACGGAGCCGCCCGCGCATCCGAGCCCGGTCGCGATGTTCATCGCGGCGAGCTTCCACAAGCTCTTCCCGCTCGGCGATCCGCCGGAGTACGAGCCGCCGCCGGAGGCGAGCGTGAAGGCGATCGCGGAGCGCGAGGGCCGCACGCCGCAGGAGGTCGCCTACGACCGGATGCTCGAGCGCGACGGCCGCGCGCTCCTCTACTTCCCCCTGCTCAACTACGCGCACGGAAGCTTCGACGCGATCGCGGAGATGCTCCGCCACCCGCGCGCGGTGCTCGGCCTCTCCGACGGCGGCGCCCACTGCGGGATCCTCTGCGACGCGAGCATGCCGACGTTCCTGCTCACGCACTGGGCGCGCGACCGCAAGCGCGGCGAGCGCCTGCCGCTCGAGGCGCTGGTGCAGGCCCAGACGCAGCGGACGGCGGCCCTCTACGGGTTCCGCGATCGGGGCGTGCTCGCGCCGGGGCATCTCGCGGACGTGAACGTGATCGACCTCGACGCGCTCCGGCTGTGCGCGCCGGAGATGGTCTTCGACCTGCCGGGCCGGAGCCGGCGCCTCGTGCAACGCGTCGAGGGATACGTCGCGACCGCGAAGCGCGGCGTCGTGACGTTCGAGGACGGGGAGCCGACGGGCGCGCTGCCCGGGCGGCTCGTGCGCGGAGAGACGCCCGCGCCGCGCTGAGCTCCGGCGGCGCGCTAGGCGGTGCTTCCGAAGAAGAGCTCGAGGCGCGGGAGGAAGTTCCGCCGGATGACCTCGGGCCACGCGTAGTGGATCGCCGTCTCGCGCCCGGCGCGCCGCAAGGCGCGCTCCTCGGCGGGGTGCTGGCGCAGGCGGCGGAACAGGCCCACGAACTCGCGCGGATCGTTCGTCTGCATCACCAGCGCGTTGCGACCGGGAACGGCGTAGTCCTCGCCGGAGATGCCCGTCACGGCGACGCCGCCCGCGGCCATGGTCTCGAGCCCGACGAGCCCGAAGGGCTCGTGCCCGCTGTTCGCGAGCACCGCGTCGGCGCCCGCGAAGAGCACGCGCCGGCTCTCGGGGTCGACCGGAAGGCGCAGGTTCAGGATGTCGGCGTCCTCCGCGCCGCTCAGCCGGTCGAGCAGGCCCGGGATCCCGGTTGCGCTCCCGCACCGATCGGCGATGCGAAGCCCGGCCGCGTGGGCCGCGCGGAAGACCTCGTGACCATGGGCCTCGGAGCCGCCCCGCGCCACGAGCAGCGGGCGCAGGCCCTGCTGCTTCATCGCCTTCACGATCTCGATCGCGGTGAGCCAACGCTTGTCGGGATCGAAGCGCGCCATCTTCGACAGCACGACGCGCTCCGCGAGGCGCCGGCGAAGCTCGCGCACGCCTTCCCGGTCGGGCGGCAGGTACGCGTGGGCCGGGAGACCGTTCGGCACCACGATCGGGTCGACGCCGAGGTTCCGCATCGAGTGCCGCATGTAGCGGGAGACCGTCGTGATGACGGAAGCGTCATCGAGCCGCCGCCAGTCGATGCGCTCGAAGCCGAATACGTTGTTGGCGTTCCAGAGGAGGCTCGCGCGGTCGCGCAGGCCGGCCTCGCGCAGGAGCCAGTCGAGGTGGAGCACGCTATGGGCCGTGTGCCACTCCTCCGCGAGCACGACGCCGTGACCACCGGCGCGCAGATGCGACGAGAGGAAGTCATGGACGAGGCGAGGCGGGAGCGAGGAGGCGAAGTCGCGCTCCTTCCCCTCCTCGCCGTCGTACACGCCGCCCGGATGGAAGCGGCTGATCCACTGACACCAGCGGTGCAGATGGAGGTTGCCCCGAACCTCGTATCCGGGCGCGTCGGGGTCGCCGACGAACCACAGGTGCGTCTCGTAGCCGAGGGCCTCGAGGGACTCCGTCAGGCCTTCGATGCGGCTCGCGATCCCGCCCGCGCGGGCGTAGCCATCGGGGCCTTCGAAGCTCAGGACATGAAACTGCATCGGCGCACTCCCGCGAAACGTGTGAGCAAGATCCGAACCAACTCGCGGTGGGGCGCCATCTCGTCGCCGCCGAGCTGCGAATCGGCCCTTCGATGCCGGCTCCAAGAGCGCGGATACGAGACCCAGGGCCGGTAGGAGCAGCGGAGAACACCGCGGAGAGCTTGGGGGGCCGCAGGTATCCGAGCGCGTTGCCGTACCCTAGCTCCGTCGTGCGACGATTGCAGGTGAAAACTCCGAGAATTGCGTGCGTCGCGCGCGGGGAAACACCTCGCGCGTGAGGTCGGAAGGATCGAAGGTGCGGCGCGGAGTCCTCTCGAGGTGGGGCATCTCGACGCTCTGGTCCGTGCTCGCCGTGGCTTCGCTCTTCCTCGCGCAGCGTTTGCCCTCGGTCGCCGTGGGCGATCCGTTTCGGTTCTTTCCCGACGACGCGCCGATCCGCACAGCCGCCGCCGCCTTGCGCGAACGCTTCCCGGGCTCCGACGCCGCGAGCCGGATCGTCCTGGTGGTCGAGACGCGCGACGGGACGCCGGTCCTCCCGAGGGCACGCGCGCCCCTCGAGCAGCTCGTCTCGCGCCTGCGGCGCGAGCTCGCGGGGGGCGGCGCGCTTCCGATCCTGGCGGCGACCGACGATCCCGTGCTGGAGCGCCGTCTCGCCTCGCCCGACGGCGGCGGCGCGCTCGTCGTCGTCCCTCTCGCGGTGGGCTTCGCGTCCGAGGAGGCGAGCGCGCTCGTGGCGCGCGTGGAGGCGATCGTGGCCGACGAGACGTCGCGCGGCGCGAGCCCGCTGCGCGTGTCCCTGACCGGCGACGGGACGCTCGGGCGCGACTACCTCGTCGCGATCGGAGAGGGAGGCCAGCGCTCGGGCCTCGCGACCGCGTTGCTCGTGGCGGGGACGCTGCTCCTCGTGCACCGCTCGGTCGGCGCCGCACTGGTGACGCTCGTCACGCTCGGAGCGGCCCTCGCCGTCTCTCTCGGAGCGGTGACGCTGGCCGCGGAGCTCGGGATGCCCTTCGCGCTCCAGGCGCGGGGCTTCCTGGTGGCGCTGGTCTACGGCGTCGGCACCGACTACGCGCTCCTCTTCCTCGCGCGCCTGCGCGAGGCGCGCCGCAGCGCCGAGCCGGGCGGGACGTGGGGCGCGGTGCGCGCGAGCCTTCCGGTGCTCGCGACGAGCGCTGCTGCCGTCGCCCTCGCGTGCGGGCTCATGGGCTTCGCGCGCTTCGGCCTGTTCTCGAGCGCCGGGCCGGCGCTCGCGATCTCGGTCCTCGTGACGCTCGCCGCCGTGACGACCCTCGCCCCCGCCCTCGCGGAGATCGCGGGCCGCCGTCTCTTCGGCCGTCGCGGCGAGAGCGCCTCGCCGTTCGGCGCGCGCGTATGGCCGGCGATCGCGCGGCTCGCGCTCGGGCGTCCCATTCTGGTGTCGGTCGTCGCGCTCGCCCTCGTCGCGCCCCTCGCGTGGGGCGGGCGTCGCGTCGCGCCGTCGTTCGAGGTGGAGCTCGACATCCCGAAGGCCAGCCCCTCCGAGGCGGGCTGGGCGGCCCTCGGCCGCCACTTCCGGCCGTCCCAGGTCGTGCCGCTCACGATGGCCTTCGAGGCGGACGGGCCGCCGGGCACGCTGCGCACCATGGCGGGCCTCGCCGCGCTCCACGGCTTCACCGAGGCCCTGGCGCGGGAGCCCGGCGTCGTGCGGGTGTATGCCGCGACCCGGCCGACGGGCGAGGCGGGGCTCCTCGAGCGGGGGACGCTGCGCAATCAGCTCGCCGAGCTCGATGCCGGGATCAGCCGCGCGAAGACGGGAGCCGGGCGGCTCGCGGAGGGTCTCGAGGCGGCGCGCCGCGACGTCGGCCGCGGGAAGGGCGAGCTCGCCGGCAAGCGCGAGGCCCTCGATGCCGAGGCGAAGGGATCGCTCATCGCCGCCTTCGTGCCCGATCGGATCGCGGCCGCGAAGCGCGATCTCGCACGGCTCGACGAGCAGCTCGGGCGCCTCGACGCCGGCCTCGGCGAGGCCGCCGCCGGCGCACGCAGCCTCGAGGCCGGCCTCGAGACGGGCGTGGCGCGCCTCGACGCCCTCGGCTCGGCGCCGGAGGCGAGCCAGGCCCTCTCGCTCCTCGCGCTGACTCCCGACGACCTCGCGCGCACGCCCGAGCTCGAGCGCGCGTTCTCCTACTACCTCTCGCCCGACGCGCGCGCGGCGCGCCTCGAGCTCGAGCTCGCGACGCCGCCCAACGCGCCGGCCTCCGTCGCGCTGGCCGATCGGCTCCGCGTCGAGGCGCCGGCGATGCTCCGCGCTCTCGGCCTGCCCGGCGCGCACGTGTGGCTCGTCGGGCCGACGGCGATCACGGCCGACCTCGCGGCCCTCGCGCCGGCCGATCTCGAGCGCCTCGCGCTCTGGATCACCGGTGGCGTCTTCCTGCTCCTCGTCCTCCTGCTCCGCAGCGTGACGGCGAGCCTCGCGGTGACGGCGTTCATCCTGCTCTCCTACCTCGCCGCCCTCGGCGCCCTGGCGCTCCTCGTCGCGCAGGGCGTCTGGCCGGGTCTCGACTGGAAGGCGCCGTTCTTCCTGTTCGTGCTGCTCGTCGCGATCGGCGCCGACTACGGCGTGTTCGTGCTCGGGCGCGCCCGGGAGGAGGCGCGCGCGCTCCCGTACGCCGCCGCCCTCGCGCGCGCGCTCGAGGCGACGGGGCCCGTCGTCACCTCCTGCGGCCTCGTGCTCGCAGGGACGTTCGCCACGCTGCTCCTCTCCCGTCTCGCGTTCCTCGAGCAGGTCGGCGTGGGCATCACCGTGGGTGTCTTGATCGACACGTGCATCGTCCGGCCGTTCCTGCTTCCGGCGGCGGCCCTGCTCCTCGCGCGAGGCGAGGGCGGCGTGACGCACGTCGTCCCGCGCTAGCCTCGGTCGGCCACCAGGCCCGGGAGGGGACCGATGCCTCGCGCCATCCGCCACGCGCTCTGCCCTGCGATCGCCGTCGCGGCGCTCCTCGTCGGCTGCACCCAGGAGACCCAGAACCAGCTCGGCCGCTCGATCCAGAACTGGACGGGGACGGACGGCGTTCTCGAGATCTACGCCGGCGACAAGGTCGTGCGACGCTTCCTCCACATCGACAAGCTCTCGACGGCCTACGGCACGAAGGACGACCAGTCCCGCCCCTACCGCTTCGGCTACGGGGTGCTGGACGAGAACCTGAACTTCGCGGTCGATCCCGGCGAGAAGAAGGTCTACTTCGAGATCAGCGCCTTCGAGAACTACGTCTTCTTCGAGAACCCGCATTGAACGCGGGCCGCGCCGCGCACGTCGTGCGCGGCTTCGCGATGCTCGATCTCCTCGTCACGTTTCCCCTCGCGCTGCCGGGCTGGGCGAACGTGTTCTTCGACCTCTTGTACCGCGCGACGGAGATCGTGGGCCCGGTCGGCGTGCGCTTCGGGTTCTCGGAGCTCGCGTGGCTCTTCGTGCATCTCTCCGGCGTGCTCGGAGTGCTCTGGGCCCTGGCCCGCCTCGCGACGCCGACGCGCTTCCTCGCCGCCCTCGACGCCGCGGGGCGCTGCGCCGTCGCGGTGCTCCTCGTGCGCGCGCTGCAGGAGGGGGCCCCGGCCGGGCTCTGGCTCTTCGTCGCGACGGAGCTCGCGGGCGCCGTCGCCCAGGGCGCCGTGGTGTTGCGCGAGCGCGTGTAGGCGGAGCGGCGCGCGAGCGCCGCCTCACTTCCAGCCGATCGGCTCGTAGCCCCGATCGCGCAGACAGCGTTCGACGAACGCCTTGTGCACCGGGTCGGGCTCGTGGGAGGAGAAGATCCCGGAGAGCAGGCCGGCCGTTCCGCCGCCCGCCGCGCCCATCGCGGCGCCCGTCCCCGCGTTGCCGCCGATCGCGCCCACGACCGCGCCGGTCGCCGCGCCCACGGCGGCCCCGCCCGCCGTCCGCTCGGCGGTCTCCGTCGCCGCCGACGAGGAGCTCGCGCCCTCCTGCTCCGCGAGCTCCGTACAGCGATCGATGTCGGCGTCGGCCTGGACCTGGCCGGCCTCCTGCAGATGCTCGTTCGGATACAGCACGGGACGTTTCGCGGCGCACGCCGCGAGCGCAAGGGCGAGCACGAGACACGCGAGAGCGGGCGCGAAGCGCATGGACGCCTCCGTTTCGACGGAACGCGCGTTCAGCGAGGCAACGCGTCCTGGCCGCGCTGCCGAAGCCAGTGGTCGGCGAGGACGAGGCAGACCATCGCCTCGACCATCGGGACGGCGCGCGGGAGCACGCACGGGTCGTGGCGACCCTGGGCCTCGAGCGTGACGGCGTGGCCCGCGCGATCGACCGTCTGCTGTGGGGACGAGATCGTCGCCGTGGGCTTGAACGCGACGCGCAGGACGATCGGCTCGCCGTTGGAGATCCCGCCCTGCACGCCGCCCGAGCGGTTCGACGCGGTACGCGGGCGGCCATCCTCGCCCGGCACGAAGGGATCGTTGTGCTCGAGCCCCGTCATGCGCGTTCCCGCGAAGCCGCTGCCGATCTCGAAGCCCTTCGACGCGGGCAGCGACATCAGTGCTCGGGCGAGCTCGGCCTCGAGCTTGTCGAAGACGGGCTCGCCGAGGCCCGGCGGCACGTTCCGCGCCACGCACTCGACGACGCCGCCGAGGGAGTCGCCGCGCCGGCGCGCCGCGTCGATGCGCGCGGCCATCTCGGCCGCCGCCGCCGCATCGGGGCAGCGCACGTCGTTCGCCTCGACCTGCGCGAGCGTCACCGCCGCCGGATCGAGCTTCGCCTCGACCTCGTGCACCCGCGACACCCACGCCAGCACGTCGACGCCGGCGAGCTCGCGCAGGAGCTTGCGCGCGACCGCGCCCGCGGCGACGCGGCCGATCGTCTCGCGCGCGCTCGCCCGCCCGCCGCCCTGCCAGTTGCGGATGCCGTACTTCGCCTCGTAGGTGAAGTCGGCATGGGAGGGGCGGTACACGTCGCGCATGTGCTCGTAGGCGGAAGGCCGAGCGTCCTCGTTTCGCACGAGGATCGCGATCGGCGTGCCGAGGGTCCGACCCTCGAAGAGCCCCGAGAGGATCTCCGCGCGGTCCGCCTCCTGGCGCGGCGTCGTGAGCCGGCTCTGGCCGGGGCGGCGACGATCGAGATCGCGCTGGATCTCCGTCACGTCGAGCGGAAGGCGTGCCGGGCAGCCGTCGATCACGACGCCGACGGCGCCGCCGTGGGACTCGCCGAACGTCGAGAGCCGGAACGCCTGGCCGAAGCTGCTGCCCATGCGTGCGCGAGAATAGGGCCGGCCTCCGGGCCGGGCCAACGCGGCCTAGCGCGATCGCGGCCGCGCGCGACGCAGGTAGACCCACGTCGCGCCGTCGCCGCCGTCGCGCGGCGCCGCCGTGGTGAAGGCCAGCACGAGGGGCGCGGCGCGGGCATCCGCGAGCCAGCCCGGCAGCGCGTCGCGCAGCACGGCGACGCCGCCCGGCGAGCGCGCCCCGCGGCCGTGGACGATGCGCAGGCAGCGCACGCCTCCGGCGTACGCGTCGGCGAGAGCCGTGTGCACCGCGCGCTCGGACGCCGCCGCGCTCAGGCCGTGGAGGTCGAGGACGACCTCCGCGGCGATCTCTCCCGAGCGGAGGCGCCGGAGGAGCGCGCGATCCGCGCCGTCGCCGAGGCCCGACGCCGCGGCGCCCCGACGCTCGACTCGGATCGGTGTCGGCTTCGCGACGGAGGCGCCGGCGTCCGACGCCGGCGAGGGCGCGCCGGCCGCGGGACGGGGCCTCGGGCGAGGAGGCGAGGCGCGCTCGGTCCGTCGGCGGAGGGGCTTCACGTCGCGGAGCGCCGCCTCGAGGGCGGCGCGCTCGTCGTCCTCCCGCGGCGGTCGGCTCATGTGCGGCGTCTGCGGGCAGCGACGATTGCGGCGGCGCCCCTCGCCCGCGCCACCGCCTTTCGCGTGAGCGCGCTCCGCGCGAGCGCCTCCAGGGCCGCCGGCTCGAGCCAGCGGTGCGCGTCGTAGCCGTCGCGGCGCAGGCGACCGGCGGCGACCTCGGCGCGGAACAGGTGGAGGCGCAGGCGCCGGTGCGTGAAGACGTGCTCGACGGCGCCGGCCGGGCTCGCGGACTCGAGCGCGAGGCCGAGCCGCTCGCGCAGCGCCCGCTCGAGCGCGTCGCGCGGCTTCTCGCCCCGCGCGACGTCTCCGCCGGGAAGCTCCCAGAGCCCCCCGAGCAGGCCGCCCGCCGCGCGCCGCACGGCGAGGACGCGGCCGCGCCGCTCGATCCACGCGGCCACGCCGGTGACGGCGCGCGGTGTCGCCCGCGCCGTCCGGGCCGGCAGGGACTCCGCGTCGCCGCGCGCCCGCGCGTCGCAGCCGGCGGCGATCGGGCAGACGTCGCAGCCTGGCGCGCGCGGCGTGCAGACCAGGGCGCCGAGCTCCATCAACGCCTGGTTGAGATCGCCCGGCGCGGGACCGTGCGCGAGCTCCGCCGCCGCCTTCCAGAGCCGCTCGGCCGTTGCGGCCTGCTTCACGTCGTCGCGCACACCGAGGAAGCGGGAGAGCACGCGCTCGACGTTGCCGTCGAGGATCGGCGTCGGTCGGTCGAAGGCGATCGACGCGATCGCGCCCGCCGTGTAGCGACCGACGCCGGGCAGCTCGCGCAGGCGCTCCGCGTCGTCGGGAAGCGCTCCGCCGAAGCGTTCCCGGATGACGCGCGCCGCGGCATGGAGGTTGCGCGCCCGCGAGTAGTAGCCGAGGCCGGCCCAGCGTTCGTACACCTCTTCGAGCTCGGCGGTCGCGAGGGCCTCGACGTTCGGGAAGCGCTCGAGGAAGCGCGCGTAGTAGCCGAGCACCGTCTCGACGCGCGTCTGCTGCAGCATCGCCTCGGAGATCCAGATCGCGTAGGGGTCGCGGGTTCGGCGCCACGGGAGATCGCGACGGCTCGCGCGGTACCAGGCGAGGAGGGCCTCTCGCGCGCGGGCGAGCGCGACGCCGGTCGACTTCACAAGAGCACCGGGAGCTCGCCCTCGAGCGCGAGCGCGCGCGGCGAGACGCGCGCCCGGATCGCGCGCAGCTCGACGCCGCCGGCCGCCGCCGCGCGGAGCGCGCGCCCGTAGGCCGGATCGAGATCGTCCGCCGGCTCGACGCGGTCGCAGTCGGCGCGCTGCACGACGAAGAGCAGGAGCGCACGCTCGCCGCGGGCGCGGAGCTTCGCGAGGGTCTCGAGGTGGCGGCGGCCGCGCTCCGTCACGCTGTCGGGGAAGCGCGCGAGGCGTCCGGCGGCGAGCGTGACGCTCTTCACCTCGACCCACGCGGGCCGCGGGTCGCTCGCGTGATCGTCGAGCCGGAAGTCGAGGCGTGCCCCGTCGCCGGCCGCCGCCTCGCGACGCACGGTCGCGTAGCCCTCGAGGAACGGGAGCCGCCGCGCCGCGAGCGCCGCGGCGACGAGCTGGTTCGCGCGCGTCGTGTGCAGCCCGACCCACGCCCGTCCGACCCGGATCATCTCGAGGGTGTGGGCGAGCTTTCGCGTCGGGCTCTCGCTCGTGGAGCAGCGCACGCGCGCGCCCGGCGTGGCGCAGCCCAACATGCTCCCGGGATTCGGGCAGTGGACGGTCAGGACGCGACCGTCGGCGAGCGCGACGTCGGCGAAGAAGCGCTGGTAGCGGCGCAGCAGGCTGCCCTCGAGGTCGGCCTCGAGGGAGACCCTCACCGCTTCGCCGGAGCCCGGCCCCTGGCCGCCGGCGGAGCGCTCGCGGCCGGCGCCGGCGCGGCACCCGGCGCCCCCGCCCGCGGCGGCAGCAGCGCGTCGATCTTCTCGCGGATCCACTTCGCGTCCCACCACTCCACCGGGTCGACGTAGGTGTCGCGCACGAGGATGGCGAAGTGGAGGTGGTCTCCGCCCGCGAGGCCCGTCGCTCCGGAGAGCCCGATCGTCTGGCCCTTCGTCACCCGGTCGCCCACCGCGACGTCGATCCGGGAGAGGTGGCCGTAGAGCGACGTCACGCCGTACCCGTGGTCGATCACGACGCAGCTCCCGTAGATGCCGAGGTCGTCGGCGTAGATCACGCGGCCGGAGTTCGCCGCGGTGATCGGGGAGTGGGCGGTGGTCGCGAGGTCGAAGCCGTAGTGCGTCGCCTCGGAGATCTTCTTGCCTTCGGTGAAGTAGTGCCGCCGCTCGGCGAACTGGCTCGTGACCTTCGAGTTCCGGAGCTGCTCGAAGGCGCCCTCCCATAGGCGCTCGGGCACCGTGTCCGCGACGATCTCCCGCACGCGCGCCTCGTCGGCCTGGCGGCCGGCGCTGTTGATCTCCTGGAACGCGCGGACGGGATCGCTCGCGTCGATGTTCCGTGCCGCGGCGAGCTCCGTCACCTTGTTCGCGAAGAAGCTCGCCGGAAGGTTCAGGTCGACGTCCGGGAACGAGCGCTCCTTCAGGATCGTCTGCCAGCCCTGGGCCGAGACGTTTCCCGCCGGGTCCTCGGCGACGACCCGGATCGACGGCTGCGGCGCAGCGTCGCGCGGGATCGCGAAGAAGGCGAGACGCCGGCGCTGGGCCGGCTCGCTGCCCGGATACGGGAATCCGGGGTAGAAGTGGCCCGCCACGTCGACGCCGTCGCGCACCACGTCCTCGGAGATCGAGTACACCGCGATGCCCGCCCCGGCCCGCTGCAGGTAGGTCTGGCCGTTCTCGATCGCGATGCGCGGCGGCTTCAGATCGACCAGCACGGGCAGCTCGACCACCGTCTCGTTGCCGGCGAAGAAGTCGCTCCACGACCAGTCGCGCGCGGTCACCTTGAGCGTCGCGCTGCCATCCTTGAGGCCGAGGCCCTTCGGGTCGACGGGAATCTCGAGGCGCTCCTGGGACGGGCGCGTCTCGCCGCCGCGGAGCAGGCTGCCGGGCCAGCTCCGCGCCACGAGGGGCGTGGCGCCCGTCGGCAGCACGAGCTCGGCGGTCACGGAGCGCAGGCCCGAGCCCGCGTCGGCGACGTCCAGCACGAGCGTCTTCGGCTCGCGGCCCAGGGAGAGGGGCTGCGCGGCGCTGATCGAGGGCGCGCTGCGCTCGCAGCGCGAGAGGCCCAGCGCGACCCCGCTGCCCACGACGAGGACGAGCACGACGACGAGAGCCGCACGGAATCTCAAGGACCACCCCCCAGCCGACGCGCGGAGCGCCGATCCGGCGCATTGCACCCTCTCGCGAGCGTTGACGCAAGGGCGCGGCTCCGGGAAGCTCCGCGCGGCCGGGGCTGCTTCGGCCCCACGCCCGCGTCTCCGCGGGCCCCCATCGACCGATCCCGGAGGAGCCATGAGCACCGTGCGCCGCCTGATCCTCGTCCGCCACGGCGAGACCCTCGGAGAGTCGAGCACCCGCTACCACGGCAGCTCGGACGTCGAGCTCTCGCCCGAAGGCATCGAGCAGATGCACGAGGCGCGGCGCGCGCTGCAGATCGAGCTCGACGGCTACGTGATCGCCTCGAGCCCGCTGAAGCGCGCCTGGAAGGGTGCGTGGATCCTGGGCGACGGCGCGCCGGTGCAGCTCGTCGACGGCTTCCGCGAGATCCACTTCGGACGCTGGGAGGGAATGAGCCGCGAGGAGATCCAGGCGGCGGATCCCGTCTCCTACGAAGACTGGCAGAACGGCGTCGAGGGCTTCGAGTACCCCGGCGGCGAGTCGCGAGCGGCCTTCCGGGAGCGCGTGCTGCGCGCGCTCGGCCGCCTGCTCGGGGCGCAGGCCCACACCGCCGTCGTGGTCGCCCACAAGGGCGTGATCCGCACCGTGGTCGAGGCATTGACGGGCCAGAAGCTCGAGCGCGACGAGCCCACGCTCGGAGGCGTGGTGCAGCTCGTGGCCCAGCCCGATGGCGCGTGGCGCCTGGGGGTGCGCTCGAGCGACCCGCCGGCCCTCGCGGCGGCCGAAGCCGCGGCCTGAAGCACGGCGGGCCTCAGCCCGCCGCGGCCCGCAGGGCGAGGCCGCTCGCGACGCTCGTGAGCTCGCCGCCGCTCCGGAGCTTCTCCGCGCCGAAGCGCGACTCGAACACGCGGCGCACCGCGGGCACGAGCGACGAGCCGCCGGTCAGGAAGACCCGGTCCACCTCCTTCGGCGCCACGTTCGTCGCGCCGAGGAGTCGGTCGACGCACGCCTCGATCGCGCGGACCTCGGGTCCGATCCAGTCCTCGAAATCGCCGCGCGCGACGGGCGCCTCGATCCCGATCGGCCCGTCCTCGAACGCGAAGCGCGCGAGCGACGCGCCCGAGAGCGCGTGCTTCGTCGCCTCCACGGAGCGGTGGAGCGCGAAGCCGAGATCGTGGTCGACGACGTGGATCAGCGCCTCGAGGGGGGCCGGATCGAGCGCTTCCTTCCGGAGCTGATGGAGGAGATGGAGGGTGTCCGGCGCGCGCAGGAACACGAGATGGTGCCACCGCTCGAGGTGCTTGTAGAGCCAGGCCGGAACGGGCAGCACGCGGCCGAAGATCGAGCGGAACTCCCCGCCCTGCCCGAGCTCCGGGGCGACGACGTGCCGCACGATCCGTCCGTCGAAGGCGTCGCCGGCGAGCCCGACGCCCTCGGTGCCGAGCACCAGCGCCTCTCCGTCGCGCCGGCGTCGCACGCCGGGTCCGACCTGGAGCAGGCAGAAGTCGCTCGTGCCGCCGCCGAAGTCCCCGATCAGGACGAGCTCGTCGTGGTCGAGGCCGCGCTCGTAGTGCCAGGCAGCGGCGACCGGCTCGTGCTCGAACTCCACCTCGGAGAATCCGGCCGCGGCGAAGGCGCGGCGCAGGCGCAGCAGGGCGAGCGCCTCGTCGGCCTCGTCGCCTCCCACGAAGCGCACCGGGCGCCCGACGACCGCGCGGCTTCCGAGCGGGCCGAGATCGCGCTCGGCGCCCTCTCGCAAGGCGCGCACGAGGTAGGCGATCAGCGTCTCGAGGGAGAGCGTCGTGCCGAAGACGTTGGTCGAGGTGAAGAGACGGCTCGAGAGGAAGCTCTTGAGCGACTGCATGAGCCGACCGGCGCCCGCGGCCTCGAGCCAGCGGTCGAGCGCTTCGGGTCCCGCCGCAGGCACGAGCCGCCCGTTGCGCTCGCGCTCGTCGGGATGGAAGAAGAGGATGGATCGGAACACCGCCGTCGGGCCGGCGGCGGATGCGAAGCGGGCGAGGCGGGCGCCGCCCCCGCTCGCGACCGCGACCGCGCTGTTCGTCGTGCCAAAGTCGATGCCGACTCCCCGGCCGTCGCTCCCCATGACGCCGCTCCTCGAACGCAAATACACGACCGCCCCGCCCGGCGTGCGCCGGGGGGGTGTCGTGTCCTCTGGGCTGCGCGCAGGGTAGCGGGCGCCGGCCGCCGCGCGACCCGCTCCGCTCCGGTCACCAGAGCGTGCGCAGCTCCGAGTCCCCCTGGAGCACGAAGCGCGGGAGCTCGAGCCGCGGTGTCCGGCGCCGACACTGGCCGGGGACGGCCGTCACGGCGAGCTCCACGCCGAGCTCCCGGAGGAGCTCCTTCGTGTTCTCGTCCCAGTCGCCGGCCTCGCCGCCCGGGTAGGCGAAGAGGTCGGTGGGCCCGCGCGTCAGCTCGCGCAGGCGGCAGAGGGAGGTCGCGATCTCCTCGCGCTGTGCCGCCGGCGTCATGCGCGAGAGGATCGCCGCGTGATGGCTCGCCGCGCCGAAGGCGAATGCGCCCGACGCGGCCATCGCGAGGATCGACGGCGCGTCGAGGAAGCGCCACGGAGATCCGCGCGGCGGCTCGACGTCGGGATCGACCTCGAGCCGACGCGAGATCGCGTCGGCCTCCGCCTCGAGCTCCGGGGCGGGAAGCGTCGCGAGCTCGCGCCGCAGGCGAGCCAACGCGTCGACGCGGGTCTCGGGGCGCGCGAGCGCGACCCGCAGCCCGCGCCAGACGAGGGTCACCGCGCGCGTCTCGTCGAGGGCGCGATGCAGGCGAGCGAACCAGGGCGGGCGCGGCGCTGCGATCGCGCTCGTCGTGAGGAAGCAGGTCGCGGGCAGGCCCATCGATCGCAGCAGCGGGAGCGCGTGATCGTGGGTGCTCTGGAAGCCGCCGTCGAAGGTGAGCGCGGCGGCCGGGCCCGCGACGCGTCCGCGCCGCAGCGCCACCATGCCCTCGTGCAGGGGGATCACGCTGAACGCGCGTGCGATGCCCTCGAGCTTCACGCGGAAGGCGGCGAGCTCCATGAGACGGACGTCGGGAAGCGCGAGCGGAGCGTCGACCAGGCCACGGAACGCGAAGATCGTGAGCGTGCGGCGCCCCGGTCGCGCTCGGAGCCGCCGCCAGGCCGCCTGGATCGCCGTCATGCCGCCTCTCGGCCCGGCGCGCGCGGCGCCGCCGCGGCGTACCGTACACCAGGCGGAGGCTTCGGACGGAGCCCCGCCGGCGCTCTGTGCGAAGATGGGTGCAGGCGGCGCACTCCCACACCCCCCGCGAGGCTTCCGTGCACGTCTTCCTCCTCCTTCTCGTGGTCCTCGCCCTGACGCTCCTCTGGGCATGGCGCCGACCGAACCGCTCCAGGGTCGATCCGCGCCTCGACCTCGAGACCTGGCAGGTCGTCGGCGACGGGCTCCACAACTCCAACACCGATCTCGTCCACTGGCACGGCGCGTTCTGGCTGGTGCACGCGGCCTCGCCCTGGCACCTCGGGAGCAAGCAATGCCGGCTCGTGATCCGGCGCTCCGACGACGGCCGGGTCTTTTCCTGGGCGAGCGAGCTCACGATGCCGGGCCAGGACATCCGCGACCCGAAGCTCGTGCCGATCGGCGCGAAGCTCTTCCTGTACGCGCTCCCGAACACGGGCCTCGCGGCCACGCCCTACGGCACGGTCTACTCGACGAGCGAGGACGGCCTTCGCTGGGAGTCCCTGCGTCCGATCGAGATCGAGGGCCTGCCGGAGGACGAGGCGAGCGGCTGGCTCCTCTGGCGACCGAAGACACGCGACGGCGTCACCTGGCTCGTCCCCGCCTACTGGCGCGACCACGGGCGCTCCATCCTCCTCTCGACACAGGACGGGGTCCGCTTCCGGCTCGTGTCCCGGATCTGGCAGGGCGACGGGAACGACGAGACCGACTTCGAGTTCCTCCCCGACGGCCGCATCCTGGCGACCGCGCGGCTCGAGATCGCGCCCGACTCGCTCCTCGGCCACCCGGGCGCGCATACGCTCCTCGCCACGGCGGCGCCGCCCTACGAGCGCTGGAGCTACGCGAAGAGCTTCGTCGCGCGCCTCGACGGCCCGGCGCTCTTCGCCCACGACGGGCGCGTCTTCGCGGTGGCGCGCTACCAGCCGCCGCCCTTCGGGCGCCTCACGCGCCAGGCGAGCGCGCTCGCGCGCAAGCGAACCGCGCTCTACGTCGTGGAGCCCGATCGTCTCGTCCACCTGTCGGACGTGCCGAGCGCCGGCGACACGAGCTACGCGGGCGTGGTGCTGCGCGAGGGCAGCCTCTTCTTCAGCTACTACACGAGCGACGTACGGCGCGACTGGCCGTGGCTCCTCGGCATGTTCCTGCCGAGCGAGATCCGGATGGGACGCGTGTCGCTCACCGCGCTCGCGAAGCTCGCGGAAGCAGAGGCGCCGCGCGCCTAGGCGCCGCCCGCCGGCGCCTCTCCCTTCCCCCGGAGCGGCGGCAGGAGCCGGGCGAGGGCCACCGCGTCGTCGAAGCGCTCGCACACGACGACGCGATCCTCGTCGCTCTCGATGCCCGCCCGCGCGAGCACCTCCGCCGGCTGCGGCTGGAGCCCACCGAGCACGACGCGCGCGCCCCCACGCCGCAGCCGATCGATCGTCGACTCGAGGTTCACGAGGCCCGTGGCGTCCATGATCGGCACGTCGCGCACGTCGAGCAGCACCGTCGAGACGTGAGCTTCGACGGTGTCGAGGGCGCTCATCGCCTTCTGGGCGGCGCCGAAGAAGAGCGGGCCTCCGATGTCGTAGACGAGGACCCCGGCGGGCAGCGGCGGCGAGATCGCCGCGTGCTCGCGGCCGACGAGCGTCACCTGGGAGATGTCGGCCATGCGGCGCATGAAGAGGAGCGCTGCGAGCAGGATCCCGACGGTCACGGCGATCACCATGTCGAAGACCACGGTGAGGCCGAAGCAGACGAGGAGCACGACCACGTCGCTGCGGGGCGCCACCCGGACGACGTGCACGAAGTGGGGGAGCTCGCTCATGTTCCAGGCGACCAGCAGCAGCATGGCGGCGAGCGCCGTCATCGGCAGGTGCCCGAGGAGCGGCGCGAGCACCATCACCGCGGCGAGCACGAAGGCCGCGTGGAAGACGGAGGCCATCGGAGAGCGCGCGCCCGCGCGGATGTTCGTCGCGGTGCGCGCGATCGCGCCCGTGGCCGCGATGCCGCCGAAGAACGGTGCGAGCAGGTTGCCCGCACCCTGGGCGAGGAGCTCGGTGTCGGGATCGTGCCGCGTCCCGGTCATGCCGTCCGCGATCACCGACGAGAGGAGCGACTCGATCGCCCCGAGCATGGCGATCGCGAAGGCGGCCGGCACGAGCTCGCGCACGAGATCGAGGCTCAGCGCGAGGGGTCGGCCGTCGGCGCCGGGGAACGTCCAGGGCAGCGCGAACATGGGCGGGAGGTTCGGGATCCCCGGGACGTGGACGCCGTCGCGCTCGAAGGAGAAGCGGCTCGCGATCGTGGCCACGCCGAGATCGGGCGCGAGCGCGCGCAGCGCTTCGGCGAGGGCGGTCGCGATCACGAGCGCGGCGAGGGGACCGGGCACCGCCTTCGCGAGGCGCGGGAAGAGGCGCGGCCAGAGCACGAGGATCGCGAGGGCCAAGGAGCCGATCGCGACGTCGGGCAGCCGCGCGGTCGGGATCGCGCGGGCGAGCGTCACCACGCGCTCGAGGTAGTGGGCGGGCATGGGACCGGTCTCGAGCCCGAGGAAGTCCTTCAGCTGGAGCGTCGCGATCACGACCGCGATGCCGGCCGTGAAGCCCGTCGTGACCGGATGCGGAACGAACTGGATCAGGCTTCCCAGGCGCGCCGCGCCGAGGCCCACGAGGATCACGCCGGCGAGCATCGAGGCCACGAGCAGGCCGCCCACGCCGTGCTCGGCCGCGATCGGCGACAGCACGACGACGAAGGCGGCGGTCGGTCCGGAGACCTGGAAGCGCGATCCGCCGAGCAGCGCGATCGTGGCCCCGGCGACGATCGCCGTGTAGAGGCCGTGCTGCGGCGGGACGCCGGAGGCGATCGCCAGGGCCATCGAGAGCGGGAGCGCGATGATGCCGACCACGACCCCGGCCAGGAGGTCGGCGCGCAGATCGGCGAGCCCGTAGCCGATCCGGAGCATGTGTCGCAGCGCCGCAGCGGGCTTCGCGCGAAGCGGAGCAGCACCGGTCGCCGACTCGTGTCTCGTCTGCGGCATGGGACGCGCGCGGAACGTAGTCGACGCGCCCGCGCGGAGCGAGCCCGCGCTACGCCTCCTCGCTCTCCCGAAGGCGCGCGAGGACGCTGTAGTCCTCGAGCGTCGTCGTGTCCTGCGTCGTCTCCCGGCCCGATGCGATGTCGCGCAGGAGGCGGCGCATGATCTTCCCGCTCCGCGTCTTCGGCAGCGCGTCGGTGAAGTGGACGTCCGCGGGCTTCGCGATCGCGCCGATCTCCTTCGAGACGTGGTCGCGCAGCTCCTCGCGGAGCGATCCGTCGGCGTGGGTGCCGGCCTTGGGCGTGACGAAGGCGACGATCGCGGTCCCCGTCAGGTCGTCGGGCCTGCCGACCACGGCCGCCTCCGCCACGCGGGGATGCGACACGATCGCGCTCTCCACCTCCATCGTGCCGATGCGATGGCCCGACACGTTCATCACGTCGTCGACGCGGCCCATCACCCAGAAGTAGCCGTCCCTGTCGCGGTGGGCGCCGTCGCCGGTGAAGTACGCGCCGGGGAAGCGGGTCCAGTACTGCTCCTCGAAGCGCTTCCGGTCGCCCCAGATGCCCCGCAGCATGCCCGGCCAGGGCTTGCGAAGCACGAGGAAGCCGCCGGCGGGCGGCTTCACCTCCATGCCCTCCTCGTTCACGATCGCCGCGTCGATCCCGGGGAAGGGCAGGGTGCACGAGCCCGGCTTCGTCGCGATACCGCCCGGCAGCGGCGTGATCAGGATCCCGCCCGTCTCGGTCTGCCACCAGGTGTCGACGATCGGGCAGCGCTTGGCCCCGATCACGCGCTGGTACCACATCCACGCCTCCGGGTTGATCGGCTCGCCGACGGTGCCGAGCAGGCGCAGCGAAGAGAGGTCGTGCTTCCGGGGATGCGCGTCCCCGAGACGGACGAACGTGCGGATCGCCGTCGGCGCGGTGTAGAGCACGCTCACGCGGTACTTCTCGACGATCGACCAGATCCGGTCGGGCGCCGGATGCGTCGGCACGCCTTCGTACATCACCGTCGTCGCGCCGTTCGCGAGGATGCCGTAGAGCACGTAGCTGTGGCCCGTCACCCAGCCCACGTCGGCCGTGCACCAGAAGGTGTCGTCCTCCCGCAGGTCGAAGACGTACTTCGCCGTCGTCGCCACGTGGGTCAGATAGCCGCCGGTCGTATGCAGGATGCCCTTGGGCTTGCCGGTGGAGCCGCTCGTGTAGAGGACGAAGAGCGGATGCTCGGCGTCGAGCTTCGCGGCGGGGCAGTCGGCGGAGGCGCGTTCCAGGAGCTCGTGCCACCAGAGGTCGCGCCCCTCGCGCATGGCGACGGGCTCGTGGGTCCGGCGCACGACCACGACCTTCTCCACCTCCGGAGACCCGTGCAGCGCCTCGTCGACGGCGTCCTTCAGGGGGACCGCCTTGCCCCGCCGCCACCCGCCGTCCGCCGTCACCACGATCTTCGCGCCCACGTCGTGGATGCGGTCGCGCAGCGCCTCGGCCGAGAAGCCGCCGAACACCACGCTGTGAGGCGCGCCGATGCGCGTGCAGGCGAGCATCGCGATCGCGATCTCGGGGATCATCGGCATGTAGATCACGACCCGGTCGCCCTTCGCGACGCCGAGGCCGCGCAGGACGTTCGCGAACCGGCAGACCTCGCGGTGGAGGTCGCCGTAGGTCAGGACGCGCGCGTCGCCGGGCTCGCCCTCGAACACGATGGCCGCCTTGTTGCGGCGCCAGGCGTTCTCGCCCGCGAGGTGCCGGTCGAGGCAGTTCCAGGAGACGTTCGTCTGCGCGCCGACGAACCACTTCGCGTAGGGACGCTTCCACTCGAGCACCTTCCGCCAGGGCTTGAACCAGGAGACGTTCTCCTTCGCCATCTGCGCCCAGAACTTCTCGGGATCCTTGTCCGCCAGGCGGCGCATCGCGGCGAGCCTCGCCTTCGTCCAGCGCGCGCGCTTCGCGAAGTCGGGGCTCGGTCGGAAGACGCGCCGCTCGCGCAGCAGGGACTCGATGTCGGCCATGGGCGTGGCTCCTTCCGGGTCGTCTCGTGGCTTCGGTCGGACGGCCTCAGGACGCGCGCGTCCAGGCCTCGACGTCCGCCGGCTGCTTGGGGATCGCCGCGGTCAGGTTCTCGTGACCGCTCGCGGTGACGAGGACGTCGTCCTCGATCCGCACGCCGATGCCACGGAAGCGCGGGTCGACGTTCTCCGCGTCGGCCGCGACGTAGAGCCCCGGCTCGACGGTGAACACCATTCCCGGGCCGAGCGGACGGGGCTTCCCGCCGACGGTGTAGGCGCCGACGTCGTGCACGTCGAGGCCGAGCCAGTGGCTCGTGCGGTGCATGTAGTAGCTGCGGAAGGCGCCGCTCTCGATCAGGCCGTCGACCGAGCCCGAGAGCAGGCCGAGCTTCACCATGCCTTCCGTCAGCACGCGGACCGTGGCCTGGTGGATCTCCTCGAGCGTCGCCCCGGGCTTCGCGAGCGAGAGGCCGACCTCCTGGGACGCGAGCACCAGCTCGTACACGTCGCGCGCGGGCCCTTCGAAGCGCCCGCCCACGGGATAGGTGCGGGTCACGTCGGACGCGTAGCCCTCGAGCTCGCAGCCCGCGTCGACCAGCACGAGCTCGCCGTCGCGGAGCGGCTGATCGTTCGTCACGTAGTGCAGGATCGTCGCGTTGCGTCCGCCGCCCACGATCGTGCTGTAGGCGGGCCCGCTCGCGCCGCGGCGCCGGAAGCCGTGGTCGAGGGCGGCCTCGAGCTCGAACTCCATCACCCCGCCGCGCGCGAGGCGCGCGGCGGCAGCGTGGGCCTCGCGAGAGACGTCGGCCGCTCGGCGCATCACCGCGATCTCGGCCTCGCTCTTCACGAGCCGCATCTCGTGGAGCACCGAGCGCGGGTCGACGAGCTCGGCCGGCGGCACGACGCCGGTGCGCGAGCGCAGGCGCATGCTCTCGAGGCTCTCGACGAGCTTCGCGTCGACGGCGGCGTCGCGCCCGTACACGTAGAAGAGACGGCGCGCGCCCTCCAGCAGGCCCGGGATCTTCGCCAGCAGCTCCTCGCGCGGAAACGCCTGGTCCGCGCCGAAGTCGCGCACCGCGCCCTCCACGCCGGGCCGGTAGCCGTTCCAGATCTCGGCCTCGCGCTCGCGCGGCTCGACGAACAGGGTGAAGGCGGGGCCGCCGTCGCTGCGCAGCACCGCGGCGGCGTTCGGATGAGCGAAGCCCGTCAGGTACCAGAAGTCGCTGTCCTGGCGGAACGGATAGTGGGTGTCGTTCGAGCGCGTGACGGGGCGCGCGCCGAGCAGGAGCGCCACCGCTCCCGGGCCCATCGCCTCGAGGAATCGCCGCCGTCGCTCTTCGAACACGGCGGAACCTTAGCCGCTCACGGGGCGGAGCCGCACACGACGCGAATGCTCCCGCACTCGGTGGCGCAGACGCGGCCGCCGCGCAGGATCCCGGTGTAGAACAGCGCGTCGCGGGAGGAACGGGGGAGGTCGAGGGTGCGCACGGCGTGGGCGTCGTCCGCCCATGGATCGACGACGTGGATCCGCCCGCTCCAGCGTGTCACCACGAGGCGGCGGTCGGCGGGGTCGTCGGCGGGCTTCACGTCCTGGGCGAAGTCGACGCTCGGGAAGTCGTCGTCGAGCAGGAGCACGCGGCCTTCCTGCCGCGGCACGGCCGACGAGCCCGGCACGCCCGGAGGCACGATCCGGAGCAAGAGGCGGGAGCCGCTCCGCTCGACCAGATAGCCGTTGCCATGGGCGTCGAAGGTCATGAACTCGACCTCGGGCTCCGACCAGCGCGCGAGCTCGCGTCCGTTGGCGTTCAGGACTCGCACGTCGTGGCCGACGAGGCTCCGATCGGCAGCGAGGAGATCGGTGTTGACCCAGATCTGCCCCCGGCTCGGGTCGTAGGCCACGCTCTTCGCAGCCGGCACGATCCCGGGCGCGGAGCTCAACGCATGCTCCGCGATCAGCTCTCCATCGGGGCGGAACCAGACGACCGAGCCGGCCTCGCCCGCAGGGCCGCCGTACCGCGTGGCGAGCACCGAGCCTCCGGGTCCGAGGAAGAGCTCGTTCAGGCCGAGCCCGAGCCCGTCGAAGCGCCAGGTCTCCCCCGTCTGCGGGTCCGTCACGCCGCTCGTCTCGAAGAACGTCGTGAAGTAGACGCGGCCGTTCGGATGGGCGAGCACGTCCCACACGCTCGAGCGAGCCGGCGATCCCAACGGGCCGGAGGCCTCGAGGGGGGCGAGCAGCATCAGGCGATCGAGGTCCATGCGGCCGATCTGCTGCAGGCCGCTGATGCGCAGATCGGCCGTGGGGTCACCCCCGGCCGCGCGCATCGCGGCCCAGAACGGCGACTCGCCGAAGTAGAGGACGCCGCCTCGCGCGTCGCCGTACCAGGCGCAGTAGCTCTCGTGCAGGCTCGGAGAGGGAGCCTCGACCACGATCGGCGTCGCGCTTTCGATCGGCGGCTGCGTCCAGGTCCGAACGTCGCTGCATCCGCCGGCGAACACGATGACGAGAAGACCGGCGAATGCCGCGGCGATCGTAGGCACGGGCGTGCCGGGGCGTGCGCGAGCCGCATCCGGAGGCACCGCCACTTTCGGCGGCGGTGCCGAAGGGCTCTCAAGTCCCCGATCTTGCTTGGAAGGGCCCTTCGGCGACGGCGGGCCGGCGGAATCTGCTGCCAATCGAAGCTGCAGCCGCCTCACGGCGTGCCGCGCCAGACGCCTCGGGGCGCTCGGTAGATCGGCGAGTTAGCCGTCGGCTTCTCGCGGCGCGAGCTGGCACGGCTCCTGCTTAAGGATCTGGTCGGAGCCGATCTGGATCGAAGACAGACGGTGTTCGTGGGCGCGCTCACCACTGGCTTCGTTGTCCTGAGGCTCCGAGGATCCACAAGGAAGGCGCTTTCCCCCAGAACGGCACCCCGCCTGACCCTTCGGAACCTCGGGACACCAGATCGAATCGGCCCCCCGGAGAAATACTCCGGGGGGCCACTTGCTTTTCGGGACCGGCATCAGCCGGTCCCAGCGGCGTCCTCGGCGCGGTCGGCCTTCAACACGCCCGCGACCTCCGCGCCGAACTCCCGGCCGAACCATCCCTTGACCTCGGACATGCGCCGCAGCTCGTCGACCGTGGCGGGTCGCTCGATCGCGATCGCCTCGAGCGTCGAGTTGGGACAGAGGACGCCCGGGTCGAGACCGAGGGCGGCCGCGCGCTCGGAGCGCCAGCGCTTCAAGGCCGAGACGATCCGCTCGCTCCGGCGGTCCATGCGGCGCCGGCCCGGACCTTCCGTCTTGGGGATCGGGCCGTGGCCCGACTTCCGTCCTCGCGCGACTGCGGCCAGCACCTCCCGCCCGAGCCGGCGCAGGATCAGGTCGGTCACGCCCTTGATCGTCGAGAGCTCCTCGATCGCGTGGGGCTGGCGCTCGGCGATCTCGAGCAGCGTGCGGTTGCCCAACACCTTGAAGGGCGGACGGTCGATCTCCCGGGCACGGGCGTCGCGCATCAGGTAGAGCTCGCGCAGCACCGCGAGGCTCGTGCGATCGATCCCGCGCGCTCCCTTGATGCGCAGGTAGCCGAGCTCGTCGAACTGGCGATCGGGCCACTCTCGCTGGCAGAGCAGCGCGAACTCCTCCTGGGCCCAGAGCGTGCGCCCCGCCTGCTCGAGCTCCCGCTCGAGCTTCTCCGCGAGGGCGATCAGGTACACGACGTCCGCCGCGGCATAGTCGAGCTGGTTCTGGGTGAGCGGACGCGCGGACCAGTCGGAGCGCTGCTCGTCCTTCGGGAGCGACACGTCGAAATGTCGCTCGACGAGGGCCTGGAGCCCGATCGACGGGTAGCCGAGGAGCTGCGCGCAGACCATCGTGTCGAACAGGCCCGCGAAGCGGAAGCCGCCGTCCCGCTTCAGCACGAAGATGTCGTACTCCGCGGCGTGGAAGATCTTGCGGATGTCCGGGTCGGCGAAGACGGGCGCCAGCGGCGCGAGCTCGGCGGGCCCGCCGAAGGCGAGGGGATCGACGAGGTAGATCTGTCGGCGCGTGGCGATCTGCACCAGGCAGGTCTTGTCGAAGTAGTGATAGAAGCTGTCGGCTTCCGTATCGAAGGCGACGACGTCCTCGCCGAGGAGCTCCTGCGCCAGCGCCTCCAGATCGGCACGCGTCTCGATGCGATGATAGTCGGCCAAGCGGCGCCCTCGACTTCCGAGCGCGCCTTCCGGCGCGCGAACACCCACGAGCGAGACCACGAACGGTTCGGCGAGGGGGCGAGCCGGGATCGAGGAGGCGAGTCCGACTCGCGGGAGACACTAGCCGAGCGCCAGCGGTGCGGTCAGCCCCGGCCACGGCAGGGCCCGGCCTCTATCCTCGGGCTCCGTGGTCAGGACCGGCGCGGGCAGCTCGAATCTCCCTTCGGCCGCGAAGGCGGCCGAGGCCGCCTGCCACGCAGCGCTCGCGGCCGGCGGCCTCGATCGGGCCGAGGCCGCCCTGCTGTTCGCCGCGGGTCCGGTCACCGGCTCGAGCCAGGAGATGATGGAGGCGGCCGTAGCCGCCCTCGGGACCTCGGCGGTCATCGGCGCGAGCGCCGACGGTCTCGTCGTCCCGGCTCGACCCGGGGGTGCGGACGAGGCGTCCGGGGTGGCCGTCCTTGCCCTCTCCGGCCTCCAGGCCGAGCCCCTCCTGCTGGCCGGACTCGCGGGCCGCGAGCGGAGCGCCGGGCCCGAGATCCTCGCAGTCCTGGGCGGCTCGACGACCGATCGGGATCTCGTCCTCGTCCTTCCCGATCCCCTCGCGCTCGACGCGGCGGCGCTCGTGGCGGGGCTCCGCGACTCCCTCGGGCCCGCGGTCCTCGTGGGAGCCGGGGCGACGCCGACGCGGGACGGGCCGCCCCTCGCGTGGTGTGGCGACGAGGTGTCTCCCGCCGCCGCGGCCGTGCTCGTGCTGCGCGCCGCGCGTCCCCCGCGTGTTCGTGTCACCCAATCCTGCCATCCGGCGTCGCCGCTGCAGACGGTCACGCGCGCCGAAGGGCATTGGGTGCTCGAGCTCGACGGCCGCCCGGCCCTCGAGGCGTACCGTGAGGCCGCCCTCGGTCCCCTCGCCGCCGATCTGCGCCGCGCGGCCTCCTTCCTCCTCGTCGCGCTGCCGCGGCGCGCGGACGCCTCCCTCGCGCCCGGGAGCTACCTCGTCCGGCACGTGGTCGGGTTCGACGGCGCGCGGGAGGCCTTCGCGCTGCCGGAGCCCGTGGCGAAGGGGCGGCGCCTCTCCTTCGTGCTGCGCGACGCCGGCGCCGCCCGGCAGGACCTCGCGGCACTGCTCGAGGGCGTCTCGCCGCCGCAGCCCGCCGCCGCGATCTACCTCGACTGCTGCGCGCGCGGGGCGTCTCTCTTCGGTGTCGCGGGGCTCGAGGCGGGCTACCTCGAGCGCGCGCTCCCCGGCGTGCCCCTGGTCGGCGTGCTCGGCGCCTGCGAGATCGGACCGATCGGCGGCGTCGCCGAGCTCCTCACCTATACGGGGGTCCTCGCGCTGCTGGACGGAGACGCCGCGGGCGAGTAAGGTCGTTCCGTATCGAGGAACGACGTTCCGATATTCGGAACGATCCGCACCCCGGAGCCGAGGACGGGATCTCCCGTGGAGCCGACAGGCACCGTCGAGAAGGCCCTCGATGTGCTCTTCCACCTGCACGCGACGGGCGAGCCCCAGGGCCTCGGGGCGATTGCTCGCGCCCTCGGCCTGCCGAAGTCGAGCGCTCACCGCCTGCTGGCCTCGCTTGCGCGCCGTGGGCTCGTCGAGCAGGACACGGAGGGGCGGTATCAGCCCGGCATCGCACTGGTCGCACTCGGCCTCGGGGCCCTCGAGCGCGAGCCCGTCGTGCGTGCGGCGCGACCGGTGCTCGAGGCCGAGGCCCGCGCGCTCGGCCACACGCTCTTCCTCACCGCGCTCCGCGGTGGCGCCATCACCGTGCTCGACATGGCCGAGGGCCCCGGATTCCTGCGGGCGGCGCCGCGCATCGGCGAGACCGTGCCCGTCCATGCGACGGCCGTGGGCCGTCTCCATCTGGCCTTCGAGCCCGAGCGCGTCCCGCTCGCGCGCGGGGCCCTCGCGCGGTTCACGGAGCGCACGCGTACGGATCGCGCCGCCCTCGCGCAGGAAGTGGCCCGCGTGCGCGCCCAGGGCTGGGCCGAGAACCGCGAGGAGTGGACGCGCGGGCTCGTCGTGGTGGCGGCGCCGGTCCTGCTCGGAGGCCGCCTCGTCGCGTCGCTCGCGATCGGAGCGCCGAGCGCCGGGCTGCCCGAGCGCGACGTGCCCGACGTGGCGGCACGACTCGTGGACGCGGCCCGCCGCGTGGCGGAGCGCCTCGAGGGACGCGGCACGAATTCCTCCGCGGCGGCGGCCTCCGCCGCGACACCGCAGCGCAGCCAGGGCGCCGGCCGCCGACGCCAGGGAGGATCGCGATGAAAGTCTGGCTCGAAGGTCGTGTGGTCGATGCCGCCGACGCGCGGATCCCCGTGCTCGATCACGGGCTCCTCTACGGCGACGGCGTGTTCGAGGGGATCCGCATCTACGGACGCCGGGTGTTCCGGCTCGACGACCACCTCGCGCGACTCGCGGTCTCGGCGCGCGCGATCGGACTCGCGATCCCGGGCGGCACGGAGGCCTTGCGCCCGATCGTGCTCGAGACCGCGCGAGCGTTCGCGGCCGAGACGGGCCGCGACGATGGCTACGTGCGCCTCATCGTGACCCGCGGCGACGGCGCGCTCGGCGTCGATCCCGCGAGCTGTCCTACGCCGCGCGTCGTCTGCATCGTCGACGCGATCCGTCTCTTTCCGCAGGAGAAGCTCGAGCAGGGCCTCGATCTCGTCACGGCGAGCGTGCGCCGGCCGCCGGCCGACGTGCTCGAGCCGCGCGTGAAGAGCCTGAACTACCTGAACAGCGTGCTCGCGAAGCAAGAAGCGCGACGCCAGGGCGCCGACGAGGCGTTGATCCTGAATCTCGCGGGCCAGATCGCGGAGGCGAGCGTTGCGAACGTGTTCGTGGTGCGGGGCGGTGCGCTCGCGACGCCGCCGGCGACGGACGGCGCGCTCGAGGGAATCACGCGCGCGACGGTGCTCGAGCTCGCCGCATCCCTCGGCATTCCGGCGGGCGAGCGGACGCTCGGCCGTGTCGATCTCTTCGGGGCCGACGAGGCGTTCCTCACGGGAACCGGAGCCCGGATCGTGCCGGTGCGCTCGCTCGACGGCTGCGTGATCGGCAAGGGCGGCCTCGGTCCGGTGACCGCGCAGATCGTCGAGGCGTTCCTGCGCTACGCGCACGAGCCCGCGCACGGCGTCGCCTTCTAGCGCTCGCCGCCGCGCGGCGTGTTTCCTGCGGTACGTCGCGGGCGACGTTCCTCGGACACGCCGCTTTGCGGCGTGTTTCCCGCGGTACGTCGCGGGCTAGACTCGCGCGCTCGAGACGAGGAGGGCGCCCTTGCGCTGGTCGACTGCCTTCATCCCGACGCTCCGCGACGATCCGGCCGACGCGGAGGCGGTGAGCCACCGGCTCCTCGTGCGGGCGGGCTTCGCGCGCCAGCTCACGGCCGGCGTCTACTCGCTCCTGCCCCTCGGCTTCCGCGTCGCCCACAAGATCGTCGCGATCGTGCGCGAGGAGATGGAGCGGATCGGGGCGCAGGAGTTCCTGCTCCCGGCGCTCCATCCCGGCGACGTCTGGAAGCGCTCCGGACGCTGGGACGTGATGGGCGAGGAGCTCTTCCGGTTCCGGGACCGGCGCGGCGCCGACGTCTGCCTCGGCATGACGCACGAGGAGATCTTCGCGACGCTCGCCTCCGAGATCCGCTCGTACCGCGACCTGCCGCAGATCTGGTTCCAGATCCAGAAGAAGTTCCGGGACGAGCCGCGCCCGAAGGCGGGCCTGCTTCGCGTGCGCGAGTTCACGATGAAGGACTCCTACTCCTTCGACCTCGACCGGCCGGGGCTCGATCTCGCGTTCCAGAAGCACTTCGAGGCGTATCGCAGGATCTTCGCGCGCGTCGGGCTCGACGCGCTCGCGGTCGAGGCGTCCTCGGGCTCGATGGGCGGCAGCGAGTCGATCGAGTTCATGCAGCGCAGCGACGCCGGCGAGGATCGCATCGCGTCGTGTGCCGCCTGCGGCTACGCCGCGAACGTCGAGAAAGCGACGTCGGCGCTGGCTGCGGTCGAGGACGAAGCGGGGCCCGCCCAGCCCGAGCGGTTCGCGACGCCTGGGATACGCACGATCGAGGCGCTCGAGCGCTTCGAAGGCGGTGCCCCCGCGACGCGCCAGATCAAGACGCTCGTCTACGTGGTCGACGGCGAGACCGTGCTCGTGCTGCTGCGCGGCGACCATCCGCTGGCGGAGCAGAAGCTCAAGGACGGCACCGGCGCGCGGGAGGCGCGCCCGGCGAGCCCGGAGGAGATCCGGGCCGCCCTCGGCGCGTCGGCCGGGAGCCTGGGCGCGGTCGGAGTCTCGGGGCCGCGCGTCTTCGCCGACCTCGCCCTCCAGGGCCGGCGCAACATGACGACGGGCGCCAACCAGGACGACTTCCACCTGCGCGGCGTCGACCTGGGTCGCGACGTCGCCGTCTCGACCTGGCTCGACCTGCGGGAGGTCGCGGCCGGCGAGGCGTGCCCGATGTGCGAGGCGCCCCTCGAGGTGGGGAAGGCGATCGAGATCGGCCACATCTTCAAGCTCGGCACGCGCTACAGCGAGGCCCTCGGCGCCGCGGTCCAGGACGAAGACGGACAGACGGTGCCGATCATCATGGGCTCCTACGGGATCGGCATCGAGCGCACGCTGGCCGCCGTCGTCGAGCGCTGGAACGACGAGAAGGGGATCGTCTGGCCGGTGCGGGTCGCGCCCTACGAGGTCGTCGTGACGGTGCTGAATCCGAAGGAGGTGACCACGTCCGAGGCCGGCGCCCAGCTCTACGACGCCCTGCGCGCCGCGGGCATCGACGTGATCCTCGACGACCGCGACGAGCGTCCCGGCGTGAAGTTCAAGGACGCGGAGCTCGTCGGCATCCCCTATCGGCTCACGGTCGGACCCAAGGGCCTCGCGCAGAAGCAGGTCGAGTTCGTGCGACGACGCGATGGCCGGAGCCAGGGCATCGACCTGCAGCGGGCGGCCGCAATCGCCGCGGAGGCGGTGCTGGAAGACCGGGCCTGAAGCCGCCCTCCGGAGCGCGGACCGAGCCAGAAAATCGCAGCGTCGCCGACCGGTGACGCTAGAATGGCCCCGATCCCAAAGAGAGACGGAGGCCTTCGATGGAGATCTTCGCGAGCTCGGAGTTCTGGTACTTCCTCCTGCGCTGGTTCCACTTCCTCGCCGGCGTGATGTGGATCGGCATCCTCTGGTATTTCAACTTCGTGCAGACCCCGTTCTTCGCGACGGAGCTCGGCGGCCAGGCGCGAGGCGCGGTCGTGCGCGGTCTCGTTCCGACGGCGCTCTGGTACTTCCGCTGGGGCGCGATGTTCACGTTCCTCACGGGCTGGACGATCCTGATCTCGAAGATCGTCGGCGGCGTGCCGCACACGAGCCCTTACGTGACGCTGATCCTGACGGGCGGGCTCCTCGGCACGCTGATGTGGGCGAACGTCTGGTTCGTGATCTGGCCGAACCAGAGGACCGTGATCGCGAACGCCGAGGCGGTGGCGGCGGGGCAGCCGGCGAACCCCGCGGCGGCCGCGGCGGGCGCGCGCGCGGGCCTCGCCTCCCGCACGAACACCCTGTTCTCGATCCCCATGCTCTTCTTCATGGGCTCCGCGAGCCACTTCCCGAGCCTCGCGAGCAAGCTCGCCATCGGGCAGGGTCACGCGGGGGTCTACTGGCTCGTGTTCCTGGTGCTGGCCGGCGCGGCCGAGTACAACGCGCTCGCCGGCAAGGCCGACCAGAAGCTCGCCAAGCCTCCGGTGGGACCGGTCGTGCACGCGGGCCTCGGGCTCACGGTCCTCTTGTTCGTGTCGGCGCTGATCCTGCTCTAGCAGGCGACGGAGTCAGTCCGGCTTCACGCTCTGCAGGTACGCGGCGATGTCCGGCAGCGCCGGCTCGAGGTGCGGCAGCGCGACCATCTGCTGCGTCTGGCGCTTCGGCGTGTAGCCCGGCGGATAGGCGGCGTGCAGCACGCGCGCGGTCACGAGCTCGAGCGACGAGCCCGCGATCGCGGGCCCGAGCGCGCCGTCCTTCGTCGGGTCGGCGTTGTGACACGCGGTGCAGTTGAGGGCGTAGATCTGCCTTCCCTTCGCCGGGTCGCCCGTCGCCGTGGGCTTCGCCGGCGCCTCGCCGGGCGCAGCGGACGTCGCGGACGGAGCGGGCGTCGCCGGCGCGGGGGCCGCCGGAGGGGCCGGTGCGGTCGTGCCGGCATCCGACCCGCCGCCCTGCGGCTCGCCCCGGGAGCACGCGAGGGCGAGACCGAGCAGCGCGGCGAGGCTCGCCGCGCCGAGGACGAGACCGCGCACGCACCGTCCGGTGTCGCGTCCGCCGTGCGGCGCCCGAAGGCCCGTCGTGCCCTCCCTTCGATCCGACCTCGAGAGCCCCGTCGTGCCGCCGCGCGTGTGCATCCGCCGCCGCTCCTCCCGCGGCCGACGGTAGCCGCGGCCTCGGGCGCCGCCACGCGCGTCGCGAGGTAGATTGGCTCCATGACGGAGCCCGCCCCCACCCGAGCCGGCTTCCCGGACGAGCCGCCGCTCCCGCACGGCATCGGTGCGGTGCTCACGCTCGCAAACCTCGTGACCCTCGCGCGGCTCGCCGCCGCGCCGCTCCTCGCGGCCGACGTGCAGGCCCGCTTCCACGCGAGCTGCGGCCTCCTGTTCGTGTACGCGGTGGCGACCGACCTGGTCGACGGACGCCTCGCCCGGCGTCGCGGGGAAGCGTCGCGCCTCGGCGGCCTGTTCGACCACGCGACGGACGCGATCTTCGTCGCGACGGGTCTCGGTGCGCTCGCGAAGCTCGGCCTCCTGACGCCGCTCCTTCCCGCCCTCGTGCTGCTCTCGTTCCTGCAGTACGTGGTCGACTCGCGCGTGCACCGCGGCCTCCCGCTGCGCGCGAGCTCCCTCGGCCGCGTGAACGGCATCAGCTACTACGTGCTGCTGGGGACGGTCCTGATCCGGGACGCCCTCGCCCTCGGCGGGCCCTCGGACCGCGCCGTCGCGTTCCTGGCGTGGACGCTCGTCGCGACGACCGTGGTCTCGATGGCAGACCGGGCCGTCGCCTGGCGCCGCCCCTCCGTCGCGCGCTAGGTCTTGCCGCCGAACACCTCGCGCTGCGCGCGCCCGAGGAAGAGCAGGCCGATCGCCGCGTTGAAGAAGATGAAGAAGTTGTGCATGACGAAGCCGAAGGCCGTGGCCTCGGCCTGGTGGTCCGGGATCAGGTAGGTCCAGAGCGTGATCGCGACGGCGCGCATCGGGCCGGGCATCGCGGCACCGAAGAACACCACCGGCACGTAGCTCAGCATCTCTCCGAACCCGAGCTCGATCCCGAAGAGACCGAGGGCGATCTTGTAGACGACGACCGCGATCAGCACGGCGGGCGAGCGCATGAGCAGGATCACGACGTACTGCCAGGGCCGGGCGCGCCGGAACGCGAACAGGAGGTCTCGCTCGCGCAGGCGCGAGGACGGCGCGAGCGTCCCGCGGAAGTAGAGCACCCAGAGCGCGAAGAAGGCGAGCGCGCCCGCCGCGATCCACGGGACGACGTGGAACGGCGCGGGAAGCGCGCGCCAGCGCAGCGCCACGCCGAGCGTCGCCCAGGCGAGGAGGTAGTAGAACTCGCAGAACATGATGAAGAGCATGCTCGAGCCGACCTGCCAGCCCGGGACGCCCTCGCGGCGCTGGAGGTAGAGCGCCATCGCCCCCTTCCCCACCTGCTCGTTCAGGATCGACAGGATGTACGTGCTCGCGCGGACCGGCAGCACGTCGCGGAACCGCACCCGCGCGTTGAACCAGTTCACGACGCGCCAGAGCACCGTCGAGTCGATCAGGAAGAAGGACAGGGAGTAGGGGACCATGAGCGCGAGCCAGCGGCTCCAGCTCACGCTCTCGAACACGTGCAGGAGATACGAGAGGGCGTCCGTTCCGCGCGCGCGCGCCTGCGCGTCGATCTTGATCCCGAGGACGGAGAAGCACACCACGGTGACGAGCCAGGGAAGCGCGCGCTTCCACGCCGCGGGCCTGCGCCGTGCGAGGTCGGCGGAGGGCGGCGTCGCGGCGCCGGGAGCCGGCGACGGCAGCTCCGTCAACTCGCCTCCGGTCCAGCGCAACGCCGGAGGGTGTCGTCGAGCGGAGTCAGGACGAGGCCCAGCCGACGGCAGGCCGGGCCGGGCTCGATCCGATCGTCGTGCTCGAGCACGTCGAGCATCGCGCGCGTGAGCGGCGGATTCGCGAGCACGCGCTCGAACAGCGCCGCCGCGACGGCGACGAGGGAGTACGGGAGCGGGAAGATGCGCGGGCGCCGCCCGTGCAGCGAGGCCGCGCGCCGCACGAGCTCGCGATGGGGCAGCGCCTCGGGCCCCGCGAGCTCGAGGAGCACTCCGGCGAGATCGCGCCTCGAGAGCGCGAGCAGGATCGCGGTCGTCACGTCGTCGCCGTCGATGGGCTGCTCGAAGCTCGCGCCGCCGCGCACGAGCGGGACGAACGATGCGCGGGCACGGCTCGCGAGGGCGAGCGCCGCGGGATCCCCGGGCGCGAGCACCATGGGAAGCCGGATCACGGTCGTCGGCACCGCGCGCTCGAGCAGGATCCGCTCCGCCCGCCCCTTCGACGCGAGGCACGGGTTCGGCGAGTCCGGATCGGCGCCGAGGATGCTCAGGTAGACGATGCGTCGGACGCCGGCCTTCTCGGCCGCGCGCGCGAGGGAGGTCGCCGCCGACTCGTGAGCATCGGCGTATCGCGTGAGCGCCGTCTGCTTCAGGATGCCCACGAGATGCACGACGTGGGAGCACGCTTCGGCGGCCCGCGCGAGGGCGTCGACGTCTTGATAGTCGACGATGCGCACCTCGACCGAAGCAGCCGGAACCGCGGCACGCACCGCGGCCGCCGCGGACTGGCTGCGGACGACGGCGCATGCGTGGATGCCGTCGCCAGCGCGCGAGGCGAGGCGACGGAGGAGGCGCAGGCCGATGTGGCCGTTCGCGCCGGTGACGAGCACGCGAGCCGGCGTGCTCGTCGTGCTCGGCGAACCTGCGCTCTGCTGCTGCACCCGCGCCCTCGCATCCGGCCGGCGTCCGCTTCGCGACGACGCGCCCCGGCGCATCGTGGGTCTCGGCCTGTCCCGCGCGGCGCCGCCGTGTCACGATAGCAGCGCTCCCGCGGCGCCGTGCGGCCCGCACGCTCGGAGGACGCATGGGTCGCGCGGTGCAGGCGCTCTCGGTGCTCGGCCTCGGCCTCGTGCTGTTCTCGGCACTCCGGCTCGGGACGCTCGAGCGCTGCGGGCCGCTCCACTTCGACCTCGAGCTTGCCGGTCGCGTGCCGGCCACCTTCTACCTTCCCGAGACGGCGGACGGCGGCGCCGCGCGCCTGCCGCCGCCGAGGCCGATCGACGAGCGCCCACCCGCCGTCGTGCTCGCCCACGGGCTCGCGTCGGATCGCGTGATGACGAGCAGCCTCGCGCGCCGCCTCGCTGCGAACGGCTACGCCGTCCTCGCCCTCGACCTGCGCGGCCACGGCGCCAACCGCAACGGAGTTCCCCCGCTCGCCGGCCGGACCGACGTGTTCTTCGACGATCTCTCCGCCGCGGTCTCGTTCCTGCGCACCTCGCCGTACGTCGACGGTTCGAAGCTCGTCGTGATGGGACACTCGATGGGAGCGACGGCCGCGCTCGACTTCGCGAGCCGCGACTCCGCGATCGACGGCGTGGTCGCGATCTCCGGCGGGCGCCTCGTGCTCGGGCCGTTCGTTCCGCCGAACGTCCTCTTCCTCCTCGCCGAGCGCGATCCCGCGCCGATCCGCGACGGTGCGCTCGGCCTCGCGCGAGCGATCGCCGCCGACGAGACGCTCGCTCCGGGTGAGACGCGCGGCGACGTCGCGGAGGGCCGCGGGGTGAGCGTCGCCGAGGTCCGGGGCGCGGACCATCTCTCCGTCCTGTTCGCCGCCGCCGCCGCCGGCGAGATCCTGGCCTGGCTCGACACCGTCTTCGGACGCGCGCCGGCGCCCGACCGAATCCTCGAGGATCCCCGCCTCACGGCGCTCGGGATCTCGCTGCTCGGCTTCCTCCTGACGCTGCCCGGTGTGGGATGGCTCGCGGGGCGGCTCGCGGGCCCGCTGCCGCCCCGACCGGCGCTCCCGGCGCTCGCGGGGCTCGCGGCGCTCGCCACGGCCCTGGCCGCCAGCCTGGCGCTCGTCAGCGCCGGCGCGCCGCTCGGCTTCGTCGCGCTCGAGCTGGGGGATGCCGTGGGGTCGATCTTCTTCGTGGCCGGAGCCGCGCTCCTGGGCGGGCTCGCCGCGACGGGCCGCCTGCGCTGCGGCCCCGGAGCCCGCGCCTTCGGCGCCGAGCTCCGTGCTGCGCTCGCACCGGGCCTCGCGGCGTTCGGAGCGATCTACGTGCTCGCGACGCCGATCGGCGTCGTCGCGCATCGGATCGTGCCCACGCCAGAGCGCGCGCTCGCGACGGTCGTGCTCGCGGCGCTCGTGCTGCCGTTCTTCCTCGCCCAGGAGACGCTCGTCCGGCGCGGAGGGCCGCTCGTCGCCTGCGCCCTCGGTCTCGCGGCGCGGCTCGCCACGCTCGGCGTCGTCGCCGCGGGCCTCGCGCTCGGCGTCCTTCCGCCGGTGGTCGGGATCCTCCTGCCGCTCCTCGCGGTGCTCCTCTTCGGGATGGAGGTCGTGGCGACCGCGCTCTACGTGGCGTCGCGCAGCTGGCTCGCGATCGCCGTGCTCGAGAGCGCATGGCTCGCCTGGGTGATCGCGGTCGTCATGCCGATTCGAGCTTGAAGCGCTCCGCCCGGGCGAGCGCGCGGTCGCGGAGACGCAGCCCGTGCGCCGCGCCCGCGATCGCGAAGCCGAAGAGCGCCACCGCCCCGAGGCCCAGCGCGAGGCCCGCCGCGTCGCCGAGCGCACCCGCGAGCCACGGCACCGCGAAGCCGCCCGCGGCGCCCGCGCCGGCGACGAGGCCCGCGGCGGTGCCGCTCTTCTCGGGGAAGCGCGTGCCCGTGAGTCCGATCATCGCGGGATAGACCGCGCCGAGCGCGACACCGACGAGCGCCATCACGAGCTCGATCCGGGGCGAGCCGAGCACGAGCGCGAGACCGAGGACGCCGCCGCCCGCGAGGCCGGCCATCGCGAGGAAGCGCGTGCCGAGGCTGCGGCCGGCCCCGAGCATGCCGAGACGACCCGCGAGGAGCCCGAGCCAGAGGGCGCTGATCGCGAGCTGGCCGCGCTCCTGCGGCAGTCCGTGCGCGCGGGCCCACGGCACCGCGAACACGGTGAGCGCGGTCTCGACGCCGACGTAGGCGAAGCCCACCGCGCAGAGCGCGAGCAGCGGGAACGATGCGAGGGAGCGCGAGGGCGCGAGGACCGCGCCCGAGGCCGCGCGCCGCTCGGACGGCGCAGGAAGGGGCACGACGGCCGCCCATGCGGCGAGGGCGAGGAGCGCGTAGCCCGCCGCGTGGAAGCTCGAGGCCCATCCGCCGCGGCTCGCGAGCACTGCGACGAGGGGCGGCCCGCCGACAGCACCGAGCGTCGCCCCCGCGTGCAGGAAGGCGAGGCGCCGCCCGAGGCTCGCCTCGCCGCGGGCGTTCCCGTCCTGGATCGCGACGGCGTTCAGCAGCGTGTCGTAGAAGCCTGCGCCGGCGCCGAGCGCGAGCATGTGGAGGAAGGCCCGGGCGAAGGTCGCGCTCGCGTCGAGCGAGAGCAGGGCCGCCGCGGACGCGAGGAGGGACACGACGAACAGAGGGCGGCGGGGCAGGCGGTCGACCACCGGGCCGGCGCCCGTCACCCCGACGCCCGCGCCGAGCGCAAAGGCCGCGCCGAGGAGCCCCGAGCGCGCGAGGTCCATCTCGAGGCTCTTCGCGAGCGCGTCCTGATTCGCGCCCACGAGCACGAGCAGGACGCCGAACACGACGAAGGCCGCGAAGCCGAGGAGCGGGAAGGCCACGCGCTCAGAGCATGTTGAGCTCGAGGCGGGCCGCCTCGCTCATCATGCCGGGGTTCCACGGCGGATCCCACACCACCTCGACGCGCGCGTCGGAGACTCCTTCGACGCCGCGCACCTTCTCCTCGACCTCCGGCGGCAGCGATCCCGCGACGGGACACATGGGCGACGTCAGCGTCATGCGGATCGAGACTGCGCCGCCTTCGGTCACGTCCACGTCGTAGACCAGGCCGAGCTCGTAGATGTTCACGGGGATCTCGGGGTCGTAGCAGCTCCGCAGCACGTCGAGCACACGCTCGCGCAGGGCCTCGAGGCCGCCGTTCGTAGGGGCGTGTTCCGGTCGGGGCGCGGCGGCCTCCGCCGGCTCGGCGCTCGCGGGCGCCGCGGGCACGTGGATCTCGTCCGCCATCGTGGTCACTCCGTGGAGACGGGCCGGTCCGCGCCGGCGCCGTCCGCGAGGGCGGCCCGCAGCGCGTGCCACACCAGCGTCGCGCACTTCACGCGCGCCGGGTACTCCCGCACGCCCGCGAACACCGCGAGCTTGCCGAGGGCCTCGAGCTCGTCGTCGCTCGGCTCGGCGCCGATCTCCCCCGTCACGACGTCGTGGAAGCGTCGGAAGAGCGTCTCGACCTCGGCGAGCGTCTTCCCCTTCACGCTCTCCGTCATCATCGAGGCCGACGCCGTGGAGATCGCGCAGCCCGAGCCCTGGAACGAGACGTCCCGGATCACGCCGTCCTTCACCTCGATCCACACCGACACCTTGTCGCCGCAGAGCGGATTGAAGCCGTCCGCGTGGTGCGTCGCCGGGGCGAGGGTGCGGAAGTTCCTCGGCTTCTTGTTGTGGTCGAGGATCGTGCTCTGGTAGAGCTCGCGGAGGTCCGACATCGCTAGGCGAAGAGCTCCCGCACCTTGTGGACGGCCTTCACGAGGGCGTCCACGTCGTCGCGCGTGTTGTAGGCCGCGAAGGAGGCCCGCGCCGTCGCGGGCACGCCGAAGCGATCCATCACCGGCTGGGCGCAGTGGTGGCCGGTGCGGATCGCGACGCCCTCCTGATCGAGCACGGTGCCGATGTCGTGCGGATGGACGCCGTCCATCACGAACGAGAGCACGGCGGCCTTCTCGCGTGCCGTGCCGACGAGCCGCACTCCCGGAACGCCGCGCAGGGCCTCGGTCGCGTAGCCGAGGAGATCGTGCTCGTGGGCGGAGATCCGCTCGAGCCCGACCGCGGAGACCCAGTCGATCGCAGCGCCGAGCCCGACGGCGCCGGCGATGTCGGGCGTCCCGGCCTCGAACTTGTGGGGCACGACGTTGTAGAGCGTCTGCTCGAAGGTCACGCTCGCGATCATCTCGCCTCCGCCCTGCCAGGGCGGCATCGCGTCGAGGAGCTCGCCGCGGCCCCAGAGCGCGCCGATCCCCGTCGGGCCGTAGAGCTTGTGCCCTGAGAAGGCGTAGAAGTCGCAGCCCAGGGAGCGCACGTCGACCGGCGTGTGCGCCACGGCCTGGGCGCCGTCGACGAGCACCGGCACGCCCCGCTCCCGCGCGAGCGCGCAGATCTCTCGCGCCGGCAGCACCGTGCCGAGGGCGTTCGAGACCTGGAGCACCGATACGAGCTTCGTGCGCGGGCCGAGGAGCGAGGCGAAGGCATCCATGCGCAGCGCGCCGTCGTCGTCGATGGGGGCCACGCGAAGGCGAGCGCCCTTCTCCGCGCAGAGCATCTGCCACGGCACGATGTTGGAGTGGTGCTCCATGGCCGTGATCAGGACCTCGTCGCCCGCTCCCACGTGCGTCCGCCCGAAGCTCCACGCCACGAGGTTGATCGCCTCGGTCGTGCCGCGCGTGAACACGATCTCGCGGGCGGACGCCGCGCCGAGGAAGCGCGCCACCTTCTCGCGCGCGCCCTCGAAGGCCGCCGTCGCCCGCTGCGAGAGCAGGTGCACGCCGCGGTGCACGTTGGCGTTGTCGCGCTCGTAGTACGCGACGGTCGCGTCGATCACCGCACGCGGCTTCTGCGTCGTCGCGCCGTTGTCGAGGTAGACGAGGGGCCGGCCGCGAACCGTCTGGTGCAGGATCGGGAACTCCTCGCGCAGCCGAGCGGCGTCGAGGGCATCCGGGGCTCTTCGCGACGGCGCGCTCATTGCGGCGCCTCGGCGCTCGGCTCGAGACGGAGCCGCGCGAGCAGGAGCGCCTCGACCTCGCTCCGCACCGGCTCCTCGCGGATCGCCTGCGTGACCTCCGACGCGAAGGCGCGCAGCAGGAGCCGGCGCGCCTCGACCTCGTCGATGCCCCGCGCCCGCAGGTAGAACAGGGCGTCCTCCTCGAGCTGGCCGATCGTCGAGCCGTGGCTGCACTTCACGTCGTCGGCGGAGATCTCGAGCTGCGGCTTCGAGTCGGCCTCGGCGTCGCGCGAGAGCAGCAGATTCTTGTTGGTCTGCCGCGAGTCGGTCTTCTGCGCCTCCTTCCGCACGATCACGCGACCGCGGAACACGCCCCGCGACCGGCCGTCGAGGATGCCCTTGTAGAGCTCGCGGCTCGTTCCGTGGGGGCGCAGATGGTCGATCGTGGTGTGGTTGTCGACGAGCTGGCGGTCGCCCGCGACGTAGAGCCCGTCGAGGGTGCAGTCGGCGCCGGGCCCGTCGAGGCGCGCCTCGAGGTCGCTGCGCGTGAGCGCGCCGCCGAGGGAGAGCGTGACGGAGAGAAACCGCGCGTCGCGCCCGAGCGTCGCCTGCACGGCGGAGACGTGGTAGCCCCCCGGCGCCTCGCGCTGCAGCTTCACGTAGTCGAGCCGCGCGCCCGCCTCGAGCTCGATCTCGGTCACCGCGTTGGTGAAGAACGTCCCCTCGCCGAGGGAGACGTGGTCTTCGATCACCGTCGCCTCGCTGTCGCGCCCGGCGACGACGAGCGCGCGCGGGTGGGAGACCGTCTCGCGGCCGTCGGGATAGGCGAGGTGGACGACGTGCACCGGCGCCGCGAGCCTCGCGCCGGGGGCGATCTCGAGGAACGCGCCGTCGCGCAGGAAGGCCGTGTTGAGCGCGACGAAGGCCGCGCCCTCCACCGGCGCGCGTCGCGCGAGGAGCGGCTCGAGGCGGTCGGGTCGCTCGGCGAGCTCCGACGCGAGACTCCGCACCGCGACCTCGTTCGCCGGCGCGGGCCGCGCCGAGAGCGCGGGCGCGAAGCGGCCGTTCACGAACACGTAGAGGCTGCACGCGTAGACCGGGAGGGAGGCCGCCTCGACGTGCTCGCGCCGAAGTCCCGGCGGAGCGCCGGGCGCGAGCTCGAACGCCGTGCGGGCGAGGGGGGCCACGCTCGTGTAGCGCCACTCCTCCATCCGCGTCGTCGGGAAGCCCTGGGCCGAGAATGCGCTCATGGCGTCCTTGCGGCGCGCGGCGAGCCAGGCGGGATCGCTCGCGGCGAGCTCCGCCGCGAACGTCTCGAAGCGCGCGCCGTAGTGCTCGCGCGGGTCCACTAGGCGCTCCGACCAGGCGAGGGCGCGGAGGGCGGCGCGCCCGTCTCCCGCTCGATCCAGCCGTAGCCCTTCTTCTCGAGCTCGAGCGCGAGCTCCTTGCCGCCGGAGCGCACGATCCGGCCGCCGGCGAGGACGTGCACGAAGTCCGGCACGATGTAGTCGAGCAGCCGCTGGTAGTGGGTGATCACGATCATCGAGCGCTCGCGGCTGCGCAGCGCGTTCACGCCCTTCGAGACCACCTTCAGCGCATCGATGTCGAGACCGGAGTCGGTCTCGTCGAGGATGGCGAGGCGCGGCTCGAGCACGAGCATCTGCAGCACCTCGTTGCGCTTCTTCTCGCCGCCGGAGAAGCCTTCGTTGATCGAGCGATTCATCATCTTCTCGTCCATCTCGACGAGCTTCATCTTCGCGCGCACGAACTTCAGGAAGTCCATGGCGTCGAGCTCTTCCTCGCCCCGGTGCTTGCGCGAGGCGTTCAGCGCCGCCTTGAGGAAGTAGGTGTTCGAGACGCCCGGGATTTCGACGGGGTACTGGAACGCGAGGAAGATGCCCTCGCGCGCCCTCTCCTCCGGCGCCAGCTCGAGCAGGTCCTTGCCCTCGAAGCGGACCTCTCCGCCGATCACCTCGACCGAGGGGCGGCCGGCGAGCACGCCGGCGAGCGTGCTCTTGCCCGAGCCGTTCGGGCCCATGATCGCGTGGACCTCGCCGGCGCGGACCGCGAGGTCGATGCCGCGCAGGATCTCGTTCCCGCCGGCGCGGGCGTGCAGGTTCTTGATCTCGAGCATGGTCTCTATCCGACGCTCCCCTCGAGAGAGATTCCGAGCAGCTTCTGGGCCTCGACGGCGAACTCCATCGGGAGCTCGCGCAGGACCTGCTTGCAGAAGCCGTTCACGATCATCGAGACGGCGTCCTCGGCCGAGAGGCCGCGCGCCTGGCAGTAGAAGAGCTGGTCCTCGCCGATCTTCGAGGTGGTGGCCTCGTGCTCCACCGTCGCCGTCGGGTTCTTCACCTCGAGGTACGGGAAGGTGTGCGCCGCACACTTCTCGCCGAGCAGGAGCGAGTCGCACTGAGAGTAGTTCCGCGCGCCGTCGGCGCCGGGCAGGACCTTCACGAGGCCCCGGTAGGTGTTGACGCCCCGCCCCGCCGAGATCCCCTTCGAGATGATCGTGCTGCGCGTACGCTTTCCGATGTGGATCATCTTCGTGCCGGTGTCGGCCTGCTGGCGGTTCGCGGTCAGCGCCACGGAGTAGAACTCGCCGACGGAGTCGTCTCCCTGCAGGATGCAGCTCGGGTACTTCCAGGTGATGGCCGAGCCGGTCTCGACCTGGGTCCACGAGATCTTCGAGCGCGCGCCCAGGCACTTCCCGCGCTTCGTCACGAAGTTGTAGATCCCGCCGCGGCCCTCGGCGTCGCCGGGATACCAGTTCTGGACGGTCGAGTACTTGATCTCGGCGTCGTCGAGCGCGACGAGCTCGACCACCGCCGCGTGGAGCTGGTTCTCGTCGCGCTTGGGAGCGGTGCAGCCCTCGAGGTAGGACACGTACGCGCCGGCGTCGGCGACGATCAGCGTGCGCTCGAACTGGCCCGTGTTCTCGGCGTTGATCCGGAAGTAGGTCGAGAGCTCCATCGGGCAGCGCACGCCCTTCGGCACGTAGACGAACGAGCCGTCGGTGAACACCGCGCTGTTGAGGCACGCGTGCTTGTTGTCGCCGTAGGGCACGACCGAGCCCAGGTACTCGCGCACGAGCTCGGGGTAGCGCTGCACCGCCTCCGAGAACGGGCAGAACAGGATGCCGTGCTTCTCGAGCTCCTTCTTGAAGGTGGTCGCCACGGAGACGCTGTCGAAGACCGCGTCGACCGCGACGCCGGCGAGGCGCTTCTGCTCGAGCAGCGGGATGCCGAGCTTCTCGTAGGTGCGCAGCAGCTCGGGATCGACCTCGTCGAGGCTCTGGGGCGCGACCTTCTGCTTCGGGGCCGAGTAGTAGACGATCTTCTGGTAGTCGATCGGCGGATGCGTCACCTGGGCCCACTCGGGCTCCGGCATCTCGAGCCAGCGCCGGTAGGACTTGAGCCGGAACTCGAGCAGCCACTCGGGCTCCTGCTTCTTCGCCGAGATGAAGCGGATGATCTCCTCGGAGAGGCCAGGCGGCGCCTGGTCCGCCTCGATGTTCGTGACGAAGCCCCACTCGTACTCGCGCTGGGTGAGCTCTTCGAGGGTCTCGGCCGAGCTCATCGGGCTCTCTCCGGCGCGCAGGGCGCTGCTTCGGGAGCGGGGAAGGGCAAGGTCGCGAGGGCGTCGACGCGCGGCGTGGCCGTCTCGATCAGCTCGGCCAGCGTCACCCTCGCGAGCGCCCCCTGGATCACCTCGTTGATGCGTTGCCACGGTGCACGCACCCGGCAATCGCGCTCCTGGACGCAGAGGCCGGGGTGGGCGCCGCACTCGGTCAGGGCGATCGGGCCTTCGAGGATCGCGATCACGTGGGCGACCGAGAGCGTCGCGGGGTCGCGCGCCAGGCTGTAGCCGCCCTTCGCGCCACGGTGGGAGGCGAGGAGCCCCTCCCGGGCGAGCGCCTTCAGGAGCTTGCTCACGACGGGAAGCGGGAGGCGGGTGTCGGCCGCGAGCTCGCGGGCGGTGTGCGGCACGCTCGCGTCGCGCACGGCCAGCTGCGCGAGCAGCACGATCCCGTAGTCGGTCAGCTTGCTCATCCGGATCATGGCTTGGGCTCCGGTGAGACCGGGTCGAGGCCCGGTCGCGCGCCGCAGGTCGGATCGACCGCGGCGGTACGGGGCCGTGGCCTCGTCTGCACTTTAGGGGACCGAGCCGGTCCTGTAAAACGAGGACCCACCAAGTCCTCATCGCCTCTGGACGTCACGGCGCCGCGCGTCTCGGCGCGAAGCTCTGCGTCCCCGTTCGCATAGTGGACTCGAGAGGGCACGGGCGCGGCCGCGTGGCAGACTGGGGCCGGAGAGCGTGTGGCGCGGGAGGCACGGCGATCTGATGGGCTCCCGAGGGCGCGCGGTCCTCCCCTTCCTCCTCCTCATCGCCCTCCCGCTCGTCGCCGGCGCGGACCCCGCCGAGTTCGGGCGGGATCGAGAGGGCGCCCTCCGACCCGGCTGCTCCTACGTCGCCGACGCTCCGCCCCTCACGGCCCGGATCGACTTCGTGGGCGGGATCCAGTTCGCGGAGGGGGACGGCGGGATCCGGCCGAAGGATCCGGCGGCTGCCGTGAGGTCGCTCCGGGTGAGCGAGCTGCGCCTGGGGGGCGACGACAGGATCTTCGACTTCGTCGGCGCGAGCGAGGAGCCCGACGGCTTCCTGCTGCGCTGGAGGAGCGCCGCAGTGCCGCCCGAGACGGTCGCGGTCTACACGCGCTGGGCCTCGCTCAAGGACGCAAGCCTGCGCCCGAAGAACGTCGTCTGCCGCGAGGGCGGGGGCGGCTGACGCGCCGCGGAGCCAGCCGGCTCGACCGTCAGATCCCGAGATCGGCCAACGCCTTCGTCAGCCGCTGGATCGTCTCTCCGAGAACCGGATGCTCGGTCTCGAGGCGCACCACCGCGTCCCGCAGCCGCTCCACGAGCGATTCCTCGTGGCCTGGCTCGAGGGCGCGGGACTCCGAGCGCACGAGGGCCGCGCGCATCTCGTCGAGGATGCCCGCGAGCTCGTGCCGGAGGCCCGGGTCGAGCCGGTCGGCGTCGCGCAGCTCCGCGTGGAGGGCCTCGAGGGCCTCGCGCACCCGCTCGCCGCGGGGATCGGGGGAAGGGGGATTCGGGACCATCGTGGGCGCCTCGTACGGGTTCGGGGGCGGAGCGGACGACGCGGCGTCGGAGCCGCGGCCCACTCTACGCGGCCCCGCGCTCCTCCGCGACCGCGCCCCGCTCGATCTGCGCGATCGCGAAGTCGAGGTGGCGGCCGAGGGCCACCATGTAGTCGTAGAAGGCCTTGTGCACGATCGCGAAGCTGACCGCGTCCTTGAAGCGCGACGGCTTGCGGACGAGCGTCTCCCCGAGCAGCGAGAACGTGAACCAGGCGCGACGCGGGCCGCCGCGCACCACGGTCAGCCAGAGGATGCGCGCCAGGAGCGAAAGCTCGCCCGCACGCAGGTGGATCCCCTGGGCCACCTGCTCGCCCTTGTTCAGGATGAAGTCCAGCGTGCGCCGGCGGTAGTTCGCGAAGTCGTAGAGCTGTCCGATCAGCGTCCGGTAGCCGCGGTAGAGCTCGAGGCGGCTCATCTGCTTCGGCAGGATGTTCGAGAACACGAACTGGTCGCCGGTGCTCTCGGCCAGGAGCCGTCCCTCGCGCTCCATGCGCGTGTGGAGCGGCGTCTGCGGCATCGCCTGCAGCATGCCCGTCATCGAGACCGGGATGCGCGCCTCCTGGATGAAGCGGAGCTGCTCCTCGAAGATGGTCGCGTCGTCGGCGTCGAAGCCGACGATCATCCCCGCCTGGATCTGGATGCCGTAGTCCTGGACCCTGCGCACGCTCTCGACCAGGTCGCCGCGGACGTTCTGCGTCTTGTGGGTCTCCTGCAGCGACTCCTTGCGCGGGCTCTCGATGCCGATGAAGATCGTCGTGAAGCGGGCCGCCCGCATCAGCTCGAGCAGCTCGACGTCCTGGGCCACGTTCAGCGACACCTCGGTGTTGAAGTCGATCGGATGCCCGTGGCGCTCGCTCCAGACGGCGATCTCGCGCAGCAGCTCCTTCGCGAGCTTCTTGTTGCCGATGAAGTTGTCGTCGACGATGAACACCTGCTTCGCGCCGAGCCGGTGGCACTCCTCGATCTCCCGCATCACCTGCTGCGGGGCCTTGGCGCGAGGCCGGCGGCCGTACATCACGATGATGTCGCAGAACTCGCAGTTGAACGGACAGCCCCGCGCGAACTGGATCGTGAGCGCGTGATAGCGGTCGACCTTCAGCAGGTCGAAGCGCGGCATGGGCGACGCCGTGAGGTCGGGCTTCTCGGCGGGGCGATACTCGGACTTCCAACAGCCGGCCTCGAAGTCGCGCAGGAACTCGGGCCAGGTCTCCTCGGCCTCGTCCACGAACAGCACGTCGCAGCGGCCCCGCAGCTCGTCGGGACACAGGGATGCGAAAGGCCCGCCCACCACCACGAAGCGCCCGCGCCGCCGGAACTCGCCCACGATCTCGAGCATCCGCTGGCGGTGCACGATGTAGCCGGTGACGCCGACCACGTCGGCGTCCACGTCGAAGTCGATCTGCTCCACGTTCTCGTCGCAGAGCGTCACCTCGTGGTGGCGGGGGGTGAGGCCGGCGACCGTCGGCATCGAGAGATTGGGGAAGATGCAGCGACGGCCGAGCGTGTCGAGAATGTGGTCGTAGGTCCAGAAGCTCGGCGGGTTCTTCGGGGTGACGAGATGGATCCGCATGCCGGGCACCTCGCGGCTGGAGAGGACCCCATGCTGCCCCATCGCCGGAGCCGCGGATCGTAGAACTTCCGTGAAAGCCGAAGGACGGCGGTCGCCGCCCGGCCTCGGGGGGCGCCGAGCGCCCCCGGACCCGCAGCTCGGCCTCTCAGCCGACCGTCCCGGCGGCGGCGTCGATCGCCTCGCGCAGCAGGCGGGCGAGGGAGTCGCGGCGGAAGGGCTTCGAGAGGTAGCCGTCGGCGTCGACGCCCTGGAGCCGCGGCGAGCTCGGATCGAGCTCGTATCCGCTGCAGACGATCACCGGGACACCGGGGCGCGCCGCCCGCAGCAGGGGGAACGCCGTGGCGCCGTCCATCACGGGCATGTCGAGGTCGAGGATCACGGCGTCGATCGCGACGTCGCCCGTGCGGGCGAACGCCACCGCCTCTCGGCCGTTCCGCGCGCGCAGCACCCGGTAGCCGAGCTTCTCGAGCAGCCGGGCGGTGACCGTCAGCACCCGCTCCTCGTCGTCCACGACGAGCACGGTCTCGGTCCCGGTCGGCGGCTCCCCGGCCTCCCGCGCCGCCTCCGTCACCGGCGCCTCGAGGGAGGCGGGCAGCCAGACGTCGAAGCGCGTGCCCCGTCTCGGCACGGTGTCGACCACGATCTCGCCGCCGTGGTTCTGCACGATGCCGTAGACCGCCGCCAGGCCGAGACCGCGCCCGGGGAACTTGGTCGAGAAGAACGGCTCGAACACGCGCGCCGCGGTGAGCGAGTCCATGCCGCAGCCCTCGTCGTGGACCGAGAGGCAGACCCAGCGCCCCGGCGAGAGGGAGACCCGGCCGGCCGGGCCGCGCGCGTCGCCACCCGCCTGCACGAGCTGGCTGTGCGTCGAGATCGCGAGGTGCCCGCGGCCGTCCATCGCCTCGACGCCGTTCGCGCAGAGGTTCATCACGATCTGGGACATCTGGCTCGCGTCGGCCATCACGCTCGGGAGCTGCGTTTCGAGGTGGACCTTCACCTCGATCTGGCGCGGCCAGCTCCGGCGGTGGATCTCGAGGGTGCGCTGCACGACGTCGTTCAGGTCGACGGGGCGCGACCAGTACCGACCGCCCCGCGCGTACGCCAGCAGCTGCTGCGCGAGCTCCGACGTCCGGCTCGCGGCCTCGCGCATGGCATCGACCATCTCGGCGGCGTCGCCCCGCCCCGCGATCTCCTCCCGCAGCAGGTCGGCGTTGCCGAGCACGACGGCCATCAGGTTGTTCACGTCGTGGGCGATGCCGGCCGCGAGGGTCGAGGTCGCCTCGATGCGCGCGGCCTGCTGCAGCGCGAGCTCGCTCCGCCGACGCGCCGTCACGTCGGTCAGCATCACGAGCCGGCCTTCGGGGAGACCGTCGCCCGCCTCGATCGGGCCGACCGACACGATCGCCCACATCTCCTCGCCGTCGGGGCAGCGCAGGCGGAGGTCGCCCGCAGGCTGGGCCGGCGCGGCGTCGGTGCGAAGCAGCGGCGCCCAGACGTCGCGGTCCTCGTCGTGGACGAGGGAGAGGAACCGGCGCCCGAGGAGATGCTCCTCGGGCGAGCCGAGCATGTGCGCGAGCCGCGCGTTCGCGAAGCGGACGTGGCCCTCCGCGTCGACGATGCACACGCCCTCGTGGGCGGTCTCGACGATGCGCCGGTAGCGGGTCTCGCTCTGCCGGAGCTTCGCCTGGGCATTCCGCTGTCGTGTGATGTCGACCAGCGTCACCGCGAAGTCGTCGTCGTCGGAGAGCCTCATGGCGCCGGCGAGCACGGGGCGCCGGGTGCCGTCGGGAAGCACCACCTCCTTCTCGTAGGGCCGCGTGATCCCGCTGCGCTCCAGCTCGGCGAAGGCGGCGGCGTCCCGCGCGCGATGATCCGCGCTCGTGCCGCCGCGCCAGTCGAGCTGGCCGGCGACGAGGTCGTCCTGGCTGCGGCCGAGGATGCGGAGGTAGGCGTCGTTCGCGGCCGTCACGCGCCCCGCCAGGTCGCCGAAGGCGATGCCGATCGGGCTCGCCTCGATCAGGCGCCGCAGCCGGAGCTCGCTGCGCGTCCGCTCGCTCGCGAGGCGGTTCGCCGAGCGGGCGCTCCAGACGACGAGGATCGCGAGCGGGAGGCAGACCGAGGCGATCAGCAGCAGGAGGCCGGCGCGGACGTCGTAGAGGCCGTGCGTCGCACCCCACACGACGGCGATGCCGAGGGCGAACGGCAGGAGCCCAGCCGCGGGAAGCATGCGCCGCAGCAGGTGGCCGCCGGCGTCGTCGCGCAGCACCGGCACGAGCCAGCCCCGGTCCGGCCGCGCGACCAGCGTGGCGAGACCGAGGAGGAAGAGGCTCAGCGCGGAGGAGAGCGAGACGGGCTGGAGCGAGGTCGAGAGACCCTCCGCGCTCCGGCCGTGCAGGTGGAATCCGAGGATCACGTAGCACGCGATCACCGTGCAGACGGACGCCGCCTCGCCGACCTGCTGCGTGCCGCGCCGCCGCGCCCGCTGCAGGCCGAGCGCGACCGCGATGCAGAGCAGGAAGATCGCGGTCAGGAGCGACATGCGGCCCGCCGGGGAGACGCCCGTCGCGAGGAGGACGTCGGGGAAGAGCAGGAGATCGATGCCGAGATCCCGGCCGACGGCGTACTCGAGGAGCGCGGTCGCTGCGATCGCTCCCCCGCCGACGGCGAGGGCCACGCGCGCCCCTTCCTCTCGCCGGCTCGGTCGGGCCTGCGCCGCGAGCCCGACGCTGGCCGCGAGGATCAGCACGGTCACGCAGGTCTCGGGCTTGAGCGCTGCCGATTCCGCGTAGACGTTCACCGGCCAGGAGCTGCCCGTCGCCCACGAGTAGAGCGTCAGCGCGGCGAGGAAGGCGGCCGCGAGGGCGCAGACGCGCGCAAGCACGCGCACGCGTCGCTCGCGTTCGGCAGGTCCGCTGGCCCCCATGTCCATCCCTCGGGCTCGTGGCTCCGGCTTGCCCCGCGCCCGCGTCGAGGCGGTCTCGCGTCCGTCTCGGTCGGCTCTCGTTCGCGCCCCGGCGTGCGTCCGTCCACCGGCGCGAGCCCTCGATCTCCGTCGGCCGAATCTACCAGACGAGGAGAAAACGCCTGTGATCCCGCGCACGGGGCAGCGGTGGATCCCACGGGCCGCGCCACGCTCAGTCGAGCTCGAGATCCGTGGAACGCACGAGGGGGAGGAGCACACCCTGGCCGTCGTGATGCCAGCCGAGGGGCGGCCCTTGGAGGCGGCCCGGCCGGCAGAGCCGCGAAGCGCCCAGGTCCGCGAGCAGGCGCAGGAGGCGCCGCTCGCCGGCCCCGAAGCCCGCGACGGCCACGCCCGCGAGGTGGGACGCGAGCGGCGCGAGCGCATCGCCGATCCCGTCGGGCCCGACGGGATGCACGCGCACGAAGCGATGGAGCGGGGCAGGGCGCAGCGTCGCGTCGTCCTCGCATACGACGCAGAAGGGCTCGTCCCGGCCGCCCCGCACGAAGACCTCGCGGCCCGCGGCGGCCCGCATCTCCGCCGCCGCGCGCTCCTGCGCGAGCACCGCGGCGGCCGCGGGATCGACGCGGCCGCGCGGGAGCCTCGGCGCGAGGTCGCGCAGCGCGACCGCCAGCGCGTCGGCGACGCCCACGGCGGCGCGCGCATCGCCGACCACGAGGACCGACACCGGAGAGAGACAGCCGAGCTGGTCCCAGAGCGACACGTCGAGGGCGAGGCCGCGGGCGGCGGCGCCGAGCGCCTCGCCGTGCGTGGCCTCGGGCCCGACGAGGCCCACCGACACGCGGTGGCCGTACGTCACGAGCCGCTGCGGCGGCTGCACGCGGGCCGCGATCGCGCGTACCGTCGCGTCGCTGCCCGTGGCCACCACGCAGTCGCCGGACAGGAACACGCCCAGCGCGTCGTCGTCGCCGCGCGGAAACGAGACGATCTCGAGGCACGCGCCGAGCCCTGCGTCTTCGGCGGTGATGCTCTCCGCCACGAGGCGCGCGGTCACCGGATCGTGCGACGACGGCCGCGCGAGGACCGCCGAGCGCACGGCGAGCGGCGCGAGGAGGGCGAGCAAGCTCGGGCTCGGCAGGGCGCCGGCGAGGAGCGTCGCGGTGACGTCGAACGGGGAAGCGAGGGTGCCGTCTCCGCCGTCGAGGGCCCGGGGGCCGCCGAGCTCGCGATCGACCAGGGCGAGCAGCGCCTCGCCCTTCCAGCCCGCGAGCGCGAGCGCCATGCCCTCCCGCACGACGGGAGAAGTGAAGCCCGCCGCGCCGGGGAGCTCGCGCTCGAGGGCGCGCCGCCAGCGCGATGCCGGATCGCGCCAGGCGTCGAGCACCCGCGCGAGCGCGGCCAGGGTCTCCGCGGCGGGTCGGCGCCGGAGGCGCGCGCCCGCCTCGCGCAGTCGCGACACGGCCGCGCGTACGTCCCCGGCCGAGGACGTCAAGCGCGGGCGTCCCCGACGAGCAGCGCCTCGGCACCGAGGGAGCAGCCGCGCGCGTCGGCGCCCTCCGCCCGGCCCAGCACCTCGAAGCCATCCTCCCGCGAGAGGCCGAGATCGGCCGTCTGGATCGCGCACACGCTGCCCGTGCTCGCGAGGTCCACGACGACGATCACGCCGACCTCGCCGGGCGAGACGTCGGATCCCGTCGCCGGATCGACGATGCGGACCCGTGCCCACGGCGGTCCGAGCTTGCGCCGCGGCGTCCGCGGGAACCGCAGCACCGAGTCGTGGAACTGGCTCGCGAGCTCCGTCATCCCATACTGGTTCACGACGCGCTCCGCGGGAACGCCGAGGGCGCCTTCGATCGCGTCGCGAAGCGCGGCGCGCGTGAGCTCCCGCGAGCGCGCCTTGAAGCCGCCGGTCTCGAACGCGCGCGAGCCCGCCGGGAGCGCGAGCGCGACGCCCCGCGCGGCGAGGGCGTCGCACAGGTGGACGAACGCGAAGGCGGTACCGCAGAGCGCGACCGGCACGTCGTCGACGCACGCGCTCTCGAGCGCCGCGAGCAGGGGCTCGAAGGTGAGCGCGCCGCCGCGCACGTCGAAGCCGCTGCGCGCGGCGTCGAGCTGCGGCGCGAGGCGGCGCAGCAGCACGCCGAACATGTGCGAGAGCGACGAGTCCGGCGCCTCCCCGGGCGACGGGGCGAGGGCGCGCAGCGCGAGGCGCCGCGCGGGGCGCCCGTCCGCACGCGCGAGCTCGGGCAGCACGTGCGCGACGAAGCTCGGCACGACGGAGGCGTCGTAGAGCGCGAGCGTGTCGAGGTGCAGCTCTCCGCGCCGCTCGCCGGTGGTGCCGCTCGTGCGGAAGACGTGGACCTCGCGCTCCGCGGGGAACGAGCGCAGCGCGATCTCCTTGAAGGACGCGGTCGGCACGGGCGGGATGTCGCGCCAGCTCGCGAGCCGCTCCGGTGTCACGCCTCGCGCCGCGCAGAAGCGCGCCCACGGCGCGCAGCGCTCGAGCTGGAAGGCGAAGAGATCGCGGGCGAGGGCGTCGAAGCGGACCTCGTCCTCGGGCGCGTCGGGCTCGCCGCGCCAGCTCGCGATCCAATCGAGCACGCGCGCGTCGAGGTCGGCGCGGGCGGGATCGCCGCCCGAGAGGCGCGCGCTCACGCGAAGCACGCCGCGACGACGTCGAGCGCCGCCTCCAGGATCTCGGCCTCGATCGAGAGGGGCGGCGTCATGGCGACCACCTCGCCGACGTCGCCGGACGGCAGGCAGATCACGCCGCGGCGCAATGCCTCGGCGCAGGCGCCGAGCGCACGCTCGGGCCGCTCGCACTCGATCGCGAGGAGGAGGCCGCGGCCCCGCACCTCGCGGATCCCAGGCCGGCCGGCGAGCGCGGCGCGCAGCCGGGCGAGGGCGCCCGCGCCGAGCTCGGCGGAGCGCTCGGGCAGCTTCTCCTCGTCGAGCACGGCGAGCGAAGCGAGGGCCGCGGCGCAGCCCGGCGGGTGCCCGAGGAAGGTCTGGGTGTGGAGCGCCTCTCCGCTCGAGGGAGGCCACGCGTCCATCCACTCCGCGCGCCCGACGCACGCCGAGAGCGGCATGCCGCCCGCGAGCCCCTTCCCCACGCACAAGAGGTCGGGCACCACGTCCTCGTGCTCGCACGCGAAGAGCCGGCCGGTCCGACCGAATCCGGTGTAGACCTCGTCGGCTGCGAGGAGCCAGCCCTCGCGGTCGCACAGCGCGCGCAGATCGCGGAGGAATCCGTCGGGAGGAATGCGCTCGCCGCCGCGGCCCTGGATCGGCTCGACGAAGACGCAGCCCACCGGGGCCGGGCAGGCCCGCGCCGCGCGCTCGACGGAGGCGACGTCGCCGAAGCGCGCGAAGGAGACGGGCGCCGAGAGCCGGCGCGCGAAGGGATCGCGGAAGAGCGGCCGGAACGTGAGCTCGAGCGCGCCGAAGGTGAGGCCGTGGTACGCGCCCTCGAAGGCGACGATCCCCGGCCGACCGCTCGCGAGGAGCGCCGTCTTCTGGGCGATCTCGACCGCGTCGGAGCCCGAAGAGCCGAGCACGCAGCGTGCCGGCCCGCCGCCGGGGAAGCGCGCGACGAGCGCCTCCATCAGGGCGACCTTGCTCTCCGCCGGGTGCAGGTCGCCCATCGCGTGCAGGAGCTCGCCGGCCTGCCGGCGGACGGCCTCGACCACGCGCGGGTGGCCGTGACCCACATTGGTGACGCCGAAGCCCGCGCCGAGGTCGACGAAGCGGTTTCCGTCGGCGTCCCACACGTTCGAGGCGTGGGCGCGCGCCCAGAAGATCGGCGGCTCGGGCTCGAGGCAGGTGACGTTGCGCGACTCCACGCGTCCGAGCCTCGCCGCGAGCGCGCGGGAGCGCGCGCCCGGCACGGCCGTCAGGAGGGCGGGCGGCTGCGTGCGGAAGGCCGGATCGGCGGGGAGGCGCGACACGGGCCGATGCTAGCGCGCGGCCCCGGGCGTAGACTCGCACGGGTGACGCAGGCGAGCGCCAGGGCCGCGGTCGGGGCGGGCACGTCGGGCGGCGCAGCCAAGGCTGCGCCCGACGGGCGCACGCGCCTGCGCGCGGGCTGGCTCTCGCTCGGCGTGGGCGTCCTGGTCTTCAGCGGAAAGCTCGCGGCGTGGTGGCTCACCGGCTCGGCGGCGGTGCTCTCGGACGCGCTCGAGTCGATCGTGAACGTGCTCGCGGCGCTCCTCCTGCTCGTGAGCCTGCACGTCGCCGCGCGACCGCGCGATCGGGACCATCCCTACGGCCACGGCAAGATCGAGTTCTTCTCCGCTGGAGCGGAGGGCACGCTGATCGCGGTCGCCTCGATCGCGATCCTCGCGACCGCGGCCCGCGACCTCTGGCTCGGCCCCAGGCTGCAGCGCCTCGACGTGGGCCTGGTCCTCGTGTCGGCGATGACCGTCGCGAACCTCCTGCTCGGGGTCTACCTGCTCCGCCTCGGCCGGCGCGCCCGCTCCCTCGCGCTCGAGGCCGACGGCGCGCATCTCCTGACCGACGTGTGGACGAGCGTCGGCGTGCTGATCGGCCTCACGGCCGTGCGCATCACCGGCTTCGCGCCCCTCGACCCGCTCGTCGCGATCGTCGTCGCGCTCCACATCCTGCGCACGGGCTTCGGCCTCGTGCGCTCCGCCGTGGGGGGCCTCATGGACGAGGCCGACGAGGACCTCCTCGCGGAGCTCGTCGGCGCCCTCGAGCGGAAGCGCCGGCCCGAGTGGATCGACGTGCACTCGCTGCGGAGCTTCCGCTCCGGGGCGATCCATCACACCGACCTGCACATGGTCGTCCCGCGCTTCTTCGACGCCGAGCTGCTGCACGACGTCGATCGCGACGTGCGACGGGCGGTGCGCGACGGAGGCGACGCGCGGGGCGAGCTGCTCGTGCACTTCGATCCGTGCCGTCCGCGCCACTGCCCGGGCTGCGCGTACGAGCCGTGTCCGGTGCGCGCGGCGCCCCTCGTCGAGCGGGAGCCGCTCGTGCTCGAGCGCGCGATCCGCGGCGACGAGAGCCTCGAGACGGGGCAGCCGCTCGGGCAGGACCTCCACGCGTGAGCACGGTCCCGGAAGCCCTCCGCGACGTCGATCCCGAGCGCTACGCCATCCGGTCGGCATCGCCGCGCGGCTTCTCCCAGGCGTACCTGCGGGCGGGCGAGGGCGGCCTGCCGGTCGTGCTCGTGCACGGCTGGCCGGAGACGAAGCGCATCTGGTGGCGCAACGTCGAGCCCCTGGCGTGCGCGGGCTTCGACGTCGTGGCGCCCGACCTGCGCGGCTTCGGTGACTCGGGCCTCGCACCCGACGGCTTCTACGACGTCGCGACCCACGCGCGCGATCTGCACGCGCTGCTGCACGACGTCCTCGGCTTCGAGCGGGTGGTCGCAGTCGGAGGCGATCTCGGCGGTCCGGTGATCCAGGACCTGTCGCTTCGCTTCCCCGGCTTCGTGGAGCGCCTGGTCCTCTTCAACTCGCCGCTCCCGTTCCTGAAGGAGCGAATGGGCGGGCTGCGCACGCGACCGCCCCGCGAGTCGATGGACTACTTCCTGCGGCAGGGCACCGACGCCGACGCCCTCGCGGCCGAGCTCTCGACGCCGGACCGGCGCCGCCGCTACGTCGCGACGTTCTACACCTCGCGCTACTGGGCCCATCCCGGCGCCTTCGAGCCCGCGGCGATCGACTTCATGACCGAGCCCTTCGCCGACGGCGCGAAGCTGCGCGCGAGCTTCACGAACTACGAGTGCACCTTCCGCGCCGAGCTCCGGAGCGAGCCGCCGCTCCTCGCCGAGAATCCGACGCCCGCGTTCCTCCTGTTCGGTCCGTCGGACCACGTGATCTATCCCGACTTCGACCGCATGGCGGCGCTCGTATTCCCGCAGCACGTCGGGCCCTTCCTGGTTCGCGATGCAGGCCACTTCCTGCAGTGGGAGGCCGCGGGGGTGCTGAACGGTGCCCTGCGCGCATTCTGCGGCGACCTGCTCGCGCGTCGATGAGCGTCCGTCGATGAGCGGGCCGGCGAGCGCCGAAGGCGACCTCCGCGCGCACCGGCTCCTGCTCGTGCTCGCCGCGCTGCTCGCGCTCGCCGGCTACGCGCAGACGGTGAACGCGATCGCGGCGCCCTTCCTGGCGAAGAGCTTCGGGCTGGACGACGCCGGGATCGCCCGGGCGATGGGCTGGATCTCGCTGAACGCCTTCGCCGTCCTCGTGCTCGCGCGCGAGACCGACCGGCTCGGCCGGCGCCGACTCCTCCTCGCGTGCGCGCTCGGCCTCGCCGTGGCGTCCGTCGCGAGCGCCCTGTCGCCGAGCCTCGTTCCCTACGTAATGACGCAGATCGCTGTCCAGGCCTTCGCCAACACCGTGATCATGGTCGCGACGGTCGTGATCGCGGAGGAGCTGTCCCTCGCCCGTCGCGCCACCGGCCAGGGCTGGGCCGGGATCGCGGGGAACGCCGGCGGAGGCCTCGCGCTGCTCGCCGTTCCGGCGCTCGCGGCGACGGCGGGCGGCTGGCGCGCCGCGTGGATCGTGACGGCGCTGCCCCTCGCGTTCCTGCCGTGGCTGCGTCGCGCGTTGCCCGAGACCACGCGCTGGCGGGCGGCGAACGCGCGCGGCGAGACCGAGGGCGCGCGCGCGAGAGAGGCTCTCGCGCCACCGTATCGCGGCCGTGCCCTGGGCTTCCTCGGCTTCGTGCTCCTCGGGAACGTGGCCGGCGTCGCGACCGCGAGCTGGCCCTACTACCACCTCGTGCACGGCCTCGGCGTCGCGCCCGCGCGCGCGACGCTCGTGCTGATGCTGGGCGGAGGCCTCGGCCTCGCGGGCTTCCGCTGGGGCGGGCACTGGAGCGATCGACTCGGGCGGCGCGCGACGCTCCTCGCGGGCGCCGTCGGGTCGAACGCGCTCATGGTCGTGTTCTACCTGCTTCCGCTCGCGAGCGTGTCGACCTACGTGGGCCTCTTCGCGATCGCCTCGCTCGCCGGGAACGCGAGCCTCACGGCGGCGCGGGCGAGCGCGACGGAGCTCTTTCCGACGCGCCTGCGCAGCACGGTGAACGGCTGGGCCACCGTCGCGGCGGCGGCCGCCGCCGTCGTCGCGAACTTCGCGACGGCGGCGCTGGCCGAGCGCCTCGGCGGGCTCGCGCCGGCGATCGCCCTGCTCGCCCTCACGATCGTGCCTGCGCTCGCCCTGTTCTGGCGCTTCGTCCCGGAGACGGCGGGCCTCGAGCTCGAGGCTGCCGCGCTCGAGGAGGAGCCGCTCGTGGACGCATACGTCGCGCTGGGCTCCAACCTCGGCGACCGCGCGGCGCGGCTCGCGGGCGCGCTCTCGGCGCTCCGCGCGACGCCCGGCGTCGATGTCGTCGCGGTGTCGCGCTGGTACGAGACGACGCCGGTCGGCCCGCCGCCGCAGGGACCGTACCTGAACGGCGCGGTCCGACTCCGCACGCGCCTCTCGCCGCGTGCGCTCCTCACGCGTCTCCTCGAGATCGAGCGCGCCTCTGGTCGCGTCCGCGACGGCACGAAGGACGCGCCGCGCACCCTCGATCTCGACCTGCTCCTGCACGGCGCCGCGCGCTCCGACGCTCCTGACCTCCTCGTGCCCCACCCGCGCCTGCACGAGCGCGGCTTCGTGCTGGAGCCGCTGGCCGAGATCGCGCCGGACGTCGTGCATCCGGTCCGCGGCGAGACGATCGCCGCCCTCGCGGCGCGCGTGCGGGATCCTGCAGCGGTGCGCCTCTACGCGCCGTGCGGATCCCGGCCGACGCCCTCCGAGGCGTCGGCAGGATGAGCGCACGTCCGGACACCGAGAGGGAGGAGCCCCATGGCGATCGTCGCCGTCAGCATCGCGCCCGTCGGAGCGGGGACGCACCTCGCGCCCTACGTCGCGGCCGCCCTCGAGCCCCTGCGCGCTCAGAGCCGCGTGCGCTGGAGGCTCGATCCGATGTTCACGACGCTCGAAGGTGAGCTCGGCGAGATCCTCCCGCTCGTGCAGCGCATGACCGAGGCCGTGTTCGCGCGCGGCGCGACGCGCGTCTCGACGCTGATCAAGATCGACGAGCGGCGCGACGAGGCGGCGACGATGGAGAGCAAGCTCGCGGCGGTGCGGCGGCTGGGCGGCGCGACGCAGGGCGGCGGCTAGGCCTCGACGACCCGTGGGAGCCGCACGCACGTGCCGACTTCTCCCGGCGCCTCACGCTCGCAGCAGCGCACCCCGAGGGCCGACGTGAGGGAGCGGATCACGCTCTCGGCCGGGCCCTCGCACGCGTCGTCCTTCGGCGCGCGCCAGCCGCCGTCCGGACCGACGCTCTCGGGCCGCGCGAAGACGTCGAGCCGCGCCTCGTCCGGAGCGTCCCCCGGCTCCGCGCGCACCACGATCCGGAGCGGCCCCGTCCCCGCGCGCGCGGCGCGCTGCACCAGCAGGAAGAGCAGCGTCTCCGCGTCGGCGGGGTCGATCGGGAGGACGAGGGGCTCCTCGGGCGTCTCGAGGCGGAGCACGATGCGACGCGAGAGCGCGTCGCGGAGCAGCCCCTCCGTGTCGCGAACCACGCGCACGAGGTCGCACTCCGCGCGAGCGGACCGCAGCGGGGGCCGGCGCACGAGGAGGGCACGGGTCATCTGGGCGCAGCGCTCGACCTGCTCGAGGATCACGCTGCATGCTTCGTCGACCTGGGAGCCTTCCTTGGGCTCGCCTTGCAGGTAGCTGGCCTCGCCCACGATGGCGGTGAACGCGTTGTTCAGGGCATGGGAGAGGCCGAAGGTGAGCTCGCACAGGGCGACTGCGCGCGCGATGGCACGTGCCTCCTGCGGCGCGATCGGGCGCGGGTCTGTGGTCTCCCTGGATCCCACCCCGTTCCCATCGGTGGTTCCGCCGTGGAGCCTGAGCGCGAATTCCCCGAGACGACGGGGCCCGACGTCGGTCGGCGGGGTACCTTCGGCGCGCCCCGCGCGGGGGCGGGGAAGACGTCGATGAACGGTCTCGGGGCGCTGCTGCCGGTATGGACTGTCCTCCCCTTCGTCGGGCTCCTGCTCTCGATCGCGATCGTGCCCCTCGTCTTCGGCTCCTGGTGGGAGCACAACCGCAACAAGGGGATCGTGGCCGCGCTCTGGGCGGCGCCCGTCCTGCTGTACTTCCCGCTCGCCCACGGCGCGGCGGGCCTCCATCAGATCGGGGAGAACCTGAAGGAGTACGTCTCCTTCATGGCGCTGATCGGCGCGTTGTTCGTGATCACGGGCGGGATCGTGGTTCGCGGCTCGCTCTCCGGCACTCCGCTCCTGAACACCGCCTTCCTCGCGATCGGCGCGGTGGCGGCGAACCTGATCGGGACGACCGGCGCGTCGGTGCTCCTCGTGCGACCCCTCCTGCGCGCGAACGAGAAGCGCGAGCGGAAGACCCACATCTTCGTGTTCTTCATCTTCGTGGTCTCGAACTGCGGCGGCCTCCTGACACCGCTCGGCGATCCGCCCCTCTTCCTCGGCTTCCTGAAGGGGGTGCCCTTCGAGTGGACGCTCCGGCTCTGGCCGGAGTGGTCGATCGTGAACGGCGCGCTGCTGATCCTGTTCCAGATCTGGGACCAGGTCGTCTTCGACCGCGAGGAGCTCGAGCGTCCGGGCTCCCAGCTCGAGGAGGTGCAGATCCACGAGCCGCTGCGGATCGGCGGGGCCCACAACTTCGTCTTCCTGATCGGCATGGTCGTGGTGATCTTCGCTTCCGGACGAGGCGTCTTCTTCGCCGCGGGAGAATGGCCGACCGGGCTGCGGGAGGCGCTCATGGTGGCGCTCGCTGCGGGCGCGTGGTGGACGACGCACCCGGATCTACGACGCGCCAACAACTTCGGGTTCGGCCCGATCTACGAGGTCGCGGTGCTCTTCGCCGGCATCTTCCTCACGATGGGGCCCGCGCTCCTCGCGCTGAACCACCGGGCGTCCGACCTCGGGCTCACGCAGGCGTGGCACTTCTTCTGGGCGTCGGGCGTGCTCTCGAGCTTCCTCGACAACGCGCCCACGTACCTGACCTTCGCGGCGACCGCCTCGGGGCTCGGGGGCGTCCCGCTCGAGGGCCGCTACCTCGCGCAGTACCTGGCGACCGGCGGCACGGCGCAGACGATCCTCGCGGCGATCTCGACCGGGTCGGTGTTCATGGGGGCGAACTCGTACATCGGCAACGGGCCCAACTTCATGGTGAAGGCGATCGCCGAGGAGAACGGCGTCCGGATGCCGAGCTTCTTCGGCTACATGGCCTACTCCGTCGGGATCCTGGTGCCGCTCTTCGTGCTCGTCACCCTGCTGCTCTTCCGCGGCTAGGCTGCGCGGATGCACTCGCTCGGCGAAATGCTGCCCTACTGGACGCTCGTACCGTTCCTCGGCCTCCTGCTCTCGATCGCGATCCTGCCGATCGTCGCCGAGCACTGGTGGCACGAGAACCGCAATCGCGCTCTCGTGTCGGCGCTCTTCTCCGCTCCGATCGCCGTCTACTTCCCGCTGGTCCACGGGGCCGCCGGCTGGCACCAGCTCGGCGAGAGCGCCCACGAGCTCGTCGCGTTCCTCGCGCTGATCGCGTCGCTGTTCATCGCTTCCGGGGGGATCGTGATCGCCGGCTCCCTCTCGGGAACCCCGATCGTGAACACCGTGGTGCTCGCGATCGGCGTCGTGCTCGCGAACCTGATCGGCACGACGGGCGCGTCGGTCCTCCTGATCCGCCCGCTGCTGCGCGCGAACGCCGCGCGTGAGCACCGCGCCCATCTCGTGGTCTTCTTCATCTTCACGGTCTCGAATTGCGGCGGGTTGCTCACCCCGCTCGGCGACCCGCCCCTCTACCTGGGATTCCTGAAGGGCGTGCCCTTCGAGTGGACGCTGCGCCTGTGGCCCGCGTGGCTCGCAGTGAACGGGGCGCTCCTCGCGATCTTCCACGTATGGGACCAGGTGATGCTCGCGCGGGACGAGCGCGCGCAGCCTGGCGCCCAGCTCGAGCAGGTGCAGAGGCACGAGCCCCTGCGGATCGAGGGCGCGCACAACTTCGTGTTCCTGATCGGGATCGTCGCGGCGATCTACGGCGCGGGGGAGGGCATCGGCAACGGCGGACGGCCGTGGCCCTTCCCGCTCGCCGAGGGGATCATGCTGCTGCTGTCGCTCGGCGCGTGGCTCACGACGCGTCCGGCCCTGCGCGCCGCGAACGGCTTCGGCTTCGGGCCCGTGATCGAGGTCGCCGTGCTGTTCGCCGGCATCTTCGTGACGATGGGCCCGGCGCTCCTCGTGCTGAACCACCATGCGCCGGAGCTCGGCCTCACAGAGCCGCGCCAGTACTTCTGGGCGACGGGCCTGCTCTCGGGATTCCTCGACAACGCGCCCACCTACCTGACGTTCGCCGCGACGGCGTGCGGCCTCGCGGACGTTCCCGTCGAGGGTCCCTTCTTGGGCGAGTACCTCGTCCGGGGCGGCGATGCGCACGCGGTCCTGGCCGCGATCTCGATGGGCGCCGTCTTCCTCGGCGCGCTCTCCTACATCGGCAACGGGCCGAACTTCATGGTGAAGGCCATCGCCGAGGAGAGTCGCGTCGAGATGCCCGGCTTCTTCGGGTATCTCGCGTACTCGGTGCCGGTCTTGATCCCCGTCGTGGCGATCGCGAGCTGGATCTTCCTCTGAGCCCACGGCGCGGCGCTCACGCCATCACCTGACCCCCGTTCACGTCGAGGCTCGCGCCCGTGATCGCGCGGGAGAGGTCGCTCGCGAAGAAGAGCACGGCGTCGGCGACCTCGGCCGAGGTCGGGATGCGGCCGAGCGGGATCTCGCGGGCGACCTCGTCGTAGACCGCCTGCGGTGTCACTCCGCGCGCCTTCGCCTGGGCCGCGAAGTAGCCCTCGAGGGCGGGGCCGAAGATGTACCCCGGCAGTACCGAGTTCACGCGCACGCCGAGAGGACCCGCCTCGCGCGCGAGGGTCTGCGTGGCGGCGAGGAGCGCGGCCTTCGACGCGGCGTAGCCCGCCATCGTCGGAAGCGGCCGCCGCACGATCATCGAGTTCACCATCACGATCGAGCCCGCTCCGCGCTTCGCCATCTCGCGCAGGGCGAGCTGGGCGAGCCGCAGGGAGCCCAGCACGTTCACCTCGAAGGGTGCGAGCCAGCCCGAGAGGTCGTCGTCGGCCAGGGGCACGTAGCTGCCGGGGTGGTAGGCGTTGTTCACGAGCACGTCGAGCCGGCCGAAGCGCGCGACCGTCTCGGCCACGACCTGCGTGCAGTCGCCGTGCTGCGTGACGTCGGCGACGAGCGGCAGCGCGCGGCGGCCGAGGGCCGCGACCTCGCCGCCGACCTCTTCGACGGACTCGCGCCTGCGGGCCGAGACGGCGACGTCGGCGCCGGCCCGTGCGAGGGCGAGGGCCACCTCGCGGCCGAGGCCCGGCCCGATGCCGGAGACGAGGGCGACGCGGTTCGCGAGCAGCACGGCCGGCTCCCTCCCTTCCAAAAATGAAACACGTTCTAGTATACTCCGCGGGCCCCAGGAGGCCGGAGGTTTTCATGGCCCGCATCACGCTCCCGCCGTACCCGAACGGCTGGTTCGCGGTCGCCCACGCCGATGCCCTCACGGCCGGCGAGCTGCGGCCGATCCGCTACCTCGGACGCGACCTCGTCCTGTTCCGCGCAGAAGACGGAAGCCATCGGGTGCTCGACGCCTTCTGTCCCCATCTCGGTGCCCACCTCGGCCACGGCGGGAAGGTGCACGGCGACACGATCCGCTGTCCGTTCCACGGCTGGCGCTTCGAGGGCGCGAGCGGCCGCTGCGTCGAGGTGCCGTACGCGAAGCGCATCCCGCCGAACGCGGCGGTGCGCGCCTGGCGCACGATCGAGTGCAACGGGATGGTGCTCGTCTGGCACCACGCCGACGGCGAGGAGCCCGGCTGGATGCCCGAACGGATCGACGCCCTCGACGATCCCGCCTATCGCCTGCACGCGACCCACGAGTGGACGATCGCGAGCCATCCGCAGGAGATCATGGAGAACGGCGTCGACTTCGCGCACTTCCAGACGCTTCACGGCTGGAAGTGCAAGACGCTCGACTGGCGGCCGAACGGGCCGTACTACAGCCTGAAGATCGACGTCGACACGGGGGCCGTCGACCAGGCAGCGACGGCGGGCAACCTCACCGACGCAGATTCGTTCAACTCGGGACCGGGCTTCCTCTACACGCGCTTCCAGGGTGCCCTCGACGGCTACGCGGTGAACGCGCTCACGCCCGTCGCGCCCGAGGTGCTGCACATCCAGCACCGCTACTACGCGCACGTGCGCTGCGATCCCGAGCTCGTGAAGGGATTCTTCGAGTTCTACGTGCGCGACTACGACCTCGACATCCCGATCTGGAGCCACAAGGTCTATCGCGATCGCCCGCTCCTGACCGAGGGCGAGAGCGACTTCGGCCGCTTCCGGAAGTGGTACGCGCAGTTCTACTCGGACGGCTCGGCGCGCCGGGCAGGGGGAGACGTCGCATGAGGAAGCTCGAGGGGAAGGTCGCGCTCGTCACGGGGGCGGCGCGAGGGCAGGGCGAGGCGGAGGCGCGGCTCTTCGTCGCCGAGGGCGCGAAGGTCGTGCTGGGCGACGTGCTCGACGGGCCGGGGCAGGCGGTCGCGACGGAGCTCGGCGACGGCGCGCTCTACCGCCATCACGACGTCGGCAGCGAGGGGAGCTGGGCGGGCTTCGTCGCGGCCGCGCTCGACCGCTTCGGGCGCATCGACGTGCTCGTGAACAACGCCGGAATCCTGCACGTGGCGCCCGTCGCGGAGATCAAGCTCGACGACTACATGCGCGTGATCCGCGTGAACCAGGTGGGCTGCCTGCTCGGGATGCGCGCGGTGATCCCGCACATGGCGCAGGTCGGGGGCGGCTCGATCGTGAACGTCTCCTCCACGACGGGCATGGAGGGCGCGATGGGCCTCGTCGCGTACTCCTCGAGCAAGTTCGCGATCCGCGGCATGACGAAGACCGCCGCGCTCGAGCTCGGGCGGGTCGGGATCCGCGTGAACGTGATCTGCCCCGGCGGCATCGACACGCCGATGGGTCGGGGCGACGAGGCCGGATTCGAGGCGGTGGACACGAGCGGCTGGTACAAGGCCCTCCCGCTGCAGCGCATCGGCCAGCCGAAGGAGATCGCGAAGCTCGCGCTCTTCCTGGCGAGCGACGACTCGTCCTACTGCACCGGCGCCGAGTTCGTGGCCGACGGCGGGCAGCTCGCGGGCGAGCGCTTCGCCTGATCCGGTCCGGCGCCGCACCAGGCGCCCGATCGACGCTCCTGCTGCGCGATCCGCCCGCTCCCGCCGGGCCGCCGGCGTCCGAACGCGGCCGTGATGTGAGATGATCCGCGCGCACGGGGAGGCGGGATGAGCGATCGGCTCGCGGACTGGCGCGCCTGGCGGAGCTGGGAGACGCCGGAGACGACGTCCCTCGGGCGGCTCCCCATGCGAAGCCCGCTGATTCCGTTCCCGGACGCGACCGCGGCCCTCGCCGGGGCGCCGGAGGCTTCGCCCTGGTGGCGCTCCCTCGACGGCTCCTGGCGCTTCCTCCGCGTCGAGAGCCCCGAGTCGGCGCCCTCGGACTTCGCCGCGCCGCTCTTCGACGACTCCGACGCCGCGGGCTGGTGCGACGTCGCCGTCCCCGGCTGCTGGACGATGCAGGGCCACGACCGCCCGATCTACACCAACGTGCAGATGCCGTTCACGGGCTGCGAGCCGCCGCACGTCCCCGCGGAGAACCCGACGGGCCTCTACCGCCGACGGTTCGTGCTGCCCGAGGCGTGGCACGGCCGGCGCGTCGTGCTGGGCTTCGGCGGCGCGGAGACGGTGCTCTACGCGTTCCTGAACGGCCGCGAGGTGGGCATGAGCAAGGACTCGCGGCTCGCCGCCGAGTTCGACGTGACCGACCTCGTGCGGCCCGGCGAGAACGTGCTGGCCGCGGCCGTCGTGCGCTGGAGCGACGCCAGCTATCTCGAGGACCAGGACCATTGGCACCACGCCGGACTCCACCGCGGGGTGTACGCGTACTCCACGGGAGACGTGCACATCGCCGACGTCCATGCGGTGGCGGGCCTCGACGACGCGTATCGCGACGGCGAGCTCGCGGTCCGCGTGCACGTCTCCGCGCGCAGCCGGATGCGCCGCGGCTTTTCCGTCGCGCTCACGCTCGTCGATCCGCAGGGACGCGAAGCCTTCCGCGAGCCGCTGCGCGCGCCGCTCCCGGCCTCGCGCAATCCCTACGTCTTCGAGGGCTACGTGGCCGACCTCGCGGCGACGCTCCTGCGCGTCGAGCGCTGGTCCGCGGAGACGCCGAGCCTCTACCGGCTCGCCGTCTCCCTCGTCGACCCACAGGGCCGCGAGGTCGAGGCGACGGCGCTCCGCGTGGGCTTCCGTCGCGTCGAGATCCGCGGACGCGCGCTCCTCGTGAACGGGAGACGCGTCCTCGTGAAGGGCGTGAACCGCCACGACTTCGACCGGCGCGGCGGGCGCACCGTGTCGCGCGCGGCGATGCGCGAGGACGTGGTGCTCATGAAGCGCTTCGGGCTGAACGCGGTGCGCACCTCGCACTACCCGAACGACCCCGCCTTCCTCGAGCTGTGCGACGAGCTCGGGATGTACGTCGTCGACGAGGCGAACGTGGAGAGCCACGCCTACCTGCGCAGCCTCTGCCTCGATCCCCGCTATCAGGCGGCCGTGCTGGAGCGCGGCATGCGCATGGCGCAGCGGGACAAGAACCATCCCTCGGTGATCCTCTGGTCCCTCGGGAACGAGTCGGGCCACGGGCCGTGTCACGACGCGATGGCGGGCTGGCTGCGTCGCTTCGATCCGACGCGCCCGCTCCACTACGAGGGCTGCCTCGGCTGGCCGAAGGCCGAGAGCTGGTGGCGGGACCACGGCGTGACCGACGTCCTCTGCCCGATGTACCCGGCGATCGACGAGATCGTGCGCTGGGCGAGGAAGCCGCGGCGCGGCGACGAGCGACCGATGATCCTGTGCGAGTACTCCCATGCGATGGGCAACTCGAACGGAAGCCTCTCGGACTACTGGGAGGCGTTCCGCCGTCACGACGGCCTGCAGGGCGGCTTCGTCTGGGAGTGGTGGGACCACGGGCTCGAGAAGCGCGACGCGAGCGGCCGCGCGACGACGGCCTACGGCGGCGACTTCGGCGATCGGCCGAACGACCGCAACTTCTGCATCGACGGCCTGGTCTGGCCCGACCGCCGACCGAAGCCCGCCCTCGAGGAGCTCCGGAAGCTCGTGCAGCCGATCGCGGTGCGGGCCCTCGACGCGCGTCGCGGACGCTTCGCGGTCGCGAACGAGCACGACTTCCTGGGCCTCGACGGGATCGCCGGACGCTACGAGCTCACGGCCGACGGCGTGGCCGTACGGCGGGGCCGTCTGCCGAAGCTCTCGGCGCCGCCGGGCGGCGTCCAGCGCGTGCAGCTCCGGCTCCCGCGCGCGACGGCGCCAGGCGAGTGCTTCCTCACCTTCCGCTTCGTGACGACGCGCGCGAGCACCGTGGCGCCCGCGGGCCACGAGATCGCATGGGAGCAGATCGAGATGCCTCACCTCGCGGCCCGGCCGCGGGCGCGCAGGGAGCGCGCGGCGCGTCCTCCCGTCGAGCTCCGCGAGACGCGCGACGAGTGGCTCGTGCGCATCGCGGAGCGCGACGGCGGCTTCGAGGCGAGCGTCGATCCGCGGGAGGGTCGGCTGCGCACGCTCCGCGCAGGCGGAAGAGACCTCGTGCTCGCGGGGCCCCGCGTCTCGCTCTGGCGGGCGCCGACCGACAACGACGGGATCAAGGCCTTCCCCGACCAGACGGGAAAGCCCCTCGGCCGCTGGCTCGCCCTCGGCCTGCGCGAGCCCACCTGCCGCGTCGAGTCCGTCCGGGCGACACGCATGCGCGACGGATCGCTCCGGCTCGACGTGAAGGAGCGCGTGACGGGCAGCGATCCCGGGCTCGCGCTCCTCCACGGCTGCGCGCTCACGTTCCGGCCGGACGGCTCGATCGTCTTCGACCACGCCTTCCGCGTTCCGCCGGGCCTGGCCGATCTGCCGCGGCTCGGTGTCGAGCTCCTCCTCGCGCCGGGGCTCGAGCGCGTGACCTGGTTCGGCCGGGGGCCCCACGAGTGCTACCCGGACCGCAAAGTCGGCGCCCCGGTGGGCCGATACGTCCGCGAGGTGGACGAGCTCTACGTGCCCTACGTCGTGCCCCAGGAGAACGGCGGACGCTGTGACGCCCGCTGGGTGGAGCTCGCCGCCGGCGACGGCCGCGCGCTGCGCGTCGACTTCGCAGCGCCGGCCCAGTTCTCGGCGCTCCACTTCTCGAGCGACGACCTGACCCGCGCGAGCCACGACCACGAGCTCGTGCGCCGCCCGGAGATCCATCTGCACCTCGACTCGCACCACCGCGGCCTCGGCACGGGGAGCTGCGGGCCGGACACGCTCCCGCGCTACCGCCTGCGGGCCGGCGCGCACCGCCTGGCCTTCACCCTGCGGCCGCGCGCAGGGGGCGGGGCCCGATGAACGAGGGCGCACGACCGGTCTTCGGGGTCGGCGTGGTCGGCTGCGGCGCGGCGGCCCAGGCGCTCCATCTCCCGACCCTCGTCTCGCTGCCCGATCTCTTCCGGGTCGTCCACCTCGTCGACGCGGCGCCGAGCCTGGCCGAGGCGCTGGCCGCGCCGTTCGGCGCGCGCCATGGCGCCGGCCTCGACGCCCTCCTCGCCGACTCCGCCGTCGACGTGGTGCTCGTCGCGACGCCCGACGCCTGCCACGCGCGCCACGCCGTCGCGGCCTGTCGCGCGGGAAAGCGCGCGGTGCTGGTCGAGAAGCCCCTCGCCCTGACGCCGGCCGAGGCACGCGCCGTCGTGCGCGCCTCCGCGGAGACGGGCGTGCCGGTGCAGGTCGGCACGATGCACCGCTACGACCCGACGTTCGTCGCGGCGCTCCCGTACATGGAGGGGAAGCCCGATCTCGTCGAGATCCAGACGTTCATCGGGCCGAATCGCGGCTTCCGGGCCGACGGCCTGCAGCTCCGGACGGGCGCGCTCCTGCACGACGATGGAGAGGCGGCTGCGGGCTGGCTCGGCGCGGCGATCCATCATGCGGGACTCGCCGCGCCCGCCGAGCTCGGCGCCGCGGCGCTGATGGCGCTCACGCTCTCGACCCACGACCTCGCGCTGCTGCGGACGCTCCTCGGCGAGCCGACCGCGATCGAGCACGTGGGCGCGACTTCCGGCAGCGGCTGGTACGCGACGCTCCAGTACGCCGGCACGACGGCGCGGCTCGTGGCCTACGAGTCGAAGATTCGGCTGAACGACTGGCGGCTGCGCTGGATCCGCGCGGATCGCCAGGTCGAGGTGCGCTTTCCCCAGACCTGGGGGCTCTCGAACGCGACCGAGGCCTTCGTGCACGAGAGCGCCGACGGCTTCCTGCGGACGACGCGCCTCGGCGCGCGCCACGAGACCGGGTTCCGCGCGCAGTGGCGCCACCTGTACGAGGTGGCGCGCGGCGCCGCCGTGCCGCTCACGCCGGCCGCGGCCGGCGCGGCCGACGTCGCGCTCGTGGAGCGCATGATCCGCGCGGCCGCGCGAGCCCCCGAGAAGCGCTCGGACGCGACCGGCGTCGCGCTGCTCGGCGCCGGCAGCGTGACGGCGCTGCACGGCCCGATCCTCGAGGCGATGCCCGAGGCGCGCGTCGCGATCGTGGCCTCGCGCAGCTTCGAAGCGGCCGAGCGACGCGCATGGCGCTTCGGCTGCGAGGCGACGACCTTCGAGAAGCTCGACGCGCTGCTCGTGCGCCGCGACGTGGGGGCGGTCCTCGTCGCGGGGCCGCCCTCCGTCCATCTCGAGCACGTCCGCGCAGCGGTGGCCGCGGGCCGCGATGCGATCGTCGAGAAGCCCCTCTGCCGCACGCTCGCCGAGGCCGACGAGCTCGGCCTGCTCGCTGCCGCGGGGCGCGCGCGCATCGCCTACGCCGAGAACTACGCCTTCGCGCCGCTGCTCGTGGCCGCGAGCCAGGTGATCGCGAGCGGGCGCGTCGGCCGCCTGCGCCGGCTCCACGTCTTCACGCTCCACCCGCGGCCGCGCTACGGCGACTTCCTGCGCCCCGAGTACGGCGGCGGCGCGCTCTTCGATCTCGGCGCCCACGCGCTCTGGTGGGCCTGGATGCTCGCCGGGTTCCTTCCCGTGGCGGGCGTGCGGGCGACGCTCGAAGGCGCGGCGGGAGAGGGCGACGTGTACGCCGACGTCGTGCTGCGTCTCGCGGGCGGCGTCGAGGCGCGGGTCGAGGTGAGCTGGCGCGAGTCGAGCCCGCGCGCGGGCGCCGAGGTCGAAGGCGACGACGGGTCGGTCGAGATGGCGCTCGAGCCGCGCTCGCGCCTTCTGCTGCGACGCGGCGGCGCCGAGGAGCGGCTGCCCTGGACCGGCGGCGGTCGCGGCACGACCGCGGGCTACGCCGCGAAGATGGGCTTCGTCCAGGAGCTCGAGGCGTTCCTCGCCGCGTTCCGCAGCGGGAGCGAGCCGGGCCCCGACGTGGCCGAGGGCCGCGCGATCCTCGAGATCACGACGGCAGCCTACGCATCGGCGGGTCGGGGCGGCGCGGAGGTCGCGCTCCCGTTCGAGGGCGACCGGCGGAAGACGCCGTACCAGCACTGGCGCGGCTGAGACGCCGCGGCGAGTCATCCCCGCGGCCCCGTCGACGGCTCGCGGCGGGTCCGATCCGCCGGCGCGGAAGGGGCGTCGTCCGTCTCTTCGCCGATCCACCCCTTGCGACGGAAGTAGACGACGAGGCCGAGCACGACGCCGACCATGAGGAGCCACGCGAAGGCGTAGCCGTAGCGCCACCTGATCTCCGGCATGTACTCGAAGTTCATCCCGTAGACGCCGACGATGAACGTGAGCGGGATGAAGATGCTCGAGAGGATCGTCAGGACCTTGATCACCTCGTTCGTGCGCATGCTGACGCTCGAGTGGTAGACGTCCGTGAGCCCGAGGGCGAGCTCGCGCAGCGAGTCGAGCACGTCGCTGATCTGGGCCGCGTGGTCGTAGGAGTCGCGGAGGTAGACGCGCACGGCCTCGCCCACGAGCGGGTGGTCCGCGCGCATCATGCTCGCGACGGCGTCGCGCTGCTGGTGGACGACGCGCGCGAAGGTCAGGAGCTCCCGCCGCGTCAGGTGGATGCGCTGCAGGCAGCCGCGCCGCGGCCGCTCGCTCACCTCCGCCTCGAGCAGCTCGAGCTCTTCCCCGAGCGTCTCGACGACCGGGTAGTAGCCGTCGATCAAGGTGTCGAGGAGGGCGTAGGCCAGGTAGTCGGCGTGCATCGAGCGGATGAGCGCGCCGCGGCGGAGGCGCTCGCGCACCGGCTCGAACACGTCGCGCGCGCTCTCGTGGAAGCTCACCACGAAGTCACGGCCGAGGACGAGGCTCACCTGCTCGAGGTCGAACTCGCCGGGGCCGCGCACGCAGGCCATCCGGCACACGATGAACTCGAAGTCGGCGTAGGCCTCGGACTTCGGCCGCTGGCCGACGTTCACCACGTCGGCCAGCGCGAGCGGGTGGATGCGGAAGATCCCGGCCAGGCGCCGCATCACGCGCTCGTCGCCGAGCCCCTCGACCTCGACCCACGTGACCTGCCCCGGCTGGACGAGGCTGGCGAGGTCCTCCACGGGCACGTCGCTGCGCTCGAGCTGGCGCTCCTTGTCGTAGCGGATCACGTGGATGCGCGTGGCGCCGGGCGGGAAGATCAGGGCGCCCGGCGCCGCTCCGACCGGGGGCCGCCGCCGGTGGAAGGCCTTCTCCCGCTGCTTCTCTCGCCGCCTCGCCGACATCGACTTCCCCCGCTCGCCGCCGCGCAGCGTATCACGCGCGCCGGCGTCGCTCGGCCGTGCCCGGGATGCCGCCCGCGATCTCCCGCAGCAGGGCGGCGAGCGGCTTCGCCATCCTGCGCTGCCAGCTCGGGTAGCGATCGAGCGCGAGCCCCGGAAGGTTCACGGGCTCGCGCTCGGCGGCCACGTCGTCGAGGGAGATGCCGACGACGGGCGCCGGCGTCCGACACAGCATCGCGTGGATGGCCTCGATCCACGCGGCGGCCTCGGGCTCCGGCCCCTCCGCCGGGAGGAGGCCTTCCGCCCGGAGCAGCGCGAGCAGCGCGGCGCGATCCGCGGCGCGCCGCTCCTGCGCCGCGGCGAGCGCCTCCTGCGTGTCGAGCTGACCGGCCTCGCGGCGCAGCACGAGATCCCGTCCCTCGAGCCAGCCCGCGATCGGCGCCAGGTCGTGGGTGTTGGCCGTGACGAGGGCGCGCGCCGAGTAGGCCGCGGCCGGGCGGAACGCCGTGCCTTCCCGCTCGAAGTAGAGGACGCGCGACGAGAGCACGCCGAAGGACGCGAGGAGCTGCGCGACCTCCGGCGGCACCGTGCCGAGATCCTCGCCCACGACGAGGGCGCCGTGGCGCCGGCTCTCGAGCGCGAGGATGCCGAGGAGCTCCTCCGCGGGCTGGAGCACGTAGGCGCCCTCGGCGCCGGAGCGGCCCGCCGGGATCCAGAACAGGCGGCGCAGGCCGAGCGCGTGATCGATCCGCACGGCGCCGGCGGACGCGAGGGCCGCGCGGAGCAGCGCGATCCAGTAGCCGTATCCGTCTTCCCGCAGCCGCTCGGGGTCGAGCGGCGGAAAGCCCCAGTCCTGGCCGGTCAGGGAGTAGTCGTCCGGCGGCGCGCCCACGTTCGCGCCGAAGGCGAAGAGCTCGCGAAACGCCCAGGTGTCGGCGCCGTCGGGCGCGGAGCCGAGCGCGAGGTCCTGGTAGACGCCGAGCCCGAGGTGGGCCCTGCGCGCGGCCTCCGCGCAGCCCTCGAGCTGGCGCGCGAGCTCGAACTGGAGCCAGCGCTCGAGGTCGATCGCCTCGGCGTGCTCCGCGCGGAAGCGCGCGACCTCCGGCGAGCGCTTGTCGCGGTACTCCGCGGGCCAGCCGTGCCAGCCCGGGGGAAGCCCGCGCGTCTCGGCGAGCCAGGCCTCGAGCGCGACGAACGTCGCGAAGTCCTCGAGCGACGCGCCCTGCGCGGAGAGATGTCGTGCGTACGCGCGACCGCGCGCCGTGTCGCGACCGCGATCCCGCTCGACGAAGGCCCGATGGAGGCCGCCCAGGATCTCGCGCTTCAGACGTCGCACTGATGCGTAGTCGACGTGCGCACCGGCGCGCAGCCGCGCGGCGGCCTCGCGCAGCGCGGGATCGGCGAGCCGCGCGCGCAGCGAAGGCTCGGCCTCGAGCTCCGGCACCGCCTCGAGCTCGAGGTAGAGCTCGCTGCGGTGGAGGCGGGAGATCGGGCTGTACGGCGAGACGCCGAGGCCCTCGTTGCGGAGCGCGTGGAGCGGGTTCACGCCGACGAAGTCGCCGCCGGCCGCGCCGCACGCGGAGAGGAGCGCCCGGAGATCGCCGAGATCGCCGATCCCCTCGCCTCGCGCGCTCCGCACCGCGTACAGGTTCGCGACCAGGCCGAACGTCCGACGATCGCCCAGGGCCTCGGCGGAGCGCAGCGCCGTGGCCGGCGCCACCACGAAGCGTTGCTCGGCCGTACGCTCGGCGCTCGAGCCGCGCAGGCGCAGCCGGAGACGGTGATGGCCGGGCGCCGGCCGTCGCGGAAGCGGGAGGGCGAGCGGCGCCCCGTCGTTCCGTGCGAGGCTCCCGACGCTCGTCGCGACGCCGCCGTCCTCGAGCTCGAGCCGCAGCTCGTAGCTCACGGGGGCATCGAGCGCGCGCGGGACGCGCACCAGGGTCGTCGGGAACGAGAGCGCCTGCTCGCGCCATACGCGCACGGGCTCGAGCGCGCGCTCGCGCGTCGCCTCGTCCGCCGCATCGAGCGCCCCGCGGGCCGCCGTCTCGGTCGAGGCGTCGAGGCCCATCGCCGCGAGGAGCGCCTCGCGCGTGGCGTCGCTCGTCACGCGCTCCTCGCGCCCGCTCTGGTCCCGGTAGGACGGCAGGATCCCGCGCCGCTCCGCCAGGCCACGCAGGAAGGGCCGCTCGCTCAAGGGGCGGCCGGCGCCAGCACGAGGGCGCTGAGCGGCGGAAGGCGCAGCGAGAGCGATTGGGCGCGTCCGTGCCAGGGCAGGGGCTCCGCGTCGACGAGCGCGTGCGTGCGGTAGCCGCTCCCGCCGTAGCGCGCGTCGTCGCTCGAGAGGCGCAGCCGGTAGCGGCCGGGCAGGGGCGCGCCGACGCGGTAGTCGTCGCGGGGCACCGGCGTCAGGTTCAGCACGACCACGAGGCGCGCGTCGCCGTCGCAGCGCTCGTACGCGAGCACGGAGTTGTCTCGGTCGTCGCAGGAGAGCCAGCGGAAGCCCTGGGGATCGTGGTCGAAGCGCCAGAGGCAGGGCGATTCGCGATAGAGGACGCCCAGCTCGCGGACGAACTCGAAGAGCGCGCGGCGCGCCGGGTCGTCGAGCAGGTGCCAGTCGAGGCTCTGCTCGCTCTGCCATTCGCGCATGGGAGCGAGCTCGCTCCCCATGAACAGGAGCTTCTTCCCGGGCCGGGTCCACTGATAGGCGTAGAGCAGGCGCAGGTTCGCGAGCTTCTGCCACGGGTCGCCGGGCATCTTGTCGTAGAGCGGCCCCTTGCCGTGCACGACCTCGTCGTGGCTGAGCGGCATCACGAAGCGCTCGTGATGCTCGTAGAGCATCGCGAAGGTGAGCTCGTCGTGGTGCCAGCGGCGGTGCACGGGGTCCTTCGAGAAGTAGGTCAGCGTGTCGTGCATCCAGCCCATGTTCCACTTGAAGGTGAAGCCGAGGCCGCCCTCGAAGGTCGGCGCCGTGACGCCGCCCCAGGCGGTCGACTCCTCGGCGATCATCACGCAGCCGGGGTGCTCGCTCGCGACGGTGTCGTTCAGCGATCGCAGGAACGCGATCGCGTGCAGGTTCTCGCGTCCGCCGTACTCGTTCGGCAGCCATTCTCCGGCGTTGCGGCTGTAGTCGAGGTAGAGGAGGGAGGCCACCGCGTCGACGCGGAGGCCGTCGACGTGGAACTCCTCGAGCCAGTAGAGCGCGTTCGCGACCAGGAAGTTCCGCACCTCGTGGCGACCGTAGTTGAAGATCAGGGTGCCCCAGTCCGGGTGCTCGCCGAGACGCGGGTCGGCGTGCTCGAAGAGGGCGGTGCCGTCGAACAGGCGCAGCGCGAAGTCGTCGCGCGGGAAGTGCGCCGGCACCCAGTCGAGGATCACGCCGATCCCCTCCTGGTGCAGGTGGTCCACGAAGAAGCGGAAGTCGTCGGGCGTGCCGAAGCGCGAGGTGGGCGCGTAGTAGCCCGTCACCTGGTAGCCCCAGGAGCCGCTGAAGGGGTGCTCCGCCACGGGCAGGAGCTCGACGTGCGTGAAGCCCAGGTGCTTCGCGTGCGCGGCGAGGCGGGGCGCGAGCTCGCGGTAGGTGAGCGGACGGTTCCCTTCCTCGGGCACGCGCGCGAACGAGCCGAGGTGCACCTCGTAGATCGAGAGCGGCTCGCGCGTCGGATCGCGCTTCGAACGGGCGGCGATCCAGGCGTCGTCTCCAAAGCGATACGAAGAGGCGCTCACGCGCGCGGCCGAGCCGGGCGGGAGCTCCGTCGAGCACGCGAAGGGGTCGGTCTTCAGCCGGAGCGTTCCCTCGCGCGTCCGGATCTCGTACTTGTAGAGCGCCCCCGAGTGCACGTCGGGCAGGAAGAGCTCGAACACGCCCGACGCGCCGAGGACGCGCATCGGGAAGAGCCGGCCGTCCCAGCCGCAGAAGTCACCGACCACCGAGACCCGCGTCGCGTTCGGTGCCCAGACGGCGAAGGCCGTGCCGTCGATGCCGTCGACGCGGCGCGGATGGGAGCCCAGCACCTCCCACAGGCGCCGGTGCGTCCCCTCGTTGAACAGGAAGAGATCGAGCTCGCCGACCGTCGGCAGGAAGCGGTAGGGATCCTCGCGTTCCCACGTGGCGCCGCTCGCGAAGCGGAAGCGCAGGCGGTAGCGGAGCGGGAGCGATGCGCCCTCGAGGAACGCGACGAACAGGCCGCCGCGCCGCTCCATGGCGTGCTCCTCGTGCACGCTGCCGTCGTCGCGCACCCGCAGGCACGCGGCGGCGACGGCGTCGGGATGGAGCGCGCGCACGACGAGCCCGCCGGGCGCGGGATGCACCCCGAGGACGTCGTGGGGCGTGGCGGAGGCGCCGGCGACGAGCCGCTCCGCGCCCGGCGGAAGGTCGAGGGGCGAGGGCGCGAGGCGCGCGCGCGGGCTCACCGCCGGGCCTCGCGACGGAGCCAGAGCAGCGACCGGGCCGGGAGCATCACCCCTCCTCCACGCACGAGCCCGAGCCTAGCGCCTGCGCTCGAGAGCAGCGCCCGCCACCGCGTGGTGACGCCTCCGCGCAGCGCCGGCGGGAGCGTGAAGCGGACGTCCCGCGGGCCGGCGTTCGCGAGCAGGAGGTGCTCGGAGTCTCCCGCGAGCGCGAGCCCGAAGACGTGGCGGTCGGGATCCATCCACGAGCGCTCGCCGAGCTCGTGGCCGTCCGCGCCGAACCACGCGGCGTCGCGGGGGCCGCCCGGCCGCACGGGCTCGCCCCTGAAGTGCCGCGCGCGGCGCAGCTCGGGGCACTCGCGCCGCAGCCGGAACGCCTCCGCGACGAACGACACGAGATCCGGATCGGCGGCCGCCCAGTCGATCCAGCTGGTCTCGTCGTCGTGGCAGTAGGCGTTGTTGTTGCCGCCCTGCGTCCGGCCCAGCTCGTCGCCGTGGCCGAGCATCGGCGTGCCGAGGGAGAACGCGAGCGTCGCGAGCAGGCTCCGGACCGTCCGGCGCCGCGCGTCGAGCACCGCCGGGTCGTCGGTCTCGCCCTCGACGCCGTGGTTGGTGCTCCAGTTCTCGCCGGCCCCGTCGCGGTTCTCTTCGCCGTTCGCCTCGTTGTGCTTGTGCGCGTAGGAGGCGAGGTCGCGCAGCGTGAAGCCGTCGTGGCAGGCGACGAAGTTGACGCTCGTCTGGGGCGGACGGCGCGCCGGGCCGAACACGTCGCTCGAGCCGGCGATGCGCGAGGCGAAGTCCGCGAGCGTCCCGGAATCGCCGCGCCAGAAGCGCCGCACGCCGTCGCGGTAGCGGTCGTTCCACTCGGCGAAGCCGGGGGGGAAGGCGCCGAGGCAGTGACCGCCGGGCCCGAGGTCCCAGGGCTCGACCACGAGCTTCGCCTGCGAGAGCACGGGGTCGAGGAGGATCGTCTCGAGCAGGCGCGCGCCCGGATCGAAGCCGTCGCGGTCCCGGCCCAGGACCGGCGCGAGATCGAAGCGGAAGCCGTCGACGTGGAGCTCGCTCACGAAGTGGCGAAGGCTCTCGATCACGAGCCGGCGCACGATCGGCTGGCGGACGTCGAGCGTGTTCCCGCAGCCCGTGAAGTCCTCGTAGCGCGAGGGATCGTCGGGGCGGAGGCGGTAGTAGGAGGCGTTGTCGACACCGCGCAGCGACAGCGTGGAACCGCCCTCGCCGCCCTCGCAGGTGTGGTTGAAGACGACGTCGACGAGCACCTCGAGGCCGGCGCGGTGGAGCGCCGTGACCATCGCGCGCAGCTCGCGGACGACCGTGCCGCCCGGCGCCGAGGCGAAGCGCAGGTCGGGCGCGAAGAACCCGAGGGTCGAGTATCCCCAGTAGTTCGGGTGTCGCCGTGCCGCGAGGTAGCGATCGGGCGCCGATTGGTGCAGGGGGAGGAGCGAGAGCGTCGTGACCCCGATGCGCCGCAGGTGGTCGACGATGGGCTCCGCGGCAAGGCCGAGGTAGCGGCCGCGGTCCTGCGGCTTCACCTCGGGATGGCGCATCGTCATGCCCTTCACGTGGCATTCGTAGAGCACCGTGTCGGTCCAGGGCACCCGGGGCGGGCGGTCGTCGCGGAAGCCCGGCGGCGCCTCGGCGTCGAGATCGACCACCACGCCGCGCGGCACGAAGGGGCCGCTGTCGAAGGGGCTCGGCTTCGACTCGCGGCCCGGGGCGGCGTCGTGCCCCAGCCACGTGTCGCTCCAGACCGGGCTCTCGTCGAGCGCGAACGCCCAGGGATCGACCAGGAGCTTGCGCGGGTTGAAGCGCCGGCCGTGGGCCGGATCCCAGGGACCGTGGACGCGGAAGCCGTAGCGCGTTCCGGGCCGACACCCGGGGACGTAGACCTGCCAGACCTCGCCGGGCCCGCGGGCGAGCCGGAGCCGCGCGGACTCGTGGCCCGGGCGCTCCGCGTCGAACAGACAGAGCTCGACGTCGACCGCGCCCGCGGAGAAGATCGCGAAGCGCGTGCCCGCGCCGTCGAAGCGGGCGCCGAGGGGCGGCGTGCCGAGAGGCGTCGCGCCACCGACGCTCAAAGGCGCGCCCGGGCTTCGTCGCAGGCGCGCACGAGCACCGCCTCCCAATCGGCCGACGGCGCGCGCCACGAGACGTCGAGGCGCAGCAGGCGCTCCTGCACGTCCTCGAGCTCGCTGCGCGCGCCGAGCGTGGCCACGCGCTCCGCGGCTTCGACGAGGTGCTCCGCGTCGAGCGGCGAGAACAGGACCCCGGTCATGCGCCTGCGGGCCGGCGTGCGCGGCGCGGTCTTCGGTCCCGGGTCGTGGATCGTGTCGGCGAGGCCGCCCACCCGATGCGCGACCGGGAGCGTTCCATAGCGCTGCGCGATGCGCTGCACGAGACCGCAGGGCTCGAAGCGGGAGGGCACCAGCACGGCGTCTCCCCCGCCGTAGAGGCGACGCGCAAGCGCGTCGTCGAAGCCGGTGCGCAGGACGACGTGGTGGGGGTGCCGCGCCGCCGCGGCGCGCAGGCGCGCCGCGAGGGCCGGCTCGCCGTCGCCGAGGAGCGCGAGCGCGGCGCCGCGCTCGACGAGGCCGTCGACCGCGTCCGCCAGCACGTCCCATCCCTTCTGCGCCGCGAGCCGGCCGATCGCCACCAGGAAGCGTCCCGGCGCGGGCTCCGCGAGGCCGAGCTCCGCCAGCACGAGACGGCGGCAGGCGGCCTTCCCCTCGGGCTTCTCGGCGTCGTAGCGCGCGGGGAGCGCGTCGTCGCGCGCGGGATCGAAGCGCTCGACGTCGATCCCGTTCGCGATCCCGGAGAGGCGATGCGCGCGGGACCGATACACGCCTTCGAGGCCCTCTCCGAACTCGGCGGTCTGGATCTCCCGGGCGTAGGTCGGCGACACCGCGACGATGCGGTCGGCCCAGCCGATCCCGGCCTTGAGCAGGCACAGCTCTCCCCACGCCTCGACGCCGTCGGGGTGGTAGAGCTCGGGCGCGAGACCGGTCGCGGGCAGGAGCGACGCCGGGCAGCGTCCCTGGTACGCGTTGTTGTGCACCACCTGCACGCCCGCGATCCCGCGGTTCGCGCCGCGGTCGAGGGAGGTGCGCAAGAGCGCGATCGCGAGGGCGGCGTGCCAGTCGTGGGCGACGAGGGCGTCGGGGCGCAGCACCTCCGCGCGATGGGCCGCGGCCCGCGCGAAGGCGACGAAGCGCAGCGCGTCGTCGGGAAAGCCGTAGAGGCCCGGCCGATCGTAGAGCAGCGGCAGCTCGAGCAGCTCGAACGCCACGCCGGGTGACACCGTCGCGCGCCACCAGGTGCCCGCGAGGGCGCGATCGGGCAGCGTGAGGCGCATCTCGGCCGCGGGCTCGAGGGCCGGCCAGCCGCGCGCCGCGGAGATCCGCTCGTAGGCCGCCCACGCGCTGCGGTAGCCGGGCAGGCAACAGGTCACGCTGTGGCCGCGCTCGCCGAGCGCCCGCGCGAGCCCGCCCACGGCGTCGCCGAGGCCGCCGGTCTGGGCGAGCGGCGCGCTCTCGGCCGCCGCGAACAGGAGCTTCATCGCGCGCGCCCGCGCCGCCGCGCCGTCACGTGACGTCGTACTCGTCGGTCTGGCCGAAGTCGGCGCGACACACCACCACGACGCCGCCTTCGCTCACCGTGAAGCGCGCGCGATCGTGCTCCGGGTCCTCGCCGATCACCTCGCCGGGTGGGATGCGCACGCCCTTGTCGACGATGCAGCGCGTGAGCCGCGCGCCGCGCCCTACGTCGACGCCCGGGAAGAGCACGGCCTCGTGCACCTGGCTGAAGCTGTTCACGCGCACGTTGTGGAAGACCACGCTGCGCTCGAGCTGGCCGCCGGAGACGATCGTGCCCGCGCCCACGATCGAGTCGTGGGCGTGGCCCACGCGACCGTGGGCCTCGTCCGAGAACACGAACTTGGCCGGCCCCGTGGGCGGCTGGACGCCTCGGATCGGCCAGGCCTCGTTGTACAGATTCAGGTGCGGCTCGACGGAGACGAGATCCATGTTCGCCGCGAAGTACGCGTCGATCGAGCCGACGTCGCGCCAATAGCCGCGCGAGCGCTCCGACTCGCCGGGGCAGAGCTGCGTCGAGAAGTCGTAGGCGTGGACCTTCATGCGCTCGTGCGCCGAGGCCAGGATGTCCTTGCCGAAGTCGTGGGAGGTCCCCGCGAGCTTCACGTTGCGACGGAGCTCCTCGAGCAGCGCGTCGCGCCGGAAGATGTAGTTGCCCATGGAGACGAGGGTCCAGTCGCGGTGCCCGGGCATCGACGGCGGCTCCTCCGGCTTCTCGACGAACGCCACCACGCGGCCCTCGCCGTCGACCTGCACGCAGCCGAAGGCGCGGGCCTCGGCGCGCGGCACCGGGATCGTCGCCACCGTGAGATCGGCGCCCGCCGCGCGGTGCACGACGAGCATGCGCGCCACGTCCATCTTGTAGACGTGGTCGGAGCCGAAGATCAGCACGTCCTCCGGCCGGATGTCGCGCAGGAGGTCGAGGTTCTGCCAGATCGCGTCGGCCGTGCCGCGGAACCAGGTCGGGCCGATGTTCATCGCCGCGGGCACGGGCTCGATGAACTGGTCGAGGTTCGACGAGGCGAGCGACCAGGCGCGCGTCACGTGGCGGATCAGCGATCCGGCCTTGTACTGCGTCAGCACCTTGATGCGATGGAAGCCGCTGTTCACCAGGTTCGAGAGCACGAAGTCCACGAGCCGGTAGCGCCCGCCGAAGTAGACCGCGGGCTTGCTGCGCTCCCGCGTCAAGGGGAACAGCCGGCGCCCCTCTCCCCCGGCGAGCACGAGCGCGAGGCTGCGACGCACGCGGACCTCCTGCGGGCACGGGCCCTGGCGCCGTCATCGGCCGGGCAGCCTGGGGAGGGAAGCAGGGGGAGGGGAGGGGATCAAGGGACCTGGGAGCCGCGCTCGCCCGTTGCGGCGGCACCCTGCTATGGAACGGGTCACGGAGGTTCCGCTGCCCCAGTTCCTCTTCGACGTCCGCATCGTCGACCTGCTCGACATCGCCCTGGTGGCCGCCCTGATCTACGCGGTGATCGTGGCGCTGCGGGCGGCGCGGGCGGGGCTCGCCGTCGCGGGCATGGGCATCCTCGTCGCCACCTCGCTCGCGGCGCGGCAGCTCGGGATGCAGCTCACGGCCTGGCTGCTCCAGGGCTTCCTCGCGGTGTTCGTGGTCGTGCTGGTGGTCGTCTTCCAGAGCGAGCTGCGCACGGTCTTCGAGCGCATCGCGGCCCTCGGGCTGCGCCGCGGTCGCGCCCGCGTGCCGCCCGACGACACGACCGCGGCGATCGTGCGCGCCTGCGCCGAGCTCGCCCGCACGGAGACCGGCGCGTTGATCGTGCTGCAGGGCCGCGACCCCCTCGACCGACACCTCTCGGGCGGGACGCGCCTCGAGGGCCTCGTCTCCGACGTGCTCTTGCTCTCGCTCTTCGACCCGGGCGCTCCGAGCCACGACGGCGCCGTGGTGGTGCGTGGCGAGACGGTCGCGGTCTTCGCGGCGCACCTTCCGCTCTCGGCGGACATGGCGCAGCTCGAGCGCCGGGGTACGCGCCACGCCGCGGCGCTCGGGCTCGCGGAGCGCACCGACGCCTTGTGCATCGTCGTGTCGGAGGAGCGCGGCACGATCTCCGTCGCCCGCGAGGGCGTGCTGCGTCAGCTCGCGGGCGCCGAGGAGCTGGCGACGCTGCTCCGCGCGATCGGTCCCGGCGGCCAGGCCGGCACCGCCTCTCCGCGCGCGCGGCTGCGGCGTCTGCGCTGGGCCGAGCAGGGTGTGGCGGTGGGCCTCGCGAGCGTGCTCTGGATGGCCCTCGTGCCGGGCTCCCAGACCGTCGAGCGCACGTACACGCTGCCCGTCGTGGTCGACAACCTGCCCGAGGGCTTCACGTTGGATCACACCGAGCCGGCGGCCGTGAGCGTGACGCTCACGGGTCCGCGCCGGGCCTACCTGCTGCTGAACCCCGACAGCCTCGAGGTGCACGTCGACGCGCTCGCCGCGGCGATGGGCCGCAGGAGCTTCGAGATCGACGCCGCCGACGTGCGGAGGCCCGAGGCCCTCGCCGTCGAGAACCTCGATCCGGGCCGGGTGCGCCTCGCGCTGCGCAAGGCCAACGGCGACAAGACGAACGGCGACAAGATGAACGGCGACAAGGCGAGCGGCGAGCGGCCGAGCGGCGAGCGCGCCGCCCGATAGCGGCGGCTCCCGCGCCGTGGTTCCATCGGCGGCCGACGGGGGACGACGAGGAGCGCGCATTGGGGGAGCTGCTCGAGCTCGCGGACCGCTACTGGCAGGGAACGGCTGCCGACGGCCATCCCTGGAAGGTGACGGGGAAGTACGAGGAGATCGCGGACGGTCTCTTCTTCGTGCACGTCTTCGCGAACGTGAGCGTACTGCGCACGGACGAGGGGCTCGTGCTGATCGACACGGGCGCCTGGCTCGGCCGCGATCGGACCTTCGGGCTGGTGCGGCGGATCGATCCCTCGCGGCTCCACACCGCGATCTACACCCACGGCCACGCCGACCATGCCTTCGGCCTCCCGCCCTTCCTCGAGGAGGCGAACACGAAGGGGCTGCCGCGCCCGCGGATCGTGGGCCACGAGAACGTGTCGGCCCGCTTCGAGCGCTACCGGAAGACCCACGGCTACAACGCCACGATCAACGCGCGCCAGTTCTCGACGCCCGCCTCCTGGCCGACCGAGTTCGACGCACCGGACACCACGTACCAGCACGATCTCCGGCTCGAGGTCGGGGGCCTCGCGCTCGAGCTGCACCACGCACGCGGCGAGACCGACGATCATACCTGGGTGTTCCTCCCGCAACGCCGGATCCTGTTCACGGGCGACCAGTTCATCTGGGTGACGCCGAACGCCGGGAACCCGCAGAAGGTGCAGCGCTACGCGGCCGACTGGGCCCTCTCCCTGCGCGAGATGGCCCGCCTCGCGCCGGAGGTGCTGGTGCCGGGCCACGGCCTCCCGATCGTGGGCGCGGAGCGCGCGCGGAAGGCCCTGACCGACACCGCGGAGTGGCTGGAGCACCTGGAGCGCGAGACCGTGGCGCGCATGAACGCGGGACTCTCGCTCGACGCGATCCTGGAGGAGGTGCGCCCGCCGGCGCATCTCGAGGGGCGTCCCTATCTCCAGGCCGTCTACGACGAGCCGGACTACGTGGTGCGGAACGTCTGGCGCCTCTACGGCGGCTGGTACGACGGCATCCCGTCCCATCTCAAGCCGGCGCCCGAGGCCGAGCTCGGTGCAGAGGTGGCGGCGCTCGCCGGGGGCATCGATGCGCTCGTCGCGCGCGCGCGGGCCCTCGCGCAGGCGGGGAACCTCCGGCTCGCGTGCCACCTCGCCGACTGGGCCGTCTTCGCGGATCCCGGGAGCCGCGCGGCCCACGCCGCGCGGGCCGAGATCTACGAGGCGCGCACGGCGGAGTCCCGCGCGCTCATGACGCGCGGCATCTTCGGGGCGGCCGCGCGGGAATCGGGAGACAAGGCGAAGGGCGCATGAAGGCCGACGACGACTCGTTCCTCGCGCTGGCCCTCCGGCGCGACGTGGTTCGCCGCGCCCTGCGCATCGCGCTCGTGGTGGGCTGCGTGCTGGTCACGATCAACCACGGCGATCGCCTCGTGGCGGGCGCGGTCACGCCCACGAGCGTGCTCCAGATGGGCCTCACGGTCGTCGTGCCCTACGTGGTGTCGACCGTCTCGAGCGTCGGCGCGCTGCGCGAGGCCGCCCGCCAACGCCTCCGCGACTGACCCGGCACCCCGGGGCTCAACCCGGGTCGCGGGCCGGCCGACCCGGAGGGCATGCTCCGGGCGATCCTCGCGCTGCTGGTGGCGCTCTACATCGTCCACCACATGCTCTTCGGGCCGATCCGGCCGCCCGACGGTCTCCTCGCGCCCCGGGAGCCCGTGCAGCAGGAGGTCGCCGACGGGCCGCGCTGGCAGATCCGCGACTACGATCTCCACGCGCTGGCGCGCTACGACATCGAGGCCCGCGTGCTCGGCACGGAGCGCTACCGCTTCGACCGCGAGTCGCAGCTCTCGCCGATCGACTTCGCGGTGGGCTGGGGGCCCATGTCGACCAACGCCGTGCTCGACACCCTCGACATCTCCCAGCACGGCCGCTTCTTCTTCTGGCAGACGGACACGGAGCCGCTGATCGATCCGGGCGAGATCGTGCGGCACGCGGCGAACATGCACCTGATCCCCGCCGCCGACGAGATCCAGAGCCAGCTCTTCGCCGTTCGCACGGGGCAGGTCGTGACGCTCCGGGGATGGCTCGTCGAGGTCCACGGCGCCGACGGCTTCCGCTGGAAGAGCTCGCTCTCGCGGGGCGACACCGAAGGCGGCGCGTGCGAGCTCATGCTCGTGGAGTCGGTCTCGGTGCGATAGGGCCGCGGCAGGCGCCGCGGGGCGCTAGATCGACCAGCCTTCCCCTTCGCCCTCCGCGTCGGACGTCCGCCGGAGCGGGGCTTCTGCCGGCGCGAGACCGAGCTCGCCGCGCACGCGCTCGAGCGCGCGCGCGAGGGCGCCGAAGGGCGTGTCCCCCGGCTCGAACAGGGCATCGTCGCCGAGCGCGCGCCCGAGCCCGGAATGCTCGAAGCGAGGGCGCAGGGCGGCGTGGAGGCCGCAGACGGCGAGCGCCCCGCCGCGCGCGCGGTGCGCCACCGTGAAGCGTGCGAGGGCGGCGGCAGCGGCGCCGTCGATCGCGTGGGTGCGCCGCACGCGCAGCACGATGCCCCGCGCGCCGCGGGCCGCGACCTCCAGGAGCAGGCGCTCGAGCTCGTCGGCGACGCCGAAGAAGAGATCTCCCTCGAGGGCGAGGACCGTCACCGTGCTGCGTCCCGTCTCCGCGTCGACGGGCCGCTCGACGAGCCGCCCGGACGGGGTCGCGCGGTACTCGGACACGTGGAGGAGGCTCGCGCGGTGGAGCACGAGGCCGAGGGAGAGCGCGACGCCGGAGAGGACCGCCGCGGGCAGGGGAAGGAGGAGCGTCGCGGCCGCGGTGACGGCCAGGACCGCGCGGTCCGCCCGGTCCCAGCGCACGCCGTTCTCCTCGGCGCGCGGCCAGAGCATCCCGAGGGCGATCGAGATCACGACGCCCGCGACCGCGGCGAGCGGTACGCGCTGCACGAGGGGGCCGCCCGCCAGGGTGGCCGCCGCGACGGTGAGCGCCGCGAAGAGCACGGAGGCGGTGGTCGTCGCGCCCGCCTCGAGGGCGACGGCGCTGCGCGACCAGGAGACCGAGCTCGGCAGGCACGCGAAGAAGGCGCTCGCGAGATTCGCGAGGCCCTGGCCCCGCAGCTCGCGGTCGGTCTTGAGCGGCCGGCCCGTGATCGCGGCGATCGCCTTCCCGATCGACACCACCTCGGTCATTCCGACGAGGGCGAGCGCGAGGCCGGAGGGCGCGAGGCCGAGGAGCGCGCTCGGCTGGATCGCCGGCGCCGCGAAGCGCGGAAGGCCGTGCGGGATCGCGCCGGAGAAGACGACGGTGCCCGCTGCGTCCCAGCCGAGCAGGTGACACCCCGCAGCGGCAGCGACGAGCGCCACGAGCGCTCCGGGGATGCGCGGCGCGATGCGGCGGAGGAGGGCGATCAACCCGACGGAGCCCGCGGCGAGGGCGAGCGCCGCGACGCTCACGCCCGCGCGGGCGCCGGCGAGGGCTCCGAGCCGCGCGAGCGACGAGCCGCGCGCGGACGCCTCCACGCCGACGGCGTGCGGGAGCTCGCCCAGCACGAGGAGGAGCGCCGCGCCGACCGTGAAGCCGCGCACGACCGCCGGCGACACGTAGCGCGCGAGTCGGCCGAGACCGAGCAGGCCCGCGGCGAGCTTCGCCGCGCCGACGATCAGGCAGAGCGTCCCGAGCACGGCCGGAACGCCGTACGTCGCGGGGAGCGCGGAGCCCGCGAGGGCGGCGCCCACCATCAGCGCGGCCGTGTTCGTCGCGCCGGCCGCGAGATACGGCGAGTCGCGCACGAAGCTCGCGACGATGCCGGGCACGATCATCGTGTAGACCGCGTGCTCGGCGGGCACGCCCGCCACGAGCCCGAACGCGAGCGCCTGCGGAATCGACACCAATCCGACGGTGACGCCGGCGGCGAGGTCCCCGCGCAGAGAGCGGACGGGTGCGGACGGGTGCGCCGCGGCGGCGCGCGCGGACGTCGCCGCCACCTAGCGGGCCCGGTCCGTCGGGGCGGTCACCACGATCACCGTGCTCTCGCTGCGCTCGAGCAGCGTCTCGACGCCGTGGCCGAGGAAGGGCCGACCCGAGAGCTGCCGCAGGTTCGCGGCGAGCACCACGAGGTCGACGTCGCGCTCGCGCGCGAGCGCGAGCAGCACGTCCGGCACTGAGACACCACGGCGGATCACGGTGCGGACCGCGACGTCCATGTCGCGCGCGAAGCCGCGCGCCTCCTCGAGCACGCGCTCTCCGACCCGAAGCGGGCGATCGTCGGGCGTGGCCTCGGCCTCGGCCCCGTCCCGCCAGCGCTCGAATCCGCGCAGCGTCTCCTCGTCCGGCGCCGTCACCACGTGGGCGAGCACGACCTCCGCGCCCGTGCGACGCGCGATCGCGAACGCGACCTCCAGCGCGGCCCGGCCGGTGCGCGTGCCCGTGACCGGCACGAGGATGCGACCCAGGCTCGAAGGAGCGAACGGCCGGGCTCCACGACGCACCATGATGACCGGCAGCGGGCTGCGCTCGAGCAGCTCGTCGACGAGGGGCGAGACGAGGCGGTCGGCCGCGCGCAGGTCCGTCGCGCCGACCGCGATCGCTCCGTAGCCCAGCGCGGCGTGGTCGAGGATGGCGTCGAGGGGCGCCTCGTTCGCGACGTGCTCGTGGTCGTAGGGGCGGTCCTTCAGCACCCCGAAGACCTTCTCGAGATCCGAGGCGGGCACGTCCCGACCGGCCGAGAGCACGGTCACGTGCTGGCCCTCGGGCCAGAGCAGGTGGACGAGGCGGGCCGCGAGGATGGAGTTCGGCCCGCCGTGGCTCGGCAGGAGGAGGCGCGTGGGCCGCACCAGCACGTTCTCGCCCAGCAGGCGCTCGCGCTCGAGCCGCTCGCGCTCCTCGGGCGAGCCCTTCCAGCCGGAGAGGACCGCGCGCAGGATCGGCGGCGCCATCATCGAGGTGGCCATCGCCATCAGCACCACGACGGTGTACGAGCTCGGGTTCAGGACGGCGAGGGAGAGGCCGACCGTCGCGACCACGATCTCGACCGCGCCGCGCGCGTTCAGTCCTGCGCCGAGGGCGAGCCCTTCCCGCGCCGGGAGGCCCGCGAGCCGGGCCCCGAGGAACGCGCCGACGAACTTCGAGGCGCTGGCTGCGCCGAGCACGATCGCGCCCCAGAGCAGGACCTGCGGGTCGCGCAGCAGCGCGAGGTCGGCGCGCAGGCCGGCCATCGCGAAGAAGAGCGGCGCGAAGAGGGAGAGCGTGACGGTGCGGAGCTGCGCGAAGACCTCGGGCTCCTGGAAGCGCGAGTTGCCGAGCACGATCCCGGCGATGAACGCGCCGAACACCGCCTCGAGGCCGAGGCGGTGCGTGAGCGCGCCCGCGGCCAGCGCCACCAGCACGCCCGTCGTGAGCGCGCCGGCGACGCCGGCGCGCCGGCGCCGCGCGTTGCGCAGCAGCAAGTCGACGCCACGCTGGCCGAGCGTGAAGGCGCCGACGAGGAAGAGGGCGAGGCCGAGCAGCGTCTCGACCAGCCGCCCCACGACGAGCTCGCCGGACTGGGCGAGCCCTGCCACCGCGCCGAGCAGGACCCATCCCATCACGTCGTCGGCCATCGCCGCGGCGAGGATCACCTGCGCGATGTTGCGGCGCATGAGATCGAGCTCGGAGAGGACCTTCGCGATCACCGGCAGCGCGGAGATGCCGAGCGCCACCGCCATGAAGAGGGCGAACACCTCGCGCGCGGCGCTCGCGCCGACGAAGGCCTGGGGCATCACCCATCCGACGCCGAAGCCGCAGAGCACCGGAAGGATGAGGCTGCCGATCGCGACGCGTCCGGTGGCCGCCCACTGCCTGCGGATCAAGCCGAGATCGGTCTCGACCCCCGTGACGACCAGCAGCAGGAAGACGCCGATCCAGCCCACTCCCGAGAGGAGGGCGCGCTGGACGGGATCGGCCGGGAAGAGCCAGGCCTGCGCGCCCGGCGCGAGCTGTCCGAGGACCGACGGACCGAGCACGAGGCCGGCCGCGAGCTCGCCCACGACCGAGGGCTGCCGATAGCGGCGTGCGAGCGCGCCGAGCCCCCGCGCGACCCCGAGCAGCGCGAGGATCTGGAGCCAGAAGACGAGCAGCTGGTGCTCGCTCAGCACGTCGCGCGGCCCTCCCGAATCTGCGGCGAAGCGCCAGAATATCCCCTGTCCGGGGGCACCGCGAGCGACTCGCGGCGCGGGCGGCGACACAGCACGGGAGCGCCATGGCACGTCTCGAGTTCTTCTTCGACTGCGGGAGCCCCTGGACGTATCTCGCGTTCCACCGCATCGAGTCCCTCGCGGCGGAGACCGGCGCCGAGCTCGTGTGGCGCCCGATCCTCGTCGGCGGCGTCTTCAACGCCGCGAACGGGAGCGTGTACGAGCAGCGCGAACGGCCCGTGCCGGCGAAGATGCGCTACTTCGCGAAGGACCTTCAGGACTGGGCGCGCCTGTACGGCATCACGATCCGCTGGCCCGACGTCTTTCCCGTGAACAGCGTCCGCGCCATGCGCGGGGCATTCGTGGCGCTCGACGCGGGCAAGCTGCCCGCCTACGCGCGCGCCGTGTTCGAGGCCTACTGGGGCCGGGGCGAGGACATCGGCCAGGAGGCCGTGCTGTGGGAGATCGCCGCCGAGGTCGGGCTCGACCCCACGGAGTTCTGCGCGCGCATCGCCTCGCCCGCGGTGAAGGAGCGCCTGCGCTCCGACACCGACGAGCTCGTCCGCCGCGGCGGCTTCGGCTCGCCGACGATGTTCGTCGACGGGAGCGACATGTACTTCGGGAACGACCGGCTTCCCCTCGTGCGCGAGGCCCTTCGCCGTGCGCGCGCGAGCGAGGGCGAGCGCGGCTGAGCGGCTCCGCGAGGCGCGGGACCGCGGACCGCGTGACCGCACGGAGCTGCACGAAGCCGAGAGGAGCAGGATGGTCGAGCCGATTCCCGCAATCCGCCGCGTGCTCGCGGTGACCGACCTCTCGCCCTTCGGGAACGCCGCGGCGGCATGGGCCTACGCGATCGCGCCGAGCGGGTCGACGGTCCACCTGTGCCACGTGTTCGAGGTGCACCCGCTGCCGAGCCCGCTCTACGCCCACTACTCGCCCGGACGGCACGTCTCGGCCGAAGAGCGTCGTGCGGCGATCGAGCGCTGCAGGTCCGATCTCGCGGCGCTCGAGCCCGCGAACGCCCGCGAGCGCGGCGTCCGCACGAGCGTCGAGGTCGTGGAGGCGGAGGACGTGTCCGAAGCCATCCTGCGCACGGCGCGCGAGGTCGAGGCCGACGTGCTCTGCCTCGGCACGCACGGTCGGACCGGCCTCGTCGGCGCCCTCCCGGGATCCGTCGCGAAGGCGGTCCTCCACCACGCGACCCGTCCGGTGCTCCTCGTTCCGGCGCGCTGACTCAGGCGTCCGCGGAGCGCAGCGCGAGCGGCGCGACCGCCCCCGCTTCGGCGTCGCGTCGCGCAGCGAGGACGCGCTCGTGGCGCGGCGCGAGGGCGCAGGCGGGGTCCGCCTCGGCGGCGTCGCCCGCGAGCGCGAAGGCCTGGCAGCGGCAGCCGCCGAAATCGTGTGCGCGCTCCGGGCACGTGCGACAGGGCTCCCGCATCCATGCCTCGCCACGGAACGCCTGCATGCCCGGAGCCTCGAGCCAGCACGCGCGCAGGTCGTGCTCGGGGTAGCGGTGGAACGCGAGGCCCGGCAGGCCGCGCGCGGCATGGCACGGCAGCACGAGGCCGTCGGGCGCGACCACGAGGGTCTTGCGCGCCCAGCCGCCCATGCACGGCTTCGGTCGATCGGACCACCAGTCGGGCAGCACGAACAGGATCTCCGGGCGCGCGGCGCGCTCGCGCGCCTCGGCGACGAGCTCCGCCGCGGCGTCGATCGCGGCACGCGTCGGGAGGAGCGCGGCGCGGTTCGGGAGCGCGAAGCCATGGAGCTGCACGTTCGCGAGCTCGAGCTTGTCGGCGTCGAGGGCGCGCGCGAGCGCGACGATCTCCCCCACACGCGCGAGGTTCGCGCGGTGCAGGACGACGTTCAGCGTGAGCGGCAGGCCGAGGGTGCGCACGGCGCGCGCGAGCGCGAGCTTCCGGTCGTGGAAGCGCCCGCCGGCCACGGCCGCCCCGGCCTCCTCGTCGACGTCCTGGATCGAGAGCTGCACGCTGCGCAGCCCGAGATCGCGAAGCCGCGCGAGACGCTCCGCCGTGAGGGGCACGCCCGCCGTGACGAGGTGCGGGTAGAGCCCGGCCGCGGCCGCGGCGGCGACGATCGGCTCGAGGTCGCGCCGCGCGCTCGGCTCGCCGCCCGTGAGCCCCACGTGGACCACGCCGAGCTCCGCGGCCTCGCCGAACGCGCGGCCCCAGGTCGCGGCGTCGAGCCCCTCGTCGACGCGCGCCCAGTCGAGGGGATTCGAGCAGTAGGCGCAGCGCAAGGGGCAGCGGTAGGTGAGCTCGGCGACGAGATTCCACGGCCGCGGCGCGCCCGTCGCGTCGCTCAACGAAGCGACTCCAGCACGCCGAGGCGCTCCATCTGCTCCAGGAAGGCGTGCACGTCGGGCTCGACGTGCGCGACGTCGGGATGGCGATCGCGCAGGGTCTCGGCGATCGAGGCCGCGCTGCGCGCGCCGTCGCAGAGTGCCAGGATCTCGGCGCCGCTCGCGTTCAGCCGGACCGCGCGCTCGGGCAGCACGACGAGGGCGGCGTCGTCGGGCCTTCCGCCGTCGGGCGCGTCCGTCCGCAGCGCCGCGTGGGGCGAGAGTCGCGGCTTGCGCCCCGCGGCCTCCACCGCGTCGAGCAGGCGCCAGAGGATCTCGCACTTCCGCTCCAGGGCCGCGATGCAGCGGGCCTGGTCGTCGGGCGAGGTGGCGTTCGCGAGCACGAACGCGAGGCCGAAGCGCGCGTCCTTCGGCGCCTGGACCGTACGGCTGCGGAAGTAGCGCAGGCCCGCGGTGTCGACCCAGGGGTAGTGGCGCTCGAACGCCTCGATCCGCGTGCGCATGATGTCGCCCGCGAACAGCTCGGTGAGCGACGACGCGACGCTCGCGAGCAGGTCGTTCGACTCGACCAGGCGCACGTAGTCGTCGCAGGCTGCGCGCACGCCGGGCAGGACGCCCGAGAGGTCCTCGACGCGCCGGCGGTCGAGGCCGACGGCATCCGCCAGGGCGAGCCAGAGCTCGAGCCCGCCCTCGCCCGGCGCGCGGCCGTCGTGATCGTGGATCCGGCCCACCCACTCGCGTCGGAACGCCGCGTCCTCCGACTTCGCGAGGATGAGGCCGTCCTTCACCGGGATGCGCGTCTGGTAGTAGTAGCGGTTCCGCACCCAGAGGCGGATCTCCTCGGGCGCGAGCCGGCCCTCGTGCATGCGCAGGTGGAAGGGGTGCTTGTCGTGGTAGCGCTCGGCGCCGACGGCGCGCAGGCGACGCTCCAGCTCCTCGGGGCTCACGTCGTCCGCCCGCGGCGCCGCGCGCCGAGCGTCCGCGGGCTCATACGTCGAACTCCAATCCGTCGCAGGCGACCTCGACCCCCGCGGCCTCGGCCCAGCGGCGCTCCTTCGATCCGGCGTCGACGAGGGGGTTCGTGTTGTTGACGTGGGTGTAGAGGCGTCGCCCGGGGAGGGCGGCGAGGCGCGCGAGGCTGCCCTTCGCGCCCGACACGGGCACGTGTCCCATGGCGAGCGCGTCGGGCGCTCCCGGCCGCGCGCTGGCGAGCTCGTCCTCGGTGAAGAAGGTCCCGTCCACGAAGCTCGCCATCGCGGCCTCGAGCTCCGCCGCCGTGCCGCCCTCGAGCGAGCGAGCGCCCGGCACGTAGACGAGCCTCCGACCCGAGCCGGTGTCGGTCAGCCGCACGCCGACCGTCGCCTGGGGGGAGCTCGGCATCGCGTCTCGGAGATGCGTCGGCGGCTTGCCCGAGACGGGAAACAGCCGCGCCTCGATCCGGCCCTCCCGGTCGAGGGCGACCGGCTCGTCGAGCTCGAGCGTGCCCCAGGCCGGCTCGAGCAGCCGGAACACGGCGTTGTGGAGGAGCAGCGCGTCGCGCACCCAGCGGGTCGAGAGGATCCGGTACGGGAGCGACTCGCGGAGCACGAGCAGCCCGAGCACGTGGTCGAGGTCGGCGTTCGTGAGCACGATCGAGTCGAGGGGGAGGTCGCGGGTGCCCGGGCGCGGGTGCAGGGCAGGGAAGCGCGCGAGCTGATCCCGGACGTCCGGGCTGGCGTTGAGCAGCGACCAGCGCCGCCCGTCGCCCGAGACGGCGAGGGACGGCTGGCTCCGGGGCGGCACGTCCTTGTCGCCGGACCGCGCACGGACACAGTGGGGGCAGCCGCAGTTCCATTGCGGCAGGCCGCCGCCGGCGCTCGAGCCGAGGACCCGGACCTTCATGGCTCCGATGATGCCCCAGCCGTCCGCCCCGCGGGCGCCCTCGCAGCATGGGCGCCGAAGCCCTCGGATTTCCGCAGGCAGCCTCCGGCACCAAGAGGGCCCGGGATTTTTTTCGCCCGGCGATGCGATTTTTCCCTCTCTGCTGCCACTCCCCTGCGTGGGCGAGTGTCGATGCGGAGCCCCTCCGCCGAGCCGCTCGGCCACCAGACACCCTGAGGAAGGCACCGGAGGATCAGATGTTGCTCTCCAAGGCGAAGCTCCCGCTTCTCGCGTTGGCCGTGGCGCTCTTCGCCACCCAATCCGCTCACGCGTTCACGATCCAAGAGCTCACGAACGGTACGACGCCGTCCTTCAGCGTCGGAAGCATCACGTTCAGCGATTTCTCTGCATCCGCGCTCGGATCCCTGAACCCTGATCTGAGCCAGTATCAGCTCACCGTCAACGGGACGGATCTGGTCGTGACCGGACCCTTCACGACCAGCGGGACCGGTGGCCAGTTCCTGCTGAGCTACACGGCCACGTCGACGCAGCCGATCACCGACGTGTCCGCCGCGATCGAGGGGTCGGTGGGCTCGGGCTACGCGGCGCTCGGCGAGGACTGGAACAAGTCGGCCGGCGGCAAGTTCGCGACGACCCGTCTGCAGCTCGACCCGGGCGACACGTCGGCGAGCGCGGCCTTCTCGCACAACCCGGGCCAGTCGGAGCTCCTCATCCAGAAGGAGCTCACCCTCGTGGGCGAGACCTCCGTGCGGTCGTTCACCCAGGGCTTCACGGCGGTGCCCGAGCCGACGAGCGTCGCGCTCGTGGGCGGCGGCCTCCTCGGCCTGTTCCTGAAGGGACGGCGCAAGGCGTAACACGCATCCGGCCGCCGGCTTCCGGCGGCCCGGGCTCCTGGCGGGCTCGCACCGGCTCCGGTGCGAGCCCGCTCTCGTTCGGGAGCGCCGTCTCGCGGCGAGGGCCCGCACGTCGCGCTGGCCTTGCCGTCGTCCCGCGCGACGCGTCGGCGCCTCAGCGCGTCCGACCCACCACCCGGCGCGCCCAGCCCTCGGCCCAGCCGTGGAGCGGCGCGAGCGCGGCGAGCAGCGTCTCGCCGCTCGGGGTGAGGGCGTAGCCCTCGCCCTCCCGCAGCTCGAGAACCCCGGCCTCGCGCAGCTCGGCGAGGCGGGTGTTGAGGACGGTCGGAGAGACGGCGTCGCAGCGCTCCTGGAGTGCGCGGAACGAGAGCGCGCCGTCGCGCAGCTCCCACAGCACGCGCAGCGTCCAGCGGCGTCCCAGCAGGTCGAGGAGCGCCATGATCGGCCGGCCGCTTCGCGAGCCGCGGGCGGCGCGTCCGGGACGAGGGGCGGGGCGTCTCGCGGCCAGGAGCGTGCTCCCCGGGCTTTCGCTACCGAAATAGTAGCGCTACGCTACGGAAACAGTAGCCGACTTCTTCGGCTCCGTGGAGGCCCCATGACGAGCCCGCGACTCGCCCCCCTCGAGCCGCCCTACGCGCCGGACCTCGCCGAGGCGCTGGCGGCCATGATGCCGCCCGGCGTCGCGCCGCTCAGGCTGTTCCGCACGCTCGCCCACAACCCGCGCATCCTCGGAAAGATGCGCGCCGCGAACCTGCTCGACCGGGGATCGCTCGAGCGCCGCGAGCGCGAGATCGTGATCCTGCGCGCGACCGCGCGCGCCGGCGCCGAGTACGAGTGGGGACTCCACGCGGGCTACTTCGCGGGGCGCGTCGGGCTCGACGACGCGCGCGTCGCGGCGACCGTGCACGGCGGCGCCGACGCCCCGGCCTGGACGCCGCGCGAGCGGCTGCTCGTGCGGCTCGTCGACTCGCTCCACGACACGGCGCGCCTCGACGACGCGCTCTGGAACGAGCTCGCGGCGGCGTACGAGCCTGCCCAGCTCGTCGAGCTCGTGGTGCTCGCGGGCTTCTACCGCACGATCTCGTGCGTCGTGAACGCCTTCGGCCTGGAGCACGAAGACGGCGCCCCGCACTATCCCCCGAAGACCTTGCCGTAGTCGACGCACAGCCAGCGCTCGGGCCGCACGCGCACGAGGATGCTCCCACCGTCGGCCCGATCGTCGGCCGTGGCGGCCACGTACTGGTCGCCGAGGTCGCGCCCGAGATAGCGATGCGCGAGGGGCCGCACGTCGCGCTCGACGTCGGCGGTGGCGACCGCGACGACCGGCCCCTCGACGCTGACGTATCGATACGGCGGCTGCTCGGTCTGGGCGCAGAGCGAGACGCGGGAGCCCTCGGCCAGCAGGCGACCCTTGCGCGAGTCGCGCTCCGTCACGAATCGGATCTCGCCGCCGGGCTCGTAGCCGTACCAGATCGGGACCGTGAGGGGACCGCGGCCGGGCTCCGCGAGCGACAGCACCCCCACGTGGAGACCGGCCAGGAACGTCTCCCGCTCCTCGCGCGTCATCGACATCGCTACGCCTCCTGCAGTCCGGCGAGCGCGAGCACCCGCTCGTCCCGCTCGATCCGGTCTTCCTGGTTCTCGGCGATGCGGCGGGCGGCGTCCTGCACCGAGAGCATGCGCCGCCGGATCCAGCTCTCCGCGACGTCGAGCCGCGCCGGCTCGGCGGCGGCCTGGCGAAGGAGCTCCACCGAGGCGAGCACGTCGATCACCATCTCGGCCAGGAGCTTCGCGCGCAGGAGCGCGTAGGAGACGTCGCCGAACAGCGTCTTCATCGACTCCTCGATCGTGACGATCCCCTGCTCGACCCGCTCGGCGAGGGCCGCGAGCGCCGCACGCTTCGGCAGCCGCAAGAGCTCGTCGCGCGCCTCGGCGAACACCACGGCGAGGGCGCCCTTTCCCATCTCGCGCAGGGCGAAGCTCGCCTGGATCTCGCTCGTGCCCTCGTACACCGTCATGATCAGGCTGTCGGCGTGGAGCTTCGCGGCGTCGACGTCCATCGTGTAGCCGATGCCGCCGAAGACCTGCATCGCGTCCCGCGTCACGTCGTGGCAGACCTCGGTCGCGAAGTACTTGCAGAGCGGTGTCAGGAGTCGGAGGCGCGTGGTCTCGCGCTCGAGCTTCGTCTCGAGGGCCGCGCGCTCGGCCTCGCTGCCGGCGCCCTGGGCGAGGCAGGCCTCCGCCGCGAGGGTGAAGTCCAGGATCTCGAAGGCGCGGTAGAGCAGGCCGCGCACGGCCTCGAGGTTCACCGCCATCTTGGCGAGCATGGTCATGACGAGCGGCTGACGCACGATCGCCATCCCGAACTGCTCGCGCTCCTGGGAATAGCGGAGGGCATCGCCGAGGGCCGCCTCGGCGACGCCGAGCGCCTGGGCGGCGACTCCGAGGCGGGCGTTGTTCATGAGGTCGAGCATCGCGCGGAAGCCCTTGCCCTTCGCTCCGAGCCGCACGCCGATGGCGCCGTCGAGCACGACCTCGCAGGTCGGCGAGCCGTGGATCCCGAGCTTCTTCTCGAGCCGCGCCACGCGCACGCCGTTCGGCGAGCCGTCGGCCTTGTGGCGCGTGGCGAGCACGAGCGAGAGGCCGTTCGTCGTTCCGCGTGACGCCTCGAAGCCGTCGGCGTCCCGCGCGAGCACGAGGTGCACCTCGGCGCCGCCGTTGGTGATGAAGATCTTCTGTCCGTCGAGGCGGACGCTCCCGTCCGGCAGGTCCGTCGCCTTCGTCGTGATGCGGCCGAGGTCGCTCCCGGCCTGGGGCTCCGTGAGATCCATGCAGCCCTGCACCTCGCCGGAGGTGAAGCGGGGCAGGATCGCGCGCTTCTGCTCCGGGCTCCCGTACTTCTCGACGTCACTCGCGGCGCCGGTCTGGAGGCCGATCACGGTCATGAGGGAGGTGTCCGCGCGCGAGATCATCTCGAGCACCATCGCGTTCACGAGCGCAGGCAGCGCCGGACCTCCGTACTCCTCGGCCACCGTGAGCGAGACGAGCCCCGCCTCGCGCAGCCGGCCGTACGCCTCGCGGATGTGGAGCGGCGGCTGCGCGCCGCCGTCGGGGGTGGGCTCGGCCTCCGCGTGCCAGCTCTCGCGGGCGGGACGCTCGAAGCTCTGCGCGAGCGAGGCCACGGTCTCGAGCACGCTTCGGATCGCGCCCACCTCGGCCTCGCGGTCGACGGGCGCGCCGCGCCGCAGGGAGAGCAGGCCCTCCCAGTCGACGAGCTTCTCGAGGTAGAGACGCATGCTGGAGCTCAGGTAGTCGGTCATGGAAGGCTCCTCCGCGTGGGCTCGCAGCCATGGTAGCTTCCGCCCCATGGCCCTGCGCTTCGAACGCGTCGCACCGATCGTCTCCTTCCCCGAGCTCGAGTCACGCATCCGTGCGTTCTGGCGCGAGCGGGACGTGTTCCACGCGACGCTCGCGAAGCGCGCGGACGCGCCGCGCTTCGTGTTCTACGAGGGCCCCCCGACGGCCAACGGGCTGCCCCACAACGGCCACGTGCTGACCCGCGTCTTCAAGGACGTCTTCCCCCGCTACAAGACGATGCGAGGCTTCCTCGTCGAGCGGAAGGCGGGCTGGGACACGCACGGGCTGCCGGTCGAGATCGAGGTCGAGAAGGAGCTCCGGATCCAGGGCAAGGAGGCGATCCAGGCCTACGGCGTCGAGCCGTTCGTGCGCCGCTGCATCGAGAGCGTGTTCCGCTACACGCGAGAGTGGGAGGACCTGACCGAGAAGCTCGCGTTCTGGGTCGATCTCGAGAACGCGTACGTGACCTTCCACGAGCGCTACGTGGAGAGCGTGTGGTGGGCGCTCTCCGAGCTCTTCCGTCGGGACCTGCTCTACCGGGGACACAAGGTCGTCTGGTGGTGGGCGCAGGGCGGGACGGCGCTCTCCGCCGCCGAGGTCGGCCAGGGCTACAAGTCGGTCGAGGATCCGTCGCTCTACGTGCGCTTCCCGCTTCGCGACGAGCCCGACACCTCGCTCCTGGTCTGGACGACGACTCCGTGGACGCTGCCCTCGAACGAGCTCGCGGCGGTGAAGGCGGACGTCGAGTACGCGGTGGTCCGAGACGGCGACGCGCGCCTCGTCGTGGCCGCGGCCCTCGTCCCGGCGCTCGCTGCGAAGGTCGGCCGCGAGCTTCCCGTCGAGCGGACGCTGCGCGGGAGCGAGCTCGTCGGGCGGCGCTACGCGCCGCCCTTCGGCTGGTACGCGCGCGGCGGCTCCCACACCGGGCTGTGGCGGGTCGTCGCCGCGGACTTCGTCGAGCTCGACGCGGGCACCGGCGTGGTGCACTGCGCCCCGGCCTTCGGCGAGGTCGACTTCGAGCTCCTGCGCGCGGAGCAGAAGCGCGACCCGTCGCTGCCGCTCCTGTGCGCGGTCAGGCCCGACGGCGCCTTCGATCCCGCCGTCGCCCCGGCGGCCTACGCGGGGCGCTGGGTGAAGGATGCCGACCGCGACCTCCAACGGGAGCTCAAGGAGCGCGGCCTGCTCTGGCACGCCGAGCGCTACCTCCACGACTATCCCTTCTGCTGGCGGAGCGACCAGGACCCGCTCATCCAGTACGCGCGGCCCACCTGGTACGTGCGCACGACGGCGCGCGTGCAGGACGCGCTCGCGAACAACGCGCGGATCCACTGGCTCCCGCCGCACATCCGGGACGGACGCTTCGGCGACTTCCTGCGGAACAACGTCGATTGGGCCCTCTCGCGCGAGCGCTTCTGGGGCACGCCGCTGAACCTCTGGGTGAACGACGAGACCGGAGAGATCGACGCTCCGGCCTCGGTCGCCGAGATCCTGTCCCGCAACCCGCGCGCCTTCGAGAAGTTCGAGGCGGCGCGCGCGAAGGATCCCTCGCTCTCGCCCCACCTGCGCGTCCACAAGCCGTGGATCGACTACGTGACGTGGAAGAGGGCCGGCACGAAGGGCACGTTCCGGCGCGTGCCCGAGGTGATCGACGTCTGGTTCGACTCGGGCTGCATGCCCTTCGCGCAGTGGGGCTACCCGCACCACGGGAAGGACGAGTTCGCGAAGGCCTTCCCCGCCGACTTCATCAGCGAGGCGATCGACCAGACGCGCGGATGGTTCAACTCGCTGCTCTGGGTCTCGACGCTCCTCTTCCCCGAGGCGGCGAAGCCGCATCCCTTCAAGACCTGCATCGTGCTCGGCCACGTCTGCGATCGCGAGGGGAAGAAGGAATCGAAGAGCAAGGGCAATTACACGCCGCCCGAGATCATCCTGGACCGCGTGCGCGTCGAGTTCGGCGTCGGACCGCAGCACGATGCGACGCCGCCGAAGGGAGAGGCGCGCATCGCCCGCGAGGACTGGGAGGGGCTCGACTTCTCCGGCGACGCGGCGAAGGTGCGCGTCTATCGCGGCGACGCGCCGGAGCGCGCGCTCGAGCTCTTGCTGCGGCCGGTGAAGCTCCCGCGCCGGATCGTGCTTCTCGCGCCCGAGGACCGCGATGCGCTC
>DATKKW010000025.1:0-200938 GCA_035542715.1 Myxococcota bacterium
CGGGGACCGCTTCCCGATCGACCTACTCTCCACCTACGACGCGAAAGGGTGCGCGATCCAGCTCGATCTCTCACTGAACGATGCGCGGACCAGCCCGCGACCATCCTTCAAGCTCGAGCACCACGGTTCGCTGCTCCTCACTCACTGGGCGCGGCTTCCGTTCAAGCAAGCGTCCGCGGCACGCGTCGTGGGTCGATACCACGAGCTGGCGATTTGGCCTGGTACGCCTCAGGAGATCAACCGGACCTAGTAGATTGACTTCATCGAGGCTTTGCAGGGGGTCATCCAAGATGACCGCGTCTCGCGGAGGCTCACGAGTTCCCAGACTTGACGTGAGCGAGCCCGAGCGCCGGCGGATGCAAACTACTTGCGCCCTCCGGGCGTAGCCGTGCCGCGTCCCATGACTCCCAGGAGTGTCACGAGCGCGGAAACGGCGAGCGTCTGGGCATCCGGCTCCGGCGCTGTCTCGTAGACGCCGATGTCGACATGCGCGCCCTGGACGCGCGGGTGGCCGTCGAGGTCGGTGATCGGGTTCCCCTCGAGGTCGGTTGCGGGCACGGCGCTGTCGTCACCGGCATCGATGGCCGGTGAGCCGGACTTCAGGTGGTAGTCGGTCGAGCCGTCGTAGAGCGGGTCTGCGAGGATCGAGTTCAGTCCCACGATACCGCTCGCAACGTCGGCGGTGTTGTCGAAGAAGAGGTTGCTGTGATCGGAGACGGTGCCCACGAGTGCAGGATCGACATCGAGCCCGTAGAAGTTGCCGGTTAGTGCATTGTTGGCGATCGAGCCGGCTACCGTGCCTAGCTGACCCTGCGGACCTCTCTCCCGGCGCACGCGGATCGCCGTGTCGTCGCGAGCGATGGTGTTGTTCGCGATCGCGAACTGAATCGCTCCGGTACCTCCGAGAGGGTCGCTCGACGCGTCGGCAGTGATCGCGCCGTCTCCCTGGCTGCTGTGCTCACCGGACACGAGATTGTCGAGAACGCGCGCCGTCAGAGTCCCGGTGCCCTCACTGAACAGCTCGATGCCGGCGTCGTAGCCGATGCCGGAGATGTGATTGCGCGTCACGTCGACCGTCAAATCGGCGCTCAGGCTACTGAGGTCTATCGCAGTTGAGCCCGCGAGGGACATCGTGAGGATGTTGCCTGTGACCAGGCCACTCGAGGATGACGCGTTACTGAAGATGCTGATCCCCTCTGCGGTACAAGGCGAGCCGCCGCACAAAGGGGGAACGACTGGGAAGCTCACTGTGTTCCCGGCGACGAAAAATGACATGGGACCCGTGGCGGCGCCGGCCGTGATCGCTTGGATTCCGATCGCCTCGAACACAGGACCCCCGAATCCCCCGTCGGTCGGGGTCGTATCTTGTTCGATCAGGTTGTTCACGATATCGACCGTCAAGGAACCCGATCCCTCCTGCACGACGTAGATGTAGCCGTCTTGCAAGGTGAGGCCCTCGATCCGGATCGAGGTGCTGTCCGTGTTCGTAAGAATGGCTTTGATGACGTTCCCAGCCGAGAACACGGGAGTGAAGCCCTGCGCCGCGCCGAGCGTGAGCGACTTCTCGAAAGAGATGGACTCCGAGATCGGTCCGTTGGTCGCGATCTTCACCGCGTCGCCGCTGTTTGCGCCGTCGACGCATTCCTGGAGGGTGGACGTGGCGTCGCAGGGGGGCGAATCGATCGGCCAGACGTGGGCCACCGGGCACGGCATGCAGTTGCAGGGCCGTATGCAAGTCGCTTGCGCCGCGACGGCCCACAGCAAGGCGCAGCAGCCGAATGCGAACCGAAGGAGGCGACTCAAAGCAGCACCATCAGTGCGTCCCGCGCGCGGTGTAACACCGCGACTCCATCATCCCACCCTCGGAGCGGCAAGATCAAGTTACGAGGTCGCGATCCGAGCACGCTGCGCCGAGGTCACTGGAGCCGGCTCGCTTGAGCCACGTCCGACAGCGACTCCAGAACGGCGAAGCCGCGGGACCTGGTCACTCTGGTACGGCAGGGCGAAGTGCTCGTATTCGAGCTCCAGCCATCCGACGGCGACGGGCTGCGGACCGGCGGCCGTTCGGCCTCGGGTTGGTATGGGTGGCTTCGCCGCGGACCGCCGGGCGGTGTAGGGTCGATTCACGGCGGGCGTCAGCTGACGCGCAAGCGGTTAGGTAGCCGTTCGCTCCGGTCGGTGTTGCCGCTACCACCCCACGCCCGTTGCGACCGATGGATCTTTGCGCGGGAGACCGGGAAGATCCCGTCCGGATCTTCGAATTCGCGAGCGCTCACCAGGCCCAACATCGAGTGGCCACGATGTGCCGCGTGCTGGAGGTCTCGACCAGCGGCCACTACGCGTGGCGGAAGCGGCCGGTCGGAGCGGGCGCAGGAGGATGCCGCTCTCTTGCGGAAGATCCGGGCGATCCATGTGGCGTCGCGCATGACCGAGCGGACGAGGCGCGAACCGCACGCGCCGGTATCCTGGACCCGTGCCGCGCATCACCCAGCGCGTCGATCCCGTGCGACTCGCGAACGTACTCGGCGATCGCTCCCGCGCCGCGATCGCGTTCGATCGCGACGGCCGCGTCGAGGCCGTGCCGGTGCGGCTGCGTCACGAGGCCGATGCCCTCTGGATCGGCATCGCGCCCGAGTACGCGCCGCCGCCTTCGTGTCGCGACCGCGTGGTGCTCGTCGTCGACGACGGCCGCTGGTGGTTCGAGCTGCGCGCGGTCACCTGGCGCGGGCGGATCGCGGGCGACACGCCGCCCTTCGCAGCGGCGGACGATCGCCTCTGGCTCCGCCTCGCTCCCATCGGAGTCGTGGCCTGGGACTACGGCACCCTGCACGCAGAGTCGGCATGAGACCCGACGACCCGATCGCGATCGCCTATCTGGAGCGTTCGATGGTGGCCCGCATCGCCACGCGCTCGCCGAAGGGGTGGCCCGCGCTGACGCCGCTCTGGTTCGTGTGGAGCGGCGGGCGCCTCTACACCACCACCGGTCGCGACACGTTGGCCGCGCGCAACGCCGCGCGCGACCCGAACGTCGACGTGCTCCTCGATGCCGAGGCCGCGGGTCGCGCCGCCCACCTGCTACGGCTACGTGGCTGCGCGACCGTGCGACCGGGCCTTCCGGGCTGGGCAATCCTCGCGCGCATCGCGCTCAAGTACTACGGCGGCGGCTGGCGTTCGGAGCTGGCGCATGCCCGACTCTGGGACCTGCGGCGCCGCTACTACGCACAAGCCCACGGCGTCACGATCGAGATCGTGCCCGACGACGCCGAGTTGCTCGCGCGTCCCGACTAACCCGATGCACGGAGCCGCTCAGCGCGACGACGCGGCGGTCTTCGCGTCGTCGCGCAGGAAGGGCTCCACCACCTCGACGAAGCGCTCCGGCTGGTCCTGCATCGCGAAGTGGCCGGCGCCGTCGATCACCGCGAGCCGGCTGCCCGCGATCGAGCGCTGCAACGACTGCGCCGCGCGCAGCGGGATGATGTCGTCGTCGCGACCGTGCACGAGGAGCACCGGGCACGCGGCGCGGCGAACCCAGCGCAGATAGGCGCGCGCGTCGAGGAACTGGCCGCGGTTGAGCCGCAGCAGGTTCCGCCGCGTGCCCGCGATCCGATACACCGCGCGCATCCGCGCCGCGTACGGCTCGGGCTGATCGGGACGCTCCGGCCAGTAGACTCGCCGCGCCAGGTAGAGCTCGCCGATCCCGGGCGTCAGCAGCACGAGCATGAAGGGCGGCATCCACGGACCCGAGTCGACGCTCACGACGCGCAGCGCGCGATCGGGGTGCCGGCCCGCGAAGACGGTCACGATCGCGCCGCCGAGCGACTGGCCGACGAGCGACGCGCGCTCGATGCCGAGCGTGCCGGCGAGCTGATCGGCCCAGAGCTCGAAGCCGTAATGGAAGGCGTCGTCGCGCGCGCTGAAGCCCATGCCGAAGAGGTCGACCGCGACGACGCGATGGCTGCGCGCGAAGGCGTCGAGGACGCTCGTCTCCCAGTCGAAGGTGGTGCCGCCGGTACCGTGCACGAGGAGCAGCGGAGGCCCGTCGCCGCGCTCGACGACGTGCACGCGGTGCCCGTTCACGACGACGAAGAGACCGGGCACGCCGGCGGGCAGCGCCTCGCCCGAGTCCGTCTCGTCGCTCCGGCCGAGTCGCACGCCGACCGCGAAGCATGCGGCGAGCGTCGCGGCGATTGCGACGAGGACGCCCATGACCGAGACGGCGAGCCGGATCGTCACGACTCCTCCTTCGCGCGCGGCGCGGCGATCGTACGCGCCCCTCGGCGCGCGAAGCCTCGTCAGGTTTTCTCAGCGCTGGATCAGCACTGATCCCTGCCGCATTCTTTGCCCGTGCCCGTCGACCCGAACTCCCTCAAGTATCTGCGCCCTTGGAAGCCTGGCCAGAGCGGCAATCCGAAGGGGGAGAATGGCGCGACGAAGTCGCGAGCGCGCTTCGCCGGCATAGATAGTTGAGGAGTGAAATCCCAACGCGCCCGTCGCGAGTTGCACAGTCGAGCCAGGGCTCTGCAGGGAAATCTGCTCCCCAATCGACCTGAAACAGCTTCGCGAGGCGCGGTTTACGGGATCGCCCGTCATCGCCTACGGCGACCAAATCTGGATCGCATTCGACAGCTTCCGCGAAGGCTCGACCGGACGGGGCAGCGCGAGGTGACGCGACGGCGGAAGGAACGCCGCGCTCTACGTTCCTATTTCGACGACGTCTGGGCTCCCGCGATCTGCGCTTGAAGCTCGAGGAGCTCGCGCAGGTTGAGGTCGGAGACGAGCGCGTAGCCCTGGTCCCCCGACTTCCAGAGCGCGACGTTGAAGCCGCGGACGGTCTGCGTGCGCAGAGTCTCCGGGAAGGCGAGCCCGTCGGCCTCGACAACGAAGAGCGAGGCGGTGTGCAGCCGCCGCCGGTAGACGAACACCGCCGCGCGTCGATCGAGGAAAGGCTCGACCGCGCCGCCCTGCAGCGGGAAGTCGTCGCTTCCGGCGAACTGCACGGACGGTGCGAAGTCGAGCTTGCCGCCGAACCAGGGCTTGACTTCGTGGAGGCCGCCGGTCACCTGGGCGAGCGGCGCGCCCCCGACCATGCGCAGGTGGTCGTTGACGGTCTCACTCTGCAGCAAACGCAGCTCGAGGCGCCGCTGGACGAAGAGTGCCGTCGAGCCGCCGACGAACAGGATCAGCGCGGCGGCCGCCGCGATCGCCATCGCGGCGACCCGCGGAAACCTCGCGATACGCCGCGGCGCTGAAGCTGCGCGAGTGGACGCCGGCCAGTTCGCCGCGAGACGGCGCTTGAGCGCGAGAGGCGCAGCGTACTGAGGCAGGCGCGTGTCGAGGACTTCGCTGAGAACGCGCTCGGCCTCTGCGTGGCCGCGGCACGTCGCGCAAGTGGCGAGGTGCTCGCGAAGCTCGGCCGCCAGCTCCGGCGAGAGGCGCCCGCGCAGCCCGTCCAGGTTCAACTCTCTCGCCTTGTCGCAGTCCATGATCTTGCCTTCAGCCCATTCCATATGCGGCGAGTCGATCGCGCAACACTGCTCGCGCGCGCGAGAGCCTCGACTTCACGGTTCCCGTCGCGCAGCCGAGCACGCTCGCGACCTCCGCTTCCGTCATTCCCTCGAGGTCGAGGAGGACGACCGTCCGAAACGGCTCCGGTAGCGCACGCACTGCAGCGGAGACGTCCTCGGCGACCAGCGCCCGGATCTGATCGAGCTGCAGCTCGCCCGGCACGGGCTCTGCCACTTCACCATCCGCGTCCAGGTCGTCGACGTACACCTCGCGCTGCGATCTCCGGCGGCGATCGATGAAGGCGTTGCGCAGGATCCGCATGAGCCACGCCTTCAGGTTGGTCCCCGGTTCGAAATTCCGCGCTGCGCCGAGCGCACGTGAGTAGGCCTCTTGCACCAAGTCCTCGGCCTCCGCGGGATCGCGTGCGAGCCAACGCGCGAAGTTGTAGAGCGCGTCCGCATGGGCGAGCGCCTGGCGCGCCACCTCTTCGGCTCCGCCTCCGGCCACACATCGACCCTACGTCCAACGTCCGGGGCGGGCAATAGGTTCCCGAGCGAGCGCAGGGAACCCTGCGTCGAGTTCCGCGTTGTGTGGATGCGCAGCCCGGATCCCCACCACAACGAAGGAAACGGTCTATGACGCTTCAGGAAGTCACTCGCTTCTTCGCCTACCCGCCGACATCCGGCCCCAAGGCCACGCTCGCCCTGCGGCTGATGGCGGGCGCGGTCTTCTTCTGGGAAGGCCTGCTGAAGTTCGCCTACGTCAACCAGGGCGTGGGCCGGTTCACGAAGCTCGGCATGCCGATGCCCGAGGTGCTCGCGCCGGCGATCGCCGTGCTCGAGATCGGCGGCGGACTGCTGCTCATGAGCGGCCTCGCGACGCGACTCATCAGCGTGCCGTTCATCATCGAGATGGTCGTGGCGATGCTGTCCACCAAGATCTCGCTGTACCTCGGCACGTCGCCGCTGCCCGCGCCTCCCTCGCCGCCGGTCATGGGCGGGTGGGCCGTGCTGCACGAGATCCGCTCCGAGTACGCGCAGATCATGACCTGCATCTATCTGCTCGCCGCCGGTCCGGGGCCCTGGTCGCTCGACGCGCTGCTCCTGCGGCGGCGCCGCGAAGCTCTCGGGGTTCGGCTCGATGCCGGCGAGGACGTCTCGGGTGCGCCGCGCTCCACGACCGCGATCTCGCCGGGAGCGTCGGCGCGGACGCAGCGAAGAACGATCGCTCATCTCTCGATCGGTTTCGTGGTCGCCATGCTCTTCGCGAGCAGCGCCTGGGCGCAATCCAAGAGCCACTCCGCCATCGCCACCCTGAGGTGGTACGCAGCCACGCCCAACAACTTCGTGCTCCTGCCCATCAACCCGACGGGCATTGCCTTCGACGGCTCGAGCCTGTGGGTCGCGGCGATCGCCACGAACACTTCCGACTCCCAAGGCTTTGTCTTCACGGTCCGCGCCAGCGACGGCCTTCTCATGGGCAAGTTCGCGGTGGGACATCATCCCGGTGCGGTCGCCTATGACGGCATCGACGTCTGGGTCGCGAACGGCAACGACAACACCGTGACCGCACTGGAGGCAAGCAACGGATCGCTGGTGAAGACCATGCCGGTCGGCCCCGTCCCCAGCGGCATCGCGTTCGATGGGCAGAATGTCTGGGTGACGAACAGCGGCAACGATTCCGTTACTGAAATCAACACGGGCACCCTGACGGCCGTGAGGACCATTTCGTGCGGGGGAACGCGTCCGACCGGCATCGCGTTCGATGGGGCGAACGTCTGGATCTCGAATTTCAACTCGAACAACGTCGCGAAGATTCGAGCTCGCGACGGCGCCTTGCTCGGCACGTTCGCGACCGGCTCGAATCCGGTCAGTCCGGTCTACGACGGAGCCAACATCTGGGTGGCCAACCGGGCTGCCAACACGGTGACCAAGCTGCGCGCCAGCGGCCGCCTAGGAAGAACAAGGGGGTAGTTTCAGCCGCCGAGAAGAGCCGTTATGGCAACTGGCCGGCCGCCCCAGCGGCCGGGGAAAGAAGCGGGGGCGGCGGTGCCGCCGCTGCGAATTTCGGCAAACGAGGGCATCGATGGCGTCCGCAAGGCGCAGTAATGCGACGCGCCGCGATCGAGGGCGAGTGTTGTGCGCGGGTCTGCTCGACCAGCGCCGACCCGAGGGCTGCCTGAGGCCGAGTGCCGGGGGGCGGATCAGAACTCCCAGTCGGGCGTCCGGTCCTGGTAGTCCGCCCCGCACTCGAAGTCGCCGCCGCTCCGCGCCGGCGCGAGAGGCGGCGCGCGCACCGGAAGGCCCAGGCAGGCGAGGATTGCCGACGTGGTCTCAGGCGGGTGAATTGCCGCGAGGATTCGCATCGGGCCGCGGCAGCGCGGGCACTCGAGTACGTCGATCGCGAAGACGCGCTTCATCAGCTCTGCCCACGCGAGCCGTCGCGCCCGGGTGGCGCCGGGCTGAGTCGGTGCGCCGGCGCTGGGGACGGGGATGGGTGCACCGCTCCCGAGCCGCTCGGTCTCGGACATCGACCCGATCCACGCGACCGAGGCATGCTCCGCCGTCGCGGCGGACGCTGTGCTCCCGGGAGCGGCATCGACCTGCGGCGGTGTCGCGATGGCTCCGAGAGTGGAGGAGGATCGCGCGGGCCGTGCGCACTCCCCCGCCGGCACGACGCGATCGCGTTCACTCGCGCACGGTCCGAGGATGCCGTGGTAGCGGACGAGATGGAAGCGCGGCGGCGGGACGAGCGCGGCGAGCTTCTCGACGAGCTCCTGCGGCGTGAAGACGACGTGGGTCGTGCCGTCGCGCCAGCGGTGCTTCAGCCGGTAGAGGAGGCGGCCGTCCTCGAGTTGTGAGAGGCGCTCGGTCGCGACGGGCGGACGCGCGCCGTAGCGGCAGAGGCGCTCGAGACGCCGCCGGTCGCGTGCGGGGACGGCGACGTTGGCGTGGATGCTCACGCCCCCGACGCTCGCGCAGCGCTCGCCTTGCAGCATGGGGAGATCTTCGGCGTCGATGCGGTCGCCCACGCGGAGCACGCGTTGTCCGCTGCGGGAGCCCGTCGCGATGCGGCTCGCGACCGAAGCCGCGTAGAGCGACGCGAGGAGCGGTTCCTCTCGCGAGCGGGTCGTCCTCCGCTCTGTCGTCGCCGAGGCCGCGGCGCTCGACCAGCCGAGCCAGCCGCCGCGCGACCTGCCGCGCCACCCGCTCGACCTCGGCGTCGTCGGGCGGGGGCAGCGGATGGAAGCGAAGGCGGCCATCGTTCGAGCGCGCATAGACGCCGTCGAGCACGAGCGAATGGAAGTGGACGTTGAGGTTCAGCGCGTCGCCGAAGCGCTGGATGAAGGTGACGGCACCGCAGTGCCCGTGCAGGATTGCCCACTGCTTCCGGGCCCGGCGCCGCAGCGAGGCGAAGACGCAGCGCACGAAGACGTCGAGCACTTCGCGTGCGAGCGACGCGTCGTATCCGAGCCGGTATCGAAGCTTCCATGGCAGCGAGAGCACCCACTGGCGGACGGGCACCTCCGGGAGGACGCGGTCCACGAGGTGCGCGGCCGTGTCGGCCATGCGGCGGCCGCCGCACGACGGGCAGAAGCCGCGGCCCTTGCACGAGAAGGCGACGGCGCGATCGAGCCCGCAGCCGTCGCAGTGAACCCGCACGAACCCGTGGACGAGAATGCCGCAGCGCAGGAAGGCGCGGAGCTCGCGCGCGACGAAGTGAGGGACTGGTCGCTCGCGCGCGGCCGCGCTCGCGAGGAAGCTCTCGACCTCCGCCTGCACGACCTGGTAGAGGACGCTCTCTTCCGGCCTGCGTCGCGCGTAGGGTCCGGTCGCCGCACGGCGTGGCATGCCGTGCTCATGGAGAAGCTCCGAGATGGATCGCGCTTCCAACTCGAGCCGGCGGTGGCAAGCTTCGTGCCCCGCTCCCGCCAGCGTCCGGGCACTGCGCGTGCGCTCGAGAGTGCCGTCGCGAGTGATCGCGTGGCAGACCGTTCACCTTCGGCGCGCGGACCAACGTCCACAGGTCTCCGCCGTGGATGGGGCCCCGCCAGGACCACAGCCACGGTGTCCACGGCAGAGGGAACGCACGCCTACTGGCGGAGGACTGCACTCGCGAGACCGCGCGTGCTGCGGATCGACGCGGGCCGATGGGCACGAGCGCGGCTATGCGACGCGAGGGCAACACCGCGGCGGGCGGCGAGACGCGGACGGACGATTCCTCCGCCCCGACCCAGGTACTCCGTCGGATTCCCGAAGATGCGCAGCGACTTCCGAGAATCCCTCCGTCCCTTATCTTGCGCTCGCATTTACCGTCCCAGGCTCAATCATCTGTCATTGCACCGATGGGTCCCCGATTGCACGCGGAGCTGCAGAGCCCGTGCACGGCCTCGACCGCACTCCTGTCGATGATGGTGCAGCCGACGCGTCGCTCCGACGGCAATCGAGCTGCAGCCCGCGTGCGACTGGCCTGCAGGCGGCGCGCTGCAAGTGTGCGGTGCGCCTGCCAACTCTGCTCAGGAGACGACGCGGTACTCCGCGTCAATGATCTCGCCCTGCGGCGTGCGCGAGCGCGGCCGACGTGCATCCAAGTCCGCGCGATTGTCTGCATCCTGATTGACGGGCAGCGGCGAGGTGACCGCCCGCCTGTGCGCTGCCGGTGCCAGCAGGCCGTCGCGGTGGATGCCGAGCGCGATCACGAATGCAACTCCGGCGAGCACCGGCGCAGCAAGGAGCCACACCGTTTCAGCGCCTAGGTCGTCGCCGAGAATCCCCCAGTTCAGGCTGAGAACAAGCAGAAGGACCACAGAAGGACATGTGACTGGTAGAGCCCATCGATCGCCAAGAAGGGCGCCTGCGGCACGCGGGTCATGCCAGCGGTGCGATCACCGCTCATTGCGAGCGTGCGGCGCATCGGGCGGTGAACTTGCTGTTCGATCTAGGACGACTCTTCCTCGAAGTAGTCGCTATCGAGCTTCGGCACGCGCACGGGCCGTGACGTGACGCCGACCTCGTGGTCGATCATCAGCTCTGCGAGCCGAGCGCCGTCGACGAGCACGATCTTCTCCACCGAGCGCGCAAAGTCCACGGCCTGTGGGGTGTACGAGGACGTCGTGATGAAGACGCCCTTGGTCGCACGCTGGCCGGCCAGCGCACCGTAGAACGCCTGGACGTCCGGGCGCCCGACTGGACTCTGCCAGCGCTTCGCTTGGACGTAGACCTTCTCGAGTCCGAGCTTGTCGAGTGAGATCACGCCGTCGATTCCGCCGTCTCCGCTCTTCCCGACGCGTTGAAGATCGGCTCGGCTCGTGCCGTAGCCCATCCGGTGGAGCAGATCGAGGACGATGGTTTCGAAGAACGTCGGTGATACGTCCCGGAGCGCCTCCAGCAACTCGGCTGCGACCGTGCGGCGCAGCTCCGCGAGAGCTGCCTCCATACGATCGTCGGGACTCGCCAGATCGTTGGGGACATCGATGGCCAGCGAGGGCGTCGCCCGATCGGCTTCCGGCGTGGCGCCGGCGCCGCGCAGTCTCACGTCGATGTGCCCGGTCGCCAGCTCCTGAATCTGTTCCTTTGAAAGCGGCGCGGGGTGCGAGGAAGCGAACTCCACCCCTTGTGGCGTCAGCTTCCAGAATCCGCGACGCGTACTGGCGGAAAGACCTGCCCGCTTCAGACGATCGTGTCCCCAACCAGCCCGATTCTTGTAGACCGTTTGGGTCCCACTCGGAACGAGCTCCAGCTTGTCTGCCTCCGACAGACCGAGCGCTCCTGCTGCGGCCTCGTGTACGTCGCGCGCGGCGGCCCCTTCTGGGTGCGCCGCCAGGAACCGAAGAATGGGCTCCATGAACTTGTCGTATGTCGGGACGGGCACCGTTCTCTCCTGCAATCGCGCAAGCTCGGTTGCGGGAGAGCGATACCGACGGCCTACGGCCTCACGGTCGTTCCCGACTCTGGCTCGCGCCCCGGATGCCGGCTGTATGTGGTCCATTGTGTAGCGCCAACCGGATCGCTCCTCGCGCCTGATACGGGACGCCCAGCGAGTAGCGGCCTTTCTGAGCGCCCAATCTCGGCGTCGGCGCGCCGCTCTACCGCCAGGAGTGGGCCGGCACTCCTCTTGCTCTTCCCAACAGCGCTCCCCGCAACGAGGGAGCACCATGCCTGCCACCCCGGCCGAGACCCGGCCCACCTGACGTGGCCTCCGCCGCCCGCCTCCTCTCCTCGCCGGCTGCCCGCGTCCCTGCGGTACGCTTGGCGCTCGTGGCGAAGCTCGGCCGCATCCGAAGCCGCCTCCGCGGCCCGCACGGCGAGCGGGAGTTCTTCCTCGACTTCCGCCCGATTGGTCGCGTCTGGTCGAACCGCGGCATCCGAATCACCGACGAAGCGACGGCGCGCCGCCTCCTCGACCAGATTCGCGACCAGGTCGCCGATGGCGCACCGATCGAAGCGGTGCTCGCGCGCTACCAGCCAACCGCCGCCACCGCGAACCTCGTACGCATCTGGTTCGAGCGCTGGCTCGAGCTGCGCCGCCGCGAGATGGCCGCGGGCTCGCTCTCCCCCGGCTTCGTGCGCGAGCTCGAGCGCATGGCCGCCAAAGGCGGTCACCTCTCCTTCTTCGACTCTGTCTCGATCCGAGAGATGACCTACGGCCAGCTCGAGGATTGGAGCCTCTGGCTCGCCGACCGAAAGCTCTCCCCCAAGTCGCGCCGCAATCTCCTCGGCACGATGCGCACCTTCCTGCGCTGGCTCGAGCTCCGCGGCGAGATCCCGAAGGCACCGCGCGTCCCGCCCGTGCGCGTGGACGAGCACGAGCCCCGCATCCTCTCCGCCACCGACCAGGACGCGATCCTCGCGCACATCACCGACGCGGATCGCGGCATCTTCCTCGCGCTCGCGCACATGGGCCTCCGCCCCGGCGAGGCGCGTGCGCTCACTGTCGCCGACTTCCGCGACGGCTGGCTCTTCGTCGACAAGGCCGCGAAGTCGAAGGCCGCGAGCGCAGAGATCCGCGGCACCAAGACGGGCAAGCCGAAACGCCTGCCCGTGAGCGAGGAGCTCGCCGACTGGATCGAGCGCCACGTGGACCCCGCCGATCGCTTCGCTCGTACGCCCCTCTTCCCGAATCCGCGCACCGGCCGGATGTGGCCGCACAAGGCACTGCAATACGTATGGAGCAAGGCGCTCGCGGCGGCCGAAATGCCGCACGTCTCGCTCTACGAAGGCACGAAGCACTCGATGGCCACCGACGCGATCCGCCGCGGTGTCTCCGAGCGCGCGCTGCAGCGCTTCCTCGGCCACGCGTCGGTGATCTCGACGCGCCGCTACGCCCGCCTCGCCGACAACGCGCTGATCGAGGTCCTGCGCCCAGCGAGGTCGGGCTGGCGACAAGCTGGCGACAAGGGTTCCGGGAACGAACCGGAGCGAGATCGCGGTGTTACGCGTGGGCCCTCCAGGATTCGAACCTGGGCACGACCGGTTATGAGCCGGCTGCTCTGACCGCTGAGCTAAGGGCCCGGGCGGCAGGCTACCACGGTCGCGGCGAGCGCCTCGCGCCGGCCGGCGGCGCGCGCCTCAAGCCCCCCGACCGGTCCGCCGATCGGCCTGCCAGCGCCCGGAGGGCCACGTGCAGGAGCGGCGCGGAGCGCCTCGACATCGCTGTCGGCTGCGTTGTGTCGCGAGTCGGGGAGGGATCCGCGACGAGGCGATCGTCCGCGATCTCTCCCTCTCGGGCCTCTCGATCCTGACGTCCCTCGAGCTCGGTCAGGGCGACGGCGTCGACGTCGAGATCGAGGGCGGCATCCGAGTGCAGGCGCTCGCCTGGCGCGTGCGGCGCGCCGCTGAAGGACACCTGGTCGGCCTGATGCTCTCCGAGGTCGGGCCCGGCTACGAGGCGCTCGTGGCGCAAGCGGCGGGCGCGAAGCCGGCCACGCCGCCGCCGAAGGCGGGCCCCACGGCCCCGCCGCCCCCCGCCGCGGCGCCGCCGGCCCAGGCCGGCGGCTGCACCTGGTGGAGCCTCCGCGTGAAGGAGAGCGGCGGCTCGCGCACGCGAAGCATCAAGCTGGCCGCCGCCCATCGCGACGAAGCGATCGCCCATGCCCTGGCCGAGCTCGGTCACGGCTGGACGATCCTCACGATCGAGGCTGCGCGAAGCCCCGCCTGACGCGCCTCCGTCCGACGACGCGCCCGCGCGCGTGCGATGATGCCCGCGCGCCCGGCGGCGCGAGAGACGCCCCCATGCACGTGTCGGTGAACGGTGTCCGCCTCTTCTTCGACGTCGAAGGGCCGAAGCTCGTCCCCGACGGCGATCGCATGCGCGAGAAGCCGACGCTCCTCCTGCTGCACGGCGGTCCGGGATTCGACCACTCGACCTACAAGCCCGCGTTCGCGCGTCTCGCCGACGTGGCGCAGCTCGTCTACCTCGACCACCGTGGAAACGGACGCAGCGAGCGCGGCGATCCGGCGAGCTGGAACCTCGCGCAGTGGGGCGACGACGTGCGCGCGTTCTGCGACGCCCTCGGCATCGAGCGGCCGATCGTCTTCGGCAACTCCTTCGGCGGGATGGTCGCGATGTCGTACGCGACGCGGCATCCCGAGCATCCGGGGAAGCTCGTGCTCTCGAGCACGTCGGCGCGCATGGATCTCGACCGGATCGAGGCGGCGATGCGGCGGCTCGGCGGCGGCACCGCGGCGGCCGTCGCGCGGCGCTACTGGGAGCAGCCGGGGGACGAGACGCGCCCCGACTACATGCGCCACTGTCTGCCGCTCTACACCACGACGCCCTTCGGGCCCGAGGTGCTCGCGCGCACGATCTGGAAGGTCGACGTGATGACCGACTTCGCCGCCGGCGAGGCGCGGCGCTTCGACCTGCGGCCCGCCCTCTCGCGCGTGCGCTGCCCGACGCTCGTGCTCGGCGGCGAGGACGATCCGATCTGCCCGATCGACGACCAGGCGGAGATCGCGGCGGCGCTTCCGCCGTCGCTCGTGCGCTTCGAGCGCTTCCCGAGCTGTCGCCACGGCGTGTATCGCGACGATCCCGAGCGCGGGTTCCGGGTGATCCGCGAGTTCATGGCCGGCTAGCGCAGGATCACGCCCAGCACGACGACCGCGTCAGTACGGCCGGATCTTCATCGGCCAGTTCGAGGCCACGGTTCCCCCGTCGATCTCGAACACCTTGCCGGTGACCCAGGACGAGGCGGGCGTGCACAGGTAGAGCGCGGCCGCGGCGATGTCCTCGACCTCACCGAGACGTCCCATCGGTGTCAGGGCCTCCATCTGCTTCTGCAGGTCGCCGACCTTGAGGAAGGGCGAGAGCGCGTCGGTGATGGTGGCGCCCACGGCGAGGGCGTTCACGCGCACGCGCGGCGCGAACTCGGCGGCGAGCAGGCGCGTCATGTGGCTGAGCGCCGCCTTCGCCGCGCCGTAGGCGACGAACGCCGGCTCGACCATGTGCGAGAGCGCCGACGAGATGTTGAGGATCACGCCGTCGTTGCGCTTCACCATGTCGGCGAGGCACGCGCGCGAGAGGTGGAGCGCGCTCGTCACGTTGAAGCGGTAGGCGTCCTCGAAGGCCTTGTCGGTGAGCGAGAGGGTCGGCGTCGGGGGCGAGCCGCCGGCGTTGTTCACGAGCACGTCGACGCGGCCGAGCTCGCGCAGGGTGGCCTCGGCGAGGGCGTCGAGGGCCGCGCCGTCGGTGACGTCGCAGGGGATCGCGAGCGCGCGGCGTCCGAGCTCGCGCACGGCCTTGGCGACGCCCTCGATCTGCTCGGCCGTGCGCGCCGCGCACACGACGTCGGCGCCGGCCTCGGCGAACGCGAGGGCGATGCCGCGGCCGATGCCGCGGCCCGCGCCGGTCACGAGGGCCACCTTCCCGTCCATGCGGAACCGTTCGAGGATCATCGCCTCTCCTTCACGCCCGACCGACCCGACGCTGCGCCTCGGCGAGCTCCGCCCTGCCGAAGCGGAAGCGCAGCAGGTAGAGGCCCGAGAGGGCGTAGAACAGGGCGGGGAACCACGAGTACATCCACACCATCCAGAGCTTCACGCTCTCGCTCTGCGGAACGCCGGGCCGATAGCCTACGTGCTCGAGCACCTGCAGCGCGGCGAAGCCCGTGACGGCGTTGCCCGCCTTGGTGGCGAAGGACCAGAGCGCGAAGTATGCGCCCTCGCGCCGAAGGCCGGTCGACGCTTCGTCGTGGTCGATCAGATCCGCCACCATCGACGGCGGGAGCGCCAGGTAGTTCCCGAAGCTCGCGCCGCCGAACACGAGCAGGAGCGAGAAGTAGGCGATCGTGCCGGGGCCGAGCCAGAAGCAGCCGGCGCTCGTCAGCGTCGCGAGCACGATCGCGACGCCCCAGGCGGCGCGCTTGCCGAAGCGGCCCGCGACGCGGCTCCACAGCGGGAGCGAGAGCACGGCGCTCGCGAAGTAGAGCAGGAGGTAGTACGACCAGGTCGGGAGCCAGTCCGGGACGCCCGCCGTCCACCACGCGGGCGTCCCGATGATGTAGACCGCGACGTAGATCACGAGCACCGCGGGCACCGCGCCCGCGATCGCGCTCGCCGTGAAGGCCGCGAGCAGCACGCGGAACGGCCGGTTCGCGAGGGTCTGCACGATCCCCGCGTAGGGGTTGAGCGCGGGCCGCCCCTGGAACTCGGGCCGCTCGCGCGACGCGACGCCCGACACGAACAGGAAGAGCGCGGTGCCGAGGCCGAGGATCCCGCCCATCGCCGCGTAGCCCTTGCGGCCGCCGTAGAGATGGATCAGGTACGCGGGCAGGAGCGTGGCCGCGAGCAGGCCCGCGAGGCCCCAGGCCTCGCGCACGGCGATCACCTGGGTGCGCTCGTGGTAGTCGTCGGTGAGCTCGGCGCCGAGGCTGTAGTACGGGATCGCGCCCACCGTCCAGAGCAGGAACGTGAGCGTGTACAGCGCGACGAGGTACGCGAGGAGCGGCCCCTGGCTCGCGGCGGGATCGGCCACCTCCGGCGGCGCGAACAGGAACCAGAACGCGATGCCGAGGGGCAGCGCCGCGCCGAGCATGAACGGGCGGCGCCGGCCGAGGCGCGTCGCCGTGCGATCGGAGAGGTATCCCATGAGCGGATCGACGAAGGCGTCGAACAGGCGCGCGAACAGGAGCGCCCACGACACGAGGCCGGCGGAGAGCCCGACGTAGTCCGTATAGAAGAACTGCAGATTCACGGCGACGACGAGGCCGAGGAGCGAGAAGGCGAAGTTTCCCGCGCCGTAGCCGAGCACCGAGGCGAGGGGCAGCCGGTCGCGCCGGGGCGCGGTCGCGAGCTCGGCGGCGGCGGGAGGCGGCATGGCGAACGGCATCCTACACGGCGCGCGACGAAGCTTCGTCGGAAAGACGGTGCGCCCGCGGTTTCGGCGGCGGAGCGCGACGGGTATCCTGCCGCGGCCATGAGCCGCCCCGAGCCCGCCTCCGGATCCGCCCACGTCGTCGCCGTGATCGGCGGCGCGACCGCCGGGGCGGAGGTCGCCGGCCGCCTCGCCCAGCGCGGCGCCCACGTGATCGTGATCGAGCAGAACCCGCGCCCCTACGGCAAGGTCGAGGACGGCCTCCCGCGCTGGCACCACGCGCTCCGCCGCAAGGAGTACGAGACCATCCGCGGGAAGCTCGCGCACCCGAACGTGCACTATCTGCCGCTCACCAAGGTGGGCCGCGACGTCGGCTTCGAAGACCTCGCTCGCGCCTGGGGACTCTCGGCGGTGGTCCTCGCCTGCGGCGCCTGGCGCGATCGCCCGCTCGCGATCGAGGGCGCCGAGCGCTACGTCGGCAAGGGGCTCGTCTACCAGAATCCCTTCATCGTCTGGTACAACCACGCGAACGAGGCCGCCTACACCGGACAGCGATACGAGGTGAAGGACGATGCGCTCATCGTCGGCGGCGGGCTCGCGTCGATCGACGTCGCCAAGGTCCACATGCTCGAGACCGTGCGCGAGAAGCTGCGCGAGCGCGGCATCGAGGCGCCGCTCGTCGAGCTCGAGGTCGGCGGAATCCCGAAGTTCCTCGAGAAGCACGGCGTGGCCTACGCCGACCTCGGCCTGCGCGGCTGCACGCTCTTCTACCGCCGCCGCGTCGAGGACATGCCGCTCATGGACGCGCCCGAGGGCGCCGACGCCGCGCGCATCGCCAAGGTCGAGCAGGGCAGACGACGCATGCTCGAGAAGGCCCTCGAGAAGTACCTGTTCCAGGTCGAGCCGCTCGCCGCGCCCGACGGGCTCGTGGTCGAGGGCGACCGGCTCGTGGGCCTGCGCTTCCGCCGCAACCGGTCCGAGCACGGCAAGCTCGTGCCGACGGACGAGACCTTCGAGCGGCGCGGCGCCTACGTCGTGAGCTCGATCGGCTCGATCCCCGAGCCGATGGCGGGCGTGCCCTCGAAGGGCGAGCTCTTCGCCTTCAGCGACTGGGAGGTGGGCCGCCTGCCCGGCTACACGAACGTGTTCAGCGTGGGGAACGTGGTCACGGGCAAGGGCAACATCGTCGCCTCGCGCAAGCACGCGACCGCCGTCACGGAGAAGGCGATCGAGGCCTTCCTCGGGCTCGGCGACGCCGGCGCGAGCCACGCCGGCGAAGAGGTGCTCGCCGAGGCCGCGAGCGCCGCCGCCGCGCAGCAGGCGGAGGCCGTGGCCAAGCAGGTGGACCGCACGCTGCCGCGCCCCGCCGCGGAGGTGGATCGCATCCTCGCGCGCGTGCGCGAGCGTCAGAAGGCCGTCGGCTACGAGGGCGATCTCGCCGCGTGGCTCGAGAAGGTCACCCCGCCCGATCTCGAGTAGTCCGCCGCCGCGCGGCTCCTACTTCTCGATGAACGGCTTCAGCACGCGGTTGCGGCTCGGGTGGCGGAGCTTGCGCAGCGCCTTCGCCTCGATCTGCCGGATGCGCTCGCGCGTGACCTCGAAGTCCTGACCCACCTCCTCGAGGGTGTGGTTCGCGCGCTCGCCGATCCCGAAGCGCATCTTCAGCACGCGCTCCTCGCGCGGCGCGAGCGTCGAGAGCACGCGGCGCGTCTGGTCGGCGAGGCTCGCGCTGATCACCGCGTCCTGCGGGTTCAGCACGCGCTTGTCCTCGATGAAGTCGACGAGGTGGCTGTCCTCCTCCTCGCCGACGGGCGTCTCGAGGCTGATCGGCTCCTTCGCGATCTTGAGCACGTTGCGGACCTTCTCGAGGGGCATCTCGAGCTTGTCCGACAGCTCCTCGGGCGTGGGCTCGCGGCCGAGCACCTGGACCAGCTCGCGCGTCACGCGATTCAGCTTGTGGAGCGTCTCGATCATGTGCACGGGGATCCGGATCGTGCGCGCCTGGTCCGCGATCGCGCGCGTGATGGCCTGGCGGATCCACCAGGTCGCGTAGGTCGAGAACTTGTAGCCGCGCTGGTACTCGAACTTGTCCACGGCCTTCATCAGGCCGATGTTGCCCTCCTGGATCAGGTCGAGGAACTGGAGCCCCCGGTTCGTGTACTTCTTCGCGATCGAGACCACGAGCCGCAGGTTCGCCTCGATCAGCTCGCACTTGGCCTGGTGCGTGCGCGCCGACGCTTCGGCGTGACGATCGAGGGCCGCGCGCACCTGGGCGCGCGACATGCCGGTCTCGGCCTCGATCTGCGCGGCCGTCTTCTCGACCTCGGCGAGATCCTGCTGGGCGGCGGCGATGCGCGACGCCTCGCCGCCGAGCTTCGCCAGCGCGTCGCGGCCGGGTCGGCTGCGCCGCACCGAGAGGGCGGAGAGCTCGCGGAACGCCTCGAAGGACACGCCGAAGGCCGACGCGACGTTTCGCGCGTGGGTCTCGAGGCGCGCGTACTCGTCGCCGAGGCGCGCGACGCCCTCGGTGATCTCCTTCACCCGCGCCGCGGCGAAGCGGCCCTCGCGCAGCGCGGCCACGATCTGGCGCGCGATGCCCTCGATCTCGCCCGCAAGCCGTGCCCGCGCCTCCTCGCCGGTGCGCGCGCTCGCGAGCGTCGTCTGCCGGCGCGCGATCTCGCCCTGGAGACGACGCGCGCGCGTCATGGCGGCGAGCAGGTCCTTCCTCGCCTCTTCGGGCGTGAGCGTGCTGCCCTCGTCGCCGAGGCCGTCGACGAGCTCGTCGATCGGCAGCTTGTCCTTGCGGAGCGCGTCGCCGAGGCGCAGCACCTCGTGCAGGCCGTAGCTGGAGCCGATCACCGCGAGGACTTGATCCTCCTCGCCGGCCTCGATGCGCTTCGCGATCTCGACCTCACCCTCGCGCGTGAGCAGCGACACCTGCCCCATCTCGCGCAGGTAGACGCGCACGGGATCGTTCGTGTGCCCGGCCTCGTCGTCGCCCGCGCTCTCGCGCGCGGAGCCGTCGCCGACCCGGCGCCAGCCGTTCGGCCGCTCGCCGTCGCTCACGGGGATCTCGTTCGAGGCGAACACGGCGAGGACGTCGTCCATCGCCTCGGCCGAGAAGTGCTCGTTGCCGAAGGCCGCGTGGATCTCGTCGAGCGTGAGCCCTCCCTTGCGCCGGCCGAGGTGGATGAGCCGCTGGAGGATCTGCGGGTTCGGCCCGCTCGGGCGCGAGGCGGCCTCGGCCTTCGCCTCCGGACGCGCGGTCGGAGGCGCCTCGGGCTTCGACGCGGACTCGCCGTTCGCGACGGCCTTCGTGGTCGACTGCTTCGTTCCGGAGCCGGACTGCGGGGGGTGAGTCGGGGCCATCGGGGTTCTCCTCGTTGCTGCGTTCCGCGTGCTTCTGCGCCGCTGGAGTCACGGCGCCGTGCTGCCTCTGCCGGTCGTCTGCGCTGCCTTCCTTCGCTCGAGCTCCCGCTGCTTCGCGGCGAGGAGCGACACATCGGGGTTCTGCCGCATCGCGTGCGTCGTCTGCGCGCTCTCGTGCCGCAGGCGACGACGCTCGAGCGCCGCGAGCGTGTCCTCGAACGCGCGCTCCGCCTCCGCAGCACCGAGCGCCGGGGCCTCCTCGACCGCGAGCTGCTGCAGGAGAGCGCGCGCCCCCGCCGGCACGCGATCGAGGAGCGCCGCCGCGTGGAGCGACTCGCCGAGCGCGGCCTCGTCGAGGAGCGCAGCGAGGAGCCCGCACCAGGCCTCGAGGCCGGGGGCCGTCGCGAGGGCTTCGAGCAGGTGCTCGGCGTTGACGCGGCTCGCGAGGTGGGGATGCACGAGCAGGAGCTGCGCCAGGTTGCGCGCGGCCCGCGCGAGGGGTGCGTCCTCTCCGACGCGGAAGCGTGTCGCGGCCACGAGCCCGTCGGCGACGGCTCCCTCGACGTCTCCCCCGCGGCCGGCCGCGCGCACCGCGGTCTCGACCGCGCGCTCGGCCACCCCCGCCGCGAGGGCGAGCCGGCGCACGAGGTCGGCGCGCTCGACGGCGTCCGTGAGCTTCGCGAGGAGCGGCGCCACCGCCGCGACCGCGTCGGACTTCTCCCAGGCCGTCGCGACACCCTTCGCGGTCGCGCGCGCGATCACGCGCTCGAGAGCGGGGGCTGCGCCGTCGACCAGCGCGCGCAGCGCCTCGGCGCCCTCGTGCTCGAGGAAGGTGTCGGGATCGTCGCCCTCGGGAAGGATCGCCGCGCGCACGCGCAGCCCCTGCGGCAGCAGGACCTCGAGCGCCGAGCCGATCGCGCGCTGGCCGGCTGCGTCGCCGTCGAACAGCAGCACGACCTCGCGGGCGCGACGCCGGAGCTGGCGCGCGTGCTCGGGCGTGAGCGCCGTGCCGCAGGTCGCGACGCTCTCCTCGATCCCCGCGCGCGCGAGCGCGATGCGGTCGAAGTAGCCCTCGCACACGACGAGGCGATCGTGCCGGCGCGCGGGCTCGAGGGCGGCGGGAATGCCGTAGAGCGCCTCGCGCTTGTGGAAGATCGCCGTCTCGGGAGTGTTCAGGTACTTCGGCTCCTGGCCGGCCTCGAGGGCCCGACCGCCGAAGCCGATCACGCGCCCACGCACGTCCTGGATCGGGAACGTGACGCGGCCGCGCAGATGGTCGTAGTGGCCGCCCCCGCCCGGCCGCGCCTTCAGCACGCCGGCGCCTTCGCCTGCGTCGGCGGGGATGCGCGCCGCGGCCAGGGCCTTCGCGACCGTGTCCCAGCGATCGGGCGCGAGGCCGATGCCGAAGCGCTCCGCGTCCTCGCTCGAGAGCCCGCGACGAGCGAGATAGTCGCGCGCGGCCGCGCCCTCCGGGCCCAGGAGGGCGCGACGGTACGCGCGCTGCGCGTGCTCCGTCGCCTCGTACAGACGCCGCGTGGTGTCGTGCGGCTCGTCGTCCTCGCGGATCTCGATCCCGCAGTCCCGGGCGAGCGCGCGCACGGCCTCGGGGAAGGAGAGGTTCTCGCGCTTCATGACGAAGCCGAACACGTTTCCGCCCTCCCCGCAGCCGAAGCAGTGGAAGATCTGCCGCGCGCGGTTGACGTTGAAGGACGGGGTCTTTTCGTCGTGGAAGGGGCAGAGCCCCTTGAAGTTGCTTCCGTTCTGCTTGAGGGTGACGTGGCGCGAGACGACCTCGACGAGGTCGACGCGCTCCCGGATCTCTTGGACCGTGGCTTCGGGGATCCGGCCCACCGCCACCCTCCCTGGTCAGCGCGCCATCCGCTTGAGCTTCTTGAGCGCGCGCTTCCGGGCCGCCGCGGCCTTCTTCTTCTTGCGCACGCTCGGCTTGTCGTAGAACTCGCGGCGGCGCAGCTCGGTCAGGATCCCGGCCTTCTCGCACTGCTTCTTGAAGCGCTTCATCGCCTGCTCGAAGGACTCGTTCTCCTTGACCTTCACGACGGGCATTCGGTGGATCCTTCCTTTCCGTGCATTCGCGTGCATTCGCGTGCGTGCGCGATCCCGTGGCCATGTCGTCCGGTCTCGCGCCGATCTGCTGGACACGCGCATCGGCTGCCGGCCGACTCGATCCGTCCGCCCGAACTCCGAAGGAGCTTCAGAGAGGAGTGGCCCGCGGCCGGAAATCGTGTCGAAGACGCAGCCCGAAACGACGCGCCAGACCTTGGCTCCGACGGGCTCGCGGATCCCCCGACCGCTCTCGCCCCCTCGGCACCCAGCCTCCCGCCGAACCCTTCGATCAACCGGATTCCGACGGGATTCCGAGGAGTTGGAGATGTCCCAGCCGAAGCTCGGACACGCTAGCGCACGGCCTAGGGCGCATCAACGGACGGAAGGCGCACCGGGACTCCGAGCTCGCGCAGCCGGCGCTTCACCTGACCCACGGTGACCTCGCGGAAGTGGAAGATCGAGGCCGCGAGGGCGGCCTGGGCGTGGCCGCCGGCAGGGCCGTCGTCGAGCGCGGCCGCCAGGTCTTCCGCCGAGCCCCCGCCTCCCGACGCGATCACCGGGATGGGCACCGAGTCGGCCACGGCGCGCACCAGGGCGAGGTCGTATCCGCTCTTCGTGCCGTCCCGATCCATGCTCGTGAGGAGGATCTCCCCGGCGCCCGCCGCCGCCATGCGCCGCGCCCAGGCGACGGCGTCGATGCCGGTCGGCCGGCGGCCGCCGTGGGTGCAGACCTCCCAGCTCGGGCCGCCCTCGTCCGCCTCCGCGCCGATGCGGCGAGCGTCGATCGCGACCACGAGGTTCGCGCTGCCGATCTTCGCCGCGGCCTCGGTGACGAGGTCCGGGTTCTGGACGGCGGCGGTCATGATCGAGACCTTGTCCGCGCCCGCGTTCAGGAGGTCCAGCACGTCCTGGATCGTCCGCACGCCCCCACCCACGGTGAGCGGCATGAAGACGCTCTCGGCGGTGCGGCTCACGACGTCGAGCAGGATCCGCCGCTCGTCGGAGCTCGCCGTGATGTCGAGGAACGTGATCTCGTCCGCCTCCTGCGCGTCGTACATGCGCGCGACCTCGACCGGATCGCCCGCGTCGACGTGGTCGACGTAGCGCACGCCCTTCACCACGCGGCCGCGGTCGACGTCGAGGCATGGGATGATGCGCTTCAGGAGCACTGCGCGATCTCCAGGGCGCGGCCGAGCTCGAGCGCACCGGTGTAGAGGGCGCGCCCGACGATCACGCCGGCCACGCCTCGCGCAGCGAGGGCGGCGGCGCGGCGCACGTCGTCGAGGGATCCCACGCCGCCCGAGGCGATCACGGGGATCGCCACGTGGGCCGCGAGCTCCGCCGTCGCCTCGAGGTTCGGCCCCGAGAGCATGCCATCGCGCGCGATGTCGGTGTAGACGATCGCCGCGACCCCGACGTCCTCGAAGCGGCGCGCGAGCTCGTGCGCCGCGAGCTCGCTCGTCTCCGTCCAGCCCTCGACCGCGACGCGTCCCGCGCGCGCGTCGATGCCCACGGCCACCCGGCCCGGGAAGCGGCGCGCGCTCTCGCGCACGAGCTCCGGATCGCGGAGCGCGATCGTGCCGAGGATCACGCGACCCACGCCCAGGCCGAGCGTCTGCTCCACGGCGGCGAGCGTGCGCAGGCCTCCTCCGAGCTGCACCGGCACGTCCTTCGCGGCGGCGAGGATCCCGCGCAGGGCGTCGCCGTTCACGGGCCGCCCCGCCTTCGCGCCGTCGAGATCGACCACGTGGAGGCGGCGGATCCCGGCCGCGCAGAAGCGCGCCGCCACCGCGGCCGGATCGTCGCCGTACACCGTGGCGGCGTCGTAGTCGCCCTGGACGAGGCGCACGCAGCGCCCGCCGAGCAGGTCGATCGCGGGGATCAGCTCGAACGCGGCCATCTCACTCGCCCGTCGGAAGGTCCTTCGCCACCGCGGAGGCGCCCCAGCGCACGAGCTCCGGCGCGGTGAGCCAGCGCGAGCCGCCGTCGGGATAGCGGAAGGCGTTGAAGACGTTGTCGGAGAGCGGATGCTGGGTCTCGTCGAAGGTCGCCTTCCAGAGCGGCTCGCCGGAGGGCGCCGACACGAGCGTCACGTTGAAGGAGACGCTCGCGGGAGACGAGGCTCCGAGGCTGCTGCCGTCGAGGCCGCGGTAGCGATCGACGCGGCCCAAGAGGATCGCCTGCGCCCCGAACTCGCGTGCGGCGAGCCGCGCCATGCCCGCGGCGTCGTCCGCCTGCGGCGGGCTCTTCGACGCGCCCATCGCCGTCGCGACGTCGCTCGGCGGTACGACCTGGAGCCCGGTCTCCGAGAGCGCCTGGGCGACCTGATGCGCGGCCACGTCGCTGCCGCCGACGCCTTCGCGCACCGTGAAGGGCGCGACGGCGACGCGCGAGATCTTGCCCTGGTCCGCGAGGGCGGGGAGCTCCCGCTCCTGCAGCACGGGAGCGCAGCCCAGGGTGAGGGCGCACGCGGCAGAGAGACACGCAATGGTGACGACCTTCAGCGGCACGCGGCGACCCATGCGGCGTAGGCGTCGAGCAGCCGCTTGCCGGCCGCCTGGCTCTTCTCGGGATGGAACTGCACGGCGAAGATCCTCTCCGTCGCGACGGCCGAGACGAACTCGCCGCCGTAGTCGGTCGTGCCCACCACGCACGAAGGCTCCACGCCCTCGGGCCGGTAGGAATGCACGAAGTAGAAGTGGTCGGCCCCTGGCAGCCGCTCGAGCATCGGGTGTCGTCCTCGGAAGCGCACCTCGTTCCAGCCGATGTGCGGCACGCGTCGCGGACGGCCGGCGGCGTCCACCTCGGAGAAGCGCGCGACGCGGCCGCGCAGGAGCCCGAAGCCCTTCGTCGTGCCGTGCTCGTGGCCCTCCTCGAACAGGAGCTGCATGCCCACGCACAGCCCGAGGTAGGGCCGCCCGGAGGCGATCGACTCGCGCACGGCATCGGGCAGGCCCTTCGCCGCGAGGCTCACGGCCGCGTCGCGGAACGCGCCGGCGCCGGGCAGCACCACGCCGTCGGCGCGCAGGACCTCGGCCGGATCGCCCGTGAGCCGCACCACGAGGCCCGAGCGCTCGAGGGCCTTCGCGACGCTGCGCACGTTGCCGGCGCCGTAGTCGACGAGGGCGACGACGGGCGCGCTGCTCATGGAGTGGCCCGCGTCACAGCGCGCCCTTCACCGTGGGCAGCCCCACGACGCGCGGGTCGATCTCGACGGCGATCCGCAGCGCACGCGCGAGGCCCTTGAAGATCGCCTCCACGATGTGGTGCGGGCTCTTGCCGTAGCGGAGCTCCACGTGCAGATCGAGGCCCGCGTTCTGCGAGAACGCGTACAGGAAGTCCTCCGTGAGCGAGGCGTCGAAGCCGCCGATGCGGTCGTTCGCGAGCTCGACCCGGTAGACGAAGTAGGCGCGGTTCGAGACGTCGAGCGCGACCTCGACCTTCGCCTCCGCCATCGGCAGGACGAAGCTGCCGTAGCGACGGATGCCCTCCGCGCCGCCGAGCGCCTCGCGCACGGCCTTCCCGAGCACGATCCCGACGTCCTCCACCGTGTGGTGGAGGTCGACCGCGAGGTCGCCCTTCGCGCGAAGCGTGAGGTCGAAGAGCCCGTGGCGGGCGAACGACTCCAGCATGTGGTCGAAGAACGGGATGCCCGTCGAGACCGCGTAGTCGCCGCGCCCGTCGAGATCGAGCTCGAGCTCGATCTGCGTCTCCTTGGTGTTGCGCTGGAGGCGGGCCGTCCGGCCCGATCGGGTCTTCGCGTCGCCCATCAGAGCTCCGCCTCGGCCTCGCGGGCCGCCTCGCGCTCGCGCCGCGCCTTCCGGATCTTCTGCAGCCGGAGCTCGACGGACGTGCCGTGGCCCGTCAATCCCTCGATCGCCGCGAGCCGGATCACGTCGCCGCCGAGCTCGCGCAGCTTCGGCGGCTCGAAGCGCACGAAGCTCGTGCGCTTCATGAAGTCCTCGACGCCGAGGGGCGAGAAGAAGCGCGCGGTGCCGCCCGTCGGCAGCACGTGGTTCGGCCCGGCCAGGTAGTCGCCCACCGCGACGGGCGTGTAGTGGCCGAGGAAGATGGCGCCCGCGTTCACGATGCGCTTCGCCACGGCGTCGGTCTGGTCCATCGCGAGCACGCAGTGCTCGGGGGCGAAGCGGTTCACGAGCGTGATCGCCTCCTCCATGTCGCGGGTCTGGATCAGCGCACCGCGCGCGGCGAAGGCGGCAGCGGCGATCTTCGCGCGATCGAGCGCCTTGAGCTGCTTCACGATCTGCTCCTGCACCTTGGCGGCGAGGCCCTTCACGGGCGTCACGAGGATCGACGAGGCGAGCTCGTCGTGCTCGGCCTGCGACAGGAGGTCGGCCGCGATCCATGCCGGTGTCGCCGTCTTGTCGGCGAGCACGAGGACCTCGCTCGGGCCGGCCTCGCTGTCGATCCCGACCTCGCCGAAGACCGCCCGCTTCGCGGTCGCGACCCACACGTTCCCGGGGCCGACGATCTTGTCGACCCGCGGCACGCTCTCGGTACCGTACGCGAGGGCCGCCACGGCGTGGGCGCCGCCCATCTTGAAGATGCGATGCACGCCGGCGACCCGCGCGGCCACGAGCACCTCGGGCGACACGGTGCCGTCCGGCCGAGGCGGAGTCGCCATGATGATCTCCGGCACCTCCACGACGGAGGCCGGCACGGCGTTCATGATCACCGTCGACGGGTACAGTGCCTTGCCGCCGGGCACGTAGATGCCGACGCGGGCGAGCGGTCGCACGCGCTGGCCCATCAGCGCGCCGCCCTCCTCGCGCATCTCCCAGCTCGAGGGAATGCGACGCTTGTGGAAGTCGCGCACGCGCATGGCGGCCTTGCCGATCGCGGCGCGGTTCGCCGGATCGACCTTGTCGACGCCGGCGTCCCACTCGTCGCGCTTCACCTCGATGGCCTCGACCTTCGCGCTGTCGTGCTTGCGGACCAGGGCGAGGAGCTCCTTGTCGCCGCCGTCCCGCACGCGCTCCACGATCTTGCGTACCTCGCGCTCGATCTTCTCGTCCTGGCCGACGTGCCGGGACGCGAGCTTGCGGAACGCCGCCTCGAATCCCGGCTCGTCCGTCCGGAGCACGGCGATCGGACCCTTGTCGCTCGTTCGGCTCGCCATGGACCTCTATCCCTCCCGTCGGATCTCGGCGCCGAGCTGCCGCAGCTTCGCCTCGAGGCGTTCGTAGCCGCGGTCGATGTGGTAGACGCGGTTCACCGTCGTCTCGCCCTCGGCCGCGAGGGCCGCCACCACGAGTCCCGCCGACGCGCGCAGGTCGGTCGCCATCACCGGCGCGGCCTCGAGGCGCGCCACCCCGCGCACGTGGGCCGAGCGTCCGTCGAGCGCGATGTCCGCTCCCATGCGCTGGAGCTCGGGGACGTGCATGAAGCGGTTCTCGAACACCGTCTCCGTCACGAGGCTCGAGCCGCTGCCGAGCGTGAGGAGCGCCATGAGCTGCGCCTGCATGTCCGTCGCGAAGCCGGGATAGGGCGCCGTGACGACGCGGATCGGCTTCGTGCGCTCCCAGGCCCGCGCGTGGATCCCGTCCGGTGTCACGTCGAGCTCGACGCCCGCCTCGCGCAGCTTCTCGATCGTGCTCTCGAGGTGGAGCGGATCGGCGCCCTGCACCAGGACCTCGCCGCGCGTGATCGCGCCGGCGGCGAGCAGCGTCCCGGCCTCGATCCGATCGCCCGAGACCTCGTGCTCGATCGCGCGCAGCCGCTCGACGCCGCGTACCCGGATGCGGTCGGTGCCGGCGCCCTCGATCTCGGCGCCCATCCGCACCAGCGCCGCAGCGAGCTCGATCACCTCGGGCTCACGCGCAGCGTTCTCGAGCACGGTCTCGCCCCGCGCGAGGGTCGCTGCCATGAGCACGTTCTGCGTGCCGTTCACCGTCGTCAGGTCGAACACGACGCGCGCGCCCTCGAGGCCGCCCGGCGCCACCGCCTCGACGTAGCCGTGGTCGAGGCGCGTGCGCGCGCCGAGCGCCTCGAGCCCCTTCAGGTGCTGGTCGACCGGCCGCACGCCGATCGCGCAGCCGCCGGGCTCCGACACGCGACCCTCGCGATGGCGGGCCACGAGCGGGCCGAGCACGAGGAACGACGCGCGCATCTGGCGGACGAGCTCGTACGGAGCCTCGGGCTTCAGCACGCGGCCCTCGATCCGCACCGTCCCGGCCTCGATCGGGTCCCAGCCGGCCCGCGCGCCGAGCGCAGCGAGGATCTGCAGCATGGTGTCGACGTCGCGCACGTGCGGGACGTTGCGCAGCACCGTCTCGCCCTCCGCGAGCAGCGCCGAGGCCATCAAGGCGAGCGTCGAGTTCTTCGAGCCCGACACGCGCACCGATCCCGCGAGCCGCGTCCCCCCCTGCACGACGATGCGGTCCATCCGGCTAGACGCCCTCCTGCGTCGGGGCGTCGCCGCCCGACGTGACTCCGTCGGACGCGACGCGCTCCGACGGCATCCGCGCCGCGACCACACGCGGTCGGCGCGCGAGGTCGAGGTGCGTCGCGACTTCGACGAGCCCGGCTTCCGCGAGGAAGCCGGCGACGGCGCCGGCCTGGACCGGCGCGATCTCGAGCACGATCGCGCCGCCCGGGCGTAGCGCGTGGCGCGCGCCCTCGGCCAGGCGCCGCAGCACCTCGGTCCCCGCCGGCCCCGCGAAGAGCGCCATGCGCGGCTCGTGGGCGAGCTCTGGCGCGAGCCCGTGAGCCTCCGCGTCCGCGAGATAGGGCGGATTCGAGACCACGAGATCGAAGCGCTCGCGACCGGAGGCGGCGTAGAGGTCTCCCTCGGCGAAGCGCACCCGAGCGGCGAGGCCGAGGCCCTCGGCGTTGGCGCGTGCCACCGCGAGGGCGGCGGGCGAAGCGTCGGTCGCGAGCACGTGCGCCTGCGGACGCTCCGTCGCGAGTGCGAGCGCGATCGCGCCCGAGCCCGTGCCGACGTCGAGGATCGCGAGCTCCGCCTCGCGCTCGGGGAAGAGAGCGAGGGCGGTCGCGACCAGGGTCTCCGTCTCGGGCCGCGGCGAGAGCACGTCGCCCGTCACCGCGAGCGCGAGCGACCAGAACTCGCGTCGGCCGACGAGCTGCGCCACCGGAATGCGTTCTCCCGCACGCCTGCGGACGAGCTCGCGGAAGCGCGCGCGCTCGTCCGCCTCCACGGGCTTCTCGAAGTCGAGATAGAGACGCAGCCGATCGCTCCCCAGCGCGTGGGCGAGCAGGCACTCGGCGTCGAGCCGCGCGCTCTCGATGCCGCGCGAGGCGAAGTGCTGCGTGGTCCAGCGCAGGAGCTCGAGCACGGTCCAGCGCTTCTCGCCGGACGCTCCCATCCCCTTCTCGGCGGGGCGAGCGGCGGGCGGCGTGGCGCCCGTCACCGGCGCGCTCACGGCGCGTCCCCTTCCGGCGCGCGCTTCGAGGCCTCGGCGTTGAAGTACGTCGCCACGGCGTCGAGCAGCTCGCCGAGGTCGCCCTGCAGCATCGCCTCCAGGCGATGGGTGGTGAAGCCGGCGCGGTGGTCCGTGATGCGCGACTGGGGAAAGTTGTAGGTACGGATCCGCTCGCTGCGCTCGCCGGTGCCGACCTGCGCGCGTCGGTCGCTCGCGCGCTCCGCGGCCTTCTTCTGCTGCTCGATCTCGAGCAGCCGCGCACGCAGGATCTTCAAGGCCCGCGCCTTGTTCTTGTGCTGCGACTTCTCGTCCTGGCACTGCACCACGAGGTTCGTCGGGAGGTGCGTGATGCGCACGGCCGAGTCGGTCGTGTTGACGCTCTGGCCGCCCGGGCCCGACGAGCGGAAGACATCGACGCGGAGGTCCTTCGGATCGATCTCGATCTCGACCTCTTCCGCCTCGGGCAGCACCGCCACCGTGACGGTCGAGGTGTGGATGCGTCCCGCCGACTCCGTGACCGGCACGCGCTGCACCCGATGCACGCCGCGCTCGTGCTTGAGCCGGCTGAAGACCCGATCGCCCGAGACCGCGGCGATCACCTCGCGGAGACCGCCGCCGTCGGTCTCCGACACCGAGAGCGGCTCGACCTTCCAGCCCTGGAGCTCGGCGAAGCGCGAGTACATGCGGAAGAGGTCGGCCGCGAAGAGGGCAGCCTCGTCCCCGCCCGTGCCCGCACGGATCTCGAGGATCACGTCCTTCTCGTCGTTCGGGTCCTTGGGCAGCAGGAGGTCGCGGATCTGGGCCTCGAGGCGGGTCTCCTCGGCAGTCAGCTTCTCCAGTTCGCCCCGGGCCATCTCCCGGAGCTCCGGATCGCTCTCGCCGAGCAGCTCCCGTGCGCTCTCGATTTCGCCGAGCACCTGGCGGTAGCGCCGGCCGGCCTCGGCCAGGGGGCGCAGGGACGCGAGCTGCTTCGCGGTCTTGGCGTACTCCGACGGGACGCTCGCCACGGCGGGATCGGCGAGACGCTCCTCGAGACCCCGGGCGCGCGCCTCGACGTCTGCGATGCGTTCGACGAGATCCGACATGTCCCCTGCCTCACCGCTGCCCCGGGTCCGGGCGAGACCCGAGAGCCCACGGTAATCCAAGCCCTTCGGCTGCGAAACGCGAGGGGGGACGCCCGCTTCCGCGGGCCCGGCGCGTGGCGCGGGCCCGCGGGAGCGGCTCGTTCGCGGCTAGGAGTTCATCGAGGCCAGGAACTCCGCGTTGGTGTCCGTGGCCTTGATCTTCTCCATCAGGAACTCCATCGAGTCCACCGGCGAGAGCGGCGCCAGCACCTTCCGCAGGATGTACATGCGGTTCAGCGTCGCCTCGGGGAGCAAGAGCTCCTCGCGCCGGGTCGCCGACTTCGTGATGTCGATGGCCGGATACGTGCGCCGCTCGGCGAGCTTGCGGTCGAGCACGATCTCGGAGTTTCCCGTCCCCTTGAACTCCTCGAAGATCACCTCGTCCATGCGCGACCCGGTGTCGATCAGCGCGGTGCCCACGATCGTGAGGCTCCCGCCCTCCTCGACGTTGCGCGCCGCGCCGAAGAAGCGCTTCGGCTTGTGGAGCGCGTTCGAGTCGACGCCGCCCGAGAGGATCTTGCCCGAGTGCGGCACCACGGTGTTGTGGGCGCGCGCGAGACGCGTGATCGAGTCGAGCAGGATCACCACGTCGCGCTTGTGCTCGACCAGGCGCTTCGCCTTCTCGATCACCATCTCGGCCACCTGCACGTGGCGTGTCGCGGGCTCGTCGAAGGTCGAGGAGATCACCTCGGCCCGGACGTTGCGCTGCATGTCGGTCACCTCTTCCGGCCGCTCGTCGATCAGCAGCACGATGAGGTAGACCTCCGGATGGTTCTCGCTGATCGCGTTCGCGAGGTCCTTCAGGATCATGGTCTTGCCGGCCTTCGGCGGCGAGGTGATGAGGGCGCGCTGGCCCTTCCCGATGGGCGCGATCAGGTCGATGATGCGCGTCGTGAGCCCGCCGCTCCGGGCCTCGAGATTGAACTTCTCCTGCGGATAGAGCGGCGTCAGGTTGTCGAACAGGATCTTGTGGCGCGCCTTCTCGGGCGACTCGAAGTTGATCGACTCGACCTTCAGCAGCGCGAAGTAGCGCTCGCCTTCCTTCGGCGGGCGGATCTGCCCGGAGATCGTGTCGCCGGTCCGGAGGTTGAAGCGCCGGATCTGCGAGGGCGAGACGTACACGTCGTCGGGCCCCGCGAGGTAGTTCTGGTCGGGCGCGCGCAGGAAGCCGAAGCCGTCGGGCAGGATCTCGAGCACGCCTTCGGCGTAGATCTTCCCTTCCTGCTCGGTGGTGGCCTTCAGCACCGCGAAGATCAGGTCCTGCTTGCGCATGCCGGCCGCGTTCTCGACCTGCAGGCCTTCGGCCAGCGCCGTCAGCTCCTGCATCGTCTTCTGCTTCAGCTCCTTGACGTAGAGCCGCTCGCCGGCCGGGGTGTCGTCGATGCTGTCTTCGAGGAGGTCGTCGTCGAACGGCTCGTCCTGCGGGACGTAGTCGCGCATGCCGGGAAGGCCCCGGTGGTCGCGCATCACGTTTCCGTTGCGGTCGCCTCGCGGCCGGCGGCCCTTGCCGCGGCGGGATCGCCCGCCGCCGCCCGACATGTTCCCGTCGTTTCCTCGCTGATTCACGTGATGATCTCTCGTTCGCTGATGGGTGTGGTTGTTGTGGTTGTGGGGACGTGGCGCTGGGACTCTGGGATCGGATTCCAGGGGATCGATTGGCTCGGGCCCTGCGTGGGGCCCGCTTCGGGCGGCTCTCCGAGCGCCGCGGCGGGCTTTCGGGCCCGGGCTGCGCGGGCTTCGGGCGCGTCGAAGAAGGAGATGGAGAGATGCGCTTCGCGTCTGGCCTCTCGTTCGGTCGGACGGTCTCGGAAGTTGATAGCGAGTCCGACTGGCCTCGCCTGGCCTCGACCGATCCGTCCTGGTCCGCGGGTTCGTAGGTTCGTCGCTTCGTGATCCGTGCGGTCCGGCCTTCTCGAATCTTCTCGCAAAACTTCTCGAACCGACCTTCTTGATCCGACCGCCGGCTCCAGCGGCTGGTTCCGGCTCTCTCGACCCGACCGGGGGATTCGATGGTCGGACCGGCTCTTCCCACGCCGTCTCTGAGCTTCCGATGACCGCGGGCGCGTGCGACGGGTGATCCCCGGTCGCTCCAGCGGGCGCGGCGCCGATCCACATGAACCGATCACATGAACCGATCTAGGACAGCCGATCCACAAGACCGTGGGAGAAAAGCTGTCCGCAAGCTAGAGGGAGCCATCGGGCGTGTCAACCCTGCGCGCCGCCACGTGGTGGAGGAGCCGCCCGGCCCCCTTTCCCTCGCGGCGGTAGGAGTGGAAGCGCGCGGGGTCGCAGTGCGTGCAGGCGTCGTCGAGGGCGCCGATCGCATCGGCCGCGAGGCCGGCGCGCGCGAGATCGAGACGCGCCAGCGCGACGAGATCGAGCCGGTGATGGCCGGGACGGCTCGGCGCGAGGGCCGCGTCGAGGGCTTCGCCGAAGCGCGTCGCGAGCGCGTCGACGACGGGCCCGTCGATCTCGTAGCAGCAGGCGCGGATGCACGGACCGATCGCGGCGACGAAGCGCGCGCCCGGCGCCGTCGCCCGGAGCGACGCGATCCCCGCGCCGATCACCCCCGCGGCGAGGCCGCGCCAGCCCGCGTGGATCGCGGCGACGACCCGTCCATCGGCGCTCGCGACGAGCAGCGGCATGCAGTCGGCGGTGACGACTCCTACGGCGACGTCCGGCAGCGTCGAGACGATCGCGTCGGCCTCGTGGGGCGCCGAGGCGCCGCCGACGACGCGCGCGACGACGATTCCGTGCACCTGCTTCGGACGGACGAGCGGCGCGGGCTCACGGGCGCCCCGCACGCCGAAGGCGTGCGCGACGCCCGCGGCGTCGAGCAGCGGATGCCGAAGATCCGCGACGCTCACGCCGCCTGCTCTCGCGCCAGGAGCTCCGACAGACAACGCTCGAGATCCTCGGGGAGCGGCGCTTCGAAGCGCAGCTTCGCGCCGGTCCTCGGATGGACGAAGCCCAACACGGCCGCGTGGAGCGCCGGCCGCTCGAGGCCGAAGCTCCCCGCGCCGCGCCCGTAGACCGGATCGCCGACGATCGGCAGGCCCGACGCCGCGAGATGCACGCGGATCTGGTGCGTGCGGCCGGTCTCCGGCCGGATCTCGAGCTCCGCGCAGCCGCTCTTCGGGAAGCGGCGCCGCACGCGCCAGGCGGTGCGCGCCTCGCGCCCGCGCGCGCTGCGCACCGACATCCGCTTGCGATCGCTCGGATGGCGCCCGATCGCGGCCTCGACCCTTCCTTCGTCGGCGCGCGGCACGCCGCGTACGAGCGCGAGGTAGATCCGCTCGATCGAGTGCTCCTTGAACTGGCGCGCGAGCCCGGCGTGGGCGGCGTCGTGCTTCGCCACGACGAGCACGCCGGACGTGCCCTTGTCGAGACGGTGCACGATGCCCGGACGCTGCACGCCGCCGATGCCCGCGAGGTCGCGGCAGTGGTGCAGGAGCGCGTTCACGAGGGTGCCCGTCGCATGGCCGGGCGCGGGATGCACGACGAGGCCCGCGGGCTTGTCGATCACGAGCAGGTCCGCGTCCTCGTAGAGCACGCGAAGGGGGATTGCTTCCGCGGCGAGGCCGCTCGGAGCAGGCTCCGGGGGCGCGGTGTCGAGCGCGTCGCCGGCCCGCACCCGCTGGCTCGCACGCGCCGCCGCGCCGTTCAGGAGCACGCGGCCCTCGTCGATCCAGCGTCGCGCCTGGGCCCGCGGAACGCCGCACAGGGCGGCCACCGCGAGGTCGAGCCGCGCGCCGGCCTCGGACTCCGGCACGCGCGTGCGCGGCGTCACGGTCGGCCGGGCGGCCGCGCCTTCTTCCCGGCGCTCCGGATCGTCTCGTAGCGCGCCATGAAGCCCGGCACCGCCGAGGCGGGGTCGATCCCACAGCAGCGCAGGTACGACACCAGGAAGCCGCGCACGTACACCGGGGAAGGCAAGTCCTCGAAGCGCTCCTCCTCGAGGCAACGCAGGTACATCGGATTGATCTTGGTGACGCCGGCGATCTGCTCGAGGTCGAGACCGCGGCGCGTGCGTGCACGGCGCAGCGCCGCGCCGTCGAGCTCGCCGTCGCTCAAGTCCTCGTGGGCGTCGACGGGCTCGAGTGCCTCCACCGCGAGGGGCCGCAGGCGTTCGGGCGCGCGCAGCGGCGAGAGCGGCGCGAGCGGCTTCGGAGGAGCGCTCGCGCGGGGCGCCGGCGCCGGCTCGTCCTCGAAGCCGCCGGCGCTGAAGCGCTCGCGGAAGCCGACGGGCGTCGCCTGCGGCGACGCGCCGCCTCGCGCGAGGAGCACGTCGTAGGCGCGACGCCGCTCCACGTCGGACAGCACCGACCAGGCGAGCTCGATCCGCTCGCGCAGCACCTCGGCGTCCTCGCCGCCGAAGACGGAGTAGAGCGCGAGCGAGTCCTCCGCGTAGGTCGCCTGGGCGACGCGGTAGGCGCGCTCGACGTCCTCGAAGGACGCGTCGCGCGCCACCTCGAGCACCTCGTAGTGATCCTGCTCCGCCAGCGGCCTCATGCCGTGTCCGGAGCCGCCTGCGTCGCCAGCCGAGCGGGGTCGGCGAGCTTGCGCGCGATGCGCTCGAGGTAGACCGCGGCGTCGGAGCCGGGCATGAGCTCGACCAGGGGCCGCCGCGCGAGCACCGAGCGCCGCGCGGCTTCGTCGTGGTTCACGTATCCGAGGTACTCCGCGTCGATCCCGAAGTACTTCCTGCAGACGCTCTTCACCGCGAAGCCGAGCTTGATCTCCTCCGCCGTGCGCACCTCGTTCACCACGAGGCTCGGCCGGAAGCGCGCCATCGCCGCGAGGTAGGCGGCGCCTGCGCGCGGATCGATCGCCTGCACCTCGCGCAGGAGGTCGAGGGGCGTGCGGATGCCGCGCTCGTTGCGCTGGTCCATCGCCTCCGCGATCACGCGCCGCACCGCCGGCTGCTCGAGGCACCGTCTCATGCGGCGATAGAACGCGGCGCGCAGGAACGCGTAGGCGTTCTCCACCGAGGTCGGCTCCGGCGTCAGCACGACGATGCCGTCGTCCGCGGCCAGGAAGTAGTCGATCAAGGCGGCGTGGTTGCCCGCGCCGAGGTCGATCAGCACGAAGCGCGCCGGGAGCCGCACGAGGGCCTCGAGCAGCTGCTCGCGCCGCTCCTCGCTCGGCTGCGCCTCGGCGAGGTTCGCCTGGGTGCCCGCGATCAGCCGCAGGTTGGGGATGGCGGTGTCGGACGCCAGCTTGCCGACGTCGTCCTCGCGCCGGGCGACGTAGTCGGCGAGGCTCGCGCGCGGCGAGCCGACGCCAAGCGCCGTGTGGAGGTTCGCGCCCTCGAGATCGGCGTCGACCACGACCACCGACTGACCGGTCCGCGCGAGCGCCGCGGCCAGGTTCGCCACGACGAACGTCTTTCCGACCCCGCCCTTCCCGCCGCCCACGGCCACCAGGCGCGGACGCTTGCGGAGCACCGGGTCGAGCGCGTGATCGGACGCGGGCACCTGGCTCAGTGGGGCTCCTCTCGCACCGGCCGGGCGAGGCTACTCGGCGAGCTCGGTGTTCCAGTACGAGGCGTCGACGACGTTCAGGAACGGACGCCACTCGTGGTAGCGCACGCTCGAGAGCATCAGGTTCATGATCGGCGTCCAGCGCGGGCGACGCGGGGCGCGGCGAAGGTGCATGCCGGCCTGCTCGGGCGTGCAGCCGCCCTTGCGCCGATTGCAGTCGAGGCAGCTGCAGACGACGTTCTCCCACGTGCTCCGTCCGCCGAGGGAGCGCGGCACCACGTGGTCGAGGTTGAGATCGCTCCGCGGGTAGCGGAGGCCGCAGTACTGGCAGGTGAAGTCGTCGCGGGCATAGATGTTGATCCGGCTGAAGCGGACGTGGCGCTTCGGGACCCGATCGAAGGCGACGAGCACGATCACCCGGGGCACCCGGATCGGGCCGCTCGAGGTGCCCACGCAGTCGCCGTCCCGAGCCTCCGCGAGCTGGCGCCAGCCCTCGAAATCGAAGGTCTGGTACTGCTCGTTCACGACCCGCGCGATTCCCTGATAGAGCAGCGCGAACGCGCGCCTGGCCGACGTGACGTGGATCGGCAGGTAGGAGCGATTCAGGACCAGGACGCTCGAGTTCACCATCGAAGCCTCGACGGACCCTACCGGACTCGCCCTGGGGGATCAACGCACCGGCGACGCCGACCCGCCTTGACCCGAGGAGTTTTCTTGACGATGGTGCGGCTCGGGTTTGAGCGGCCGTGGCCGACTCGATCCGGAGCCGGCGGATGACGCGCAGGTCGCGCGTCGATGCACGGGTTCCGGATGCGGAAGGTCGGCGCAGGCGGGACCGGCGGCGGGGTGCTGCGGGGGCCTGCGCAGGCGATCCGGGCGCGCATCGAGCGCCGGTGGTCGCGGCCGTGACGTGATTCGTCTCCACGAATCGACATGCGCGATCGAGACCGGGGCGAGACCGGATCGAGAGCGGACCGGACGGACCGGACGGAAATCTTGGCGAGTCGCAGTCGGACACATCTTCACCGAAGGCCCGGCCCCGATACGGGCGGCCGGCCCGGGGCGAGAGAGCGCTAGCGATCCCGCCGAGCGGGCGCGCCCGCTCGGCCCCACCCATCCCTTCCCCGCCGCCATCCACCGCTGCCGCGGGCGCGAGAGGCCCCGCGGCGCGCGGCGTGCGTTCTCCGAGGTCGCGTCCGGACTGGCCCGCCGCAGGAGCGGAGCCATGCAGAACGAGATCATCATCAACGCAGCCGAGGGCGAGACGCGGGTCGCACTCGTCGAGCGAGGCACCTTCGTCGAGCTCCATCTCGAGCGCCGCGACGAGCGGAGCGTCGTCGGGAGCGTCGTGAAGGGCCGTGTCACGCGCGTGCTGCCGGGAATGCAGGCCGCCTTCGTCGACATCGGCCTCGACAAGGCAGCCTTCCTCTATGCCGGCGACTACCTCGAGGACACGGGTCCCGTCGACTTCGAAGACGAGGACGAAGAGCAGCCCCGGCCGCGGGGCGGCCGGGGTGGACGCGGGCGCATCTCGCGCCGCGAGCCGCCGAAGATCGACACCTTGCTGCGCGAGGGCCAGGAGATCGTGGTGCAGGTCGCGAAGGAGCCGATCGGCACCAAGGGCGCGCGCATCACCTCCCACGTCTCGATCGCGGGCCGCCACCTCGTGCTCACGCCCTGGTCGCAGCGCGTGGGCGTGTCGCGCCGGATCGACACCGACCGCGAGCGGCGGAGGCTGCGCGAGATCGTCGAGCGCTTCCGGCCGCGCGACCTCGGCTTCATCATCCGCACCGCCGGCGAGAGCGCCCGCGAGGCCGATCTCGAGGCCGACGTCCGGTATCTCACCGCCGTCTGGGACGAGATCCAGATCAAGCAGGACGAGGTGCGCGCGCCGGCCGTGCTGGCCTCCGAGCTCTCGCTCCCGCTGCGCGTGATCCGGGACTTCGCGAACCAGGAGACGAAGCGCATCGTCGTCGACTCGCCGAAGGTGTACGAGGAGATGAAGACCTTCGTCTCGCGCTTCGTCGCCGACCCGAAGCCGCGCATCGAGCACTACACCGGCGCGAAGCCCGTGTTCGACGAGTTCGGGATCGAGGCCCAGATCGACGCGAACCTCGGTCGCAAGGTCTGGCTCAAGAGCGGCGGCTATCTGATCGTCGACCAGAGCGAGGCGTTGACCGCGATCGACGTCAACACGGGCCGCTACGTAGGCAAGCGCGAGCTCGAGGACACGGTGCTCAAGACCAACCTCGAGGCCGTGCGCGAGATCGTCTACCAGCTCCGCTTCCGCAACATCGGCGGTCTCATCATCCTCGACCTGATCGACATGGAGAGCTCGGAGAACCGCGAGAAGGTCTACCGGGCCCTGCAGGAGGCGCTTCGCTCGGACAAGGCGAAGACGAACATCCTGAAGATCTCCGAGCTCGGCCTCGTCGAGATGACGCGCAAGCGCACGCGCGAGAACCTGGTGCAGCAGCTCTGCGAGCCCTGCGAGTACTGCGAGGGCCGGGGCTACGTCCTCTCGCGCCAGAGCGTCGCCTACAAGGTGCTGCGCGAGATCCGCAAGGACTTGCCCCGCTTCCGCGGCCGCCGGATCGCGATCGTCGTGAACTCGCGGGTGGCGGAGCAGCTCCTCGGCGCGGAGCGCACCTCCCTCGCCGAGCTCGAGCGGGAGCTCGGCCGCGAGATCGAGGTCCGGGCGCGCCCGAGCCTCCACCACGAGCAGTTCGAGGTGGTCTCGGTGGACGAGGCAGGCCCCCGGCTGGCGCTCTCGATCCCCTGGCTCGGCCTCGGCGCCCCGGCTGCCTCGGAGCCGGCCCGCAAGGCGGCGGAGCTGGCCGGGGTCTCGCTCGAAGGGCCCGAAACGGACGCGACCGCCGCCTGGGACGCGCCGGCTGGCGAGGCGCCGCTCGAGGAAGGCCGTCCGGCCTCGGATGCGGGGCCCGCGATCGACCTGGCGTTGGCCCTCGAGCCGCGGGGCTTCGAGGCAGGTCCGGGCGCCCCGCCCGCGGACGAGGCCCTGTCGACCCCGCCCGCGGCGGAGCCGGCGGCCTTCGGCGTCGCGCCGAGCGAGGGGCGGGGAGACGACGGCGAGGCGACGGAGGATCCGGCCACCCGCGGTTGACGGCGCCGGCTTTTCCCGTGAAACTGCGCGACTCCGACCGGCCCTCGCGGCCGTCGGATCCACGGGCATCGGATTGCATCGGAGGCGACATGTACGCGGTGGTTCGCACCGGCGGGAAGCAGGTCCGCGTGACCCCCGGCCAGGCGGTGCGCGTCGAGAAGCTCGGCGGCGCGGTGGGCGATACGGTGACGCTCGGCGACGTGCTCCTCGTCGCGGGTGACGGCGCTCCGCGCGTCGGCGCGCCGGTCGTCGCCGGCGCCTCCGTCGTGGGCGTGATCACGGCGCAGGCCCGGGGCCCGAAGATCCAGATGTTCAAGATGAAGCGCCGCAAGGGCTACCGCCGGAAGTACGGGCATCGGCAGTCCTACACCGAGATCCGGATCGATCGGATCGAAGGCTGAGCCATGGCACACAAGAAGGGACAGGGCAGCTCGCGCAACGGGCGCGACAGCAACGGCCAGCGCCGCGGCACGAAGGTGTTCGCGGGCGAGGCGGTGAGCGCGGGCGCGATCCTCGTGCGCCAGGTCGGGACGCGCGTCCACCCGGGCCGCAACGTCGGGCAGGGTCGCGACTTCACGCTCTTCGCCCTGTGCGACGGCACGGTGCAGTACCGCGAATCGCGCGGCCGCAAGGTCGCGACGGTGGAGCCGAGCGCGTCGTAGCGCCCATCGGGCGCGGCCCCGCGGCCGTGCCCGCGCTCGACTCCCTCCCACTCCCCCGCGCGAGGCTCGAGCGAACGCGCGAGGGCCTCATGAAGCCGACCGACTCCTTCATCGACGAAGCCAAGGTGCACGCGGTCGCGGGCGCCGGCGGCAACGGCTGCCGGAGCTTCCGGCGCGAGAAGTACGTGCCGCGCGGCGGGCCCGACGGCGGCGACGGCGGCCGCGGTGGCGACGTCGTGCTCGTGGCCGACCGCAACCTCGCAACGCTCCTCGACCTCCGCCTGCGACCCGAGCTCAAGGCCGAGCGCGGCGCCCACGGCGAGGGGAGCCGTCGCGACGGCAAGGACGGCGCGAGCGTCGAGGTGCGCGTGCCCGTCGGCACGATCGTGCGCGACGCCGACGCCGAGCCCGACGCCGAGCCCCTGGCCGACCTCGTGGAGCACGGCCAGCGCTTCGTCGCCGTGCGCGGCGGCCGCGGCGGTCTCGGCAATGCGAACTTCGCCACGCCCACCCGTCAGGCGCCGGACTTCGCGACCCCTGGCAAGCCGGGCGAGGAGCGGCGTCTGCGGCTCTCCCTGAAGCTCCTCGCCGACATCGGGCTCGTGGGCTTCCCGAACGCGGGCAAGTCGACGCTCCTGCGCCGCCTCTCCGCCGCCAGGCCGCGGGTCGCGGCCTATCCCTTCACGACGCTGGTGCCGAGCCTCGGCGTGGCGGAGTGGGGCGAGCGCCGCTTCGTCGTGGCCGACATCCCGGGGCTGATCGAAGGCGCGAGCGAGGGCGCGGGCCTCGGTGACCGCTTCCTGCGTCACGTCGAGCGCACGCGCGTGCTCGTGCATCTGATCGACGCCGGCGCGTGGCAGCTCGAGGACCGGGATCCGATCGCGGGCTACGAGGCGATCCGGGCCGAGCTCGGCGCCTACGACGCGAAGCTGCTCGAGCGCACGGAGATCGTCGCGATCAACAAGGTCGACCTGCTCCCCGACCGCGCGGTGCTCGAGCCGGTGGAGGCGGAATTGCGCGCGCGGGGGCGCGTCGTCGTGCGACTCTCCGGCGCGACGGGCGAGGGCATCCCGGAGCTCCTGCGTGCGATGGCGACGGCCCTCGAGGCCGCCGACCGCGTGGAGGACGTGGCGCGGGCCGGCGAGCGGGGCCGGGAAGGCGGCGCGGACGCATCCGGCGCGGAGGACCCGCGGAGGTGAGCGACAGGGGCGGAGCGCGGGGCATCGCGAGGCGCGCGAAGCGCATCGTCGTGAAGGTCGGGAGCTCGATCCTGACCGACGCCGGCGCGCTGCGGCAGCGCGTGTTCTCGGAGCTCGCGCGACAGGTGTCCGCGCTGGCCGACGACGGCCGCGAGGTGGTGCTCGTCTCGTCGGGCGCGATCGCGATCGGGAGCCGGAAGCTCGGCTGGTCGCATCCGGGTCGATCGATGGAGGAGAAGCAGGCCGCCGCGGCCGTGGGCCAGGTGGGGCTCATGGAGCTCTACCAGAAACGCTTCGCGAAGCATCGTCGCCACGTGGCGCAGGTGCTCGTGACCCGCAGCGGGCTCGAGGATCGCGGGGGCTTCCTGAACGCACGCCGCACGCTCCTCGCGCTGCTGCGCCTCGGCGTGGTCCCGGTCGTGAACGAGAACGACACCGTCGCGACCGAGGAGATCCGCTTCGGCGACAACGACAACCTCTCCGCGACGATCCTGAACGTGGTCGAGGGAGACCTCTTGATCCTGCTGACCGACGTCGAGGGCCTCTACCAGTCGCCGCCCGAGGAAGGAGAGCCGACGCCGCCTCTCTTCGACGTCGTGCAGGAGATCACGCCCGCGATCCTCGAGGCGGCTCAGGGCTCGCGCCACGCCTTCGGGCGCGGCGGCATGACGACGAAGCTCGAGGCCGCGCGCAGCGCCGCCCATTCCGGCGCGGGCACGGTGGTATGCAGCGGCGCCGCGAAGGACGCTCTCGTACGCGTGGCGAAGGGCGAGCCCGTCGGGACGCTCTTCCTGCCCGGCAAGCGCCTCGGCAGCCGCAAGCACTGGCTCGCCTTCACGACCCAGCCGAAGGGCGTGCTCGTGCTCGACGACGGCGCCGCGAAGGCCGTGCGCGAGCGCGGCCGCAGCCTCCTCGCGGCGGGGGTGGTCGAGGTTCGCGGGCGATTCGGAATGGGCGACGCAGTCTCGTGCGTCGACTCGACGGGCCGCGAGATCGCGCGCGGCCTCGCGAGCTACGGCGCGGCGGAGGTCGAGCGGCTCAAAGGACGCTCGACCCGCGAGATCGCCGCGGTGCTAGGGTATTTCAACGGCGACGCCGTGATCCACCGGGACGACCTCGTCCTCGTGTCGTGAGCGAGAGAGCCATGGCCGACACCGACACGGATGCCACGCTCGAGCGCGAGATCTCGGCGCTCGCGCGTGCCGCGCGAGCGGCGTCGTACCGCACCGCGGAGCTCGATACGCGCACCAAGAACGCGTGGCTCCTGCGCAGCGCGGAGCGCCTCGAGGCGGGCCGCGACGCGATCCTGCGCGCGAACGCCGCCGACATCGCCGCAGCCCGCGCCGAGGGTCTCGCCGAGCCCCTGATCGCGCGCCTCGACCTCGCCACCGGAAAGTGGCGCGACATGCTCTCCGGCCTGCGCGACGTCGCCGCCCTGCCCGACCCGGTGGGCGAGATCACGGACTCGCGGCTCCGTCCGAACGGCCTGCGCGTGGGTCGCATGCGCATCCCGCTCGGCGTGATCGCGATCATCTACGAGTCGCGCCCGAACGTGACGGTCGACGCCGCCGCGCTCTGCGTGAAGGCCGGGAACGCGGTGATCCTGCGCGGCGGCTCCGAGGCGATCCGCGCGAACCGCGCGCTCGGCGAGGAGCTCCGCGCCGCCGCGCGCGATACCGGCGTGCCCGAGGACGCGGTCGCGATCGTGCCCACGACGGACCGCGCCGCGATCGACGTCTTGCTGCGCTGCGAGCGCGAGGTCGACCTCGTGATCCCGCGCGGCGGCAGGAGCCTCATCCGCAAGGTCACGGAGAGCTCGCGCATCCCGGTGATCAAGCACGACGAGGGCGTCTGCCACGTCTTCCTCGACGCGAGCGCCGACGCCGAGATGGCGACGCGCATCGCCCTCGACTCGAAGGTGAAGCAGATGGCCGTCTGCAACGGCCTCGAGACCCTGCTCGTCCATGCCGGCGGGGCCGCGCGCCTGCTGCCGGGGCTCGCCAAGGCGATGGGCGAGGCCGGCGTCGAGCTCCGCGGCTGCGCGCGCACGCGCGCGATCGTGCGCGAGGCGAAGCCGGCGACCGACGCCGACTGGGACACCGAGTACCTGGCGCCGATCCTCGCGGTGAAGGTGGTGGACGACCTCGACGACGCGATCGCCCACATCCGCGCCCACGGCTCGAGCCACACCGAGGTGATCGTCACCGAGGACTACCGCAACGCGCAGGCCTTCCTGCGGCGCGTCGACTCGTCGACCGTCGGCGTGAACTGCTCCACGGCCTTCGCCGACGGCTACCGCCTCGGCCTCGGCGCGGAGATCGGCATCTCCACCTCGAAGCTCCACGCCTTCGGTCCGATGGGGCTCGAGGAGCTCACGACGCGGAAGTTCGTGCTGCAGGGCGACGGACAGCTCCGCGAATGAACGCCCGCGCCGCCGTCGGCCTGTTCGGCGGCACGTTCAACCCGATCCACGTCGCACACCTGCGCGCCGCAGAGGAGGCGGCGGAGGCGCTCGGGCTCGAGCGCCTGGTCTTCGTGCCGAGCGCGCAGCCGCCCCACAAGCCGGCGTCGGGACACGAGCCGCTCGCGCCGGCGGCGCTGCGCCTCGCCTGGGTGCGGGCAGCGACGGCGAGCAATCCGCGCTTCGCCGTCGATCCGCTCGAGCTCGAGCGCCGCGGGCCGTCCTACTCGATCGACACGGTGCGGGCCCTCTCCGCGCGAATCTCACCGTCCCGCCTCGTGTTCGTGATCGGACAGGACGCCTTCGTCGAGATCGCGAGCTGGCGCGATCCCGAGGCGCTCGTCGCCGCCGCCGACTTCGCGATCCTGACGCGCCCTCCCGTGGTGGAGGGCTCGCTCGCACGCTGGCTTCCGCCCGCTCTTGCCGGCGCCTTCGCGCTCGACGCCGACGGCCGCAGCGCGCTCCACCGGCAGGCCGGCACGCGCCTCGTCGCCCTCGAGATCACCGCCCTCGACGTCTCGTCGTCGGACATCCGTGCGCGGCTTCGCGCGGGCCGCTCCGTGCGCTACCTCTTGCCCGACGCGATCCACGACGCCGTGGTGGGGAGCGGCGTCTACGGGCCGCCCGCCGCCGCGGCGCCGCACCCCCGGATCGCAGCGGAGGACGGCGCTTGACGAAGGCCCGGAAGGTTCGAGCAACCCCGCACGAGACCGAGCCCCACGCCGTTCCCGATCCTGGCACGAGCCCCGACCCGAGCGCCCCGCGCGACCGCGAGCTCGACCGCGAGGCCCGGGCGCGCCTCGTGATGGAGGCGGCGCTCGACCGCAAGGCGGAGGACGTGATCGGCCTCGACGTGCGCGAGCTCGCCTCCTTCGCCGACACCTTCGTGCTCGCGACCGGCACCTCCGACCGTCACGTGCGCTCGATCGTCGACGGCATCGCCGAGGCCTGGACGGAGCACGGCCTGCGCGCGATCGGCGTCGAAGGCCAGGAAGAGGGACGCTGGGTGCTGATGGATCTCGGCGACGTGATCGTCCACGTCTTCCTGCGCGACGTGCGCGAGCTCTACGCCCTCGAGCGGCTCTGGAGCGACGCGCCGCAGATCGCGCCGCCGGACCTCCCCGCGCCGCAGTTCGGGCGCAAGTCGTGACCCGCCCCGTCGCCCTGATCGTGCTCGACGGCTTCGGCCTGGGCGACGGTGGACGCGGCGATGCCACGGCGATCGCGCACGCGCCGTTCTTCGCGCGCCTCCGCGCGGACTACCCCATGGCCCGCATCGAGACGTCCGGCGAGGCCGTGGGCCTCCCGGCGGGCCAGATGGGGAACTCCGAGGTCGGCCACATGACGATTGGCGCCGGCCGGGTGATCGACCAGGACATCACGCGCATCTCGAAGGCAATCGCGGCGGGCGCGCTGCGCACGAACCCTGCCATCACGAGCGCCTTCGACGCGGTCGCGAAGAGCGGCGGGCGGCTGCATCTCATGGGCCTCGTCTCCGACGGCGGCGTCCACAGCCATCAGGAGCACCTCTATGCGCTCCTCGCGGAGTGCGCGCGGCGCGGCGTCGCGCCGCAGGTGCACGCCTTCCTCGACGGCCGCGACACGCCGCCGCAGTCGGGCCTCTCCTACGTGCGCGCGCTCGTGCCCCACGTGGCTGCCGCGGGCGGGCACGTCGCCAGCGTGATCGGTCGCTACTTCGCCATGGATCGCGACAACCGCTGGGAGCGCATCTCGAAGGCGTACGCCGCGATCGTGGATCGAAGCGGCGAGCACGCGCACGACGCCGTCGAGGCGGTCGAGAAGGCCTACGGCCGCGGCGAGACGGACGAGTTCGTGAAGCCGACGGTGGTCGACGGCGGCGCCCCGATCGCCGACGGCGACGCCGTGATCTTCTGGAACTTCCGCGCCGACCGCGCGCGCGAGCTCACGAACGCACTGACCGACGCGCGGCCGCTCCGGCTCGGCGAGGCGCTCGCGCGCTCCCACGTCCCGCGCCTCGCGCGCTTCGTCTGCTTCACGGAGTACGACGCCGAGTTCGAGCTGCCCGTCGCGTTCGACGACGAGATGCCCCGGCGCATCCTGGGCGAGATCGTGGCGGAGGCCGGCCTCTCGCAGCTCCGCATGGCGGAGACCGAGAAGTACGCCCACGTGACGTTCTTCTTCAACTGCGGCCTCGAGACGCCCTTCCCGGGCGAGGACCGCGTGCTGATCCCGTCGCCACGCGACGTCGCCACCTACGACCACAAGCCCGAGATGAGCGCCCAGCCCCTGACCGAGGCGCTGCTCCGCAAGCTCGCGGAGCACGAGTACGCCTTCGTGCTCGTGAACTTCGCGAACCCCGACATGGTGGGACACACGGGCGTGCTGCCCGCGGCCGTGAAGGCCGTCGAGACGATCGACGCCTGCCTCGAGCGCGTGTGCGAGGCCGTCGTCGCCCAGGGCGGCTCGCTGCTGATCACCGCCGACCACGGCAACTGCGAGCAGATGATCGACCCCGAGACGGGCGGCCCGCACACCGCCCACACCACGAACCCCGTGCCGATCTGGTGGGTGACGCCCGGCCCGGCGACGCGGCGGCTGCGCGACGGCACGCTCGCCGATCTCGCGCCGACGGTGCTCGAGCTGCTCGGCCTCCCGAAGCCCGCCGAGATGACGGGCCGGTCGCTCCTCGTCTAGACCTCACGCCCCGCGGTCCCGCGGAGCCTTCGCGTGCGCTTCCGCCTGCTCGACGACCTCGTCGCGCTCGTGCTTCCGCCCCTCTGCCCGCGCTGCCGCCGGTCGCTGCCGGAGCCCGGCCTCTGCGGCTCCTGCCTCCACGCCTTCGTGCCACCGCCGGGTGACACGGCGAGTGCGACGCTCGCGGGCGTCGACGCGCTCCATGCGGCGGCGGCGTTCGAAGGCGAGCTCCTCGACTGGGTCCACCGCTTCAAGTACCCGGCCCGCGGCTGGCGCGGCCTCGATCCGGCGCCCGCTGCGCTCCTCGGCGCGCTCGTGGTCGAGGCCGCCTCGGCGCTCGCGGGCGAGGGCCTCGACGCGACGGTGCCCGTGCCGCTGCATCCGCGGCGCCTGCGCGAGCGCGGCTTCGATCCGGTGTACGCGCTCGCGCGCACCGCCGCGCGGGCCCTCGGCCTGCGCGTCGTCCCCGACGCGCTCCGACGCGTGCGCGCGACGCCGAGCCAGACCGGCCTCGATCGCCTCGCGCGCCGCCGGAACGTGGCCGGCGCGTTCGCCGTCCGCGCCGGATCGCTGCCGCACGGCGCTTCGGTGCTGCTCGTCGACGACGTCGTCACGACCGGCGCCACCCTCGGCGAGGCGGCCCGCACCCTGCGCGCGGGCGGCGCCGCGCGCGTGGTCGGCCTGTGCGTGGCCCGCACGCCCCTCGACCGGTAAGCTCGCCGCTCCGCAGCCCACGCCGCCAGGAGATCCTTCGATGGCCACGATCAAGCAGGACGTGACGCTCAAGCACCAGTCGAACCTGAGCCAGGAGGTGGAGGAGATCCGCTTCGCGGCCGGCCAGGAGGTGACGGTGCTGAAGGAGTGGAAGGACCGTGTCCTCGTGAAGAACGCCGAAGGGAAGCACTTCAACGTGGACAAGGAGCTCGTGGCGCTCTAGGCGCAGGCGGCCGATCGGCTCGAACGAGGCCGTTCCCTAGCCCGCCGCCTGAAGTCGCCGATCCTCGAACCAGGCAATCAGCCGGTAGATCGTCGATAGGGCAGCGATGAGGAAGATCATCAAGTCGATGTCTGGGAAGGCGGCCCCGACCAGGTAGTTGACGATGCCCCTATTCCGTTCCCTTTCCCACCGTCTCCAGGATCACCTCCCGCAGCCTTCTCGGGTCGACCGGCTTCTTGAACAGCACGCCGCCGAGACCGAGCAGCCGGCTGCGCTTGATGATGTGGTCCTTGTCGTAGTGGAAGGCGGTCATCATGAGCACGGGGAGCTTCGGAAAGCGCTCCTGCAGGATGCGCAGGAGCTCGTAGCCGTCCATGTTCGGCATCACGACGTCGGTCAGCACGACGTCGAAGGGCTCGCTCTCGATGCGCTTCAGGGCCTCGCGGCCGTCCTGGGCGGTGGCGACGTGACAGCCCTCGGCGGCGAGGAGCTCCGAGAGCGTGCGGCAGATGCCCATGTCGTCGTCGGCCACGAGGATGCGGATGCCCTTCATGCGCGGGTCGGGGGCCTGGGCACGATCGCGCTTGCGCAGGTCGAGCATGCGCGCGGGGCCGACGTAGCCCACGGTCTCGTAGCGCTCGTCGCGCACCATCTCGCCGAGGCGCTCGAGCACCTCGGAGATGCGCGCGATCTCGCGGCGGATCGCGTCGAGGCGCTCGTACTCGACGCTCGTGTCCTGCTCGCCGGCCAGGCGCTCGAGGTCGCGCTCCAGGAGCTCGACCTGGTTCACCACCACGGCGAGCGGGTTGTTGATCTCGTGGGCGAGGCCGATCGCGACCTCGCCGAGCGTCGCGAGCTGGTCGCGCCGCAGGAGCTCGCGCAGGTCCTTCGCGAAGCCGATCGTGCCGTCCTCTTCGCCCGTCTCGTCGCGCAGGATCGTGCCCGAGATCGCCACCGGGATGTGCTCGCCGGACTTCGAGACGAACGTCGTGCGGAAGGTGTCGACGATGTCGACGCCGCCCGCCTCGGAGCCGCGCATGGCGGTCATCACGCGCTTGGCCTCGGCCACGCTCGGGTAGAGGCGGCCCACGAACCGGCCGAGGATCTCGTCGGGCGCGTAGCCCAGGATGCGCTTCGCGCCGTCGTTGTAGTAGGTGACGATGCCCTGGCGGTCGGTGCCGACGACGATGTCCGTCGAGCGGCCGATCAAGAGCTCGAGCTTCTCCCGCGTGACCGCCATGCTTGGACCGCTCCCCGAAGGACGCGACGCTACTCGATGCCCTGGTGGGCGAGCCAGCGCTCGGCGTCGATCGCCGCCATGCAGCCCGAGCCCGCGGCCGTGACGGCCTGGCGGTAGGTCGGGTCCATGGCGTCGCCGCAGGCGAACACGCCCTCGACCGCCGTGCGCGAGGAGCCGGGCTCGACCTTCAGGTAGCCGACCGAGTCGAGGGGCAGCTTCCCCTGGACGAGGGACGTGTTGGGCTGGTGGCCGATCGCGACGAACAGCGCCTCGACCGCGAGCGTGCGCGTGGCGCCGGTCTTCGTGTCGCGCAGCGTCACCCCGTCCACGAAGTCCTTGCCCAGGACCTCGGCGATCTCCGCGTTCCAGACGAACTCGATCTTCTCGTTCTTCCGGGCGCGCTCCTGCATGATCTTCGAGGCCCGGAGCTCGTCTCGGCGGTGCACCACGTAGACGCGCGTGGCGAAGCGGGTGAGGAAGAGCGCCTCCTCGAGCGCGGTGTCGCCGCCGCCCACGACCGCCATCGGCTTCCCGCGGTAGAGCGCGCCGTCGCAGGTCGCGCAGGCCGAGACGCCGCGGTTCATGAGCCGCTGCTCCGACTCGATGCCGAGCCACTTGGCCGAGGCGCCCATCGCGAGGATCAAGGCGTCGGCCGTGAAGCGCCGGTCGTTCGTGCGGATCGTGAACGGGCGCTTCGAGAGGTCGAGCGCGATCGCGTCGTCCTCGACGACGCGCGTGCCGAAGCGCTCGGCCTGGGCGCGGAAGCGCTCCATCATCTCGGGCCCCGACACCGATTCCGGGAAGCCCGGGTAGTTCTCGACGTCGGTCGTGAGCATGAGCTGGCCGCCGGACTGGAAGCCCGCGAGCAGGATCGGCCGGAGCTCGGCGCGGGCCGCGTAGATGGCGGCGGTGTAGCCGGCCGGGCCGCTGCCCACGATCACGACGCGGGCGTGCTCGGGCGGGTCGCCCTGGTGGCTCTCGTGGTGCGTCCCGAGGAGGCGATCGAGCTCGCCCGACGTGTCGAGCTCGTGGAGGTCGTCGGAGCCGCCCACGTGGCGGTCGCCGATCCAGATCTGCGGAACGGTCTTGCGGCCGCTGCGCTCGATCATCTCGTTCCGCGCCCCCGGCACGACCTCGATGTCGATCTCGGTCCAGGTCTGTCCCTTCGACCGCAGGAGCGCCTTGGCGCGGTCGCAGAAGGGGCAGGTCTGCTTGGTGTACATCGTGATCTTCGGCACGGGGTCCTCCTCGGCGGCGCAGCGAGGGTAGCTCTCCGCCGGCCTGGCCTGCCCATCTTGGATGCCGGCGGGTTACCGCCGGCCTAGAGGGGCTCGGTGATCGGCAGATCCTCCCAGAGAAGCTGGAGGAACGTCCCGATGAAGATCGAGAGGAAGGTCATCAGGAGGACGACCGTCGGGAAGACGAAGAAGGGGTCGACGCCGACGATCCGAGGGAGCTGGCCCGCCATCTGCGGGAGCATTGCCCGCACCACCTCGAAGGGCACGGGATTGCCCTCGATGTCGACGGCGGCGCGCAGCACCATGAAGCGGCCCACGAGGCTCGACGCGATCAGCCCCACGACGAGGGCCTGGAGGACCGCGAGCAGGAAGAGCCGGCGTGTGCGCTCGAAGGCTCGATCGGGGTTGCCGAGCCGCCGCTGCACCTCCACGTAGAGGTAGAGGAGCGTCGTCAGGCCGAAGAGGGCGGTCGACGCGAGGAGCGGGACCGACGAGCGCAGGGCCAGGTCCCAGACCTCGTCGATCAGGAAGACCGGCAGATAGCCCACGATGATTCCCGCGGCGAGGCGTGGGGCCGACGCGCGGAAGGACGAGAGGTCGCGCTTCCACACGAAGCGGTAGCCCAGGAACCAGAACGCGCCTGCGGTGCAGGCGAGCATCTCGAGCGAGAACCAGACGTCGAACACCAGGGGCGCCCGCTCGTAGGCGAACATCCCGCCCACGAGCGGGATCGAGATCAGGGCGAGCGCCAGCAGGTAGTTGCGCGCCGAGTGGCGCGAGAGGACGCGGTCCGCGTCGTCGGAGCCGCGCTCCATCCGGGTCGCATGGTGGATCATCACGGCGGCGTGGTGCACGTCGTACTGGCGCAGGAAGAAGCGCTGGAGCTTGTCGAGCAGGCGCGCGCAGTCGCGGCTCTGCCGACGGCGCAGGAAGAGCGAGAGGTCGCGCCCGCGCTCGAGCCGGTGGGCGTGGCCGTCTGACGACGCCGCGGCCATCACCTCGGTCTCGCGGTCCGCGAAGGGTGAGCCCTCGCGTGCGAAGGCGTCCAGGCCCTCGTCGAGGCAGATCTCCTCGAGCCATTCGTGGTACGCCGCCTCGCCGAGGCGCAGGAGCATCCGGTCGGCGGGGTCGGGGTCGCCCTGGCCGAGCACGGCGAGCACGGCGGTGTCGGAGTCGTCCCAGGTCGGGTCGACGAGCGGGAGCTCGCCGGCGAGGTAGCGCAGCACGCTCTCCGGCCGGACGCGAAGGGCGATCAGCGTCTGGAGCGCGCGCAGCGAGAGCTTCCGCAGGTGCTGCGCCGCCGTGAGCAGGTCGGGCCGCTCCACGAGCTTCTTGTCGGCGAGGAAGCGGCCGAAGATGCGCGAGAGGAGGAGCACGTCTTCGTAGATGCGCAGGCGGCGGTCGCCCTCGAGACCGGCCTCGCGCTCCAGACGGTCGAGCGTGCGCTCGAGGTAGCGCGGCACGGCACTGCACAGACGCGTGACGATGGTCTCGCTGTCGCGCCGCGAGGCGATCGGCGAGGCGACCTGGGGCTTGCTCCAGAGGTCCTCGAGCTGGAGATAGAGCTCGGCCGGATCGTGTCGGACGAGCGAGAAGGAGAAGGTCTCCGGAAAGGCGCGCTGCCAGCCCTCGCCGGCATTGCGCTCGAAGCGGACCTCCCGGGCGTGGAACGCCCACGTGAATCGATAGCTCGTGCGGAGGCGCTCGACGCGGAGCTCGAGCCGCTCCAGCGCCGGCGTCTCGGGGGCCGCGGGCGGCGCCTCGGGCGGGCTAGAGCGTGCGCTGCTTCTGGTTCTCACCAGACTCGTAGTAGGCCTCCACGCGCCGTCCGAGCTCGCGCACACGGGCCGGGAGCTCGTCGGCGAAGGGCCAGCGGGCGCGCGCGACGCGCAGCCGGTCCTGCAGCAGCTGGGCGTCAGGATAGGCTTCGGCCGCCATGGCGTCGTCCACCGCGAGCCAGTTCTCGATCGCGGTCAGCGCGCCGCCGCAGCGCTCGCCGAGCTCGGCCATGCCGGGAGAGTCGATGCCCGATCGACGGACGCCGTCGAGGATCCGGCGCAGCGCCTCCACCGCGGACTCGAGACGCGGGCGCAGGGGCGCCTCGGAGCGGGTGATCTCGCCGGCCAGGTCTTCGAACTCCCGGCGCAGGGGCTCGTGGGAGATCTCGCGGAACAGCACCACCGAGCCCAGCCGCTCCCCGTCCGCAGCCGCCAGCTCCTCCACCGAGAGCCGGAGCCGAAGCCGACGGGCCCCGCTGCCCACCTCGACCTCTTCGTACCGCTCCTTCTTGCCGCCGGCGAGGCGCAGCGCCGCCGCGCCCACGCTCTCGGCGCCGGCCTCGCGCAGCACGTCGGCGAAGCGCCGGTGGCGAGGGTCGCCGACGATTCCGAGGAAGGCCCGGGCCGGGCGGTTCACCGCCTGCACGAGCCCGGCTGGATCGACTCCGATTGCCCCCATGCCGAGCCGGTCCATCACCGCCTCGAGCAGGACCTTGCTGCTCCGCAGGTCGGTCAGGAGTCGCTGGTTCTCGCAGGTGAGCGCGTTCAGCTCCGCCGCCCGCCGCACCACCTGCTTCAGCTGCTCGTGCTCCCAGGGCTTCGGGATGTAGGCGTAGACGTGGCCGTCGTTGATCGCCTTCACGATCGCGTCCATGTCCGCGAAGCCGGTCAGGATGATCCGCGTCGTCGCGGGGTGTCGCTCGTAGACGCGCGCCAGGAACTCGACGCCAGTCATGTTCGGCATGCGCTGGTCGGTCAGCACGACGGCGAAGGGCCCGCTCGCGTCGAGGATGTCGAGGGCGCGCCGCGCGTCCCCCGCGGTGTGCACCTCGTAGTCGTCCTCGAAGGTGAAGGTCAACGTCTCGAGGATCGCTTCCTCGTCGTCGACGATCAGGATCCGAGGTCGTTCCGGGGCCGACATGGCTGGCAAGGCTAGGGAGGGCCGGGCCGGGTCGCTACCAGCGGAGGCGGCTCGTGACCTTTCGCAAGAGGCCGCCCCTGCGCGCCGCCTCCCGCCGCTTCTGGAGCTCCTCGCGCAGCCGCTTGCGCTCCTCGGCCAGGCGCTTCGGCCAGCGCGCGCGGGCGATCTCCGTCCAGTCGCGCTGCTCGCCGGTCTCCTTGAACCTGCGGAAGGCGCGATAGGCGCGGATCTCCTCGTGGAACTCCTCGCCCAGGAGCCACACGAAGATGGCGTCGTCGAGGAAGCCCATGCCGGGGACGTCGTCGGGGATCAGGTCGGAGGGGTTCAGGAAGTAGGCGAGCCCGGCGAGGATCGAAGCCGCCTCGCCCTTCGCCATCGCCCAATCCTTGTCCGAGACCATGTCGACGAGCGACTGGAGCGTCGACGTCGCCTCCTCGAGGAAGCTCGGGATCCGCTTCTGCGCCTGCACCCGCCCGATCATCTCGTGAACGGCCGCCACGATCCTGCCGGGATCGGAGGACTCGGCCTCCTTCTTGGCCGCGCGGAAGCGCTCGCGGAAGTGGGCCGCATCGGACTCGTCGAGCTCGATCGTGAACTTCTTGACGATGCCGCGAGCCATGGAGCTCTCCCGCCGAGGGGGTCTCGGCGCGACGACTCTATCAATACCGCGTGTCGGCGATCAAGCGGCGCGGGTCGCGTTGCCACGCGCCCTCCCAGCGCTCGAGCACCTCTTCCCCGGGGCTCCGTCCCGCGTCGAGCACGGGCCGGAGCGCGTCGAGGAACACCGACTCGTCGCGTCCCGCCCCATCCCGCGCCGCGAGCCGACGCAACGCGGTCGCCGCGATCGCGACGACCTCGCGTGCGAGGTCGATCACCCGCCGGCCGCCGGCCACGGCCCGCAGGCCGCGTCGAGCCACGGCATCGTAGGCCGCCTCCCGCTCCGCCGCGGACCAGCCCGCCACGAGCGCGAAGGCCGCCGCGCGCGCGTCTGCGTCGTAGAGAAGTCCCTTCCAGAGGGCGGGCACCGAGAGCACGAGGTCGACGGGAACGGAGTCGGCGCCGCGCACCTCGATCAGGCGCTTCAGCCGCACGTCGGGGAAGAGCGTGGTCAGGTGCCGGTCGAAGTCGGCGAGCGTCGCGCGCTCGCCTTCGTGACCGCGCTCGAGGAACTCGCGGAACGTCGTGCGGCCGAGCGGCGTGTAGCGCCCGTCGCGCACGATGAAGAACATCGGCACGTCCAGGGCCCAGCGCGTGTAGCGCTCGTAGCCGAAGTCGGGGTCGAAGACGAAGGGCACGCCGCCGCAGCGGTCGGGATCGGTCTGACGCCAGATCGCGAGGCGCCGCGACACGTAGCCGCTCGCCTTGCCCGCGTAGAGGCTCGAGTTGGCGTAGAGGGCGTTCACGACGGGTCCCAGGCCGAGCGCCGCGCGCATCTTCGCCACCGCGTCCGCCTCGTCGGAGTAGTCGTAGCTCGCCTGCACGCTCGCCGTGGCGTGCATCATGTCGAGGGCGAGGGCGCCGCGCGTCGGCAGGTACGCGCGCATGATCCGGTAGCGCTCCTTCGGCATGCGCGGCAGCGTGTCCGTCTCGTGCAGCGGCTGGGCGCCCAGGGCGATCCACACCACGCCGTGTCGCTCGCCCACGGCCTTCGCGGCATCGAGGTGCGCGCGGAGCTCGCGCGCGATCTCGTGCACCGTCGCCGACGGTGCGCCCGAGAGCTCGAGCTGGCCCCCGGGCTCGATCGTGACGCTCGCCCCGTCCCGGTCGAGCGCGACGATCCGGCCCGCCTCGTCCACCGGCTGCCAGCCTTCCCGCGCGCCGAGGTCGCGCAGGATCGCCCCGATGCCGTGCTCGCCCTCGTACGCGACCGGTGCGCCGCTCTCGCTCGCGAGCGCGATCTTCTCGTGCTCGAGCCCGACCCGGAACGCCGGGGCCGCCTTCTCGCCCGCCCGGAAGTAGCCGGCGAGCTCGGCCACCGACCCGATGGGCCGCTCGAGGCCGTCCTTGTCGCCCCGGTCGAGCGTCACGCGGCGCCCTCCGGCGGATAGAGGTCGGGGTGCAGGAGCTGCACGAACGCGCACACCACGGCGTGACGCGCGTACTCGGCGCGCGGCAGCACGCCTTGCGTGAGGCGGCCCACGTTCCCGAGGCCGAGGGCCGACGGCGTCGCGCCGCCCTCGCCGCGCGCGCGGTCCCAGAGCGCGTCGAACAGCTCGCCGATCGGCGCGCGCCGGGCGACGGCTTCGTCGGCGCACGCCGGCGGGTACGCGAAGCCGGCCGAGAAGCCGAGGGCGACGCGGCGGCCGTCGGTCAGGGCGGCGCAGCCGACGTTCATCGCATGCGGGCCGGCCGCCGGGATCTCGACCAGGCCGTCCTCGAGCCCGACGCCGAGATCGCACTCGCCGTGGTCGAGGGCCGCCCGGGCGCGGTTGCGCGCGCCGGCGACGATCTCGTCGAAGCCCACCGGCTGGTCGGGCACGCCGCTCGCGACCGCGACGCCCGACACCGAGAGCTCCGGCAGGTAGGGAGCGAGCGCGCCGCGCACGGCCTCGAGCTTCGGGCCGTTCGTCGATCCGACCCGCACGCGCCGAAGCTGCCGGAGGCTCGGGGGGAGTGCGCGCGTCACGGCGTCATCGCCTGCTCGAGGAAGCGCTCGAGGAAGCCCGCGAGCGCAGCGTCGAGCTCGGGCTCGGCGCCCCACGGCACGCTCTGGCAGGGACCTTCGACCTTGCCCGCGTGGAAGGGACCCACGAGCGTCACCTCGCCCCGGCTCTTCACCGTGACGATCGCCACGTGACGGCCGCGCCGCAGCTCGAACTCGACGGCGCGCACGTGCTTGTCGTCGAGCCGCGGGCTCGCGAGCTCGATCGCGACCGCGGCCGCGCCCGCTTCGGCGAGGCCGTGCTGGAACGCCTCCAGCGCCTGCGACACCCGGCGGTGGAGGTCGGCGGCGCGCCGCCCGGCCTCGCGGACGGCAGGGACGTGGGCCGCCTCTCGCGCGCCGAGGCTCCTGCCCAGGCTCTCGAGACGGCTCCGCAGGTCGGCCGGAAGCTCCGCTCGGTCGGCGCTCGCCATCCGGGCGATGCTCGCACAGAAAGGCGCGCCCGACAGGGGAGATAGCGGGGGCAGAGCCGCCGTCCGCGCGGCGGGCGCCTAGCCGCTGCAACGCGTCAGAGGGCCTCGTCGATCGTGATCAGGCGCTGGGAGCGCAGGCCCGCCACGAGGGTGTCGCGCTGCTGCTTGAAGCCCGCCACCTGGCCCACGGACGTGGTCGCGAAGCTCCTGCCGTTCACCGTCGCGGGATTCACGAAGTGCCCGTCTCGCGAGATCCGGAAGCAGACGTGCGGACCGGTTGCGAGCCCCGTCGCGCCCACGAAGCCGATCACCTGCTTCTGCCGCACGACGTCGCCGACGGAGAGCTTCGGCGCGAAGCGGGAGAGGTGCGGGTACCACGACGTGTAGCCGCCCGCGTGATCGACCTTGATCAGGTTCCCGTAGCCGCCCTGGCTGCCCACGAACGACACCTTCCCGTCGGCGACCGACCAGACCGGCGTGCCCGTCGGCGCGGCGTAGTCGATCCCCTCGTGGGGCCGGCTGTAGCCGAGGATCGGATGCAGGCGCGATTCCGTGTAGCCCGACGTGACCCGCTCGTAGCGCAGGGGCGCCACGAGGAAGCTGCGCTTCATCGGCGAGCCGTCGGGCCGGTAGTAGCCGCCGCGGCCGGGCTCGGGCTCGAAGTAGACGGCGGTGTGGCTTCCGCTCTGGCCGCGGTAGCTCGCCGCGAAGATGCGGCCGGGCCGCAGGTACTGCTCCTTGCCGTGGGCGTCCACCTTGAAGAGCCGCTCGTACAGGATCGTGAACTCGTCGCCGCGGTGGACGCCGTGGGCGAAGTCGACGTCGTAGGCGAAGACGTCCGCGAAGTCACGCGCGAGTCCGTCCTGCTCCCCGAGCTCCTCGATCGCCGCCGCGAGCGACGTGGAGACGACGCCGGCGATCCGGCCGGTCCGACGTTCCAGGCCGTCGCTCGTGCGCACGACGAAGCGGTCGTCCTTGCGCTGGATGTCGAACTTCTCCTGCTTCAGCGTCGTGTAGCTGAAGTCGCGCAGCTCGCCGCGGGCGTCGAGGCGAAGCACGAAGGAGTCGCCGGCCTGCGCCCGCTTGGGGTTGAACACCGCCGCGAGCTGCCGCGTCACGTCGTGCACCACCTCGGGGCGCACGCCGGCCAGGCGCAGCGCGGTCCCGAGCGAGCCCTTCTGCGCGATCACGCCGATCACCCGCGAGCCCGGTGCTGCGGCGGCGCGCGGCACGGGCAGCGCGGCGTCGAGCGGCGGCGCGAGCGGCGGCTGGATCGCAGGCACGCTGCTCACGAGCGAGGCGACGGGCGCCGCGTCGAGCGGCGGAGCCGGAGACGCAAAGGGTGTCACGCTCGCGAGAGCGGCGGCATCCGAGACGGCATTCCGGAGCGAGGCGCCGATCGCGAGCGAGGATCCGAGGGCGACGGCAGCCAGGCCGGTCGCCGCGAGGAGCGTCTGTGCACGTCCGCGGTGCGCGCGCGACTCGCTTGTTCGGGCGTCGGAGCGGAGCTCCGGCGTCTTCCCTCGAACCATCGCTTCCCCCACCCCCGCCGGAACGAGCCGCTCGGGCTCGTCCCTCCTGCCATCGCCCGGCCGTTGCGGGCCGCATTGCATTCCGTCCAGCCCGCCCGATCGGCCCGTCTGCTTCGAGACTTGCTGCCGATATACTCGTTCGTGGGCGTGCAGTTCATCGGTAGGTACGGCAGGCGCTGGAAAAAAACTGTGCGCCCTGTCACAAGCGCTCGCAGCACCAGCCTGGAGCCTGGCTTTCCGGGGCGAAGGAGAAGTTCCTCGGCAATGCGCAGGTTCGCCGGCTTCGTGTCGAAGTTGCTTGGGCTTCGGTCTGCCCCCGGTGGAAGGCCCGACGTCGCCCTCGGGCTTCTTCTTGCGGCGGCCGCGGCGTTCTTGCCGGGCACTGCGCGTGCGATCTGGCCCTTCCGAAATGGAGACTGGCCCGACCCCGCTCGAGACCTCCGCGGCGCCGCTGCAGCCCTGCTCTCCCAGGCGATCCGCTTCCCGACGGTGAACCCGCCCGGTGACGAGCTGCCCCTCGCCGAGTGGCTCGCGAAGGTGCTCCGCTCCGAGGGGGTCGAGGCGAAGGTCGTCGAGACACCGTCCGGCGACTCCAAGCTCGGTCGGGGCGCCCTCTGGGCTCGCGTCCCGGGCACGGGCAAGCGGCGCCCCGTCATCCTGCACTCCCATCTCGACGTCGTTCCCGCGGAGCCGAGCGAGTGGGCCGTGGGCCCCTTCGAGGGCGTGACGGGGGGCGGCTACGTCGTCGGCCGCGGCGCGCTCGATGCGAAGGGAATCACGATCGTCCATCTCCTGACCCTCCTCGAGCTCGCCCGCCGCGAGACGCCCCTCGACCGGGACGTGATCCTCCTCGCCACCCCCGACGAGGAGATGGGAGGCCGCGACGGAGCGGGCTGGATCGTGGCCAACCGCCGTTCGCTCCTGCTCGATGCCGAGTTCCTGTTGACAGAGGGCGGCGGGGTCCTGGTCGACGAACAGGGCGGCCGTCACATCTGGGGGGTGGCGGTGAGCGAGAAGCCTCCCTGCTGGCTTCGGCTCGTGGCCCGGGGAACGCCGGGTCACAGCTCCGCGGAACCCCGGGACGCGGCCGTTCCGCGCCTGGTGGCCGCCCTCGAGCGCGTGCGCAACTACGAGGGCAAGGTGGAGGTGGTGCCGGAGATCGCGCGCATGTTCGCGGCGCTCGCGCCGTACGCACGGCCCGAGGACAAGGGTCCCTTCGCGAACCTTGCGAACGCGCTCGCACACGACCCTGCCTTCGCCCAGCGCTTCCTCGCGGACCGCGGCCAGGCCGCCCTCGTCCGCAACACCGTCACGATCACCGTGCTGCAGGGTGGTCCCAAGACGAACGTGATGCCGGCAGAGGCGTACGCCGAGCTCGACGCGCGGCTGCTGCCCGGCGACAGCTGCGAGCGCTTCGCGGCGGAGATGCACGACGTGATCGACGATCCCGGCGTGCGCGTCGAGACGCTGCTCTCGATCCCCGCGCGGAGCTCGCCGGCGGAGACGGAGCTCTTCGACGCGATCGTGCGCACGGCGAACGAGCTCGACCCGGGCGCCGTCGTGGTGCCGCGCGTGATCGGCGGCTTCACGGACGCCCACTGGTTCCGCGACGCAGGGATCGTCGCGTACGGCTTCCTGCCACGCTGGCTCCCGCCCGACGAGAGCCGCGGCATCCACGGCCCGAACGAGCGCGTCTCGATCGACAACCTCGAGCGCGGCGTGAAGACGACCGTGCGCCTGCTCGAGAATCTGGGCCCGCGCTGACACGCACGAGCTGTGACGCACGTCACGAGATCGGCATCCACTGACGAAACAGGCGCTTTCGATCAGCGGATTCCGTTGTGAGGGCGGACGATCCACTCCACCATCGGGCAGATCGGGGCGACCCGGCACGGAGGAGCCGTGGACACCTTGGATCTCTTGGTGGGCACCGTGGGGCTGCGGCCGTACGTGTTCGCCTTCCTCGCCGCCTTCCTCTCGATCGCGCTCGCCGAGATCGGACCCTGGCGCACGCTGGTGTGGACGGTGCTCGGCTACGCGATCGCCTTCGCGTGCGAATGGTCCTCGACGCGGAACGGCTTCCCGTTCGGCCTCTACCACTACCTCGACGCCGCCACGCGCGGGCGGGAGCTCTGGATCTCGAACGTCCCCTTCATGGATTCGCTCTCGTTCGTGTTCCTCTCGTTCGTGAGCTTCTCGACGGCGCGACGCCTGCTGCGGGCGCCCGCGCGGCCCGACGGTCGGGTCGAGGGCGGTGCGGCCGTGATCGCGCTCGCCGCCGTGCTGATGACCGCGATCGACCTCGTCTGCGATCCGGTGTCGCTGCGCGGCGACCGCTGGTTCCTCGGCCGCATCTACTACTATGCCGAGCCTGGCGCCTTCTTCGGGGTGCCGCTCTCGAACTTCGTCGGCTGGACGCTGCTCGCCGTCTTCATCGTGGGAGCGATGCGCGGCCTCGAGCGCGTCGGCGTCCTGCGAGGCGCGCCGCTCTACGCCCTGCCGCGGCCCGAGCTCTTCGCGCCCGGGCTCTACCTCGGGATCGTGCTGTTCAACGCCGCGATCGCGTTCTGGATCGGTCTCGCGCCCCTGGGCTGGCTCGGTCTCGCGATCGCGGGCGGAGTCGCGCTCGGCTGCGCGCGCAGCGCCGTGCCGGTCCTCGCGAGCGCGGGCCTCGAGGAGGTGCGCTGAGATGCGCGAGGCGACGCACCGCAAGGCGGTCACGCGCGGGAAGATCCTCGAGGCCGCGGTCGACCTCTTCGCGGCGCGCGGCTACGAGCGCACCACCGTGGCGCTCGTCGCGGGCCGCGCGGGCGTCTCGCCTGCGACGATCCACTGGCACTTCGGTGACAAGGCGACGCTCTTCCGCGAGGCCTTCGCCCAGCTCCTCGTCCCGTTCCGCGACGCCTTCGAGACGCGCGTCGACCATCTCGAGCCCGTGAAGCGCCTGGCGGAGATGTTCGAGACCTACGAGCGATTCGTGGTCGAGCACCGCGGGACGATCCAGGCGTTCCTGCGCTTCATGGCGGAGGCGCCGGAGTTCCGGCCCGCGCTGCGCGACGGCCTGCTCGGGCTGCACGAGCGCTTCGCGGAGGACGTCCACGCCGCGCTGGTCGAGCTGCTGCCCGGGAGCCACGACGCGCGCTCCCTGGCCTCCGGCCTGGTGTCGCTGCTCGACGGAAACCTCCTGCTCGGCCTCGTCGAATCCGACGGCGCGCGCGAGGCGCGGCGCGCGGGGCTGCGCGCCGTCCTGTCCCTCCTCCCGAATCGCAAGGAGACGCCCTGATGCGCTTCCCGCTGAAGCTCCAGCTCGATCTCTTCCGCTACATCGCGCGCCAGAAGCGCGCGGGGCGGAAGCACTTTCCGCTGGTGCTGATGCTCGAGCCGCTCCACGCCTGCAACCTCGCCTGCGCGGGCTGCGGCCGCATCGTGGAGTACGAGGACACGTACCACGACAAGATGTCGCTGCAGGAGTGCTTCGACTCGATCGACGAGTGCGGCGCCCCGATCGTCTCCGTCTGCGGCGGGGAGCCGCTGATCTACAAGCCCTACCCCGAGCTGCTCGCGGGCTGCTTCGCGCGCGGGAAGCACGTGCAGCTCTGCACCAACGCCATCCTGCTCGACCGGTTCATGGAGAAGGTCGCGCCGCACCCGAACCTGACGCTCCAGGTGCACCTCGATGGCATGCGCGAGACCCACGATCGCAGCGTCTGCAAGGAGGGCGTGTTCGACGAGATCATTCCGCAGATGCAGCGCGCCGTGGATCGCGGCTACCGCGTCTGCACCAACACCACGATCTTCAAGGACACGACCGACGAGGAGCTCGAGGAGCTCTTCACCATGCTCGACAGGATGGGCGTCCACGGCTTCCTGATCACGCCGGGCTACGCCTACGAGGTGCTCGACAACGACATCTACCTGGCGAAGGAGGAGGTGCACGCGCGCTTCCGGCGCATCGCCGACATCGCGAAGCGTCACAACGTGCTGTCGACGCCCCGCTACCTCGAGTTCCTGACCGGCGAGCGCGACCTCTCCTGCTCGCCGTGGGCGAACGTCACGCGCAATCCGCGGGGCTGGAAGGGCCCGTGCTACCTCATCACCGACGCCCACTACCCGACGTATCGCGAGCTCCTCGAGCAGACCGACTGGGAGTTCTTCAAGGAGCGCCGCGACAAGCGCTGCGAGAACTGCAAGCTCCACTCGGGCTTCGAGGCGAGCGCGGCCGAGGCCGTCGCCACGAGCCCGCGCGACGCGCTCAAGTTCGTGAGCTGGGTGGTGCGCTAGTTGGCGCGGCCGGACGAGACACCGGGGCGGTTCGCGATCGACGAGCCCGCCGATCTGCGGCGCCTGCCGCGGGAGGCGCTGCCCGCCCTCGCGGACGAGCTGCGGCGCGAGCTGATCGCGCTCGGCGCCGAGATCGGCGGCCACTTCGCCGGCAGTCTCGGCGCGGTCGAGCTCAGCGTCGGCCTGCACTACGTCTTCGACACGCCGCGCGATCGCGTGGTCTGGGACATCGGGCACCAGGCCTACGTCCACAAGCAGCTCACCGGGCGGCGCGACCAGCTTCGACGGATCAAGAAGGCCGATGGACCGAGCGGGTTCCTCCGCCGCAGCGAGAGCCCTTACGACCACTTCGGCGCGGGCCACGCGGGCACCTCGGTGTCGGCGGCGCTCGGCATGCTCGAAGGGCTTCGCCGGACGGGCGCGTCGGGACGCGTCGTCGCGGTGCTGGGCGACGGCGGCGCGACCGCCGGCATGACCTTCGAGGCCCTGAACCACGCCGGCCACCTCGGCTGCGACCTGAAGGTCGTCTACAACGACAACGGCATGTCGATCGCGCCGAGCATCGGCGCCCTCGCCCAGGCGGCCTCGCCGCGACCCTACTTCGAGACGCTCGGCTTCCGCGTGATCGGTCCCGTCGACGGCCACGACCTTCGCGAGCTCGTCCCGGCCCTCGAAGCGCTGCGCGACGCGCGCGGGCCCACGGTCCTGCACGCGCGCACGAAGAAGGGTTGCGGCTTCGCACCGGCCGAGGCCGACCCCTTCGCGTGGCACGCCACGACGCCCTTCGATCCGCGCACGGGCGAGCGCAAGGCATCGAAGCAGCAAGCGCCGCCGACCTGGACCGCGTGCTTCGCGGAGGCCCTCGGCCGCCTCGCCGACCGCGATCCGCGCGTGGTCGCGATCACGGCGGCGATGCCCGACGGCACGGGGCTCGACAAGTTCGCGCGACGCCATCCCGACCGTGTCTACGACACGGGCATCGCGGAGCAGCACGCCGTCACGTTCGCGGCCGGGCTCGCGAGCGAGGGCCTGCGGCCCGTGTGCGCGATCTACTCGACCTTCCTGCAGCGCGGCTTCGACCAGGTCGTGCACGACGTGGCGCTGCAGGGGCTGCCCGTCACCTTCGCGCTCGACCGGGCCGGTCTCGTCGGACCCGATGGCCCGACGCACCACGGTCTGTTCGACCTCGCCTACCTGCGCGCGATCCCGGGCCTCGTGATCGCGGCGCCGCGCGACGAGAACGAGCTGCAGCACCTGCTCGCGACGGCCCTCGAGTGCGGCCGTCCCTTCGCGCTTCGCTTCCCGCGCGGGCCGGCCCGCGGCGTGACGCTCGATCCCGACCCGAAGCCCGTGGCGCTCGGCCGCGGGGAGACGCTCGTCGTGGGAAGCGACGTGGCGCTCGTGGCACTCGGCTCGACGGTGCCGGCGGCCCTCGCCGCGGCCGAGCGGCTCCACGAGCACGGCGTCTCGGCCACGGTGATCGACGCGCGCTTCGCGAAGCCCCTCGACGAGGCGCTCCTCACCGAGGCCGCCCAGCGCTGCGGCCGCGTCGTCACGCTCGAGGATCACGCCGCCTGCGGCGGCTTCGGCAGCGCCGTGCTCGAGCTCCTGGCGGAGACGGCACCCGAGGCCCGGGTGCGCGTGCGCGGCGTGCCGGACGCGTTCGTCGAGCACGCCGATGCCGACGCGCAGTGGCGCAGCGCCGGAATCGACGCGGAGTCGATCGCAGAGACCACCCTCTCCTGGCTTGGAGGCGAAGCGTGACCAGCGGACTGATCCAGATCGAGGGCGTCGAGGAGAAGGACACCGGGCCGATCGCGTGCCCGCCGGGCTGCGAGCCCGTGGCGAAGGCGATCGAGCGCGCCCAGGACCACCTCTGGAAGAGCCAGCGCGACGACGCGCACTGGGTCTACCCGCTCGAGGCCGACGCCACGATCACGGCGCAGTACGTGATCTACCGGCGGCTCATGGGGCTCCCCGTCGACGACCGCGACCGCGCGGCGGCGCGCTTCCTGCTGGCGACACAGCGTCCGGACGGCGGCTGGGCGCGTTTCGAGGGCGCGCCGAGCCACGTCTCCCTCGCGATCGAGGCCTACTTCGCCCTGAAGCTCGTGGGCTACGCGCCCGACGAGCCCGCCCTCGCGAAGGCCCGCGAGTTCGTGCTCTCGCGCGGCGGCGCGGCCAAGGCGGGCGTGTTCACGCGCATCTGGCTCTCGTGGTTCGGCGAGTACCCCGAGCGCGGCATTCCCGTGATGCCCGTCGAGATCGTGCTCCTGCCCGACTGGTTCCCGCTCTCGATCTACGAGATGTCGAGCTGGGCCCGCGGCACCGTCGTGCCGCTGACGCTGCTCCAGGCCGTCGGCTTCCGCGTGAAGCTCGATCCGGCGCGCGGCGTGCGCGAGCTCTGGCGCGAGGACCCCGCCGAGGCGGATCTCTCCTACGCGGCGGGGCCGGGCGTCTTCACCTGGCAACGCTTGTTCGTGCTGCTCGACCGGGCCCTGCGCTGGCTCGGAGGCCGAACGGACCGCCGGCCCGTGCGCGCCCGCGCGATCGCCGAGGCGGAGCGCTGGCTCCGCGAGCGCCAGGACAGGAACGGCGGCTGGGGCGGCATCGTGCCGGCGATGCTGAACTCCACGCTCGCGCTGCGCGCGCTGCGGGGCCCCGACGACGAGGCGGTGCGCCGCGGGCACCAGGCGATCGAGGACTTCACCCATCCCGACCCGCGTGGGCTCATGTTCCAGCCGTGCGTGTCGCCCGTCTGGGACACGGTGCTCGCTCTCAAGGCGCTGCTCGATTCGGGCACGGCCCCGGACGATCCGCGGCTCGCGGCCGCCGGCGAGTGGCTCCTCGAGCGGCAGATCCTCGGCGTGCGGGGCGACTGGTCGCGCAAGCGCCCCGACGCGCTGCCTGGCGGCTGGGCCTTCGAGTACGAGAACGTCCACTACCCCGACGTCGACGACACCGCGGTGATCTGCATGACCCTCGACCGGCTCGAGCTGCCCGACGAGAAGCGGAAGGAGCAGGCGGTGCAGCGCGGCCTGCGCTGGACGCTCAACATGCAGAGCGCGAACGGCGGATTCGGCGCATTCGACGTCGACAACGTGCGCGAGATCTGGAACGAGATCCCGTTCGCGGACATGAAGGCGATGCTCGACGCGCCCACGGCCGACCTGACGGGCCGCGCGCTCGAGATCCTCGGCCACTTCGGCTACTCGCTCGCGTCGCGGCAGGCCGAGCGCGCGCTCGCCTTCGTCACCTCGAAGCAGGAGCGCGACGGCTCGTTCTGGGGCCGCTGGGGCGTGAACTACCTCTACGGCACGTGGAGCGTCCTCACGGGTCTCGCGAAGATGGGCTTCGGGCCCGACGACGCTCGCGTCCGCCGCGCCGCGGACTGGCTCGTGTCGCGGCAGAACGACGACGGCGGATTCGGCGAGACGCCGGCGACCTACGACCCCCGGCCGGGCGAGCGCGGTCGCGGGCCGAGCACGCCCTCCCAGACCGCCTGGGCGCTCATGGGTCTCGTGGCGGCCGGCCGGGGGGGCAGCGACGCCGCGCGCCGCGCCGTCGAGTTCCTGCTCGCGCGGCAGGAGGCGGACGGGAGCTGGACGGAGGCGGAGTGGACCGGCACCGGATTCCCGGGCCACTTCTATCTCCGCTATCACGGCTACCCCCGCTTCTTCCCCCTCTCCGCCCTGGGGCTCTGGCTGCGGGATCGCGCGGCGCGGAGGGCCGCGTGAGCCGAGCGCCGCAGACGGGCGAGCTCTCCCGGCCCGACGTGGCGCGGGACCTCGATGCCTGCGCGGCGCTCGCGCGCGCCCACTACGAGAACTTCGCCGTGGGCTCGCGGCTCCTGCCGCGCGCGCTGCGTCTGCCCCTGGCCGCGGTCTACGCGACGGTGCGGATCGCGGACGATCTCGCCGACGAGGGCCACGGCGGGCCCGAGGCCGCGGCGGCGATCGACGCCTTCGAGCGCGAGCTCGAGCGGGCCGTCGCCGGCGAGCGGGTGGAGCACTTCGCCCTGCGCGCCTGCGGCGCGGTGATCCGCGCCTTCGGGCTTCCGCTCCCCGCCTTCCACGCGCTCTTCCGAGCCTTCCGCCGCGACACCGTCCAGTGCCGCTACGCCAGCTACGACGAGCTCCTCGGCTACTGCCGTGACTCCGCCGACCCGGTGGGTCGGCTCGTGCTCGCGCTCTTCGGCCGGCACGAGCCGGCGCTCCATGCCGCGAGCGACGCGATCTGCACCGGCCTCCAGCTCGTGAACCACTGGCAGGACGTGGCGGCCGACGCGCGGCGCGGTCGGATCTACCTGCCCCAGGAAGATCTCGCCCGCTTCGGCGTCGACGAGGCCGCGCTCCTCCGCGGCGAGGACTCGCCGGCGCTGCGCGCGCTCGTGGCGTTCGAGACCGCTCGCGCCCGGGAGCTCCTCGAGCGCGGCGCCTCCCTCGTCGCGGCGACGCGCGGCCGGCTGCGCTTCGAGGTGGCGCTCTTCCGTCGCGGCGGGCTCGCGGCCTGCGACGCGCTCGAGCGCGCGGGTTGCGCGGTGATGCAGGGCCCCCCGCGCCTCACGGCGCGCGACCGGGCGGGCGCCGTGCTGCGCGCCGTCACCGACCTCCTGCGCCCGACCGCGAGGCGGGCACCGCGCGCCCTCGCGGAGGAGACGGCGTCGTGACGCCCGAGCTCGCCGCAGCCTACGAGCACTGCCGCGACGTCGTCCGGCGCAGCGGCTCGAGCTTCGCGGCCACGTTCTGGATGCTTCCGCCCGAGCGCCGCCGCGCGATCCACGCGGTCTACGCGTTCTGCCGCCTGGCGGACGACATCGCGGACGATCCCGACGTGCGCGCGGACCGCCGGCTCTTGATCGAGCGCTGGCGAGGCGAGCTCGAGGCGGCGTACCTCGGCAAGTCGCAGCACCCGGTGGGCATCGCGCTCGGCGACGCCGTCCACCGCTTCCGCCTCCCGCAGTGGGTGTTCCAGGAGCTCCTGCGCGGCGTCGAGAGCGATCTCTCCGGCGCGCCGATCGAGACCGTCGACGAGCTCGAGCGTTACTGCTTCCGCGTGGCCTCCACGGTCGGCCTCCTCGTCGTCGAGCTCCTCGGCTACCGGAATCCGCGCGTGCGCGACTACGCGGAGCAGCTCGGCATCGCGGTGCAGATGACGAACGTGCTGCGCGACGTCGGCGACGATGCGGCTTCCGGCCGGGTCTACCTGCCGGAGGAGGAGCTCGTGCGCTTCGGCGTCTCGCGCGACGAGGTGCTCGCGCGCCGCGAGAGTGCGTCTCTGCGCCTCCTGCTCTCGAGCTTCGCGGAGCGCGCGCGGCTCCACTACGAGCGCGCGGCCGAGCTCCTGCCCCACGAGGACCGACTGCGCCTGCGCCCCGCCGAGGCCATGGGGCGCATCTACCGGGCGCTCCTCGAGGAGCTCCATCGCAAGGGCTACCCGTGCCTCGGGCCCGCGCTGCGGCTCTCGAAGCCGCGTCGCGTGGCGATCGCCGCGAAGGCGTTCCTCGGCGTGGGAGGAACGGCATGAGCCGCGTCCGCCCGAGCGCGTTCGTCGTGATCGGCGGCGGCGCCGCCGGCCTCGCGGCAGCGACGCGCCTCGCAGAAGCGCGCCAGCGCGTGATCCTGCTCGAGGCCGCGCCGCAGCTCGGCGGCCGCGCGCGCTCCTTCGTCGACCGTGCCACGAGCGACGCCATCGACAACGGCCAGCACGCCCTCATGGGCTGCTACGACGAGTTCCTGGCGCTCCTCGGCCGCATCGGCCGGCGCGACGCGCTGTACGAGGTCGAGCTCGACATCCCGTTCTTCGATCCCGTGCGCGGCACGGCGCGGCTCCGCTGCCCCTCGCTCCCGGCGCCGCTCCACTTCGCGGGCGGCCTCCTCCGCTACCGACACCTCTCGGCGACGGAGCGGCTCTCGGCCCTGCTCGCGGGCCAGCGCCTCGTCTGGCGCTTCGGCTCGCGCAGTCGCGGCCGGCTCGATACGACGGTCGCTTCCGCGCTCGCGGCCCTGGGCCAGGGCGCGAACGCGCGCGCCGTGCTGTGGGATCCGCTCACCTGGGCCACGTTGAACGCGGATCCCGAGCGCGCGAGCGCCCGGCTCCTCGCGGCGGTGGTCGAGCGCGCGCTCCTCGGCTCCCGCGAGGCGAGCCGCTTCCTGCTTCCTGCGGTGCCCCTCTCGGAGCTCTACGCCGAGCCGGCGGCAAAGTACGTCGAGGAGCGCGGGGGGGTGGTGCGGCGCCGCGCCGCGGCCGACGTCCTCGAGGTGGAGCGCGACCGGGTGGTCGCCGTCCGCGCGGGCGGCGAGCGCTTCGAGGCCACGGCGGTGATCGCCGCCGTGCCGCCGTGGGCGCTCCGTCGCCTCGCCCCGGCCGCCGTGTCGCTCCCGGCGAAGCTCGACGAGGCCACGCCGATCGTCTCCGTCACGCTCTGGCTCGACCGGCCCGTGGGCGGAGCGCCCTTCCTCGGCCTCGTCGGGAGCGAGACCCAGTGGGTGTTCCAGGTGCAGCGCCTCCACGGCGAGGGCGACGACGCGCCGGCGCGCCTCGCCTGCGTGCGGAGCGGCGCCGATGCCTGGCTCGACGAGTCGACTGACGCGATCGCGCAGCGCGCGCTCGCCGACGTGTCGCGGGCGCTCCCGATCGCCGCCGAGGCGCGGCTCCTGCGCGCGCTCGTCGTGAAGGAGGTCCGTGCGACGTTGGCGCCGGATCCGGCGCTCCAGCTCCTGCGCCCCGGTGCGCGCAGCGGCCTCGCGAACCTGTTCGTCGCCGGCGACTGGACCGACACGGGCCTGCCCGCGACCCTCGAGGGCGCGGCCGCCTCCGGACACCGCGCGGCGTCGCTCGCGCTCGGCGGAACGGCGACGTGAGCGGGATCCTCGAGCGCAAGACGTCGCACCTCGATCTCTGCGTCGCCGAGGACGTGGAGCACCGGGGGGGGACGCTCCTCGACGAGGTGCAGCTCCTCCACGACGCGCTGCCCGAGCTGGCCCTCGAGGAGGTCGAGCTCGCGACCACGCTCTTCGGCCGCCGCCTCGCGGCGCCGCTCTTCGTCTCGGGCATGACCGGCGGAACGCCCGCCGCCGCTGCCGTGAACCGCGCCCTCGCGGCCGTCGCGCAGAAGTGTGGGCTCGGGATGGGCGTGGGATCCCAGCGCGCGATGCTCGAGCGGCCGGAGACCGCGGCGACCTACCGGCTGCGCGCCGTCGCGCCGGACATCGTGGTGCTGGCCAACCTCGGCGCGGTGCAGGCGCGCGACGGCGGCGCCGTGCGCGTGCGCGAGCTCGTCGACGCGATCGAGGCCGACGCGCTGTGCATCCACCTGAACGTCGCGCAGGAGCTGGTGCAGGCCGAGGGCGATCGCGACTTCCGCGGCTGCCTCGACGCGATCGCGACGCTCGCGGCGACGCTCCCCGTGCCCGTCGTCGCGAAGGAGACGGGCTGCGGCCTCTCGCCGGGCGTGCTCGAGCGGCTGCGCGCGGCGGGCGTCGCCTGGGTGGACGTCTCGGGCGCCGGCGGCACGAGCTGGACCGGCGTCGAGGCGCTGCGCGGCCCGGCGCGCCAGCGGGGCCTCGGCGAGGAGCTCCGGGAATGGGGCATCCCGACGGCGGCGTCGATCGTCTACGCGCACCGCGCGGGCCTCGGCACCATCGCCTCCGGAGGCATCCGCAGCGGCCTCGACGCCGCACGGGCGCTCGCCCTCGGCGCCGACGCCGTGGCCCTGGCGCTTCCCTTCCTGCGCGCCTACGCGGCGGGCGGCATCGATGGAGCCCTCGAAACCGCGGAACGGCTCGTGACGGCGCTGCGCGCCGTGCTGCTCCTGACCGGCTCCCGCCGGGTCACCGAGCTCCGCCGGGCGCGACGCATCCTCGGTCCCCGCCTTCGCGCCTGGATCGACTGAGCGGGGCATCCGAGCCGCCATCCCCCAGGAAGTTGGGGGACCGATTCGCGGGGCTGCGGCCCCGGCCGGATCCGGGAGAGGATCGGGTGCGAGGAGGTGGTGGCGCCCCTCTCGAGACGACGCGGCCGCCCCTCTTCCGCCCGGGAGGCCGCATGCCCACCATCGAGTTCCGCAGGCACCTCGTCGGGATCGGCGCGCGCATCGACCGGCTGTGGCGCGCGTGCCGGCCACGGATCCTCGTGGTCACCGACTCCCTCGGCTACTCGCCGACGAGCGGATTCGGGCTCTCCCAGTTCGTGGACACCCTGCGCGCAAAGCCGATCCACGCGATGACGCCGGAGGTCGTCACCGCGAGCCGGCACGGTGACCCCGACGCGACCGTCTCCTGCCCCTTCCGCTTCGACGATCCGAGCCACGGACTCGCGACCTTGCGCTACGACGTCGCTTTCCTGTTCGGCATCGACGCGGAAGGCTCGGGGCAGCTCCCGCAGCGCGAGATCGACGCCGTCGCGCGCTTCATGCAGGACGGCGGCGGTCTTTTCGCGACCGGCGATCACGAGAGCCTCGGCGCGGCGCTGTGCCGCGATCTTCCGCGCGTGCGCAGCATGCGCTTCTGGCGTCAGTGCGAGGCGCCGAACGGGAGCGACGCCACCCGGCTCACGACCAATCTCCCGGGAGGCGACGACGTCTACCTCGGCAAGGACCAGTCCGACCGGCGTCCGCAGCGGCTGTTCGCGAACTACCGCACCGCGGCCGGTGGCGTCGGCGCGCCACATCCGCTCCTGCAGGGAGGACCGCTCGGCGCGATCGAGGTCTTTCCCGATCACCCGCACGAGGGCGAGTGCCGCCTGCCCCAAGACCTCACGACGACGTACGCCTTCGCAGGCGGGCCGAGCGTCGAGGAGTGGCCGGGGGCTACGTCCGGCGCCGGCCGCGTGGTGCCGGAGATGGTCGCCCTCGCGATGTCGCACGGAAACGGCCTCGCCGGCGATCCGCCGTTCGGGACGAAGCAGGCGGTGACACCGCGCGCCTTCATGGCCGTCGTCGCCTACGACGGCCAGCGGGCAGGCGTGGGGCGCGTGGTCACCGACGCGACCTGGCATCACTTCGTGAACCTGAACCTCGACGGAACCGGCTCGCCGCCCGAGCTCGGCCTGTACGGGCTGCAGGATCCGCCTGGCACCGACACGCCGGCGCTCCTGCGCGTCCGTCAGTACTACCGGAACCTCGCCGCGTGGCTCCTGCCCAGGGAAGCGCGACGCTGCCTGCGCTTCCCGAAGCTCTACCTCGAGCTCGCGCGCTACCCGCTGTTCGAGGAGCTGCGTCTCCCGACGCTCGCCTCCGCGCGCGGCGAGGAGCTGCGGGAGGTCGGGCGGCAGGTGGTCGCGTCGCTCGCGGGTCACCGGCCGCGCTTCGAGGCCGAGGAGCTCGTGGCCGACGCGCTCGAGGACGCCGTGGGCGACGGCGAGCGCGCGGAGCTCGCGACCCTCGGCAATCGCTTCGGCAGGATCTCGGGCCGTGACCTGGGCCTGGCCGCCCTCGGCGCTCTCGCCGTCGCCGCGGCGGAGCGCCTGCCCGAGATCGGGCGGATGCCCGAGATCGACCCGCATCGGGCGCTGGTGCCGATCGCGAGCGACGCGGCCCGGCTCGGGGTGCGCCGCTACGTCGAGGAGTCGCGCAAGGATCTCTTCGACCTCGACGACCTGCTGCACAAGGTCGTCCAGTAGACCTCCCGGACGATCGGCCGGTGCGGAGCCCGTCCGCGGTGGCATCATTCCCGACGGACGTCGCTGCATGACTCCGATGGTCGGCACTCGCCCCGTGCTCGTGACCGGCGCCTCCGGTGGGATCGGCGCCGAGATCGCGCGCGCCCTCGCGCGGCCGGGCGCGCGTCTCGCCCTCGCGGCGCGCCGCACGGAGCGCCTCGAGGCCCTGGCGAAGGAGCTCCGGGCGCGGGGTGCGCTCGCGAGCGTGCATGCGTGCGACGTCGGCGAGCGCGACTCCGCGGCGCGAGCCGTCGCGGATGCCGTCGCCGAGCACGGCGGCCTCGGGGGCGTCGTGGTCTCCGCGGGAATCGGACGGCACGCGCTCTTCCGCGAGCACTCCCTCGACGAGATGGAGCGCCTCGTGCGCACGAACCTGATGGGCGTGCTCCACACGCTCCACTTCGCGCTGCCGCACCTCGAGCGCGCGGGCGGGGGCTTCGTGGTGAATCTCTCGTCCGTCGCGGGCCGCCTCGCCCAGCCCGACGAGGCCGTCTACTCCGCCACGAAGTTCGCCGTCACGGGGCTCTCCGAGGCGCTCACCCTCGAGCTCGCGGAGCGCGGCATCCACGTGCTGACCGTCTACCCGGGCCTCGTGCGCACGGGCTTCGCGAGCGAGGAGGAGCTCGCACGCGTGCCCGAGACCGTGAGGCGGAGGGCGCTCGATCCTGCGTCCGTCGCGGACGCGACGCTGCGCGCGCTCGAGCGCGGACGGCACGAGCTCACGCTCCCGGGCTACGCGGCCGGTGGCTACCTCATGCGGGCCATCGCGCCCGGCCTCTTCCGCCGCGTGCTGCGCCGGGTCCGCCGCCTCTCGCGCTGAGAGGCTTCCCGGACGTCAGCTCTCCCGCAGCTCCTGGATCGCCCGGTGGACGATCTCGAACATCGGCTCGACCTCGTGGGTCTCGAGGCAGGAGAACGCGACACGGATGTCGGTCGGGCTCGTGGAGATGAGACCGACGCCGTACTTGTCGAGCAGATGGACGCGCAGCTTCTCGGAGTCGACGCCCTTCACGCGGACGCACATGAAGTAGCCGCTGTTGAAGGGATAGACGTCCCAGCTCTCGGAGAAGCGCGGCGCGTTCACGACCTCGTACACCTTCGCCGCGCGCTCGCGCAGGGTCTCGGCCTTCTGCTTGCGCTCCTCGGCGATCGAGGCCGTGGCGAGGGCCTTCTCGACCAAGGTCTGGGAGAGCTGCGGGCTGTTCGAGATCGCGCCGCGGATCGCGCCGCGCGTCTTCGCGTCGAGGGCTTCGCAGACCGCGGCGGCCGTGTCCGCGCGGCCCGGCCCGTAGGTGATGAAGCCGCAGCGCAGGCCCCAGACGAAGAGCTCCTTGGTCGCGCCGTCGAGCTTGATCGCGAACAGGTTCGGGTGGCGCCCGGTGAGCATCCCGAACAGCGATTCGGTCATCGAAGGCTGGCCGAGGTGGTAGAAGAGACCGAAGTAGGCGTCGTCGAGCACGACCACGAGCTTCGTCCCGCGCTCGGCCTGCGCGACGAGCGCGCGCACGATCGCGCTGCCCTCGGCGGGCGTGGGCATGTAGCCCGTCGGGTTGTTCGGGAAGTTCAGGAGCACGAGCAGCTTCTCGCGCCCCTGCGCCTGCTCCGCGAGGGCGTTCGCGAAGGCCTCGGTGTGGAACGACTTGCCCTGGTAGAACGGGAACGTCTCGATCTTCGCGCCGAGCCGCACCTCGTAGGTGAGCCGGTAGTTTCCCCAGAGCTGGTTCGGCAGCAGGATGCGATCGCCCTGGCCCACGAACAGATCGCCCACCAGGGAGAGGCCGTGGGTGATCGCGCTGGTCACGATCGGAAGGCCGAAGGCCTTTCCGCGCAGCGCGGGGTTCTCCTCGAGGAGCTTCTCCTTCCAGCGCTCGCGCAGGTCGGGGCGCCCGGCGGGCGGCGCGTAGTTGTAGGCGTCACCGGGAGCGACGTCCCGGAGGTGCGCCTGCATCGAGGGCAGGTACATCGGCCCGCCCTTCTCGGTCGCGATGCCGATCGTCGCGTTGAACTTCTTCGCCTTCTGCTTCGCCTCCGCCGACTGGGAGAGGATGCCCTTCGGGAAGTAGAGCCTCCGGCCGAGGGGCGAGAGCATGGCGAGCACTTCGGGCGCCGCGGCCTCGAGCGCGTCGTTCAACGTCTTGGCGAGCGGGTTCACGGGAAGCTCGGCGGGGCTGGTCATCGGGGCTCCTGATCGATGCCGATCCCGCCCGGCCTCGGGCGACCACCGCGGATCGGTACGGGTCGGCGAGGCGCCAACTTACCGGCGCCGGTCGAGGACGTCCATGAACGGCGCGAAGCCGAGGGCGCGCCAGAAGGCGCGGCCAGCCTCGTTTCGCGGCGACACGCGCACCTCCACGCGCCGCGCGCCACGCGCGTCGAGCCAGGCCAGCGCAGCCTCGGTGAGGGCCCGGCCCATTCCTCTCCTGCGTACGTCGGGCGCAACGTAGAGGTCGCTGATCTCGCCGCGCAGCGTCTCCTCGAGGATCGGCGGCGCCGCGTCGACGCGCGCTCCGCAGAGCCCGGCGGGCGCGTCGCCCGCGGCCGCCCCGTCGGGCCAGGCGAGCCACCAGGCCGCGTCGGGATCGCGCAGCATCGCGCGCACGAGCTCGCGGATCTCGGCGCCGGCATTCGCGCGCACGCGCAGGGCGGGATCGAGCGGCCCGTGGTGCGCGAGGAGCGCGCCGAAGAGCGCCGCCACGACGTCGACGTCGTCGGAGGTCGCGCGCCGCAGCGTCACCACGGCGCGGCGCTCAGGGACTGCCGGCCGCGTCGGTCGTCAGGACCTTCCGGATCTCCTCGGGCGTCATCCCCGACGCGATCGCCCGCGTCACCGCATCGCTGATCTTGTCGAGCGTCGGCTCGTCGAGCTCGAAGCCGCGGAGCTTCGCCTCCCTCTCGACCACCTTGCGGACCTCCCGCCCGAGGTCGATCCGACGCTGGGCGGCGGCCGCGGAGGCCGCATCGGCTTCGCTGCCGGTACCGCCGTCCGCCCCGATCCCCTTGAACTCCTCGCGCAGGCGCTGGAGATCGGCGTCGGGGAAGAGCTCCTTCCCGTACTGGCTGAGGAACGCCTCCTGCATGCGCTGCTGCTGGGTCTTGCCGCTGCCCTTCGTCACCGCGGCCTGGCCCGACGGGTACATGCGGAACGTTCCGTGGCGCGTGCCGTCGCGCTCGAACTTTCCGTGGATCACCCCGTCGGCGTCGATCGACTCGGCGCGATATTGGGTGCGACCCTCGAGCGTCTCGCTCCCGCCGCCGCCGAGCGCGTCGTCGCGCGTGAAGGTCGGCAGACCGGAGGGGTCGTCGATCGTCCACGTCTCCGTGTAGCTCAGCACGTTCGCGCCGGCGGGCGAGGCGCCGGCCGAGCCGGAGCGCCAGCCCTGGGCCGCCGAGCCGCGCAGCACCTTCTTCTTCGCGCCGCGCGTGTTGTACTCGAGCCCGCTCCCGATCTGCGCGAGCTGGTGCGCGTTCGGCTCCCACGCCGCCACCACGCGCGATGCCTGGTTGCCGCCGAGCCGCTCGAAGCGTCCGCTCTCGTCGTTGAAGACCACGATCGCGTACTCGGACCACTCGAGCTGGTCGCCCTTGGCCTCGAACGTCCAGAGCCGGTCGTCCCAGCGCTGCTGCTTCGGGTCGTGTGCGGTGTCGTCCGTGTAGTGGACGAGCACGTACCAGGTGCCCGTGAGGTCGAGGGCGCGGGCGCGCAGCGGGGCGAGCAGCAGGCAGGCGAGCGCGCAGAGCAGCGCTCCGCGGGCGGCGGAAGCGGGTCGCATCAGATCCTCCGGTCGATCTCCGGGTACCGCCGCCACACCGGAATCCCGCAGAAGTGCGTGCCCTCGGTGCAGCGCGGGGCGACGAGCCCGTTGCGCACGACGCAGGGCGGGCCCACGTGCCGAGCGAGCTCCGGGTGCACGGCGCGCACCTGCTCGATCTCGTCCATGCTCGCCTGCCAGATCTCGGACTGGGCGTTGAGACACGTGCGCATCGTCCACTTGTGGAGCAGGTGGAGCAGGGAGCCCGACTCTTCGAAGCGGACGGCCAGCGCGTTCGGCAGCACGTAGAGCGCCGTCTCCGGCGCGACGCCGAGGGCGAGCAGGCGCGCCCGCGTCGCGAAGGCGTCCTCGACGGCCTCGCGGAAGACCGCATGGCTCGCCGGATCATCGGCCACGAGGCGCGGCTCGATCACGTCGACCTCGAGCGGGACCGTGCGCGAGAGAAGCGGCCGCGAGGCCGGCACCATGCGGTGGCGCTGGTCCTGGCTGTCGGCGGTGTGGGAGAGCTTCTTGCGGAACGTGTAGTGGGCATGCTCGAGGGTCCGCATCAGCGGGGAGTGCATCGAGACGTTGAGCGTGTCGAGCCGGTAGGGGTTCCGCGCCGGATCGAGCACGGCCGCGAGCGCCGTCTCGCTGTCGAGCTCAGGACGGGCGAGGACCGCGCGCACCGCGTCGGCCACCACCTCCGGCGCGCGCGCGCCGTAGTCCACGAGCCGCGAGCGGCGCCCGCCGAGCGAGGCGTCGAAGCGCGCCACGAACTCGGGCGAACCCGGCCCGGGCGGCGCGACGCGACGCTCGACGACCTCCTCGAGCTCGCGCGGCGGCTCGCCGATCTCCTGGAAGAAGGCCGGATCGCGCTTCTCGACCTCGGCGATCATCGCGTCGACCAGGGCCCGCGCCTCGTCGGGCGCGTCGCATGCCGCCGCCATCCGCCGCAGCCGGTGCAGCACGATTCCCGAGACGGTGAACACCATCGCCGTGTGACACGCGACGGGGATCGCGTAGCGCGCCGTCTCGATCGCCTTCTTCTCGGCCTCGCGCGCGACGTTCCGGCCGAACGCCGTCGAGCGCTGCTTCACGCGCCACAGATCCTCGAGGATCCCGCGCGTCACCGGCATGAGCCGGTGGGTGAGCTCGCGATAGGCCGCCCACGCGCGCTCGATCGCAGCCTCGTAGATCGCGCGCGCTTCGCCGGCGAGCCCCGACGGCACGTGCGCGCGCGCCTCGTCGAGTCGCACGTAGCGCTGGCTCTGCTGCTCGCTGTTGTAGAACGGGAACGAGTGCAGGAACGACCATACGACCTGGCGCGAGAGACCCGAGAGCGCGAACTCGAAGGTCGCGTGCTGATACACCGTATGGTGACCGCCGAACCAGGTCAGGGGCCCGATGCTCGCGCGCTGCTTCTCCGTGACCTCCTCGGCGAAGACGACGCGGGGCGAGTAGCAGGTGCGCGCCGCCGAGATCGCGCCGTCGTACGGGCGCTCGAACCAGTTGCGCAGGCGCACCTCGAGGCCGGGGTCGAGGGGGCTCCTCGCTCCGGGGACGCGGCTCGGCGGACGCGGATCGGCGGCAGGCAAACGGGCTCCGGAGAGGATCGGTTCGGCCAATCTGACAGAGCGAAAAGCGGCGGGCAACAAGCGCCGACCCACTGATTCCGGTGGTATCCGAAGGCACCGGGATTTCCCTAAAGTGCGCATCGGGTGAACCGGAACGCGCAAGCGAGATGCGCCCCGGCGTCCCCGACGGGTCCAGACCTTTCCCATCGCCTCCGGGTGCGTGGGACGCTCCCCTGCCGGGCAACTGCCGGTGAGGTTCGTTTGGCACGCGACTTGCCGCCGGCTGTGCCGAGGTCGCCGCGCTCCGCAGTCGAGGCTGCGCGGGACCCGTACGTTCTCCGCGAAGTGCTGGGAGCCATGGCTGCGCTCTGGATCGTGCATCGAGACTCTGCCCGACGTGCGGCGCTCCTTCGCCTGGCGGCCGAGCCGGAGGCGCTCGCAGGAGCGCCGACGGACCGGCAGTTCGACGAGGCCGAGCTGCCGCAGGTCGTCCTGCTCGGCGTGCTCGGGGACTTCGAAGCCGAGCTCGAGTTCGCCCACCGCTTCGCGCCTCGCCTGCGCGGCGCCACCTGGCTGCTCGTCTGCGAGCCGGTGGATCTCGCCGAGACGCGGAGGCTCTTCGACACGCTGCCGGCGGAGGTGCTCGCCTATCCGCCCGACGCGGTCTCGCTGCGCCGCCGGCTGCGTGGCGCCCGCCAGCGCCGTCTCGCCGACAGCCTCTCCGAGCGGCGGACGCGCGATGCGCTGGCCGCCCGCTTCGCGCGTTGGTTCGGGGGCCTCGACATGCCCGAGCTGCTGCGTGCCCTCGATCCGCACCTCGCTCGCGTGCCGCTGCTGGTGCGCGGGGAGCCGGGCTCGGGCCGCGCTGTCCTCGCACGCTACGTCCACGTCTTCGGCGGGACGACCGGCGGCGCCTTCCTGCCCGTGTCGTGCCCGGGCCTCCAGAGCCTCGACGGGCTGCGGGAGGAGCTCCAGCGCGCGTCGACCCGCGGCGCGGCCGGCCAGTCGCTCTCGGTCTGCCTCGAGGACGTCGATCGCCTGGCGGTGCCGCTCCAGCACGAGCTCCGCTCGTGGATCGAGATCGCGCCGCCGAGCGGTGTGCTCCACGCCGCGTGCCTGCGCTGGATCGGCACGGCCGGGCCCACCTTCGATCCGGCGGCGCCGACCGACGGCGAGGCGCCTGCGCTGAGCGCGCTCGCCGGGATCACCCTCGAGATCCCGCCCCTGCGAGAGCGTCTGCAGCTCCTGCCCGCGCTGGTCGCCGATGCCGCGCTCGCGTGGGCCAACACGCAGGGGCAGCGCCTGCGCCGCTTCTCGGACGAGGCGATCGCGGCGCTCCAGGAGTACCCCTGGCCTGGGAACCTGCGCGAGCTCGAGCAGGTCGTCGCGCGGACGCTGGCCGCCGACCCGGCGGATCCGATTCCCGCCGCCTCGCTGCGTTTCTCCGACGAGCCGTCGCCGCCGCCGGCCGCCGCCACCGGCCACGCCCGAGCCGCCGCCCCGCGCCCCGAGGAAACCGGCCGAGGGCGCCTCCTCGGCCCGGACGACTTCCTCCCGGCGGGCGAGCTCGAGCCGCCTCCGGAGCCCCGCCGATCGACGCCGGCTTCGCCCCCGGTCGTTCCGCCGCCGGCACCTCCGATGGAGGGCGGGTTCCTCGTCTCCGATCGAGGCGTGAGCCCCGTTCCGCCGCCGCGCGAAGACTCGGCCGACGCCCTGGCCCGCCGCTTCCTCGCCGCGATCGCCCACGAGATCCGGAACCCGCTCGTGCCGATCCGCACCCTGGCCCAGCTCCTCCCCCAGCGCTTCGAAGACGCGGAGTTCCGGAGCCGCTTCGCCGCGCAGGTGGGCGAGGACGTCGATCGCATCGCGACGGTGATCGACCGGATGTCCGCCTTCGCGAACCTCGCCGCCCCGGGCCCTGGGATCGTCGACGTGGCCGAGCTCCTCGACGAGATCCTCGAGTCGCATCGAGGCGACATCCAGCAGCGACGGCTCCTGGTGCTGAAGGAGCTCGATCGGAGCCAGCCGCTCGTCCACTGCGACCCGGAGCACCTCCGCTTCGCCCTCGCGGGCATCGTGGGCGAGGCGCTGGCGTTGATCCCCGAGCGCGGCGATCTCTACCTCGCGTCGAAGCACCATGCCTCGGGACTGCGGGGACTTCCCTCCGTTCGAATCCTGCTGCGTCATCACAGCCCGAGCGGCCTCGCGCGTCGCGAGCCGCTCGAAGGGGTCTCGGTCGCCGAGAACTCCCTCGAGCTGGTGATGGCCGAGTCCATCCTGCGCGGCCTCGGCGGCCGCCTCACGATCGACTCGACCGACGCCGACGAGACGCTCCTGGTGGTGGATATACCCGCGTAGCTCGGGGCTTTTCCGCGCGGTTGGCGTGGTAGAGTGCGCCCGATGCCGTGCGTCCTCGTGGTGGACGACGAACCCGGAGTCCGGGAATCCCTTCGCATGCTGCTGAAGGGGGAATGTGACGTCGTCGTCGCCGGCAGCGTCGACCAGGCGCTCGACGTCCTCGCGCGTACGCCCGTCGATCTCATCCTGCTCGATCTGGTGCTTCCCGGCCGCAGCGGGCTCTCGCTTCTGCCCGAGCTCGCAGAGCGAGGTCCGCTTCCGCCGGTCGTCGTCCTCTCCGCGACGCGTACGGTGGCGACCGCCGTGGAGGCGATGAAGCTCGGCGCCGCCGACTACGTGACGAAGCCCTTCGAGCCGGGTGCGCTGCGCATCAAGCTCCAGCGTCTGCTCGCGGGCCGCGACCTCGAGCGCGAGGTGCTGCGTCTGCGCGACGAGATCCAGCGACGCACGCGGCTCGGTCACCTCGTCGGTCGGAGCGACGTGATGCAGGAGGTCTTCCGCACCGTCGAGCGCCTCGCGATCTCGAAGGCGAACGTGCTCATCACCGGAGAGAGCGGAACGGGCAAGGAGCTCGTCGCGCGCGCGCTGCACGAGCTCGGCCCGCGCAGCAGCGGTCCGTTCGTCGCGCTGAACTGCGCGGCGATTCCCGACACGCTGATCGAGAGCGAGCTCTTCGGTCACGAGCGCGGCGCGTTCACGGACGCGCGCGACCGACGCATCGGACGCCTCGAGGCCGCCCACGGGGGCACGCTCTTCCTCGACGAGGTGGGGGAGCTCTCGGGCGCGGTGCAGGCGAAGCTCTTGCGCGCGCTGCAGGAGCGCTCGATCGAGCGACTCGGGGGAACGGCATCCGTTCCGATCGACGTGCGCTTCGTCGCCGCGACGAACCGCGAGCTCGAGCGCGAGGTCGCGGCGGGCCGCTTCCGCAGCGACCTCTACTACCGGATCCACGTCGTCGGACTCGCCCTGCCGCCGCTGCGGGAGCGGCGCGAGGACATCCGGCTGCTGTGCGAGGAGTTCCTCGCACGGGCCCAGGTCGAGGCGGGGCGGGGGCCGACGCGGGTCTCGCCCTCCGTGCTGGCCGCCTTCGAGCGCTACTCCTGGCCCGGAAACGTGCGCGAGCTCGAGAACGTGATCGAGCGAGCCGTCGCCCTGGCGGAGGGAGACGTGCTCCAGCTCGACGATCTGCCCCGGAACCTCGTCCACTCGGATCGCGTCGGCCAGCTCCACGAGGAAGTCCGGCGAGGCCAGATCGGGCTCGAAGACGCAGTCGGTCGCTTCGAGTCGGCGCTGCTGCTCGAGGCCCTCGAGCGCTCGGCCTGGAACCAGACACGGGCGGCCGAGCTGCTCGGCATCACCCGACGCCTGCTCAAGCTCAAGATGGATCGCTTCGGGCTGCAGCCGCAGGGACCCCTGGTCGCCGCAACGGCCGTTCCGGTCGGTGCGCTTCGCCCCAACGAGCCGTCAACCAGCGTTCCAGCCGGAACAACTTCGGAAAGCGATTCCGCCTCGCCGGGTTCCGCGCGCTGGCCCGGGCTCTGAGGCCAACCGCCGTTCCATTCGGAACGCCAGCAGGCCTTGCGATACCGACGGCGTCTTGTCCCTCCCGCTCGAAACTGTGTGCGGCATCACGGATTTGAGAGAGCTCTGTCGCCGGACAGAATCGTGGCACGAGGGTTGCTAACACATTCGCCCGATGCCGTTCGGGTGCGTATCCGGCGCGGCATCGGGCGGAACGACGACATCCGGTGATCGGCCCAGGGGGAGGGACGGTGGCAGCGGCAGAGGGACTTCAGCTCGCGCTGGACTTCTCGGACCAAGAGCAGCGGATCACCCTGCAACGAGCCTCGCGCGGAGAGACGCGGGAGCAGCTGGTACGGCTCGTCGAGTACGCGCCGTTTCCGCGCAGCAGCGCGGAGCAGCGCACGCGGATCGCGTTCACACGGGACGTCTCGCTCTCGGGACTTTGCCTCGGCGCCACGAGCGCCGAGCCCGTGGGCTCGGTCCTCCATCTCACGGTGCGGTCCATCGACGGCCGTCCGGCCCTGGAGACGCTCGCTCGCGTGGCGTGGTGCGCCTCGGACTCCGAGGGTCGCTTCCTGGTCGGCCTCCACCTCGTCGGCGAGCGGCGCGCGGGGATGCGGCTCGTGCGGCGCCCGGCGTCGACCTCGACCCTGCGCGTGGCGACCGGCGCATAGCACCCGCCGGACCTCTGGCGTAGGATCCCGACACGCCCCCCGGCGTGCTCGAGGTACGCATGTTCGGCATCGGGATGCCGGAGCTCCTCCTCATCCTCGTCGTCGCGCTCCTGATCTTCGGGCCGAATCGGCTTCCGGAGCTCGCGCGATCCATCGGCAAGGGTCTCGCCGAGTTCCGTCGCGCTTCGAACGAGCTGCGCGATCAGGTCATGAACCCGCCCGAGCCCCCGCCGCCTCCGCGCACGGCACCCGGGCCGGCGATCGCGCCCCCGGTCGCCTCGAGCCCTGCGACGCCCTCCGCGCCGCCCGACGCCGTCCCGGCCGGGCCGACGACGACGGAGGTGGCGTCCACGAGCACGCATTCGACGCCGCTCGACTCGCCGACCGGTGGATGACGCCCGCCTTCCGCTGACCGATCACCTCGCCGAGCTGCGCAATCGCATCTTCAAGATGCTGATCGCGCTCCTCGTCGGGACGATCGCCGCGTGGAACTGGCGGGAGGAGATCTTCGAGGTCCTGCTCTGGCCGGCGCTCACGTCCCTCGGACCGGACGGCGGACACCTCCAGGCCCTCGCCCCGGCCGAGATCTTCTTCACCTACATGAAGTGTGCGCTGCTCGCGGGCTTCGTGGTCTCGCTGCCCGTCGTGTTCTGGCAGCTCTGGGCGTTCATCGCGCCCGGCCTGTACGCGTCGGAGAAGCGCGTGGCGTTGCCCTTCGTGCTGACCTCGACGCTGCTCTTCCTCGGAGGCGCGCTCTTCGGCTACTTCGTGGTCTTCCCGATCATGTTCAGCTTCTTCGCGAGCTTCCAGAACCGCTACGTCGAGGCGGCCTGGACGATGCACGAGGTCTTCAGCTTCACGGTCCAGATGTTCCTCGCCTTCGGCGTCTCCTTCGAGCTCCCGGTCGTCGTGTTCTTCCTGGCGGTGGCGGGCATCGTCGACGCGCGCGGGCTCATGCGCGGCTTCAAGTACGCCGTCCTCGCCGCCTTCATCGTGGCAGCCGTGCTGACTCCGACGCCCGACGTCGTCACGCAGTCGCTCCTCGCCGGACCGCTCATCCTGCTCTACCTGCTCGGGGTCGGTGCCGCATGGCTGTTCGCGCCGCGTCGGCGCGAGGCCGAAGCGACCTCGGACGAGACCGGCATCACGCCGGCCTGAGGCCGCTCTCCGGATCGAGCCCGGTCGCCCCGCCCCGCACGATCCGCTCCACGATCGCCCGCTCGGCCGCGTGCGCGTCCACACCCGTCGCGACGCGCATCGGAACGCCGAGGCCGAGGCCCTTGGGTGCCTCGATCGTGCGTAGCACACCACCCTGGATCGTCGTGACGATCTCGAGGTCCTCGAACGCGAGCGAGCGCTCGTCGACGAGCGCCCACGCCGTGAGCGGGTCGTGCAGGAACGCCACGTTGTCCAGCGGCATCTCGGCGCCGAAGTCCGTGAAGAGCTTGCGCTGGATCGGATCCCAGATGCGGACCTGTGCCGCCACCGCGCGGGCGAGCGGTCCCGCAGCCTCGAAGCGCGCCACGTCGGGGGGACGAAGCCAGGTCTGGAGCGTGACGTCCGCCGTGACGAGGGTCGTCGCGAAGCCGGCGCCCAGCACGGCGACGCTCGCCTCCGGGTCGGAGCAGAGGTTGTAGTCGATGCCCGGCTCGAAGACCTTGTCGCCGATCGCCGCGCGCCGGACGTGGCCGCCCATCACCGTGAGGCCCGCCACTCGCCTCGGCAGCTCTGGATCCAGCGCGAGGGCCTGCGCGAGGTTCGTCATCGGCCCGACCGCGAGCAGCTCGAGGCCCGGCGTCTCCCTCGCCGCGCGGACGATGCGCTCGGGCGCGGGCTCGTCTTGGACCGGCGCGTCCGGGCCGTCGGGAAGCCCCTTCCCGACGTGGTCCCAGACGGCGAAGCGCGCGGGACGCAGCACCGCGTCGCTCGCGCCGACGAAGACCGGGACGTCCGCGCGGCCGGCGAGGCCGAGCAGCCGGGCCGCGATGCGCGCGCGCTCGGCCGTGTCGCCGGCGACGGTCGTGACCGCGACGAGATCGAGCGCGTCGCGGCACGCGAGGAGCAGAGCGAGGGCGACGGCGTCGTCGACGTCGCTCCCGATGTCCGTGTCGAAGAGGACCGGGCGCGGGCGGGACGGAGTCCCGCGCCGCGCCCGGTGGCGATCGGCAGCCTCGCTCAGAGCTGGGCCAGCTCTCGCGACGTCCCCTCGAGCCGCTTCCGATAGGCGGCGAGATCGACCTTCTCGCGGGCGACGCCCGACTCCATCGCGGCCTGGGCGACGGCGGGCGCGACGTGCAGCAGCACGCGCGGATCGAAGGGCTTCGGGATGATGTAGCTCGGCCCGAAGTCGAACTTCTCGCCCGGGTACGCGCGCCGCACGGCGTCGGGGATGCCCTCCTCGCCCAGCCTCGCGAGCTCGGCCAGGGCCTGCACCGCGGCGTGCTTCATCGGCTCGTTGATCTTCCGCGCGCGAACGTCGAGGGCCCCGCGGAACAGGAACGGGAAGCCGAGGCAGTTGTTCACCTGGTTCGGGAAGTCGGAGCGGCCGGTCGCCATGATGGCGTCCTTGCGCACCTCCGCGACCTCCTTCGGCGTGATCTCCGGGTCGGGGTTCGCCATGGCGAAGATGATCGGCTGGCTCGCCATGCTCTTCACCATCGCCTGCGTCATGAGCCCGGCGCTCGACACGCCGACGAACGCGTCCGCGCCGCGCAGCGCGTCCTCGAGGGAGCGCAGGGGCGTCTCGTGCGCGAACTGCTCCTTGTACTTGTTCATGCCGTCCTTGCGGCCCTTGTGGATCACGCCCTTCGAGTCGACGAGCACCATGTTCTCCGGCCGCACGCCGAGGTCGACGTAGAGCTTGGCGCACGCGATGCCGGCCGCGCCCGCGCCGGAGAAGACCACCTTGGTCTCGTGGATCTCGCGCTTCGTGATCTTGAGCGCGTTCAGGAACGCCGCCGCCGAGATGATCGCCGTGCCGTGCTGGTCGTCGTGGAAGACCGGGATGTCCATCGTGTCGATCAGGCGCTCCTCGATCTCGAAGCACTCGGGAGCGCGGATGTCCTCGAGGTTGATCCCGCCGAAGGTCGGCTCCAGGAGCTGGCAGGTGCGGATCACCTCCTCCGGATCCTCCGTCGCGAGCTCGATGTCGAAGACGTCGATGTCCGCGAAGCGCTTGAACAGGACGCCCTTGCCTTCCATCACGGGCTTGCCGGCCGCGGGGCCGATGTTGCCGAGGCCGAGCACGGCGGTGCCGTTGGTGACGACCGCGACGAGGTTTCCGCGGGCGGTGTACTTGTAGACGTCGAGCGGGTTGGCGGCGATGGCCCGACAAGGCTCGGCGACGCCGGGCGTATAGGCCATGGAGAGGTCGGCGGCCGTGACGGTGGGCTTGGTCGGGACGACCTTGATCTTGCCCCGGCGGCCCTCCGAGTGGTACGCCAGCGCCTGTTCCTTCGTGATCATCGCCACTTCGAGGTACCTCTTGCGTCCGGGGGAGGTCGGACCTGCCTTGCGTCGCGGCGAACTCGGCCGCGGCGGGGAAATCAGTCTACGAAACGGGCCGACGGGTGTCTATCGGCGATCGACCGAGGGGAAACCCGAGGGCGGCCGCCCGTGCCCTCAGCCCTTGAGGAGCTCGCGGGCGATCACGAGCCGCTGGATCTGGTTCGTGCCCTCGTAGATCTGCATCAGCTTCGCATCGCGCATCAGCTTCTCGACCGGGTACTCCTTCGTGTAGCCGTTGCCGCCGAACACCTGCACGGCGTCGGTCGTCACCCGCATGGCCATGTCGGTCGCGAAGCACTTCGCGAAGGACGAGTGCTTGGAGGCGCGCAGGCCCTGGTCGATCATCCAGGCGCTCTGGGTCGTGAGGAGGCGCGCCGCCTCGATGTCCTTCGCCATGTCGGCCAGGATGAACTGGATCGCCTGGAAGCCGGCGATCGGGAAGCCGAAGGCCTTGCGCTCCTGGGCGTACTTCACGCTCTCGTCGAGGGCGCGCTGGGCGATGCCGGTCGCGAGGGCGCCGATCGACGGCCGCGTCCGGTCGAGGGTCTTCATGGCGATCTTGAAGCCCTCGCCCTCCTGGCCGAGGCGCTGCGACGCGTGGACGCGCACGTTGTCGAAGTGGATCACGCGGGTGTCGCTCGCCCGCTGACCCATCTTGTCCTCCTTCTTGCCGATCGTGATGCCGGGCGTGCTCGAGGGAAGCACGAACGCGCAGACCCCCTTGTGCCGCGTCGAGCGGTCGAGGGTGGCGAAGACCGTGTAGAGGTCGGCCACGCCGCCGTTCGTGATCCAGCACTTCGTGCCGTTCAGCACGTACTGGTCGCCGTCCTTCTCGCACTGGAGCTGAAGGCCGGCGACGTCGGATCCGGCCGCCGGCTCGGACAAGCAGAACGAGATCATCTTGAAGCTCGACGCGCACTGGCCGAGCCACTCCTTCTGCTGCTCCGGGCTGCCGCCGACCAGGATCGGCATCAGCCCGAGGTCGTTGCACATGATCGAGGTCGCCATGCCGGCGCAGCCCCAGGCGAGCTCCTCGGTCACGAGCGCGCTCGCGACCGAGTCGAGGCCCACGCCGCCGAGCTCGCTCGGGATGCACGTGCTCGAGAGGCCGAGCTCCCAGGCCCGCTCCATGATGTGCCGCGGAAACTCTCCGCTCTGGTCGTAGCGGGCCGCGACGGGCGCGATCTCCTCGCGCGCGAAGCGACGGGCGGTTTCCTGCAGCGCGAGCTGCTCGTCGGTGAGAGCGAAGTCCATGGCCGCTCCTCGAGACCTGACTCTCGGTCAATATTTCTTTGAAAACGGAGAGTTGCGTGATCGAAGCTAGGTGACGAGGGAGCCCCGGGCAAGCGCAGGTCGCGCTCCCAGGCGCGCGGAGAGCGCCTCCGCAGCCGCGGCGACCCGGGGGCCGACGCCGGCCTCGAGCACGTCCTCGCCGAGGCGCGAGCTCGGGCCGGAGACCGAGATCGCGGCGAGGAGCCGCCCGGTCCCGTCGAACACCGGCGCTGCGGCGCAGGCGACGCCGCGCTCGCACTCCTCGACGTCGAAAGCCACTCCGCGGCTCGCCACGGCGTGGAGGTGCTCGAGGAGCTTCTCGCGATCGGTGATCGAACGGGCGGTGCGCGCCGCCAGCCCCGCAGCGGCGACGATCTCGACGTCGTACGCCTGCCGCAGCGGCTCGGGAGCGAACGCGAGGAGCGCCTTGCCGAGGGCGGTGCAGTGGGCGGGCAGCCGGCGCCCGACGCGCGCCCCGGCGAGCAGGATCTGGCCGGGCTGGCCCGCGGCGAGATGGACGACTTCGAAGGACGAGAGCACGGCGAGATGCGCCGATTCGCCGAGCTCGGTGGCCAACGCGTCGAGCACGGGCTGCGCCTCGCGCAGCAGGCCGTGGCTGCGCACGAAGGCCTGGCCGAGCTCGAAGCAACGCAGGCTCAGCCGGTAGCGATCGCCGCCGGGCTCTTGCTCCACGAAGCCGCGCTCCTCGAGCGTGGCGAGCAGCCGGAACACGTTGTTCTTGTGGAGCCCGAGTCGACGCGAGAGCTCGGAGACGCCGATCGACGCCTCCGTCTCGAACACCTCCAGCAACGACAGCGCGTTCGTCACCGTCTGGATCGAGTAGTCGCTCTTGGTGCGCTTCATCGCGCAGTCTCCAGGGACGCGAGGCCCCTCGGGGTACACGCGCCTTCGACGACGCTGCGATCCCTCTTGTGGTGGCGGTCTGTCATGGACCTGGTCTCGGTGATGGATTCGGTGACTTGCGTCCACCTCTCGCCAGCGCGCTCCGCTCTCTCGAGCTGTCGCGCGCACGCGCATGCGGATCGGAGCCACCGGCGAAGCGGAACGTTTCTATCGCAGTCGCAGGAAGGGTGTCAAGCAAACCGAGTGACGGGAACACGCGAGACGCCAAGAAGTGTCTCGACTTGCGCCCGGAGTGGCGGCGAACCCGAACCGCTTTCGGCGCGCGAGCCCCGCGAGGACGACGCGAAGAATCAGGACTGGGATGGCGGCGGCGCGTCGGAGAGCGCCTTCGGCGGCGCGCCCGCGTCTCCGCTGCGGTTCTCTCCCTCGGTGGCGAGGAGCTCGAGCACGAGCAGGGCGACGCCGACGACGATGAAGCTGTCGGCCAGGTTGAAGTCAGGCCACGTGTAGCCGCTCCACAGGTGGAAGCGCAGGAAGTCGACGACCTCGCCGCGCGCGATGCGATCGATCAGGTTTCCGATCGCGCCGCCGAGGATCCAGCCGAGGGCGAGCGCCGAGAGGCGGTCGCCCGGCGGAAGCTTGCGATAGAACGAAACCACGATCGCCATCGCCACGAGCGAAACTCCGACGAAGAACGCCGTGCGCAGCGTGGGCTCCATGCCCGCGAACATGCTGAACGCCGCGCCGGGATTGCGCACGTGGGTGATGTAGAAGAAGCCGTCGATCACGGGGATGCGATCGGCGTACGTCAGGTGGCGATCGATCCAGATCTTGCTCGCCTGGTCGAGCGGGACCGAGACGAAGAGCGCGATCAGGAAGGTCCAGAGCTTCGGACTCATCGGCGCAGCACCCTATCACGGCCCGCCGGCGTGCGCCGGGCCGCATCGTGACGACCTCAGAACAGACCCTTCAGCCAGTCGAAGATCTTCCGCGTGGCGCGCGTCGCCGGGCCCGGGCTCGTGCGACTGCCCGGCCGCTCGTCGCCCGCCTGACCGAACCAGCCGCCGAAGCCCTCGGGACAGGTGCGCGTGGGCTCGGTCCCCAGCAGGAACCACTCGTTCGCTCTCTCCGGGCAGCCGTCGAGCGCCTGGGCGCCCGTCGCCGGCTCGATCGCCACGAGCTGCACCTCGTCGGGCGGCTCGAAGCTGCCTCGGACGTGTCCGCCCGTCGCGTCGAGCACGAAGCGCGTCCAGATCGGAAGGGCGCCGGAGGCGCCCGTCAGCGCGGTCTTGCGCGGCTCGTCGAAGCCCACCCAGACCACGACGACGAGGTCGGGTGTGAAGCCTGCGAACCAGGCGTCGCGCCCGTCGTCCGTCGTGCCGGTCTTGCCGGCGACGGCCCCCTCGATCCCTGCGCTGCGGACGGAGGCGGCGGTGCCCCGGTCCACGACGCCCTCGAGGAGCGAGACGCCCAGGAAGGCGGTCCCGGCATCGATGACGCGCTCGGAGCTGGGCTCGGGCCGGCTCACGGGGTTGCCCTGGGCGTCGAAGGCGTCCTCGAAGGTGCGGATCTCGGGCCGCACGCCGCCATTCGCGATCGCCGCGTAGGCGCGCGCCACCTCGATCGGGGCCACGTCGGCCACGCCGAGCGCGAGGCTCGGCACGAGCGGCAGCGGGCTCTCGATGCCGAAGCGCCGCGCAAGGTCCGCGATGGCGTCGATGCCGACCTCCTGGCTGAGGCGCACCGTCGGCACGTTGAGCGAGTTCTCGAGGGCCGTGCGCACGCTCACGTTCCCTCGGAACTTCTTGTCGTAGTTGACGGGCGTCCACGGGCCGCTCGGGGTGGCGATCGAGACCGGCTCGTCGTCGAGATGGCTCGCGAGCGTGATCGTCGGCCCGCGCGTGCCGGGCTCGAGGGCGGCCATGTAGACGAACGGCTTGAACACGCTTCCCATCTGGCGGCGCGCCTGGGTGCAGCGGTCGAACTGGCTCTGCCCGTAGTCGCGCCCGCCGACGAGCGCCAGCACTTCGCCCGTCGCCGGGCGCAACGCGATCACGCAGCCCTGGATCCGCTTGTCGCTCTCCTCGGCCTTGAGCTTCGGGAATCGCTTCTCGAGGCCGTCGAGGCCGTCGCGCAGGGCTCGCGCGGCGGCACGCTGCAGCCGGAGGTCGAGGGTCGAGTAGATCCGCAGCCCTTCCTTCGACAGCACCTTCGACAGCTCCTCGTTCGCGTAGACCTCGGGAAGCTGCCGTCGCAGGACGTCGAGGAAGTACCGCGCCTCGCCCGGCTCGGGCGTGATCGCCGAGAGGCGGAGCGGCTCGGCCTTGGCGAACGTCCACGTCGCGTCGTCGATCCGGCCCTGCTCGTGCATCAGATCGAGCACGAGATCGCGCCGGGCGAGGGCGCGCTCGGGATTCTTGTAGGGCGAGATCGCATTCGGGCCGGGGATCACGGCGGCGATCAACGCCGCCTCGGCGACGTCGAGCTCCTGCACCGGCTTCCCGAAGTAGAGGCGCGACGCCTCGCCGACGCCATGCACCTCCGTGCCACCCCGCTGGGCGAGGTAGATCTCGTTCAGGTAGCACTCGAGGATCTCGTCCTTCGAGTAGCGCGCCTCGACGAGGAGCGAGATCGCCGCCTCGCGCAGCTTGCGCCGCAGGCTCCTCTCCGGCGTCAGGAAGAAGTTCTTCACGAGCTGCTGCGTGAGCGTGCTGCCGCCCTGCACGGTGCCGCCGGCGCGCAGGTTCGCGAGCATCGCGCCGACGATCCGGATCGGGTCGAGGCCGTGGTGCTCCTCGAAGCGCTGGTCCTCGACGGAGAGGATCGCGTCGATCACCTGCCGCGGAACCTCGTCGAGCCGCACGAGCTCGCGCTGCTCGCGGTGGGGGCCGTAGTAGGAGCCCACGATCTCCGGCTCGAGCAGCGCCCCGCCGAGCTCGCGATCGGCCTCGAGATCGCGCACCGAGGCGATCTCGCGACCGTCGAGCCGGAGCTCGACGAGACGCGACGGCTCCGGTCGGCTCGGGTGCTCGAAGGCGCGAAGGTGAATGCGAACGCGATCGCCCTGCCACACGTAGCGACCGGGCTCGATCTTCGGAGCGTCCGCCGCGACCTCCTGGTAGCCGAGGCGCGTCAGCGCATCGCGCAGCTCGATCTGCTTCCAATCGACGCCGGCTGCGAGGAGAGTCGGCGCCGAGAAGACGCGCGAGGGAACCTGGAAGCGCTGGCCGTCGAAGCGGGCACGGACGAGGGCGTCGAGACGGCGGAGCTCCGAGCCGACGACGATGCCGGCCAGGACGGCTCCCGCCGTCGCGAAGGCGAGGAGCACCCGGAAGGCACGCCGGCCGCGGCGCGCCCCGTCGTGCCGCGCTGCGCGCGAGCCCGACCGCGGCGGCCCGCCCGCCGCGCCACGGCGCGAGCTGCCACTAGGCGGTCCCACGGCCCGACGCGAGCGCGAGCCGCTCCTCGTAGGCTCGCCGCACGATCCGGATGTCGTCCAGCAGATAGCCGAGCTCGTCGAGCACGAGCGCCTGCGGGCCGTCGCACAGTGCCTCCTCGGGGCGAGGATGCAGATCGACGAGCACCATGTTCGCGCCGGCGATCACGCCCTGGGCGGTCACGTGGAAGATGTCGAGGATGCCCTCCGGTCCACACGAGCGCCGACCCACCGAGTGCGACGGATCGACGCCCACGGGAAGCCGCGTCAGGCGCTTCACGACGGGCACTTGCCCGAAGTCCACGAGATTGCGGTGCGGGTCGGCGAAGTTGGTCTTCATGCCGCGCAGGCAGAACACGATCCGTCGATTGCCGCCGCTCGCGACGTACTCGCAGGCGTTCAGGGACTCCTCGAGCGTGATGCCCATGCCGCGCTTGAAGAGGACGGGCAGCTCGGTCTGGGAGCCCGCGGCCTTCAAGAGCTCGAAGTTCTGGGCGTTCCGCGTGCCGATCTGGAGCATCACGCCCGTCGCGTTTCCGCTCGCGGCGAGAGCCCGCTGGATCTCCTCGATGTGGCTCTCCCGTGTCACCTCCATCGCGATGATCTTGATGCCGTGCCGGCCGGCGCTCTCGAACACCCAGGGAAGGCAGGCGGCGCCGAGCCCCTGGAAGTCGTAGGGGCTCGTGCGGGGCTTGTAGACGCCCGCTCGCGCCGTCTTGATCCCGGCGCGGGAGAGGGCGGCGAACGTGTCCTCGAGGTTCCTCTGCGTGTCGACGGCGCAGACGCCCGGGAAGACGTGGAACGTGTCCTGGCTCAGGTGGACGCCGTTGTAGACGAAGCCGACCGCGTCGAGCGCCCCGCCGTGACTCCCGATCGCCCGGAACTTCTCCGTGACGCGGACCACCTTCTCGACGAACTCGAACTCCTCGAACGGCGTCGCCGGGATCACCCCCGTCGGGCCCAGGAGGTAGACCTCCGTCAGCGACCGGGTGGCGCCCTGGATGTGGTGCACCTCGGTCCGGACGCCCGGGTAGCTCTCGGCCAGGGCGATCACGCGCTGCGCTTCCGGCGAGTCGGGCCGGATGTCCGCCTTCATGACGATGATCATGGTCTGTCTCTTCGGTTCCTCGGACGCCGTCGGAGGTGCAGGGCTGCGGAGGTCGACGGGCGTGCGGTCCCGGCCGCCACGACCCCCCGCCGGCGGCGCGGGCAGTCTAGCCTCGCTTGCGGAAACGGTCGCGCTTTCCGAGATTTGCGGCCATGGGCACGAGTCCCGACGAGCGCGCCCGGGCGGCTTCGGAGCCGGCCGGAGCGGGCACCGGCCCCCGCCGAAAGCCGTGGGGTGGCCGCTTCTCGCAGGCCACGGACCCGGCCGTCGAGCGCTTCTCCGCCTCGATCCATTTCGACAAGGCCCTCGCCCGGCACGACATCCGCGGCTCGATCGCCCACGCCCGGATGCTCGCCCACGTCGGCATCCTGTCGGACGCCGACGCGGCGACGCTGATTCGCGGCCTCGAGGAGATCGGCGCCGAGATCCAGCGCGGCGCGTTTCCCTTCGACCCTGCGCTCGAAGACATCCACATGAACGTCGAAGCGCGGCTCCGGAGCCTCGTGGGGCCGGTGGCGGGCCGGCTCCACACGGGGCGCAGCCGCAACGACCAGGTCGCGACCGACCTCGCGCTCTACCTGCGCGACGCGACGCACGCGGCGGAGCGGGGGATCCTCGAGCTGCGCGGGGTCCTCGCGGCGCGGGCGCGCGAGCACCTCGACACCGTGCTCCCGGGCTACACGCACCTGCAACGGGCCCAGCCCGTACGCCTCGCGCACCACTGGCTCGCCTACGTCGAGATGCTGGGCCGCGACGCGGCGCGCTTCCGCGACCTGCGGCGCCGCATCACGCGCTCGCCGCTCGGCGCCGGCGCCCTCGCCGGGACGACGCTGCCCCTCGACCGCCAGCACACCGCGCGCGCCCTCGGGTTCTCCGGGCCGACGGCGAACAGCCTCGACAGCGTCGCCTCTCGAGACCTCGCGCTCGAGTTCCTCGCCGCCAGCGCGATCTGCATGGTCCATCTCTCGCGCCTCGCCGAAGAGCTCGTGCTCTGGTCGAGCGCCGAGTTCGGATTCGTGGAGCTCTCCGACGCCTACTCGACGGGCTCGAGCCTGATGCCCCAGAAGAAGAATCCCGACGTCCCCGAGCTCGTGCGAGGGAAGAGCGGCCGCGCGATCGGGAACCTCGTCGCACTGCTCACCGTCATGAAGGGCCTCCCGCTCGCGTACAACCGCGACATGCAGGAGGACAAGGAGCCGGTCTTCGACAGCGCGCGCACCCTCGGCGACTCCCTCGAGGTGATGGCCGGCGCCGTGGCGACGCTGCGCGTCCGCGTCGAGCGGATGCGCGAGGCGGCGAGCGACCCGATGCTCCTCGCGACCGACCTGGCGGAGGCGCTCGTGCGCGAGGGCGTCCCGTTCCGCGAGGCCCACGAGGCCGTGGGGCGCGTGGTGGCGCACTGCATCGAGAAGGACGTCGATCTGCGCACGCTCTCGCGCGAGGACCTGCGCGCATTCCACGTCTCGTTCCCCGCTCCAGCCAGCGAGCTCGCGCGGCTCGAGCGGGCGCTCGAGGAGCGCAGCCTCGCGGGAGGCACCGCCCGCGCCACCGTCGCCGCCGCCCTCGAGCGCACGGAGGGCGAGCTCGCCGACGAAGCCGCGGCGCTCGACGCCGAGGAGATCGCCCGATGACGCGCCCCTTCCGCCGCCTGCGCTCGCTGCTCCCGCTGCTCGCCCTCGCCGCAGCGCTCGCGGCCTGCGGCAAGTACGGCAAGCCGAGCCGGCCCGGCGCGCAGCCCGAGCCGGGCACGGCTGCCCCGACGGCCACCCCGTCGCCGACGCCGCCCGCGACCCCGCCCTCCGCCGCGGCGCCCTACGGCGGGACTCCATCGGCCACGACTCCCGAGACTACGGGCCCGGTCTACCGCGACGAGACCGATCCGCGCATGGAGGGGAACCGGCCATGACGCGACCCGCCTTCCTCGAGTTCACGAAGATGCACGGCGCCGGGAACGACTACGTCGTGCTCGACGGCGTGAGCCAGGACCTTCCGCCGATCGAGCCCCTCGCGGCGCGACTCGCGGACCGCCGCTTCGGCGTGGGCTGCGACCAGATCCTCGTGGTGCGGCCGTCCCAGAGCGCCGACTTCCGCATGGACATCTACAACCAGGACGGCTCGCGGGCCGAGATGTGCGGTAACGGCATCCGCGCCTTCTTCAAGTTCGTGCGCGACCGCGGCCTCACGGCGAAGGACGAGATCGGCGTCGAGACGCTCGCGGGCGTGGTGCGCCCGCGCAGCGCCGGACGCGACCTCGTGCTCGTCGACATGGGCCGGCCGTTCCTCGCGCCGTCCAAGATCCCGACGACGCTCGGCCCGCCCGACGGGCCCGTGCTCGACGTCCCGCTCCTCGTGGACGGCGAGCGCGTGCTCGTCTCGAGCGTCGGCATGGGGAATCCCCACTGCATCCTGTACGTGCCCGACGTCGACGCCGCGCCCGTCGCGACCCTGGGCCCGCGCCTGGAGCACCACCCGGCCTTCCCGAACCGCACGAACGTGGAGTTCGTCGAGGTCGCGACGCGCCGGCGGCTGCGGCAGCGCACCTGGGAGCGCGGAGTGGGCGAGACGCTGGCGTGCGGCAGCGGTGCCTGCGCCGTCGCGGTGGCCACGATCCTGCGCGGCGCCTGCGAGCGCCGGGTCGAGGTCGTGCTTCGCGGCGGTACGCTCGAGCTGGAGTGGGCTTCCGACGATGGGCCCCTGCTCATGACGGGGCCGGCCGCCGAGGTGTTCACCGGTCGCTTCCCGCTCGATGCCGAGCGCGGGCGAGGAGACTGAGATGTTCGAAGGCGTCTACACGGCGCTCGTGACGCCCTTCCGCGACGGCGCGGTGGACGAGCGTGCGCTCCGCGAGCTCGTCGACCTGCAGGTCTCCGCCGGCATCGACGGCCTCGTGCCCTGCGGCTCGACGGGCGAGGCCGCGACCCTCTCCCACGCGGAGCACCGCCGCGTGATCGAGGTGGTGGTGAGCGCCGCTCGCGGGCGCGTGCCGGTGCTGGCCGGCACGGGCTCGAACTCGACGAGCGAGGCCCTCGCGCTCACGCGGCACGCGAAGGAGGCCGGCGCCGACGGCGCGCTCCTGATCTCGCCCTACTACAACCGGCCGACCCAGGAGGGGATCGTCGCGCACTACGCGCAGATCGCGCGCGAAGCCGCGTTCCCCCTCGTCGTCTACAACATCCCGATCCGCACCTCCTCGAACATCCTGCCCCCGACGATGGCCCGGCTCGCCGAGATCGAGCAGATCGTCGGCGTGAAGGAATCGAGCGGGAGCCTCGACCAGATGGCGCACGTGATCGCGAGCTGCCCCGAGAGCTTCGTCGTGCTCTCGGGGGACGACTCGCTCACGCTGCCCCTGCTGGCGATCGGCGGCCGAGGCGTGATCTCGACCACCTCGAACGTCGCGCCGTCGGAGATGGTGGGGCTCGTCCGCGCGTTCCGCGCCGGTGACCTCGCCCGGGCGCGGGATCTCCACTATCGCCTGCTTCCCCTCTTCGACGCGCTCTTCTGCGAGACCAATCCGATCCCCGTGAAGGCCGCCCTCGCGCTGAGGGGCCTGGTGCGCGACGAGATCCGGCTGCCGCTCACGCCGATCACTCCGCCGAGCCGCGATCGGCTCCAGGCCGTGATGAAGGAGCTCGGGCTCCTCTGATGGAGGCGACCGTCCGCGTCTGCGTGGCCGGCGCCCTCGGGCGGATGGGGACCCGCATCCGGGACCTCCTGCCGGAGGAGCCGGCGCTGCGGCTCGCCGGCGCCTTGGAGGCAGCGGGCCTGCGGAGGCTCGGCGAGAGCCTCGCGCCCGGCGTCGTGCTCGTCTCCGACCCCGAGGCCGCCCTCGCCGCGAGCGACGTGCTGATCGACTTCACCGTCCCCGCCGCGACCCTCGCCCTGCTGCCGTCGGCCGAGAAGGTGGGCATCGCGTGCGTCATCGGGACGACGGGCATCGATGACGCAGGGCGCGCCGCGATCGCGCGCGCGGCCGAACGTCTCCCGATCGTGTACACGCCGAACTTCTCCATCGCGGTGAACGTCCTCACGCATCTGGTGCGCGAGGCGGCGCGGCGCCTGGGAGAGGGCTACGACGCAGAGATCGTGGAGCTCCACCACGCGGCGAAGCGCGACGCCCCGAGCGGCACCGCGCTGCGGCTCGCCGACGCGGTGGTCGAGGGTCGCGGGCTCCCCGCCGAGCGGGCGCGCGAGCGCTTCGTGCGGGCCCGCTCCGGCGACACCGGTCCGCGTCCGGTCGGCTCGATCGGCCTGCAGGCGCTGCGCGGCGGCGACAACCCGGGCGAGCACACGGTGCTGTTCCTGGGCTCGGGAGAGCGCCTCGAGCTCGCCCATCGCGCCATGACGCGCGACCACTTCGTGCGCGGGGCCCTGCGCGCCGCGGCCTGGGTCGCGGGGCGAGGGCCGGGCCTCTATGGGATGGACGAGGTGCTCGGTCTCGCCGCTCAGTGAGCGTGGCGCTGGATCATGACGTAGTACGTCTCCGGCGCCTGCACGATCTCGAGGCCGATCCCGGGCGTCGACACGGCCACCATCGCCCGATGGGCGCGACGCAGCCGCACCACGCGGGTCTGCAGGACGATCGTCTCGCCGTCGGGCTCGCGGAGCCGGACCGACACCGCTGTGCCCTCGTCCGCAGTGGCGGCAGTCTGGACGAACAGGCCGCGGGGCGAGAGGTCCGTCACGAAGCCGGTGACCACCGTACCGTCGATCGTGAGGTCGCAGGGAACCCGGTGCTTCTCGCGCGGGAACTTGCGGCGATCCGGGACTCGTGCGACTCCGGCCATGCCCTGGCCATCGACGCACGGCCGATGCGACTTGAGGCGGATGGCTACCGGGCGAGGCCCTGGAGGGCGTCCACCACGAGGAGCGTCCCCGCCGCGAGCTTGACGAGGTCTCCGTCGACGATTCCGTAGACGTAGCCGACCGGGGGAACCCCGATGCGGATCCGGAGATCCTCGGGCACGGGTGCGATCACGACCCCCTCCGGCAGCCGATGGCCGACGTGGTATCGCCTCTTCGCGAGGCCCGGCGGCATGCAGCCGTCGTGCTTCTTGGCGAGGCCCGGCGGACACTTCTTCCCGTAGCGATGGTCCCAGTACTCCCGGTACATGACGCGCTGGTCGGTGCTGAAAGCGACGTGCACGTCGACGTCGACGTGCACGGCCGCGTCGTCGCCACCGTGGTGCTCCTCGTGGGGACCGTCCTTCTTCGCATGGGCGGCGGGGGCTGCGGCGCACAAGGCGACCAGGGCGACGGCCAGAGAGCGACGCAGCATCGAAGGGCTCCTTGTCGATCGGTCGTGAGGAAGTTCGTCCAGGTGCGACGTGCAGGACGTGACGCCCGTCACGTCACCTACCAGCGCAGGAGGAACTCCGCCCGAGCGCCCTCGAGTCGTTCGAGCTCCGAGCTCCCTTCGATCCGCAGCAGGTCGAAGAGGCCGCCGATCGCGGCGGCCGATCCGACCAGGTAGTTCCGGCTGGCCGTGATCTCGGGCGGGAGGTCCTCGAGCACGAGGCGCGCCGACGCATCGTTGATCTCGCAGCGCATCGAGCCGCAGTCGCGATAGAGCAGCGCCCAGACCCTCGGCGCCCAGCCGAGGAGTCGGCTCGGGGATCGCCCGAGGATCGCGAGGCCGCCCTGCACCAGCGAGCGCAGCACGGGCTGCTCGAACGCGGCGAGCAGGTTCGCCCGCAGCGCGCGGCACGCGCGCTCGTGGCCCGCGGCCGCGAACAGGCACTCGGTGATCTCGACGTCGTGCGCCACGGGAAGCCAGCCGAAGGCGCCCGCCTCCTGCACCGCCGCGAGGGTCTCGGGCTTGATCCGCGCGCGCGCACGCTCCGCGACGCCCGCGTCGAGGCTGGCGAGGCAGTCGAGGGATCCTTGGACGAAGCTCGCGAAGATCCTCGGCTCGCCCATCGGGTGCACGCTCCTCGGGACGGCATCGTCGGGATGGGGTGGAGACTTGAGGCGACGTCGCGTGTCGGGGCACGGCTCCCGGCCCACCCCGAAAAGCGAAAGCGGCGGCCGGATCGCTCCGACCGCCGCTCGCATCCACCCCTTGGAGCCGGCCGCGCCCGTCGGGCGCGCCGGCGCCGGGTGACACTGCTCAGCAGTTGTAGTAGAGCTCGAACTCGTGCGGATGCGGCCGCAGGCGCACCGCGTCGACCTCGTTCTCCTTCTTGTAGTCGATCCACGTATCGAGCGCGTCGTCGGTGAAGACGTCGCCCTTCAGCAGGAAGTCCTTGTCGGCCTCCAGGCAGGCGAGCGCCTCGTCGAGGCTGCCCGGCATCGACGGAACGTTCTTCCGCTCCTCGGCCGTGAGGGCGTAGATGTTCTTGTCGAGCGGGTCGCCGGGATGGATCTTGTTCTCGATGCCGTCGATGCCGGCCATCGCCATGGCCGCGAAGGCCAGGTACGGATTGCACGACGGATCCGGGAAGCGCACCTCGATGCGCTTCGCCTTCGGCGAGGGCGAGTACATCGGGATGCGGATCGCGGCCGAGCGGTTGCGGCTCGAGTACGCGAGGTTCACCGGCGCCTCGTAGCCCGGCACGAGCCGCTTGTAGCTGTTCACCGTGGGGTTGGACAGCGCCGCGATCGCCCGCGCGTGCTTCAGGATGCCGCCGATGTAGTAGAGCGCGATCTCCGATAGGCCGGCGTAGCCGTTGCCCGCGAACAGCGGCTTGCCCTCCTTCCAGATCGACTGGTGGCAGTGCATGCCCGAGCCGTTGTCCTGGAACAGCGGCTTCGGCATGAACGTGGCCGTCATCCCGTGCCGCTTCGCCACGTTCTTCACCACGTACTTGTAGAGCATGAGCTTGTCGCCCATGTCGACGATCGGCGCGAAGCGCATGTCGATCTCGGCCTGGCCCGCGGTCGCCACCTCGTGGTGCTGCGTCTCGATCGGGATCCCGCACTGCTGCATGATGAGGCACATCTCGGTGCGGATGTCCTGCTGCGTGTCCTGCGGCGACACCGGGAAGTAGCCTTCCTTGTGGCGGATCTTGTTGCCGAGGTTCGGCCGCCCGTAGTCCTCGTCGCTTCCCGTGTTCCACACGCCCTCGACGGAGTCGATGTGGTAGAAGCCGTGGTTCGCGCCGGAGCCGAAGCGGGCCTCGTTGAAGACGAAGAACTCCGCCTCGGGGCCGAAGTAGATCACGTCGCCGATGCCCGAGCTCTTCAGGTAGTTGAGCGCCTTCTTCGCGATCCAGCGCGGGTCGCGCGAGTAGTGCTCGCGCGTGATCGGATCGACGATGTCGCAGACCATCGAGAGCGTCGGGTGCTGGGAGAACGGATCCATGATGGCCGTCGCCGGATCCGGGATCATGAGCATGTCGCTCGCGTTGATGGCCTGCCAGCCGCGAATCGAGGAGCCGTCGAAACCGTAGCCGTCTTCGAACGTGGACTCGGAGAGCTCGCTGACCGGGTGTGACACGTGCTGCCACGTCCCCGGGAAGTCGGTGAACTTGCAGTCCACCATCACGGCCCCGTTCTTCTTCGCGAACTCGAGAACTTCCTTGGCATTCATGGGATGGTCTTCTTTCCTCTGCTTGTAGTGGGGGGTGTGCGGCTCAGACGGCGTCGGGGCCGCGCTCACCCGTCCGGATCCGGATGATCTCTTCCATCGGAAGCACGAAGATCTTGCCGTCGCCGATGCGACCGGTGTTGGCCGCCTGGCAGATGGTCTGCACGACCTTGTCGACCATCTCGTCCGTGACGGCGATCTCGAGCTTGATCTTGGGCAGGAAGTCGACCACGTACTCGGCCCCTCGGTAGAGCTCCGTGTGGCCCTTCTGGCGGCCGAAGCCCTTCACCTCGGTCACGGTCATGCCCTGCACGCCGATCCCGTTCAACGCCTCCTTCACCTCGTCGAGCTTGAACGGCTTGATGATCGCTTCGACCTTGCGCATCGCGAGTCCCTTTCTTCTCGACACCCCCCGGACCGCTGGGCCGGCGGGGCGACGGTATCACGTTCCCTGGTGGCCGGGCGGCCGCCGGCACGAGCGCCGGCGGCCGCCCTCCTCCCCTACTTCTGCGTCGGCGCCATGGCGAGCGCCCCGTGCCCGTGCGCCCCGGCCGGGCGCTCGATGAGGGCGCCTCCGGCGCCCGTCGTCGTGTATGCGCTCTCGCTGTGCTCCGAGAGATCGAGGCCGGCGTCCTCGTCCTCCTCGTGCACCCGCAGCGTGCCGAAGGCGAGCTTCAGGACGCTCAGGATCACGAACGTGGCCGCGGGCGCGAAGATCGCGGTGAACGCGATGCCCTTGAGCTGCACCAGGATCTGCTGGGCGTGGGTCTCCACCCCGGCGCCGAGGGTCGCCGCGAACAGACCGGACGCGAGGGCGCCCCAGGCGCCGCCGATGCCATGGACTCCGAAGACGTCGAGCGAGTCGTCGTAGCCGAATACGGGCTTCAGGAACGTGACCGCCGCGTAGCAGACGATCGACACCCCCGTGCCGACGAGGATCGCGCCCATCGGGCTCACGTTGCCGCAGGCGGGAGTGATGGCCACGAGGCCCGCGACCGCCGCGGTGCCCGCGCCGAGGGCGGTCGGCTTGCCGCGGTGCACCCACTCGATCAGCGCCCACACGAGCGTCGCGGTCGAGGCCGCGGTGCCCGTGTTCAGGAACGCGAGCGACGCGAGCGGGCTCGCGCTGAGCGCGCTCCCGGCGTTGAAGCCGAACCATCCCGTCCACAGCAGGCCCGCGCCCATGAGGCAGAGCGGCAGGCTGTGCGGCGCCATGGGCTCCTTGCCGAACCCGCGCCGCTTGCCGAGCAGGATCGCCGCCGTGAGCGCCGAGAAGCCGCTCGACATGTGCACGACCATGCCGCCGGCGAAGTCGATCGCGCCCTGCTTGAACATCCAGCCCTCGCTCGACCAGACCATGTGCGCGATCGGGCAGTACACGACGAGCAGCCAGATCGTGATGAAGGCGACGAACGCGCTGAACTTCATGCGCTCCGCGACCGCGCCGATGATCAGGCCCGGCGTGATGATCGCGAACATCGCCTGGAACATGATGAAGATGTACTCGGGGATGTTGCGGGGTGGCGTCGCGAAGTTCGCCACGACGGAGTCGAGCGTGACTCCGGAGAGGCCCACCTTCGCAAAGTCACCGATGAACGAGTTGCCGCCGTTGAACGCCAGGCTGTAGCCGACCAGGATCCACAGCACGCCCACGACGGCTGCGCAGGCGAAGCACTGGACGAGGATGTTGAGCACGTTCTTCGCGCGCACGAGCCCGCCGTAGAAGAGCGCGAGGCCCGGCAGCGTCATCATCAGCACGAGCGCCGACGCCGCGATCACCCAGGCGGTGTCGCCGGTGTCGATCGCGGGCGGCGTCGCAGCGGCCTCTTCCGCGAACGCAGTCGCGGCCAGCAAGAGCGTGGGGAGGACGACCGCGCTGGCGCGCAGGGCGCGTCGCAGCGGGCTCGCCGTCGGGGTCACCAGGGGCATGAAATCGGCTCCTCTCCTGCCTGGGGTCTCTGCCCCAGGGACTTGGGCTGGACGCTCCGTGACTCTCGATGGACCGCGTCCGGACCCGGGCCATCGCAAGCGTCGTGCCACTGGCTTGGCCCATGACGGCGCTTCCAAGCGCGTTTGAGCCTCTTGCTGCCCGGCGGTTGCCCAGGACTTAGCCGGCGGCTGCCTGCTCGCTGGGCACCCTCCGGCACACCGCCCGCCCCCGACCGCGTCACAGGAGAGCCGCCTCTCCCCGCTCACCGGTGCGGATCCGGATCGCGTCGTCGATCTTCGTGAGGAAGATCTTCCCGTCGCCGATCCGGCCGGTCTTCGCCGTGTCCTTCACGACCGAGACCACCTTCTCCGCCAGCTCGTCCGGCACGACGGCCTCGACCTTCACCTTGGGCACGAGATCGACCACGTACTCTGCGCCGCGGTAGAGCTCGGTGTGGCCCTTCTGGCGTCCGTAGCCGCGCACCTCGCTGATGGTCAGGCCGGCGACCCCGATCGTGTTCAGCGCCTCCTTGACCTCGTCGAGCTTGAACGGCTTGATGACGGCTTCCACCTTGACCATGACTCTCTTCTCCTCCCTCGCACGTGGCCGCCCGCCGCCGCGGCTCGCACGGCGGGGGAGGCGGAATCGAGCGCTCCGGGTCTTCACGGGCTCGTCTCGCGAATCCCACGGACTCGCGTCTCCTCTAAGCAACGGGCGTGCCCCTCGGAGCGCGTGCCGAAGTCGGCTCGGTCGTGTCGTGGAGCGCCCCTTCTTCGTCGGCCGACACGGCTGGGCTGCCAGTTTCACCGGCAGCCGATGCCGAGGGCGCAGGCGGCCGGCTGGCGCTCGGGCTGCGAGCCGGGCGCGTAGCCGCCCTTCGCGGAGGAACGGGGCTTGCAACGCGGCTTCCCCATGGAACTCGAGACGCTTCGCAACGGAAGGGCTGACGCGGGCGAGCCCGAGATCGCCGCGTTGTTCGAGGAGCTCTACCGGCGCTCGGTCACGAGCGCGCCGGCCTCGAAGGTCAAGCTGCGGCGCTGGGTCGAGCTCGCCGAGGCGTGGCGGATCGCGGCGGCGCTCCACGAGCACCGGGGCAACCGCTCGGCGGCGGCCCGCTCGCTCGGCATCGGACGCCGCACGCTCTACTCGAAGATGGAGCGGCTCGGGATCCGGCCGTCCTGGGGGCTGCCCGGCACGCCAGCGGCTTCGCCGCCGCTGTCCCGCTGAGCCGCGGAGGGGCCGAGCCGGCTCCGCGCATCGACCGTCTTCCCACGGCCCCGCGCGCACCCACGCGGGCCGAGAGCACGAAGGGCGCGCCGTCTCACGACGACGCGCCCTTCTTCGTTTCCCGTCGCTCGAAAGCGACGGTCGGCCGCGGCGGCGGCCGCGGCCGACCTCGAGGCTAGAACGTGTAGATCAGCTGGCCCGCGATGGTCTCCTGGTTGTTCTGGAGGTCGCGTGCCGCCCCCGGCTTGCCCTGGCTCACGAACACGCCGTTGAAGCTCGAGCTCGTGACGTTCGCCTTGTCGTAGCGGAACTCGGCACGGGCCATCAGGTGGTCCGTGAGCGCGTAGTCCAGGGTGGTCGTCGCCTCCCAGATCTTCGTGCCGTCACCCGCGGCGACGGCCCCCGTTCCGTCCGGAAGCAGCGGGTTGAAGTACTCGCTCTCCCGGTCCTTCGTCCACTCGCCGCGCAGCGAGATGCCGAGGCGCTCCGTCAGCGCGTAGCGAGCGGCGGCCGCGAAGCCGTAGTAGAAGTCGTTCGGCGCGGAGCCGAACTGCGACCAGATGAACGTGCTCTCGACGTAGGCCTTGAGGTCGCTCGTCGGCGTCAGGTTCAGCACCGCGTCCACGATCGACGTGTGCTGGTTCTCGACCGCCTGCTGCTCGGTGCCCCAGTAGCCGTTCACGCCGAGGGCCCACTTCTCCTGGGTGTAGCCGATGCGCCCGATGTAGCTCTTCGACTTGTTGACGTCGGCGCCGTTGCTCTGGTCGAAGCCGTTCACGACGCCCGCCGCCCAGTCGATGCCGCTCTCGTACTTCTTCGAGAGCAGGATGCCGACGTGCTCGAAGGGCAGCGCGTTGAACAGGAGCGAGCGCGAGATGTTGAAGTTCGCGTTGTCGTCGATCACCTCGGCGCCGAGGAGCGTCTGCCAGATGCCGGCCTGGGCCTTCACCTCTGCGCCCGGGATCAGGTACTGGACGTAGGCGTTCGACACGTGCACCTGGTTGCCGTAGCCGCTGTCGCAGCCCGCGGTGTCGAACACGAGCGTGCTGCCGTGGCAGCCGTCGACGATCTGATTGAGCACCCGCGCCGTCTCGCCGTAGTAGATCGACGTCACGAAGCCCGCCCGTTGATCGGGGCTCACCGACCGGGAGAGGGCGAAGTTCAGCTGGTCGAGCGCGAAGCTGTTCGAGTCGCCCTGGAACGGCCGGATCCCGTTCGCGTTCACGAGCGGCGTGTAGCCGTCGGGCCGGTTGAAGTTGTAGTTGTACGACGTGCTCACGTGGCCGGCGACCTCGAGGGTCTCGAGGAACGCGGCGAGGCCCGAGGCGCCGCTCGTGTTCGCGAGGCCGGACTTCTCGATCAGCTGCTGCTGCTCGTTGGCCTTCTTCTGCGTGGCCTCGAGCTGGTCGGTCGTGGCCTGCAGCCGATCCTCGAGCTGGCCCATGCGCTCCTGCATCTGCTTGAGCTGGGCCTGCACGTCGGCCTCCGCCGCCGTCGCGAGCTGCGGCACGAGCAACGCGCCCGCGGCCGCACACACGAGTCCTTTCAAAACGAAACGCATAGAGATACCCCCCTGCATCGCTTGTTGACCCTCACTGCCTGTCGGAGCAACGGGACGGCGCTGATCCACACGGGATCTTCGAGTCGTGGGGGGATTAGGCCCACGCTCGCCGCATCACGCCCGTGCACTCCCCTCCCGAAGAACCCTCCGCCCTTCGCGCGACGGCCTTCGCGGCAGCCCCGAACGCAAGTCGCATGCCGTCTCGAAGCAACGGTTACGGCATCCGGGCGACGGGGCTTTAGCAACGTGCCCGGCGCTTCGCCATGCGCTGCTCAACGCCTGGGCAGCGTGTCGCGGGATTCCCGTTCGGGCGCATCGAGATGCCGCCAGAGATCGTGCTGATCCAGGAAGTGGAGCGTGCGCGGGCACGGGAGCTCGACGCGCGTGCGCCGCGCATCGCGCAGGCTGGCCAGATCCAGCACGGTGTCGAGGTCGAAGCGCGCAGCGAGCCGGCGGGTCCGGAGGCCGAGGCGCGCGGCGTGGGCGAGCGTGTCGTCGAGCACCGAGGGCGTGCTCATCGGGTGGGCGAAGACACCGCTCGCCGGTCCGCGCAGCCCGACCAGGCTATACCCGCCGTCGAGATCCGGCGTCACGACGAGGTCGACCTCGCGGAGCGCCTCGAGGGCTTCGGCCAGCGTGTCACCATCGAGCGTCGGGCTGTCGCTTCCGCGCAGGACGATCGGTGTCACCCCCGCCGCGCCGGCCTCGGCCACCGCCCACGCCATGCGCTCGGAGAGGTCGCGCCCGCGCTGCGCCACGACGCGGAAGGCCGGCGGAACGCGCCGGGCGAAGCCCGGCACGCACTCGGGCGGGTGCAGCGCGAGCACGGGCTCGAGGCCGAGGGGCGGGGCCACCCTGGCCATGGTGTCCAGCACGTCGTCGAGCAGGCACGCGTAGAGGCCGCTCGCCTCGTCGGGCGCGAGCGGCGGGATCATGCGCGTCTTCACGTGGCCCGGCCGCGGCTCCTTGGCGAAGACGACGAGGACTCCGCTCACGCGTCGCGCCGCGCGCCGTCGGGCGCGACGCACGGCGCGGAGGGCGGCACGAAGGGCAGCTCGCGCACCTCCGCGGCGAGGCCGTCGACCTCGACGCGCGTGCCCAGCGCGTCGTGACCGCGACGCACGAAGCCGAGCGCGATCGCGCCGGCCGCGGGCGAGAGCGCGGCGCTCGTCACCTCGCCCACGACCCGACCGTCGCTCGTGATCGCGGCGCCGCGCGCAGGCACTGCGTCGCCCGGGAGCACGAGACCGACGAGGAGATGGCTCGCGTTCCCCCGCGAGCGCATGCGGGCCACGATCTCCTGGCCGGTGTAGCAGCCTTTGCTGTAGGAGACGGCGTCGTCGAGCCGCGCCTCCGCCGGCAGCACCTCTTCGGAGAGCTCGGCGCCGTAGCGCGGCACGCCAGCCTCGACGCGCAGGAGCTCGAGCGTCGCGGGGTCCGCCGACACCAGACCGAGCGGCTCTCCCGCACGGCCCAAGGCCTCGCGTACCACGGCGGCACCTGCGCTCGGCACGACGAGCTGGAGCGCGGGCTCGCCACTCCAGCCCCACGCGAAGGCCACGCAATCGACGTCGGCGATCCGCGCCTCGCGGCAGGCGTGGCGGGCGAGCTGACACAGCCCCTCGTCTCCCGCGGCGGCCGCGACGACCGCGGGCGCCTTCGGGCCCTCGATCCCGAAGCGCGCGAAGGCGTCGCTCTCGTCGGCGAGGACCACGTCGTCGGCGATCAGGAGCCTCTCCAGGCGCGCGCGCGCCGGTGCGACGGTCTCGCGCTCCGTCTCGAGCCAGAAGGCGTCGGAGCGAAGCAGCACATGGAGGTCGGCCACGATGCGGCCGATCTGCGTGAGCAGCAGCGCGTGGCAGCCCGATCGGTCCGGGCCCGGCGCGAGCTTCGCGACGTCGTTCGTGATCATGCCGTTCAGCCAGCGCACGCGCTCCCCGCCGCGCACCACGAGGAGCCCGCGACCGTCGAGGGCGAAGACGCCGGCTCCCCGACGCACGGCGGTGGCGAGGGCGCTCACGCCCCCTCCCCGGACGGACGCGGCGGCGTCAGCGCGGGCGCGGTCCCGGCCGCCGCGCCGAGCAGCGCCGCCGCGCGCGCCTTCTGCTCCGTGCGCCAACGCTCGTAGCAGGCGCGGGCCGCGTCGAGATCGGCCTCGTTGTCGATGTCGACGGCGCAGCCGCCGATCTCCGTCACGACGAAGCGGAAGCGGGTGCCGAGGATCGCCCCGACGGCGCGCTCGACCCGCGCGATCGGGATCGCGCGACGGATCCAGTCCGCGAGGCCGCGCAGGCCCCAGCGATCTGCGAGCCCGGCGAGGTGCATGAGCACGTAGTGGAAGACGACGGAGGCACCGCCCTGCTCGTTCCAGAGCAGCCGCCAGGCGAGCGCCACGATCGGCCAGAGCTCCCGCTGGTAGCGGTGCGCGTACATCTCCTCGATGTAGTGTCGGTTGCGAAGACGCGCGGGCTTCGCGAGGTGGAGGTTGCTCTGGCGGAAGCGGCCCTCGCGCAAGTTGAAGCACGCCATGTAGATGCCGGGCTCGCCCGGTGCAGCGGGCGCGAAGCTCTGCATCGACTCCTCGGTCACGAGACCGAGCGCGTAGTCGACGCCCGTCGCGAAGCTCTTGCGCACGAAGTCCGAGATCTCGGCGGCGGTGGCGAACGGAAGGTCCCCGGAGAGATAGAGCACGGCGACGTCGAGGTCGGTCTCGCTCGCGGGGTCGCGGCCTTCGGGGCCCGCACCGGGGAGCGCCCGTCGGTATCCCTGCCACGCGTTCTCGTACAGGTTGCGGAGCTGGGGCACGACGTGGAGCGGCTTGCGCAGCGCTGCGCGCAGCGCGGGATCGCCGAGCACCTTCTCGAGGCGCTCGGGATCTCCAATCACGTACACCTCCGACACCTCGGGAACGTCCTGGAGCTCACGGACGACGTGGGCCACGAGCGGTCTGCCGCCCACGTCGAGGTAGACCTTGCTCTCGCCGTAGACCGCCTTCGCCGCCCCGCGGTCGCCGGCGGCGACGATGGCAGGGATCGTGTGCGGGAACGCCAAGCCTCGCCCCGCGTCGCTAGCGGCCGGTCTCGTCGAGGATGAAGACGATGCGGAGCGTGACGAGGAACTCGACGATCTTCCCGTCCTCGACCCGGGCCCGCTCCTCGACGACCTCGAGGCCCGTGATGTTCCGAAGCGTGCGCCGCGCGCGCTCGAAGCCGCGCTCGATCGCGTCCTGCCAGCCCACGGGCGATGCGGCCGTGATGGTCGAGACCGATGCGATGGCCATCTCTTCTCCCTACCAGTGGAGCAGCGTGTCGGGCGCCATGTCGAAGGAGAGGCGCAGGCGCACGCGGTACTCGGCGATGCCGTCGCCGACCACCTTCACCCGCTTCTCCACGACCTCGATGCCCGTGATGCCGCACACCGTCCGGCTCGCGCGCGCGATCACCTGGCGCGCCGCGGCCTCGAAGCCTTCCGGCGAGGAGCCGATCAGCTCGTTCACCTTCGCGATCGTCATGCCGCCTCCCCCGTGAGCCGCACGTGCTCCACGCCCGCGCGCTCCTCGATCACCACCCGCCCGCGCTCGACCAGCAGATCGAGGTGGCCGATCACCTCCGACAGCACGAGCACGAGCTGCGCCGCGTACGCCTTGGGGAACATGCGCGTCGCGAGCTCGAAGGGCGTCGCGGACCCGTCGTCCAGCAGGCGCTGGAGCTTCAACGAGCGGCGCTCCGCGTGCAGTCGGTAGCTCGCGATCAGCGCCCGATGGTCGCGGATCACGTCGCCGTGGGAGGGGAACGCGAGGGTGCAATCGAGCGACTCGACCTTGCGTAGCGAGTCGAGGAAGCGGACGAGGCTCTTCGGGCGCTCCTCGCCCTCCTTGGGGAAGACGAGGAGCGGCACCGGCGAGATGTCGGGCAGCAGGTGGTCGCCCGAGAACAGACGCTTGCCCGCGCGCTCGTAGTAGACGACGTGGCCTTCGCAGTGGCCGGGCGTCTCCACCACCTCGAGCGTCAGGTCTCCGAGCGCGATCCGGTCGCCGTCCGCGACGATCGCGTCCACCTCGATCGGGTCCTGGTAGAGCCGCGCCATGTCGGCCATCGGATTGTCGCCGGCGGCAAGCTCGTCGGGGACGCCCCAGCGTCGGAAGAAGGAGAAGACGCGCTCGTCGCGCTGGCCCGTCGGCGACATGCCGACCCGCATGCGCTCGGCTTCGGGCGCCGAGGCGTAGACGACGGCGCCGGAGAGATCGCGCAGGCGCCGGGCCTGGCCGTAGTGGTCCATGTGGGCATGGGTCAGCAGGATCCGCGTGATCTGCTCGAGCGCAAAGCCGTGCTCCTTGAAGCCGCGGCGCAGGGCGTCGAAGGCCTCGGGCGACTTCACGCCCGTGTCGATCAGCGTGAGCTCCTCGCTGCCCTGGGGCGGAAAGACGAGGTAGGCGTTCACGTCGCCCACCGGAAAGGGAGTGGGCGTCGGCAAGCGACCGGCGCGCCCGAAGCGGTGGCTCTCGGCCCAGCCCGCGCCGGGAGGAGCTCCCGGAGCGGGGCTCCGATCCGGGCTTCCGTCGCTCGCGTACGGGGTCATGCGTTCCGTCCCATCCGTCCCACCCTCGAGGGCGCCATTCTATGGAGGGCGCCGGAAGGGATCCACGCCTGCCGCGAGCGGCCCGCTAGAGCTCCAGACGCTGGCCGGGGAAGCGCTCCCGGAGCGCGAGGAGCGTCAGCTCCGTGGCGGCGTCCATCGAGAGGCTCCCCGTGTTCACGGTCAGGTCGAAGAGCACCGGATCATCCGGGTCGCGGCTGAAGTGATGACGGAAGAACTCGCGACGCGCGGTGTCTTCTTCGCTCACGATCGTCGATGCCTCGGCCTGCGTCACGCCGCGCTGCCTTGCCACGCTCTCGGCCCGGCGCTCCGGGGGCGCGACCACGAGCACGCGCAGGGTCCGCTCGGGCGGCAAGATGAGATGGGAGCCGCGACCGAGGAGCACGCACCCACCGCGCTCGCCGAACGTCAGGACCGCGCGGGCGACCAGATGGAGATACTCGTTCTCCCTGAGCCCAGGGTGGCCCATCGCGTCCACCACCTGGCGCTCGATCGCGCTCCGCACGCGCTCGTCCAGGCCCTCGAGCAGCCGCCGCGCAATCCCCTGCTCCCGCGCGATCTGGTCGATGATCTCGATCCCGAAGAAGCCCCAGCCGAGGCGCTCCGCGACGCGCACACCGAGCTCCTCGGCGCCGGCGCCCGGCAGCCGCGAGAGGGCGATGCAGGGACTCGGCTTCGTGGGCGTCGTCCTGCCGAGGACCCGCCATCGGTTCATCTGACGCTCGACGAGCTGCTCCGTGCTCTGGGCCATCCTCTCCTCCGATCGCCTCCCGCGTGCCCCAAGATACCCCCTCGGGACGGCCGCGAACCTCCCGTGGCACGGATCCAGGCCGCCCGAAGCGCTGGCTACATTCGGCGACGCCGGGGCGGGGATCGGCTCCCGGAGGAAGCGAAGAGGAGGGGAAGTTGGAACCGGCCGTGCTCTCGGCGCTGTCTGCGATCCTCGGCTCAGCGGTCGGCGGCTCGGCCACGATCGCGACCGCCTGGCTGACCCAGCGGACCCAGGGGCGCCGCGAGCACATCGAGGCCGAGATCCGCAAGCGCGAGCAGCTCTACGTCGAGTTCATCGCCGAGGGATCGAAGCTCATCATCGAGTCCCTCGACCATCCGCTCAAGAATGCCGAGCGGCTGTCCTCGCTCTACGCCGTCCTCAACCGGATCCGGCTCCGCTGCTCCGAGGAAGTGCTGAGCGCCGCCGACAGCACCGCCACCCGGATCGTCGAGCAGTACTTCCGCCCCAACTTGTCGCCCGAGGAGCTTCGCGAGACCGTGCTCGCTCGGGCGGACGATCCGCTCAAGGACTTCAGCGAAGCCTGCCGACGGGAGCTCGGCATGCTCCAACGCCCGACCTGATCGGGCTCCTGCCCGGTCCCCGTAGGCCTTGTCGGGTTTTGGGTGGTGGAGCCGAGCGGGATCGAACCGCCAACCTCCGCGTTGCGAACGCGGCGCTCTCCCAGTTGAGCTACGGCCCCGGAAGGCGAGCGATGACGTTAGAGCCATGGTCGGAACCCGTCAATCGGAGATGGGGTCTGGCAAGGAAGGGGAAGGCGCGGGAGGAGGCTCGCGATGTGCTCGAATCGACCCGCACCCTCGACGGGAACGTCACCGGCCCGTCCAATCTTCGCCCGCGCACGGATCCGAGCCCTCGCGCAGGAGCAGGAGGATGGACGATGACGCAGCTCTCGGTGGCGGTCCGCCGCCAGGGCGCTGGCTACGCGGTGGAAGGAGCGGGCTTCTATGCGTGGGAGGAGGATCGGCAGTCGCTCCTCTCGTGGGCGTCCGCCCTGCGCAGCGTGGCGGGCCCCGGCGCCGCCGCGGCGCGCCCGCCGGCGCGAGCCGACGCAGAGGACACCTCAGCGGACGGCGTCGGCGCCCGGCTCGGCGAGGGAGCCGTGACGCGCTTCTAGGCGCGCGAGCTCCTCGCGCACCTGGGTCCACTCGGGCCTGCGACGCAGCAGCTCCGCGAGCAGCGTAGCTGCCTCCTCCTCGCGGCCGGCGCGCAGCAACGCGACGGCCAGGTCGAGCTGGGCCTCCGCACGCTCGGGAGCGATGCGGAGCGCCTCCCGGAAGCGAGCGATCGCGTCTTCGAGCTGTCCTCGGGCGAGGAGCTCCACGCCGAGATTGGTCTCTGCCGCCGCGAGGCCGAGCCGCGCCTCTTCGAGGTCCGGATCGCTCTCGAGCGCGCGGCGAAAGTGCTCGCGCGCGTCGTCGTCGCGGCCTTCCGCGAGCAGCGCATTCCCCAGGTCGGTGTGCGCCGGAGCGGAGTCGGGACGCGAGGAGAGGGCCGCCTCGAAGTGGGCGACGGCCTCCTCGGCGCGACCGCGCTCCGCGAGCACCGCGCCGAGATTCGTGTGAGCCTCGGCCGAGCGCGGATCGATCTCGAGCGCATGCCGATACTCCGCTTCCGCGCGCGCGGCCTCTCCGCGCTCTTCGAAGGCGAGCCCGAGATGGAGGTGCGCCTCGGCGTTGTCCTTTGTCACCGCCACGCTGCGGGCGAAGAGCGTCGTCCCATCCTTCCAGAACCCGACCTGCCGCGAGCTCACGAGCGCGAAGGCGAGGAGCACGCCGACGGCAGCGAGCGGGACGGCCCGTCGCGCACCGTGTGCGCCACGGCGCTGCGAGGCGTCCGCGACCTGCCACGCCACGGCGCTCGCGAGGCCCACGAGGGGCAGATAGGTGTACCGATCCGCCGAGGCCTGCGCTCCGACCTGCACGATCCCGAGCACGGGCACGAGCATGCCGAGGAACCAGAGCCAGCCCACGAGGAGATGGGGCCGCGTGCCGCGCGCGCGCCAGCAGAGGAGCGTCGCGAGGCCGAGCGCGAACGCGCCCGCGATCGCTTCCGCCACGCGGGCGGGCGAGGCGAGGTCGCGAGGATAGGGCTGGAGCGGAGCGAGCCCGCTCGGCCAGACCGCGAGCGCGACGTATCGCAGGATCGAGAGCACCGCGTTCTCGGCCCGCGCATCCAGCGGGAGCGCCGCGATCGATGCCAGCGCGCCGCCTGCCGATTGCGCCGCGAGGGTGACGGCCGCCGAGGCGGCCGAGAGCGCGAGGAGGGGCAGCTTCTCGCCGACGAGGCGCAGGGCGCTGGCGCGGCGCCCGTCCACACCACGCGGTGTGGCGAGGCGACGCAAGGGCCACACGTCGAGGAGCAGGAGCACGCAGGGCAGCGTCACCGTGGTCGGCTTCGCGAGGAGACCCAGGCCGTGGAGCAGGACGACCGCGGCGTAGCGGGCGCCGCCGCCGCGCTCGGCGTAGGCCGCGTAGGCGTTCAGGGCGAGCGCGAAGAGGAGCCCCGAGAGGACGTCCTTGCGCGCCGAGAGCCACGCCACCGACTCGACGTGCAGCGGATGCAGCGCGAAGACGCCCGCGACGAAGAGGCTCGGCCCGTCGGCGCCGCTCATCCGCCTGAGCGCGCGATACAGGAGGAGCGCGCTCGCGAGATGGATCGCGGCGTTCTCCGCGATGCGAGGTCCCGCGGCGTCGCCGAGCACGCTCGCATCGACCAGGTGGGAGAGCCACGTGAGCGGGTGCCAGTTCGCCGCGTGGAACGTCGTGAGCGACCAGCGGACCGCGTGCCAGGTGAGCCCCTCCCGGACCACCGGATTCTCCGTCACGTAGAGCGGATCGTCGTAGCTGAGCCACGTGTGATCGAGGACCTGCCCATAGACGAGCATGGTCGCCACGGTCAGCGCGAAGAGGCCGAGGCGGCGGCGAGAAGGCGTCACCGACGCCGCCCCGCGTCAGCGCGCCGGCGGCGGAGAGGCGACGGCGGCCCCGCCCGTGGCCTCGAGCGCATAGACGGAGGTGAAGCGATCCCGCAGCCGCAGGGCGGTGGCTCGGGCGAACGCCCCGGGATCGGACGCGCCGTCGGGCGGCGGCGCGGCGCTCTTCGCCGCGAGCTCCGCGACGACCGCGTCGCCGGGATACTCCTTCGCCACGCGCGCCACGAATTCCTTCACCGACTGCACGCGCCGCTGTGTCGCCCAGTCGGGATCGCCCGGCCGCAGCTCGCGGGCGAGGACGGCCGCCTGGTCGCGCACGAACTGCGCGCGGCCCCTCACTTCGGCGATCTTCGCGTCGAGCGTCGCCGCCTGCTCGTGCTCCTGGGCCGTCGCCTGCTGCGCGCTCACGATCTCGGAGCGGAGCGCGGCGACGCGCTCGTCGTCGCGCGCGAGGGTCCGCTCGAGCTCGTCCTTGCGCGCGGCGAGGGAGTCCGCCTCGGCGCCGATCGCTGCGAGCTCGGCGCGGAGACGATCGCGCTCCTGCTCCGCCGCGTCGGCCTCCGCCCGCGCGCCGTCGACGGCGCTCGCCGGCACCCGCTCCGCCTCGAGCTTCTGCGTCTCGGCCTGGACCTCGGCGACACGGTCGGGGCCGCAGGCCGCGAGGAAGAGCGCCGCCATCGGCGCCGCGAGGAGCCACCGGAGTCGCCGGCTCATCGCGCGTCACCCGCCGCGACGGCGCGCGTCTCGAAGCCGCGCAGCGTCTCCTCGCGCTCTCGGCGCTCGTCTGCCGCCTGCTCGAGCGCGTGCTTCGCCGCCGCGAGGGACGCAGCCGCCTCGTCCTGCTCGTGTCGGGTCTCGGCGAGGCGCTGCTCGAGCGTCGAGAGCGCCGCCTTCTCCGCTTCGACGCGCGCCCGGGCGGGCTCGATCTCCGTGCGCACCGCCTGCTGCTCCTTCAGCGCGACGCCCTTGCGCTGCACCTCGTTCCAGAAGTCGCTCTTCGGCACGGTCGTCGCGAGCAGCGCGTCCCGCTTCGCCTCCACGGCGTGAAGCTCGGCCTCGCGCGAGCAGCCGGCGAGGACGAGGGAGCCGAGGAGGAGCGCCCCCGCGCCGACCCGCGCGATGCCCGGCGACCGTTGCATCAGAAGTCCACCAGCAGATCGATCTGCCAGCGGATGCGGTCGCGCTGCGTCTTGCGGTAGTCGCTCAGCGCCGACGGCGAGAACCCGAAGAAGGTGTCGCAGAGCGCGCCGCCGTCCTTGTCGGCGAGCAGACAGTCTCGCTGGCCGACCTTCGTCTTGGAGTAGTTCACACGCGCGCGCATGAACGAGGTCAGGCTCCGCTCGAGGCCGATGTTCCAGCCCTTCACGTTCGTGAATCCGTCGAGCAGATCGGAGTCGGTGAAGAGCGCCACGGTCCCGTTCCGCTCCACGTTTCCGTAGAGCACCGTGAGGCGCGCGAGCTCGAGGCTCCCGAGCTCGACGCCGATGCCGTAGGCCTTGTCCTCGCTGTGGGCGGTCAGGATCGTCGAGAACTCGGCGAAGGGCTTGATCGCCCAGCGCTCGCCCCAGGGCGTGAAGCGCAGGTAGCCGTCCACCACGAGCTCCTGCATCTGGCCGCGCGTGCGCCCGCTCTGGTAGAGCGGGCTCTGCGGGTCGTTCAGCAGGACGAAGAGCGGATCGCGATCGATCGCATCGCCGCCGTTCCCGAGGTCGTTCACCGTGGCGGCGAAGCCCGTATTGAGCTGGCGCAGGTCGTAGTAGGCCAGGCGCATGTTCGCGCGCAGCCACTCGAGGGGCTCGGCGGTGAGGCCGCCCTGCACGCCCCACATGCTCGGATCGCGCTCGTCGTAGTTCGGTGACACCGTGACCACGGTCCGCTGGGGCACATCGAGCGTGACCGAGGGAACTTCGTCGAGGATGAAGTAGCCGGCGGCCCCGTCGAACCAGAACTGACCGGGCATGATGTCGAAGCGGTACTGCGCGGCCACGCCCTCGGGATTGATGTCCGGATCCCACATCAATCCCTCGGCCGGATTGGCGCCGTTGATGAACGGATTGGCGAACTTGCCGGCGACGATCCGCAGGGTCTCGGCGAAGGTCGGGGTGTAGCGGAGGTACGCGCGATCGAGGTAGATCCCCTTGGGCGAGAAGTAGTCGCCGAGGGTCACGTTCGTGCTGCGCCAGTCGGACTGGAACGCACGCGCCCACGGCGTGGAGCTGCCCTCGTAGGTCTCGCCTCCGACCGACGTTCCCTGGGAGGTGGCGATGCGGAAGCCGAACTGGAAATCCTCGCTCAGGAGCTTCTCCGCTCCGAGGCGCAGCCGCAGGCGGAAGCGCTGGCGCGTGCCATTGCCCGTGCCCCGCCCTCCGTCGGGACGGCTCACGTTGACGTTGTCGTCGCCGGGCACGAACTCCGGGCCCGGGCGGAGGTCGGGCCCCCAGTACTGGCGATCCCAGCGGAAGCGCAGGTCGCCGCCGAACGTCCAGTCCTTGAGCCATCCGGGAACGGAGTCGGCCGCGCGCTGGTCGGCCTCGTAGCGCGCCTGCCGGCGATAGAGGTCCTGGTATTCCTCTTCGGAGAGGACGCCCTTCTCGCGCATCGACTTCAGCATCTCCGCGGCCGCCGGCGAGGGCTCCGGCGGCGACGCGTCCTCGGCCCGCGCGCGCGTCGCGAGCGCGGTGGCAGCCAGGAGGAGCACGCCGAGCGTGCGAACCAGGACGAGGCGGAGTTGCATCGAAGGCGCTCCTCGGCGGGGCTCAGAATCCGGCGCTCAGCCGGAACTGGTATCGAGTGTTCTCGGCGTCCGTGTCCGCGGTGGTGTTTCGCGGCCGGGCCACGAAGATCTCGCCGGTGACGCGACCGAAGAGCTGCCCGCGGAGGCCGAGGCCGTAGCCCTGCAGCGTGGCCCACGGGTCCTGCCCTTCGCCGGCCTCCTTGGTGAAGAGCCGCGCGGCGTCGTAGAACGCGACGAGCTGCGCGCTCTCGTGGGCATAGCCGCCGAGGAAGCCGTGCAACGCGGGAGCGCGGAGCTCGAACTGCGTGTTCCAGCCCTCGTCGCCGAAGAGCTCGCTCTGGAGGTAGCCGCGCACGCTGTCCATCCCGCCCGCCGCCATCTGCTCCGTGGAGATCAAAGGCTGCGTCGCGATCTGGCCGCGCGCGTTCACGCTGAAGGTCCAGTCGTCGTACATGCCCCTGTCGGGCTTGGGGAGGGAGACGAAGCGGCCTGCCGCGAGCGTGCGCATCACGGCGGGCAGGCGGAGCGCGTGCTGCAGCCCGAACGTCCAGACCTCGTAGTTCCCGTTCACGGGGTTGTTGGGGACCGTCCCGCCGCGGTTCGCCCGGAAGTCGTTCCTGCTGTCGCCCTGGATCGTTCCATTGCGGTTGAAGTTGAACCCGAGCTGGAGCGAGGTGAGCGCCTGGTCGCCGACCTCGCTCGCGTCGTACTCGAAGCTCACGGGCAGGTACTTGATCGGCGTCACGATCGAGGCGCCCGTCGCGGCGACGGTGTTCTGCACGTCCTTCCGGTCGACGCCCACGACGAAGGCGTGGCTGAATCCGGCCAGCGCTTCGAAGGTGGGGAGCTCGATCCGGTAGCGGGCGCCCATGTTCACGCCGTTGCCGAGGACCGAGAGGTCGGGCGCCGCGGTGACGCCGTTCGCTGTCGAGGAGTACGCGATGTAGTAGAAGAGCGACTGGCCCGGGTCCCACGGCATCGGAGCGCGGTACGTGCCCGCCCAGATCTGGACCTCGCGGAAGTCCTTGAAGGGCGAGAACTGGTACGCGACGGAGGCCTCGTGCTCGAGGCCCCAGAGGTTCCCGTAGCGGAGCTCGGTGATCGTCCGGTACTCCGGCGATCCCGGCGCATGGTCGTTGTGCAACGTGACGGAGCCATGGAGCGGGATCCGATCGTCGACGTCGAGACCCACGTCGACGGTTCCCGGCTCGCTGCCCGCGCGCAGCACGGGGCGCACGTGGCGGTCCGGGTTCGCGTTCGCCCGCACCATGTCGGCCTCGAGATCGTCCCGGCGCAAGATCGCGCCCGGCTGCAGATGGGGCGTGTCGCGAAGCACCAGCGAGTCCTTGAACCAGTGCACGCCCTCGTTCTGGACCGCGACGTTGCCGATCCGCGCCTCGATCACCTCGAGCCGCACCGTTCCGCTGGCGATCGTCTGCTGGGGGATCGTGACGGCGATCGTGAGGAACGAGTCCTGCTCGTAGGCCTTCTGGAGCGCGTCCCGGGCTGCCTGGACGTCGGTCACGTGCTTGCCCGTCCCCACGAACGGCGCGAGCACCTCGTCCACCTCCGACGGCGTCAGGAGCGTGTTCCCGACCACCTCGAATTTCTTGATCTCGAACGCAACCTCTCCGCCGCCGGGGCCGTAGTCTGGGACGGTCGGCGGCGGCTTCGGAGTGACCGCGGGCACCGGGATGTCCTCGTCTCGGAGCACGTGCACGGGATAGCGGCGGGACGCGGACTCGAAGGTCGAGGCGCCCGCGTCGTTCGCGGCGTGCGCATCGCACACGAGCGCCAGGGCGGCCGCGGCCGCGAGCGCGGGGGGCAGGAATCTCATGGCGCGGCGCAGCCTACGCGCGTCGGGTGAGGACTTTTCGTCGAGAGCGTGAGGAGTCTGGTACGGCTGGGCGACGAGACGGTGTGCATTCCGGGTGGCCGGATCTCGTGTCGACACCGAAAAAGGGAGGAGCCCGGCCTCCGCGGGAGCGAAGACCGGGCTCCGGAGTCGAGCCGCGTGCGCGCTTACGGAGCGAGCGGCGGCTGCGGGATCACGCCCGGGCAGGATGCAGGCTTGAACTTCACGAAGTACTGGCCTGCCGTCACGTCCTTCTGGAACGCGACGCCGTTGTCGAAGGGCCCGAACGGGATGTAGTCCGCGCCGGTCGAGTCGTCGAAGACCACCTCGCTCGAGACGGCGTTGAGCTGCATCTGGCGCAGACCGAGCGGGTCGCCACCCGGGCCCTTGCCCGCCGAGAGCGGGCCGGTGTACGGGTAGGCGCCGCACTTGACCAGGTTGCGAAGCGCCACGGCGCCCTGGGCGTCGGGGTCGACGCCGAAGACCGGGACGGCGTAGAAGTTCGCATTGGTCCGGTTCGCGTTCACGTACCCGATGTTCCCGTTCGTGCCGGTCGCGAAGCCCGATGCCGAGACGCAGGTGGCCTCGTCGCCGCTCGTCGGGTTCTCGATGTACCGCTTCTGCGTGATCGTCGTCGTTCCGCCGCCGTTCTGGTCGAAGTTCTCGCAGTCGAAGGTGCCGGGGGTCGTCCCCTGGTCCTGCTGGCCGCGGGCGTCGAGCATGAACGTGTTGCGGTACGTCTCCCGCGTGCCCGACCCGGACTCGCGGTAGCAGACCGTGAACTTCCCGTCGGTGTCGCCGATGACCTGGCCACCGACGTCCGACCACGAGCACGCGTTGCCGAAGGTCGCGAGGCCGAAGATGCCCTCGAGCTGCGGATCCTGCAGCATGACCTTCTTCGTGGAGTCGCTCTTCGCGCGGACGTTGCGGTTCACGACGATCTTGAAGACCTGGAGGCCCGTCGTGACGCCACCGTTCAGCGTGAGCGAGCTGATGGCCGGATTCTCGAAGTCGGACGGCGGAAGGTCGCCGAAGCCGAGATCGCAGCTCTGGTTCAGGTTCGAGCTCTCGTTGCCGCCGCCCGCGATCTGGGTGCGCGGGAGCGACGCGCCGTCGTCACGGCCGTCGATCACGCCGTCGCCGTCCGCGTCGATGTCGACGACGCAGAGCTCGGTCGCGGCCGTCACGTTCCAGGCGACCGTGGCCTTCACCGCCGCCGGGAGCTTGTCGTAGATGTTCGCCTTGAGCGTGGTATCGCACTGCACGAGCGCCGGCCGATTCAGCGTGCCGAGGTTGATCGGCGGAGTCGCCGCAGCCGCGGGCCAGCCCGCCGGCACGCCGATCGCGCCGTTCCCGTCGGAGCCGGGGTCGTCGCCGCCGCCCGCGACGCCGTTGAAGCCGAAGCGGCTCAGGAAGCCGATCTTGGTCGGCTGGGTCGAGCCGCAGGAGAGACCGCGACCCGAGCCGTTCGACGAGATGTAGACGCGCGCGAAGCCGCCGCCGTTGCGACCGAGCTTCGACGGATCGGTCGTGGAGGCGGCGCAGTTGGTGCCGCAGTTCTTGAGGGTGCCCTCGATGATGACGTAGTCCTCGAGCTTGCCCTTGCCGCCGATCGCTGCGGCGCCGGCGCACGTGCCGGCCGGCTCCGCACCGCCCGTGGAGCAGAGCCGCTCCACCCGGGTGATGCTCGAGAACGACGCCATCGCGGCGAAGTTCTGGGTGGTGAAGGCGGCCGAAGAGCCGCCGGTGCGAAGCTCCTGGGCGTTTGCCGCGCCGGGACACAGCGCGGCGCCGCCGAGCAGGGTCGCCGCCGTGGCGACGACGAAGCTGCGTACGAGATGGATTCTCATGACAGGGGTTCTCCGTGAATTGAGGTTTTGAAGCTGGGGCCCTGGGGCGGGCGCCGGCTCACGCCGGCGCCCGCGGGAACCGAGCGGGGCGGCCTACGCGTTCCGGCGTCGACCCGTCACCCAGAGGCCGAGCAGGCCCGCGCCGAGCAGCATCGCGCTCCCCGGCTCGGGAACCGGCGTGAACGTGATGCTCGTCGACGGGCCGGGAACGCCGGCCACGAGACCCACGATGTCGAAGTGGCCGAGCCGCGTGGACTGGGACTGCGTGTTCGAGACCTTGACCGCGTGCCAGAGGTCGATCGACGTCGTGCCGTTGACGTCGTTGTCCGTCTCGAACGGAAGGTTGTTGTTGATCCGGTCGCTCGTCCCCTGCACGCCGATCTTCGTGGTGTAGGAGCCCGGATTCGAGGTGAGGATCACGAGCTCGTCGGTGGTGTTCGTGATCACGCCGCCCGTGGGAGGCAGCGGGAACTGGGTCAGCGATTCGAAGAACTTGTCGGGCGAGCCTCCGCCGTCGTCGAGGGCGGTCTGGGCCTGGGGGAACCTGTTGACGTAGCCCACGATGTTGGTGTCGAAGGACGTGGGATCGATGCCGCTCTGGACGGTGAACGTGAGATTCCGGTTGAGGCTCCCCGTGAAGGGCGCGCTGGCCGAGTAGGCCATGAACTTGGCGCCGTTGGCACCGTCGGCGCCGAACCCGGTCGGCGTATTGACGGTGACCGACCCGCCGGTCGTCGTGTTGAGGCCCTTCTGGGTCAGGTTGACCATGAGCTCCGTCGACCCGTCGACGAAGATCCCGATCAGGTCCCCCGAGCTGTAGGAGAAGGCGTGAGCGGGATTGCTCACACCGAGGGTCACGAGGCCGCCTAGCGCGAGGCCCAAGGCGCCACCGAGGCGACGCGCTCCGCTGCCGATCTCAATCTTCATCTGCGCTTCCTCCAATGAAGGTTCGAAAACCCGGGCGCATCTTACGAGCGACCGAACGCTGGGGCTTTCGTTCTCCGGCCACACGACGGCGTTCTGCGGACAACCCGCGATGGACTTTCCGTGGCGGAACCACGGCGGATCCGCACCGCCCCGCTCATGATGAGGTGGGACAGGACGTGCGCTCGTCGCGCACTTCACGGGATCGACACGGGATGTTCACGGTTTCGACAGGGAGCCGCGGGCGGGCGGCTGGGCGCGCTAGGAGCGGCAGTCCTCGCTCTCGCAGGGCCGGGAGGACACGTCGATGATGACGACCCGGCGTCCCGAGCTCCCGCCGTTGCCCTGGCCGAGGCCCGAGACGCCGGTCAGCGTTCCCGCCGCGGCCTCGTCGGCGGCCGTGGACGTCTCGGCGCTGGTGCGACCGGTTCCCGTGTTGGAGGCGACCGCGCCCGCGCCGGTGACGAGGCCGCCCGTCGACGAGACGTTCGAGCCCGCAGCGACCGTCGCGCCGCCGCTGATCGAGACCGCGCCGGTCGCCAGGATGTTCCCGCTGATGGTGCCCGACGCGTTGATGCTGACGGAGCCGCTGGAGCTGATCGAGCCCGTTCCGGCGATCACGTTCTGCCCGGCCTTCACCGTGATGCCGGCCCCGGTGATGCCGGCGCCGATGTCGATGTCCTTCTTCGCGACGAGCTCGACGTTGCCGCCCGACGCAGCGATGCCCGCACCCGTGAAGTTCACGGTGACTTCCTTGAGCTGGTTGTCGAACACGATGAGCGGCCGCGAGAAGGACTCTCCGCGGCCGGCGCTCACGCTCCCGGTGCGGCTCTCGATCCGGATCGAGCTGCCGGAGAGGGCGGCGAGGGCCAGGCCCCCGATGTCGAAGTCGAGGTGGCTGTCGACGGAGATGTGGCCGCCACCCGAGGTCGACGCCTCCCGCTGGGCCGTGCCGAACGGCGTGAACGTGGTGACGATTCCGCGCTTCGTCGTCGTGTCGGCCGCCGGGGCCCCGCCGCGGATCGCGCCGCCGACGCTCGACACGATGAGGTCCCCACCCTGGATCGTCCCGATGAAGCCGCGGCTTCCGAGGAGCACGTCGCCGGCCGCGGCCACCGTGAGCCGGGCGCCGCCCGCCTTGAGCGCCTCGTTCTGGAGGTTTCCGACGGTCTGCAGCCCGAGCACGTTTCCCGCGGCATTGGCGTTCTGCAGCGAGAGCGCGCCGCCAGCGCCGGTCGGCAGGAAGGGCGCCTCCGCGCGCGTCAGCTTGTCGTCCTTCTTGACGCCGGGAATGCTCTCTTCGCGGTTCAGCCCATCGAACACGGCCGCCGAGCCCTTGAACTCGGAGCGTTCGATGAAGCCGTCGTGGTCCGTATCGGCCTGATCGAACGTCACGACGCCGATCAGCACCTCTGCGCTGCCGGGACCCGAGACCTGGAGACCGCTCGCAGCCTCGTCCGGCACGTCGACGAAGGAGACGCGGCCGGTCTGCGGATCGATGTCGCGGAGCCGGCGGAAGCCCGCGCCGAAGTCGGCGTTGCCGTTGGGGGCCAGGATGCGCGTCACGTCGCTCGCGGCCGTGTGCTGTGTGAGGAGGGCGCTGTCCAGGAGGCTCCCGTCCGTCGACAGCTCGGCCGCCTCGGCGAGGTCGAAGCGCACGCGCTCGAAGCCCCCCTTGGCGACGAGCGACGCGGGAGAGCGGTCGCCGGCATGGGTCGGCGCGCTGCCCAGGAAGATGGCCTGACCGCGCGGATCGACGACGCTGCAGGCGGCGCCGGAGTGGCAGCTCTCGTAGTAGTCGCGGTACTGCGATGGGCCGTAGCGCTGCACGCCCCGGGCGTCGAACTGGGGAGCGGCATCCGACTGCTTCAAGCTGGCGGTCTTCGTGATCGAGTCCCGCGCCCACACGGTGCCGAGGTTCGACGCGATGGTCCCCGGATCCGGGTCGAGCCGCGTCGAGAGGATGTTCCCCGCGCCGTCCCGCTTGACGTCCAGGGCCTTCAGCACGACGGGGCGCAACGTCGTGTCGTCGCCGAGGATCCTCGCGCGAAGCTGCACCTGGGACGCCTTCACGCCGGCCGGCAGCAGGGACGGATCGACGACCTGGAGCAGATGCCCCGAGGCGTTCCGGCCGATCGGTCCATCCCGCTCGGCGGTCACGCCGATCGCGTTCCCCGGCGGCGGCAGCCCGATGGTGGCCTGGTCGACGCCGTTGGTGATCGGGCTCGGGTTGAAGACCGGCTCGATCCCCGCGATCGGATCGAGCAGGCGCGTCACCCGGTTCGCCAGCGTGTCTCCGCTCACGCCCGGCTGGTCGGCCGTGATCTGCGCCAGCACCGTCGCGGGCCGCGTCGTCGACCGGCGGTTGGTGACCGCGGCGATCCCGGCGACGGGCTGCAGGAGCCGGAGCGTGTGTGCTGCGGCGTCGTGCCCGACGTCCGCCGCGTCGTTCAGGGCGCGCACGCGGATCGTGAGCTCGCGCTGCCCGGGAACGAACGTCCCCTGGGCCACCGTCTCGAAGACCGTGCCGTCCGGCGCCACGAGGAGCGTGCCCGTCGGAACCCCGATGAGCCCCTTCGCGTTCGGCTTGGCGAAGAACGTCACCTCGCCCTCCGACTGACGCAGGCGCGGCGCGAGGATCTCCGCCTGGCCGACGGTCCGGTAGATCCGCCCCCGGGCGTCCAAGAGGCGCGTGCCGGCGGGAATCGAGATCGACTCGCCGGTGTGTCCGGGCGCGGCCCGGAAGAGAACCTGCCCGCCGGAGGGGCGTGCGGGCTCGCGCTCGTTGAACGCGAGCGGGGAGTCGAGCGTGAAGTAGAGATCGCTCACCGGGTCGTGGAGACGCGTGCCGCCGGGCAGGGCGAAGCTCAGCAACGACGCGGCGCCCACCGTCTGCGCGTCGATGGCGAGCTGCGTCGGGCCGAGGGCCGCGAAGTTCGCGGTCCGCGCACTGCCGGCGAGATCGAGCGTGACGCCGCCGTGCGCCGAAGGCGAGAGCAGGAAGTCGTTCAGCAGCACGAGATCGCCGCCGCGGTCCTCGAGACCGCGGGAGAGGGCGCAGGTCGGGCACCAGCGGTGGGTCGTGACCTTGAGGCTCGGCGGGAGGAACCGGACGAGCGCGTTGTCGGCGAACGCACCGGGCTGCGTCTGGGACGGCGTCGTCGGCTCCGCCGAGGGGAGCGAGATGTCGTTGCCGATCAGGGCCACGTCGCCGATCTCCGCCTCGAGCCACGCCGAGTCGTCCGGCGAGTAGCCGTTCACGCGGCGCGTGGCGCCGGGGCCGCCGGCCGGATAGACCAGGCTCGGCGTCTCGATGGCGCGGATCGCGACGCCATTGGCGCCGGCCGCATCCACCGTGGGCTCGAGGATGCGCACCCGCGTCGGATCGTGGGCGTCGACGATCGGGCGACCCTCCAGGATGTCGACGGTGACGGGCCGCGAGAGGGGGCCGAACCAGCCGCGATTCGGGTCCGCGATCGCCGCCGCGCTGCGCACGATCTGGCGCGTCGGCGATGCGAGGCCGACGTCGAGGTTCGGGGCCGATCGGGCGTCGAGGGTCGCGGGATCGACGCTGGGGGCGAGGGCATAGCCGGCGCGGAGCTTCGCCCGGCCGTAGCGCACCGCGTAGTCGCCGGAGATGTCTCCGCCGGCGATCACGAGGAGCCGGCTCTCGCGCGTCGAGGGAAGCACCTCGGTCGTGGTCGTCGTGCCGCGCTTCACGTCGACCACCTCGCGCCCGAAGACGCCGATGTGGCTGCCCGTGTAGTCGCCGTCCTGGCGCTTGCTGTTGAACGCCGAGCCGCCCGTGCGCTGGAGGACGGAGCTGTCCGTCCGGACGTCGCCGCCAGCGATCACCGTCACGTCGCCGCCGACCTCCGTGCCGATGCCCAGGATCCCGCCTCGGACGACGGGCATGATGTCGGCGTTCGGGTTCGCGACCGACGCGGGACCGGGTGTGAGCCAGCGATTCCCGACGCCGGCGTCGACGTCCCCGGTGATCGCGTGCACGAAGATGTTGCCGCCGCCCGTGCGCGTGATCCGGTTCGGGTCCGTCGCGTCGGTGATGCCTCGCGTGCGGATCGCCGCGTTGCCGTCGGCACCCGGGCCCTTGAGGAGGACGTCGCGGCCGGCCACCACCCGGATGTCTCCCGACCCGGTCTCGATCACGCCGTCCTTGGTCTTGCTGCCTGCCGCGAAGCGGACGTCGCGCCCCGCCTCGACGTCGACGTTGCCGCGCTGGCTCTTGAGCCCTCCGCCGCTCCCGATCCAGACGTCGCCCGCCGCCCGCACGGTGACCTTCCCCGCGCTGAGCGAGACCTCACCGTCGTTGTTGCCGGGACTCAGGCTGCCCACCGTTCCGCTGCCGCCGGCGAGGTAGACGCCGCCCGCGCTGGCGCTCGGGCTCGTCCCCAGCCCGAGGCCGGTGGCGGAGAGGTCGGTGGCCCCCGCCACGAGCTGCACGTTCCAGTGGTTGCTCGCATCGACCGGCGTGCCCGTCGAGCCGGCGTCGGTGATCTTCGAGCCGGCACCGAACACGATGTCGCCGCCCGAATGGAGCGCGTAGGTCGGGGTGCCGGTCGGATTGGAGAGGGACACGACCGCGTTGTTCTGGAGGGTGATCGTCTGGTTGGCGCTGATCTTGACGTCGTTCGCGCCCTGGACGGTCTGGGTCCCGATGATCTCCACGTTGTTGGGATCGACGACCACCTGGCCGCCTCGCGCGCCCTGCTTCCCATCGACGTGGAAGGCACCGGAGAGCGTGACCGTGTTCGCCGCGCTCACCTCGATGCGGCCACCCGCGCCGCCACCCGCGCCGCCGGAGGCGTCGACCAGCGCGCCCTCCTCCACGGTCGCGTCGCCGGCGGAGTAGGCGTCGACCGTTCCGCCGGTCGCGGAGCCGTCGCCGCCGGTCGCGGCCGTGACGCTCCCGGCGCCGAGCGTGAGCGAGGAATCGGCGTAGAGCTCGATCCTTCCGTCGCGCTCGCGCACGGCGTTCGCCTCCACCGACCCCTGCTGCTTCACCAGCTCGGCACGCAGGCTCACGAGGCCGCCGTCCGCGACGATCTTGCCGAGATTGGTCGCCTCGGCTCCCGGCGCGCCCGGGGCCGTGTACTCGATCGCGAGAGCGGTGCCGTCGGGCCGATCCGTGAGCAGCACCGTGGCGCCCGCGGCGAGCTTCACCTCGCCCTCGGGCGAGACGATCACGCCGCTCTCTCCGTTCGACACGCTCGGCGCGACCAGGTAGACGAAGCCGCCCGTCCCGGTCGTGATGCGACCCTGGTTCTCGATGCGCGCTCCGGGCGCCGACTTCGCCGACGGATCGAAGCCGTTGCCGAAGGCCATCAGGTCGCCCGCCTTGACCGACGTCGCCGCCGTGAGGGCGTGCACGTTCACCGTCGCGTTCGGGCCGAACAGGATCCCGTTCGGGTTGATCAGGTAGACGTGGCCGTTCGCGTTCAGGCTGCCCAGGATCTTCGAAGCCTGGCCGTCGAGGATCCGGTTGATCGCCACCGCGCTCGCGCCCGGCTGCTGGAAGTTCGTCACCTCCCCCGGCCGGATGTCGAAGCCCTGCCAGGAGAGCACCGCCGTCTTCGAGCCCTGGCGCACGTTCACGACGGAAGTGCCCTGCCCCGTGATCGTCGCGACGCCGCCGCGCACGACGCCGCCCTGCGGGTTCGCGAGGGCCACCGGAGGCAGGAGCAGGAGCTCGACGAGGACGAGCGCCAGCGCGGCGCGCGCACGGGGGGGACGTCGCATGCGCGGGAGCTTCGGCGAGATTTCCTGCCGCAGCGAGGTGTCGGCGGTCAGTCTTCTCCGAAGTGTCATCGAGGCGCTCCGGGCGCGACGCTCGCCGGCGCCTTCTGAGGGCCCTGCTCGCGGGCGGGCGCGCAGGACACGAAGACTTCGCCCGCGCCACACCGTACTGCGACCCATCCGCCATCGACGTCGTGCAGGCTCTGCACGTCGAGGTTCCCCCCCGTGGTTGCACCCTTCCTGCCGATGGATCCAGAAGCCGCCGCGAACGCGCCCGAGATCGAGCGGATCGCATGGGCGGGAACGACGTACTCCCTCACCGGCTTCTCGCTCTGCTGCGTCGAGCGCGGCGCACTGCGCCTCCGGCTCGCCGACGGAGAGTGCGTGCGACTCGATTCGGGCGATCTGCTCGTGGTCCCGCTCGGGGCGAGCTGCGAGCTCCGCGCGGCGTGGGGGCTCGGAGAGATCGCCCTGCTCCGTGCGACCGCTTCGTGGCTCGCCACCGCCTTCGCCCTGGCCCGGCGCTCCGCCGAGGGCCCTGCGAGCGTGCGGATCGCACGCGCCGGCACGGATTCCGCTCGGCGCGCGACGCGGCTGGTCGGGGAGCTCGCGGGGCAGCCCTTCTCGCAGGCGCCTCTGCGCAGTGTCGCGCGCGTCCTCGAGCTCCTCGCGCTCGCGGACGAACTGGGGCCCGGCCCGCTCGTGCCCGGGCTGCCGCGGCGTTCACGAGGGAAGGGTCGCCGCTTCCAGGAGGCGTTGGCCAGCGCCGCTCGAGCGCCGCTCGACGAGCTCTCGATGGCGACGCTCGCCGCGAGGGTCGGCGTGTCGGAGCGCCAGGCCTCGCGCCTCTTCCACGCGGAGCTCGGCATGAGCTTCCGCGACTGGGCGACCGGCCTGCGTCTCGAGCGCGCCCAGGCGCTCCTCGTCGAGACGGAGCTGCCCATCATCGAGGTCGGGGCCGAGACCGGTTGGAGCTCTCTCGCACACTTCACCTCGCTCTTCCGACGACGGAGCGGAATGACTCCCTCCGCCTATCGCGCGCGCCACCGACGGCCGGAGTCGACCCTCTCCTAGGGCGGACCGGCCTGCGCTCAGGAGCTCGGAACGAAGCGGACCGTCACGAGCCGTGCGTGGTTCTCGGGCGGAGCGACGCCCACGCCCTCCGACTGCACGTGCGACGCCGCGTCGAGGATCGCCTGATCGTTCTTCGCGTTGCCGGAGGACTTCACCAGCCGGAACGAGCGCACCGCCCCGGTGCCGCTCACCGAGAGCTCGAGCTCGGCCGGCCCGAAGCTGTCGGGCGGCTCGGAGTAGTACTTGCGGAAGCGGCCCGTCACCGCGGCGTGGAACGCGCCTTCGGGGCCGTTCAGCAGGTTCTGGCCGGAGTACTTCCCGCTCCAGTTCATTCCGCCACCTCCCCCGCCGATCGTGGGCGCCGCCGACGGCGCCAGCTTCGCGAGGGCGGTGGGGGCCTGCGTCTGCGGCGTCTCCTTCGGCTTGGCGACGTCCTGCGGAGGCGGCGGGGGCGGCGGGGGCTCGGGCTTGGTCTCGGGCTTCGGAGGCTCGAACAGCTTGATGTGGTAGACGCGTGCGAACTCCTGGCCGGCCTGGGTCTTGGCGAGCCAGTAGGCACCGCTTCCGACGACGATGTGGAGCGCGATCACGGCCACGAAGACGCGGCCGAGCGGGAATCCTCCGCCGCGGTGCCGATGGGACGCCATCACTCCACCTCCGTTGCGAGGGCGAGGTTCTCGACGGGCACGCGCTTGATCGCGTCCAGGACCTTCACCACGTCGTCGTAGACGAGCGCCCGGTCGGCGCGCAGGATGACGGGCAGGCTCGGGTTCGCGAGCTTGAAGACGCGGAGCTTCTCCTCGAGGTCGTCGACCTTCACCGGCGCATCGTTCAGGTACACGACGCCCGTGCGGTCGATCGCGACCGTCACCACCTCCGTCGGAACCTCTTCCTTGTGGTCCGCCGTCTCGGGCAGCTTCACCTCGATGCCCTGGACGAGAGCCGTCGTGGTGAGGATGAAGATCACGAGCAGCACCCACGCCAGGTCGAGGAGCGGCGTGATGTTGATGTCGGCGATGACCGACGACTTTCCGCTTCCGGGGGCCTGCATCAGTGCGTCGCCGCCAGCGCCGCCCCCGGCACGTCACGCCGACCGGCGGTCTCGGCGGCGGCGCCGCCTGCGTCGACGTAGTCGATCACGAAGGTGGCCTCGAGCTCCGAGGCGAAGTTCGACATGTCGAGGGAGAGCGCCTCGATGCGCTTGCTCAGCATGTTGTACGCGAAGAGCGAGGGGATCGCGACGATCAGGCCCGCGACCGTGTTGATGAGCGCCCCCGCCACGCCCGGCGCCATCGCGGACAGGTTCGCCTGGCCCGCCTGCGCGACGCCGCCGAACGTCTCCATCACTCCGAACACCGTGCCCGTGAGGCCGATGAAGGGGCCGCCGGAGATCGCCAGGGCGAGGATCACCATGCCCCCCTGCAGGCGCACCGACTCGTCCCCGATCCCGCGCTCCATGGCGGCCCGGATCGCCGCGAGCACGCGGCCCGGCGCGCGCCGCGATCCGTTCGCCTTCGCCTTCGGCGCGAACCGGTCGAGCTGCTTCTGCATCTCGCGGCAGGCGTAGTCGTACACCGAGTACGGCGGGGCGCCCTCGAACTCCTTGTCCTGCCCGACCAGCTCGAACGGGTCCTGGGACTTCGCGAACGCGTCGTAGAAGTGATCCGCGAGGCGTCGCGCCTTTCGCAAGCCGAGCGACTTGCCCATGATGATGGTCCACGAGGCGAGCGACATGAGGATGAGGAGGGACATCGTGACGAGCCCCTCCTTCGTCATGTGCTGCAGCGCGAACAGCACCGCGGACTCGTGTTGTCCTTCCACGACGGAGACCTCCGACTAGTCCAGGGCGGCGAGCGCCCAGTGCAGCAGCTTGGTGCGGATTCGTGGCGCGGCCTGCGCCACATCGAGGCGTAGCTGGGCGCGCACCATGTCGGCGAGCGGCGCGCCCGGAGAACCGTCGGGAAGCACGGGCGCGATGTGCCGTTGGCGCACGAGGTACTCGACGATCATCTCGTCGGCAAGAGCGTGGGTGCGAGACTGGTCGGCCGCGGCGTCGGGGGTGGCGTCGTCCGACGCCGGCGTACCGGCGCGGGCGTCGAGGCGCTCGTCCAGGCCGAGACGCGCGGCCGCCCGCGCGGCGGCGATCTCCGCGAGCCACAGGTCCTGTCGCACGACCGGGTCGATGGCTTCCTCCGCCGGCTCGCTCGAGGGAGCGGCGCTCGGGGCCGCCGAGCTGTCTTCGACTCGCGCCGCGACCGGGGCCGCGCGGGGCCGGGACGGCGCGGCGGCGAGCGAGCCCTCCGTGCTCACGGCAACGGAGGAGGCGAGCCCCTCCGCCCGTACGGGCGGCCCGGTGCGCGGCGATCCGCTCGCAGGGACCGCAGGCCGCGGTGCGCTCGCCTCCGGCGTCGGAGCCTTCGGCGCAATCTCGAGCGCCAACGGGATCGCCGCGGCGGCGAGGAGTCCGGCGGCGACCCAGACCGAGCGTCGGATGCCGAGGGGCGCCGCGCTCACGAGCTCGCTCCCGTCGCGATCTCGGCGGGACGGCGCAAGGCTCGCCGCAGCACGGCTGCGAGCGCGTGGCCGAGGCGCGCCATGGATCGTCCTCCCTGCATCGGCTGCGTTGCGTCCACCACGTCGGACGGCAAGACGACCCCGGCGCCCTTCTCCGCCAGGTGTCGCGCGAGGACCCGTCGCGCCGCCGCGAAGAGCCACGCGGCGAAGGGCACCTCCTCGGGGCGGTCGGGGAGGGAGCGGACGACCTCGACCAGGGGCTCCTGCGTCACGGCCTGCGCCTCGGACTGGGAGGGGACGGAGCCTCGGATGTAGGCGTAGGCGCGCGGCAGGCAGAAGTCGTAGAGCGCGTCGAACGCCGGGCGATCGGCAGCGAGCACGCCCGCGATCAGATCGCGTTCGGGATCGCGCGCCGCGTCGGTCGGGTCGCGCTGCAGGGGGATCGATCTCACGCCTTCGCCTCGGCTGGCCCCGTCCGCGGCGTCCTGCGGCCCTTCCCGGCCTTGGAGGCGTCCCGGCCGGACCCGTGTCGGGGCTAGGAGTACCTAGGCGCGTCGACGAAGAGGTGACGCGACGACGAGCTTAAGATGGCATTCGCATGGAGAGACATCACCGTTTGTTCGCTTGACTGCCACCGAAACCCCACGGCTTCGTCGCCAACGCCTGATGGAATCCCCGTCCGGCCAGGCTGGGGCGCGCTGCGAGACGCGCCGGAGCATCGCCATCGCGCACGTGCTCGTCATCGACGCGGATCTCTCCGAGGCGGAGGGAATGAAGCGCCCCCTCGAGGAGGCCGGGCTCGAGGTGCGGCTCGCCGGGAGCGGGCGCGACGCCCTTGCCGCAGCCCACGCCAATCCACCCGACCTGGCGGTGGTCGAGATGCTGCTGCCCGACCTCTCGGGCCTGGGCCTCGTGCGGGCCATGCGCGAGGACCCCCAGCTCGTGCGCGTGCCGATCGTCATGGTCGCCGCCACGGCGGCCGAGATGGACCGCGTCGTCGCCTTCGAGGTGGGCGTCGACGACTTCGTGAGCAAGCCCTTCCACCCGCGCGAGCTCGCATTGCGCGTGAGCGCGATCCTGCGCCGCACGCTGCGCGGATCACGCGGCGAGAGGCCGACCCTCCCCCTCCGCTTCGAGGAGCTCGAGCTCGACGCGAGCCTGCGCAGCGTCCACGTGGATGGCCGCGCCGTCCGCCTGACGGCGAAGGAGTTCGACGTGCTCGCCGTGCTGATGCGCGGCGCGGGGCGCGTCCTCGGGCGCAAGCAGATCCTCGACGAGGTGTGGGGCGTGGCCTGCGGCAAGACCGTGCGGGTGGTCGACACGCACGTGAAGTGGATCCGCCGCAAGATCGAGCCGGCCGGCCGCTACATCGAGACGTTGCGCGGTGTCGGATACCGCTTCACGGACCGGTCCGAGGAAGCGCTGGGCGAATAGCCGGTCTCTCCATCGAGGCCCTGTCGGAGATCGCGTCGCGCCACGCCCCGGCGACCGGGCCGACGGACGTCGCTCGCGCCTGGAGCTACCGCCCGGGTCGGAGCTGCGAGAGATCGCGCACTGCGCCGCGCGCGGCGCTCGTCGTCATGAGCGCGTAGGCCCGGAGCGCCTGCGAGACCGGGCGCGCGCGGCCGATCGGCTGCCACGCCTCGGCGCCCCTCGCCTCCATCGCGCTGCGCCGGCGGGCGAGCGTGGCGTCGTCCACGAGCACGTCGATGCGCCGCGCCGGGATGTCGATCCGCACGCGGTCTCCTTCCTCGACGAGCCCGATCGCGCCGCCCTCTGCCGCCTCGGGCGAGACGTGGCCGATCGAGAGCCCGGAGGTGCCGCCGCTGAAGCGGCCGTCGGTCAGGAGCGCGCAAGCCTTCCCGAGGCCCTTCGCCTTGAGATAGGACGTCGGGTAGAGCATCTCCTGCATTCCCGGTCCGCCCTTCGGCCCTTCGTAGCGGATCACGACGACGTCGCCCGCCCGGATGCGGTCGGCGAGGATCGCGGCGCAGGCTTCCTCCTGGGAGTGGAAGATGCGCGCCGGCCCCTCGAACACGTGGATCGACTCGTCCACGCCCGCCGTCTTCACGATGCATCCGTCCGCGGCGAGGTTGCCGTGCAGCACGGCGAGGCCGCCGTCCTTGCTGTAGGCGTGCGCCGCCTCGCGGATCACTCCCGTACGCTCGTCCGTGTCGAGGGAGGAGAAGTACTTGTCCTGGGAGAAGGCGACGATGGTGCGCACGCCGCCCGGCGCCGCGAGGCTGCGCTGCTTCGCCTCGGCCTTGCAGGTCTCACGCCGGACGTCGTTCGCGTCGATGCCCTCGCCCATCGTGCGCGCGTGGACGGTGCCCACGTCGCGCCGGACGAGCCCCGCCCGGTCGAGGGCGCCGAGGATGGTGAAGATCCCCCCGGCGCGGTTCACGTCCTCGACGTGGAAGTGGGACGACGGGGCGACCTTGCACAGGTTCGGCACGCGGCGCGAGAGGCGGTCGATGTCGGCCATCGTGAAGTCGACGCCACCCTCCGCCGCGATCGCGAGGATGTGCAGCACGGTGTTGGTCGAGCCGCCCATCGCGATGTCGAGGGCCATCGCGTTCTCGAACGCGGCGCGCGTCGCGATCCGTCGCGGGAGCACGCTCTCGTCGCCCTCGAGGTAGAAGCGCCGCGCGAGGGTGACGATGCGGCGCGCCGCGTCCTCGAACAGCTCCCAGCGCCGCGCGTGGGTCGCGAGCAGCGTGCCGTTTCCGGGGAGCGCGAGCCCGAGGGCCTCGTTCAGGCAATTCATGCTGTTCGCGGTGAACATCCCGGAGCACGAGCCGCAGGTCGGGCAGGCCGAGCGCTCGATCGCCTCGACCGTCTCGTCCGACACGTCGTCGTTTCCCGCCACGACCATCGCGTCGATCAGGTCGATCTTCTCGGACAGCGCCTTGCCGTGGCGGTCGTGCGTGCCCTTGGCGACCCCCGCCTCCATCGGTCCGCCGGACACGAAGATCGTCGGGACGTTCAGCCGCAGCGCGGCCATCAGCATGCCCGGCGTGATCTTGTCGCAGTTCGAGATGCACACCAGAGCGTCGGCCACGTGGGCCTGGACCATGTACTCGACGCTGTCGGCGATCAGGTCGCGGCTCGGGAGCGAGTAGAGCATGCCGCCGTGGCCCATCGCGATGCCGTCGTCGACCGCGATGGTGTTGAACTCGACGCCCCAGCCGCCCGCCTCGTCGATCACCTTCTTCACGCGCTGGCCGACGTCGTGCAGGTGCACGTGGCCCGGCACGAACTGCGTGAAGCTGTTCGCGATCGCGACGATCGGCTTCTCGAAGTCGCGATCCGTCATGCCCGTCGCGCGCCAGAGCGCCCGCGCGCCGGCCATGTTGCGGCCGAAGGTCGTGGTGCGGCTGCGGTAGCCCATGGACGACTCCTAGCGCGCGCCCTCGCCGGGCGCGGGATCGCGCGTCTTCCGGCCGAGCGCGCCCGCCGGATGACGCGCGTGGAAGTCGGCCCGCGTGAATCCCCTGGCCTGCTCGAGCACCGCGGACAGGCCGGCGAGCACCATGGCCTGGGCGGCGATGCTCGCGCGGGGCGCGAGACCGAGGCCTCCGCCCTCCTGCGGGACGTTCGCGTCGAGGGTCACCTCGGCGTTGCGCGCGAGCCAGGACGAGAGACCGCCCGTCACGGCCACGATACGCCCGCCGAGGTTCCGCGCCACCTCGACGGCCGCGTGGAGGTCCTCCGTCTCGCCGCTGTTCGAGACGGCGATCACCACGTCGCCCGCGAGCACCTGGCCCGAGGAGCCGTGGATCGACTCGTTCGCGTCGTAGAAGTTCGCGGGCGTGCCAGTCGACGCGAGGAGCGCCGCGGCGTAGCGGGCCACGTGTCCCGATTTCCCGACCCCGGTCACGTGCACGCGCCCGCCCCGGACCTCGGACTCCCGGATGAGGCGCGCAGCGCTCTCGAAGCTCGCGCGGTCGGCGCGCCGCGAGAGGGCCGTGAGCGCGTCGGCGGCCGCGTCGAGCACGGCCACGGCCTGGGATCCGTCCGGCCATCCGCGCACGCGCGGCCGCACGGGGGGCCGGAGCGCGAGGGGCGGGCCGTGGAGCTCGAGCACGCGGGCGCGGGCCGCGGCCGCGTCCTGCGGAAAGGCGCCGAGCTGCTCCACGCAGGCGGCACCGCACGCGTTCGCGAGCCGCGCCGCGGCGGCCCAGTCGAGGCCGAGATCGAGGCCCGCGAGGAGACCGCCCAGGAAGGCGTCGCCCGCGCCGGTGGTGTCGACGGTCTTCACCGCCGGCGCGGGGATGCGGCCTTCGAACGCCTCCGCCGCGATCGCGCAGCCGGCGTCGCCGTCGGTCAGCACCACCGCCTGCACGCCGAAGCGCGCCCGCAGCGCGCGCGCGAGCGCGAGCGCGTCGCTCCCCGCCTTCGGCACGAGCTCCCGCGCGGCGCGCTTCGCGGGCTTGAGCAGCGTCGCCGATCGCAGCACCTCGTCGAGCACGGCTTCCTCGCCGAGGCCCGGGACCGCGTCGCTCGGCGGTACGTCGAGGTCGAGGACCGTCGGGATGCCCGAGGCGCGCGCGAGCCGCAGCACCTCCCGCACGGCGTCCAAGGGAAGCTGCGACACCTCCGTCGTGACGCGCCGGGCGCGCCTCAGGAACGCTGCATGGTGTCGGCGAACGTGCTCCGCGGTGGTCTCGCTCGTCGCGGCAGGAGCCATGTAGATCGCCCGCCCACCTCCGTCATCGACGAAGATCTGGGCCTCGCTCGAGGCCGAGCCGTCGAGCACGAAGTGGTGCTCGATCCCGAGCTGGTCCATGGCGGCGCGCAGGAAGCGTCCGTTCTCGTCGTCGGCCTGCTTGCCGAAGATGCCAGTGCGGAGGCCGAGCACCGTGGCCCAGCCGAGGTGGTTCAGGACGACGCCACCCACCGCGCGGCGGCAGGTGGGCGCGCCGGGACCGCCGTCGACGGCGCGCAGGATCGTCTTCTCGTCCTCGCGCAGGATGCGCGGCGCGCGATAGAGCCGGTCGACGACCATGCTCCCGATGCCCGCGACGTCGAGCCGATCGGCTCGCGCCACTTCGCTCACGACCGCGCCTCCGAGGCGGCGGGAAGGCCCGCTTCGTCGACGGGGCCGCGGGTCACCCAGGGCGGGCGGATGCGTCCGCGGGCGAGCTCGCGCACGCGCGCGAAGCTCTCGTCGAAACGCTCGGCATCGGGACGCGAGAGCGCCGGCGTGCCGGGCGCGACCGCGTCGCTGCGCGTCACGCCGAGCCGGACCAGGGCGCGCTTCAAGCACGCGATCGTGCGTCGGCCGCCCGCGGCGCGCGTCCCGTTGCGGAAGGCCTCGAGCACGCCGCGCACCTCCTCCATCCGCTCCAGGTCGCCCGCGCGGCACACCTGCCACGCGCGCGCCCACTCCCGCGGCAGCGCATTCGCCGGCCCGGCGACCACGCCGCTCGGCAGCGCGCCCGCGAGCTTCCAGCGGCGCCAGTAGTCGCCGAGCACGCCGATCAGCCCCTGGGCGGGCCGGAAGATGTCGAAGATCTGGAGCGCGTCGCCGACGTAGATCGCGAACTCGCCCCGCTCGCGGAAGTTCGCCGCCGCGCGGCGGTAGTTGCCGAGCACCTTCGGCGGCGCCGAGACCTTGATGCCGCGCACGAAGTCGAGGCGCGAGAGCGCCTTCACCTGCTTCGTGTGCATGTGCGGCACCTCGGGGTTCACCGCGATGTCGGCGTTGTCGTAGAGGAAGATGGGGATCCGGCGGGGCCGCGCGTCGAGCAGGTCGGCCACGTCGCGGGCGACGAAGCGCACGGGGTCCTCGATCCCGCGGATCGAGAGCGGCGCCAGCACGGCCGCCTCGACGCCTGGATGGGAGATCGCGAAGTCGAGGTTCTCGAGCGTCTCCTCCGGCGTCGGCGCCGTCACTCCGGCCCAGACCTCGACGGCCCGCTCGTTCCCGCCGGCGCCCCGCGCCACCACGGCCACGTTCAGCTTCGCGACCTCCTCGGCACACAGCGCCACCACGCGGCGGTTCGTCTCCGGCGGCAGCCGGTCCCACTCGCCCGTGGTGCCCGCGGCGAAGATCACGTCGGCGCCGTAGCCGTCCTGGACCACGTGGCGCACGGCGGCCCGCTGGCCGGCCTCGTCGAGCCGGCCGCTCTCGTCGAGCACCGTCACCATGGGCACCGACAGGCCCTGGCGCGGGCGAGTCTCCTCGACGCTTCGCAGGATCGCTTCCTCCCCGCTCCGATCCTAGACGATCTGACGACTAGGCGCGGGCGGCTCCCGCGAGGGTCGTGCGGCCGGCGTAGCGCGCCCGGCTCCCGAGCTCCTCTTCGATGCGCAGCAGGCGGTTGTACTTGCAGATCCGATCGGTGCGGCAGAGCGAGCCGGTCTTGATCTGGCCCGCGCTCGTGGCCACGGCGAGGTCGGCGATGGTGGTGTCCTCCGTCTCGCCGGAGCGATGCGACACGATCGCTGCGTAGCCCGCGTCGTCCGCAATCTGGATCGCCTCGAGCGTCTCCGACAGCGTCCCGATCTGGTTCACCTTGATCAGGATCGCGTTCGCGACCTTGGCGTCGATCCCGCGCCGCAGGATCGCGGGGTTCGTGACGAAGAGGTCGTCGCCCACGAGCTGCACGCGGCCACCGAGGCCCTGGGTGAGCCGCGACCATCCCTCCCAGTCCTGCTCCGCGAGACCGTCCTCGATCGACACGATCGGGTAGCGGCTGCACCAGTCCTTCCAGTAGTCGACCATGCCCGCCGCGTCGTGCTTCGCGTTCTCGCCCGAGAGGTCGTACTGGCCGCCTTCGTAGAACTCGCTCGCGGCGGGATCGAGCGCGAGCGCGATCTGCTCGCCCGGCCGGTAGCCCGCCTTCTCGATCGCCGCGAGGATGAGCTCGATCGCCTCGCGATTGCTCCCGAGGTTCGGCGCGAAACCGCCCTCGTCGCCCACCGCGGTGGAGTAGCCCTTGTCGTGGAGCACCTTGCGCAGGACGTGGAAGACCTCGGCGCCCCAGCGCAGCGCCTCGCCGAAGCTCGGCGCGCCGAGCGGGTAGAGCATGAACTCCTGGAGATCGACGTTGTTGTCGGCGTGGGCCCCACCGTTCAGAACGTTCATCATCGGCGCGGGGAGGAGCGCGGCGCTCTCGCCGCCGAGCCAGCGGTAGAGCGGGAGCCTCGCGGCGGCGGCGGCGGCGTGGGCGGCCGCGAGGGAGACGCCGAGGATCGCGTTGGCGCCGAGACGCGACTTCGTCTCGGTGCCGTCGAGCTGGCAGAGGGCGCGGTCGAGGGCGAGCTGCTCCGCGCTCCCGCCGAGCGGCATGCCGCCGATCGCCCTCGCGATCTCGCCGTTCACGTGGCCGACGGCCTTGCGCACGCCCTTTCCTCCGAAGCGCGCGCGGTCGCCGTCGCGCAGCTCGAGCGCCTCGCGCGAGCCCGTCGACGCCCCCGACGGAACCGCCGCCCGACCGTGGTCCCCGGCCGAGGTGGTGAGCTCCACCTCGACGGTCGGATTGCCGCGCGAGTCGAGGATCTCGCGGGCGTGGACGCGGGCGATCGTGAGCTGTGCCATGGCGAGCCTCCCGGATCTGCGCAGGCCTCGGTCGTCTGGGATGGTGGCCGCCGGTTCGCGCCAGAGCGGCTGCAGCCGCTGCGACCCGACGCACCGGCCGAAGCTAGCGCGCCGGCTCGTGCGCCGCGCCGCTCGCGGAGCCCGCGGCCGGATCCTGCGACCTCTGGTCGATCCCGTGAGGCACCACGAGAGGGGTGCCGTCGGGCGCGTGGAGCACCTCGGCCGCGATGCCGTAGGTCGCGCGCAGCGCCTCGGGCGTGAGCACGTCGGCGGGAGTGCCGACGGCGTAGACCCGTCCCGCGGCGAGCAGCGCGAGCCGATCGCAGAAGCGCGCGACGAGCGTGAGATCGTGGGAGACGACGAGCGCGCTGCGCCCGTCCCGGGCGAGCCCGCGCACGACCTCGAGGGCTTCGACGCGATGGCGCAGATCGAGGAACGCCGTCGGCTCGTCGAGCAGGAGGGTCTCGGGATCCTGGGCGAGCGCTCGTGCCAGGGAGACGAGCTGGCGCTGCCCGCCCGAGAGCTCGAGCATCGATCGACCCGCGAGCTCGGCCATCCCCACCGCCGCGAGCGCGCGCTCGACCCGGGCGAGATCGTCCCGCGACTCGAATCCGAACAGGCCGAGGTGCGGCGCGCGGCCGAGCAGCACGATCTCCGCCGCGCGGAACGGGAACGGCACCTGCGTCTCCTGGGGCACGACGGCGATGCGCCGCGCGAGCGCACGGCGCGAGAGCCGCTCCACCGGCTCGGCGCCGACGCGAACCACGCCGGTGTCGGGGCGGAGGATGCGCGTCGCGAGGCGCAGGAGCGTGGTCTTCCCGGCGCCGTTCGCGCCGACGAGGCCCAGCACCTCGCCGCGCGCGAGCGTCAGGTCGACCCCGCGCAGCACGGGCGCTCCGCCGAGCGCGATCGCCACCCCGTCGAAGGAGAGGGCCGCGTCACTCACGGCAGGAGGGGCCGCCCCTGCTGCCGGCGCAGCAGCACGAGGAAGAGCGGACCGCCGGCCAGGGCCGTCACGGCGCCGACCGGAAGCTCGCGCCCGGGCAGGACCGTCCGCGCTGCCGTGTCGCAGAGGATGAGGAACGCAGCGCCGCCCAGGGCGGAGGTCGGGAGGAGGATCCGATGATCGGGCCCGATCGCGAGGCGCAGCGCGTGGGGGATGATGAGCCCGACGAACCCGATCAGGCCCGAGACTGCGACCGCCGCGCCGACCATGAGCGAGGAGGCGACGAGGAGCCAGCGCCGCACTCGCTCGACCTCGACGCCGAGCTGCGCCGCGGGCTCCTCCCCGAGCGCGAGCAGATCGAGCTGCCGCGCGAGTGGCAACGTGAACACGATCGCCAATCCGACGAGGCTCCCGACGAGCCCCACGAGCCCGCCGGGCGCAGAGGACAAGCTCCCGATCAGCCACAAGAAGATGCTCGTGCCCTCGGCGAGGCCGGCGACCGACGCGATGAACACGATCGCGGCCGACGCGAACGCGTTGAAGACGACTCCGGTGAGCAGGAGGCTCGTCGACGAGAGCCGACCTCGCGCACCGGCGAGCGCGAAGAGCAGGAGGAGCGCGGCGAGGGCGCCCGCGAAGGAGGCCGCCGGCACCGCGCCCTGCGCGAGGCTCGCCGCGGCGCCGAGCCCGAGCACGATGATCCCGCCGAGGGCCGCCCCGCCGGAGACCCCGAGCACGAAGGGATCGGCGAGCGGATTTCGGAGGAGCGCCTGGAAGAGCGCGCCCGAGGTCGCGAGGGCCGCGCCCACGATGCCGGCGAGCGCCACGCGCGGGAGCCGGACCCGCAGCACGATGTCGGCCGTCGCTGCGTCGCGCGCGCGTCCGCCGAGGGCCGCCACGGTGTCGGAGATGCCGAGCCCGCTCGGTCCCGACGCGAGGGCCACCACGAAGGCGGCGGCGAGGCCGGCGAGCGCCGCGCCGATCGCGAGACCCAGGCGCCTCGGCGTGAGCCCCGGCGCAGCTCCGCTCAACGCGTCGCTCCCGCCGACGGCGGCGCGACGGCCGACGCGAGGGCGCGCAGCGCGGCGTCGAGGTGGGGGCCGGGGAGGGTGACGAGGCTCGGGTCGACGGGCACCACGCGACCCTCGCGCACGGCCGGCAGCGACGGCCAACGGCTCCAGAACGCCTGCGCGGCGCCTGCGTCGCTCGCCGCGTCGAGGATCACCTCGGGTCGCGCCGCGATCAGCCACTCGAGGGAAGCGCGCGGATAGAGGCCGGGCAGCGCCGCGCCCAGGTTCTCGGCGCCGACGGCGCGCAGCATGTCGTCGAGGAAGCTTCCGCCGCCGGCCACGAAGAGCGGCTCGCGCTGCAGCACGAGGACCGTTCGCGTCCGAGGCCGGCCCGCCGCGCGCGCCGCCGCTGCCTCCCGCTCGGCCGCGTCACGAGCGCGTCGAAGGACCTCGACGCGCTGGCGGGCCGCCTCGCTCCGCCCGACGCGCGAGCCCAGGCTGCCGATCGTCTCGAGCACCTCGTCGTAGCCGTGCGGGTCGACGACGAGCACCGGGACTCCGAGCTCGTCGAGCTTCGCGCGGAAGCCGCGCTGCTCGACGCTCTGCACGAGAACGACGAGATCCGGACGCAGCGCCGCCACGGCTTCGAGGCTGGGATCGTAGAGGCCGCCGACGCGGGGCAGCGCCGCGACCTCCGGCACCTGTCGCGCCGAGAAGTCGTCCACGCCGACCAGGGCGTCGCGAGCGCCGAGGTCGACGAGGATCGCGGTCAGGGACGGATTCAGCGACACGACGCGGCGCGCGACCGGGCGCGCGGCGGCCTGCGCGGTAGCGCGCGGCGCGGGAAGCCATGCGACACAGGCGAGTGCCAGGACGACCGCACGAAGCGTCCGCCTGCGAGCCGCTCGCGCCGGCCGCGCCGCTCCCACCGCTCCCACGAGACCTCCAGGATGCCGGGAGCGCTCGCGCGCTCCCGGCATCGGCCGGTCGCAGGGTACTACCGGGACTGCGGCCGGGCCGGGGCCTTTCCGTCGATGCTCACGAAGGGTCGCAGGCGCTCGAGGCCCTGCTCCCCGATGCCCTTCACATCGAGGAGCTCGTCGACGGTCTTGAAGCCGCCGCGAGCCTTTCGCGCCTCGACGATCGCTCGAGCACGCGCGGCGCCGACGCCGGGGAGCGCCTCGAGCTCGTCCGCCGTCGCCGTGTTCAGGTTCACGGCTGCCGCCGGGGGGGCCGGCGGATCTGCCCGCCCTGCCGCGGCGGCGAGGGCGAGGCACAGGCCTCCGGCGAGCGCGAGCGCGCGCACGGAGCGCTTGGGATCTCGACTTCGATGCATCATGCCTGGATCTCCGCGGGACCGCGGGGAGGGAGGCGGGAGGAACGCCGGGCGGCGGCGTCTTTCGGGGCTCCTCGCCGTCAGCGATCGCGCGCCACGGCGAACTGCGCTGCTCCGAGCAGCGCCTCCTTCACCGGGCTCGCAGGGAAGGGAGCGATCGCGGCCGCCGCACGCTCCACGTGCTCGGCCGCTCGGCGAACCGTGTCGGGGACGCCGCGATACTGGTCGACGAGCTGGATCACGGGGCCGAGGTCGAGCTGGCTCTGCTCGCGCTCGACCGTGGACGTGCCGCTCTCGGCCGCCTCCCGCGCCGCCGCCTTCAGCACGTTGGCGATGGTCCCGCGCTCGGCGGGCGTGCAGCGCTTGAGCGTGAGCAGCAGGGGAAGCGTCACCTTCCCCTCGCGGACGTCCGTGTGCGGCCGCTTGCCGAGCTCGGCCTCGACCTGCTCGTAGTCGAGGGCGTCGTCGCGGAGCTGGAAGGCCAGACCGAGCTCGCGGCCGAACTCGGCGAGGCGCCGCCGCTCGGCCCGCGTGACGCCGCCGAGGATCGCTCCCGCCTCGCAGGCCGCGGACAAGAGCGACGCGCTCTTGCGGTCGATCACACCGTAGTAGTGAGCCTCGGTCACGGACGGATCGAAGCTGCGTTGGAGCTGGAGCAGCTCGCCCTCCGCCATGAGCCGGATCGTGTTGGAGAAGATCCAGAGCACGTCGAGGTCGCCGTCCTCGACGATCATCGCGGACGCGCGCGCATAGCAGAAGTCGCCCACGAGGACGGCGCGCCGGTTGCCCCAGATCGCGTTCGCCGACGGGCGACCGCGGCGCAACGGGGAGAGGTCGACGACGTCGTCGTGCAGGAGCGTCGCGCTGTGCAGCAGCTCGACGGCCGCAGCGATCTGCACGCGTCGCGGTCCGGTGTAGCCGCAGAGCTCGGCGCAGAGCATGAGGAGCGCGGGGCGGATTCGCTTGCCGCCGGCCGAGAGCACGTGATCGCCGATCGCGCCGACGAGCTGCTCTTCGGAGGCGACCTGCTGTCGCATGGCACGCTCGACCTGACCGAGGCCGTCGCCGAGGCTCTCGAGCGCGGCGGCGAACACCCCGCGGCGCGCGTCGTGGGAAGGAGGAGAGGACGCCGCGTCGGCGGAGGGCGGAGCGTGCGACATCGCGCCGAGCCTAGCGGCCGCGCTTTCCGGTGTCAAAGCGCGACGAAGAGAAAAGCGCTGTGAATCCAAAGGGTTAACGAGAGTTCACAGGCCTGCGGCGCGCTCGTCGACGGGCTCGCGCGAAGGGCTGCGCACACCTTCGCGTCGCAGCCACGCGACGGCCTCGGCCACGTCGCGCACCGGGATCGCGCGTGCACCCGCCGCCGCAGGCACGCCCTCGTGGAGCTCCGGCAGGAGCACGCGCCGGAAGCCGAGGCGCGCCGCCTCGCGCAGCCGCAGGTCGAGGCGCGACACGCGACGCACCTCACCCCCGAGCCCGACCTCGCCGCACGCGGCGGCGTCGGGCGGAAGCGCGAGGTCGAGCCGACTCGAGGCGAGGGCGAGGACGAGGCCGAGATCGGCTGCGGGCTCGATCACGCGCACGCCGCCCGTGACGTTCACGTAGACGTCGCGCGAGACGAGGTCGACGCCGGCGTTGCGGTCGAGCACCGCGAGGAGCAGCGCGACGCGACCGTCGTCGATCCCGAGGCAGGTGCGCCGGGCGGTGCCGTAGCCCGCCGGCGCCACGAGGCTCTGCAGCTCGACCAGCATCGGACGCGATCCCTCGAGCAGGGGCACGATGCAGGAGCCGGGCGCTCCCGGCCGTCGCTCGGCCAGGAACATCTCGCTCGGATTCGAGACGGGCTCGAGGCCCTGCTCTCCCATGTGGAAGACGCCGATCTCGGCGGTCGAGCCGAAGCGGTTCTTCGCGGCCCGGAGCACGCGGAACGGATGGGCCCGCTCGCCTTCGAAGTTGAGCACGACGTCCACGAGATGCTCGAGCACCCGCGGGCCGGCGAGCGTCCCCTCCTTCGTGACGTGGCCGATCAGGAGCAGGGCCGGACCGGGCGCCGGCTCGCTCTTCGCGAGCACGGAGAGCATCGCAGCGCACTCCCGCACCTGGGCGACGCTTCCGGCCGCCGACTCGATGCGCTCGGTACGAAGGGTCTGGATCGAGTCGACGAGGACGAGGGCCGGCCGGAGCTTTCGCCACGGCTCGACGATCGCCTCGACTCGGGTCTCGGGCAGCAGGAAGACGTCGCCCGCCGCCGCCTCGAGCCGCTCCGCGCGAAGCCGCACCTGCTCGGGGCTCTCCTCGCCGCTCACGTAGAGCACCGGCCGGACGCCGCCGCCACGAGCGGCCACGCGCGCCGCGATCTGGAGGGCGAGCGTCGACTTCCCGATCCCCGGCTCGCCGCCGAGGAGCAGGACGCTTCCGGGCACGAGGCCGCCGCCGAGGACGCGATCCACCTCGTCGATCCCGCACGGAAGGCGGGGCGCATGGCTGGCCTCGATCTCGCGCAGGGGAACGACCGGCGGCGCGGGCGCGCCGGAAGGCGGTGCGATCGAGAGCGCCCCGGTCGCGCCGGCCCGACCGACCGCGGCCCCGGGGCCGATCGCTTCCTCGACGAGGGAGCTCCAGGCTCCGCACTCGGGGCAGCGGCCGAGCCAGCGCGGCGCCTGGGCGCCGCATTCCGTGCACGCGTAGACCGACCTCGCCTTTGCCATCGCCGCACGGTAGCGGGCGATTCCGTCAACCGGTCCGGAGAACGACGGTTGACAGCAGGCGGGAGCCCCGCGAGCCTCGGCCCGAAGGCTCTTCGAGCTCCCACCCGATTGCCGACTCAGGAGGTTTCCTTGCTCGAGAAGTACGCCGCCCTGGCCGAGCGCGCGCTGCGCGACGAGCCCGTCTCGACCGTCGACGCGCGCTGGATCCTCGACGACGACGACGTCGACCTCCTGCCGCTCCTCCACGCCGCGTCGGTGCCGCGGCGCAAGCATTTCGGCAACAAGGTGATGGTCCACGTCCTGAACAACGTGCAGAACGGGCTCTGTCCCGAGAACTGCGGGTACTGCGCGCAGAACAAGGACTCGAAGGCGGCGATCCGGAAGTACGCCATGAAGAGCGACGAGGAGATCTTCGCCGAGGCCGAGCACGCCGCGCGGGCCGGCGCCACCCGCTACTGCATGGTGCTCTCGGGGCGCGGCCCGACCCTCGAACGCACGCGGAAGCTGGCCGAGCTGATCCGCGGGGTGAAGCAGCGCTGGCCGATCGAGGTCTGCCTCTCCGTCGGCCTCCTCGACGACGAGCAGGCGGGTATCCTCGCCGATGCCGGCCTCGACCGGCTGAACCACAACCTGAACACCAGCGAGTCGCACTACGGCGAGATCTGCTCGACGCACACGTACGCCGACCGCGTGAACACGCTCGTCGCGGCGAAGAAGCACGGCATCGAGGCGTGCAGCGGGCTCATCCTCGGCATGGGCGAGGGAAGCGAGGACGTGATCGAGGTGGCGTTCAAGCTGCGCGAGCTCGAGGTGCCGTCGATCCCCGTGAACTTCCTGATCCCGATCGAAGGGAACCAGGTCACGGACGACGGCACGCTGACACCGCAGCGTTGTCTGCGCGCGCTCGCGCTGATGCGCCTCGTGAACCCGCGCGCGGAGATCCGCGCCGCGGGAGGCCGCGAAGGCCATCTGCGCGCGCTGAATCCGCTCTGCCTCTGGCCGGCGAACTCGCTCTTCGTCGAGGGCTACCTCACGACCCGCGGCGACGCGATCGTCGAGACCTACCGCATGATCCGCGACGCCGGCTTCGAGGTGGACGGCAACCCGGCCTACGAGCGCGAGGCCTTCGAGGGCGTGGGCGCGGGCTTCCGCCTCGACGGCCGCGCACCCGTGCTCAAGCCCGAGATCGCGCGCGAGACGCGGGGCGTCGGGCGCTAGCGGTGGGCGGCTCCCTCGTCGACGCGATCGCCGACGAGACCCTGGACGCGATCCGCGCCCGCGGGACGTGGCGCCGCATGCGCCGCCTCGCGGGCGCCCAGGGTCCGCGCACCGAGGTGGACGGCCGGCGCGTCCTCCACTTCGCCGGCAGCAACTACCTCGACCTCGCCCACCACCCGGAGGTCGTGGAGGCGTCGGCCGAGGCGTCGCGCCTCCACGGCTGCGCCGCGGGCGGCTCGCGCCTGATCTGCGGGAACCTCGACCTCCACGAGGCGCTCGAGGCCGAGCTCGCAACGTTCCTCGGTGTCGAGGCCGTTTTGGCCTTCAGCACCGGCTACATGGCGAACGCCGGCGTGATCCCGTCCCTCGTGCGGCCGGGCGACGTCGTGCTCTCGGACGCGCTGAACCATGCCTCGATCGTGGACGGTTGCCGCCTCTCGCGGGCCGAGACGCGCGTCTTCCCCCACGGCGACGTCGACGCCCTCGAGCGGCTCCTGCGCCGCGAAGCCGACGCCGGCGTGCAGGGCGGGCGGCGCCTGCTGCTCGTCCTCGACGGCGTCTACAGCATGGACGGAGACCTCGCGCCGCTCCCGGAGATGACGCGCGTCGCGCGGCGCTACGGCGCGATCGTGCTGCTCGACGACGCCCACGGCTGCGGGACCCTCGGCGCGAGCGGCCGCGGCTCGGCCGAGCTCCTCGGCGCGGAGGACGGCGTCGACGTCTGCGTCGGCACGCTCGGCAAGACCTTCGGCTCCTTCGGCGCCTTCGTGGCGGGCTCGGCGAAGCTTCGCGAGCTCCTCGTGAACGCAGCGCGGAGCTTCATCTTCACCTGCGCGCTCGCGCCCCCCCAGGTCGCCGCCGCGCGCGCGGCCCTTGCGATCGTGCAGCGCGAGCCGTCACGGCGCGCGCAGCTCGCGGAGAACGCGGCGCGCCTCCGCCGGCGGCTCGAGGCGCACGGGATCTCGACCCGTCCGAGTGTGACGCACATCGTGCCGGTCGTGGTCGGGGCCAACGAGCCGACCATGGAGCTCTGCGAGCGGCTGCTCGCCCGGGGCTTCTACGCCCAGGGCATCCGACACCCGTCCGTGCCGGAGGGCACGGCGCGCCTGCGCATCACGCCCATGTCGAGCCACGCGCCGGAGGACGTCGAAGCCCTCGCCGACGCCGTGGCCGAAGAGCTGCCGCGCGCCTTCGCGTCGGCCTGAGCCGCGGCGGGCGGGCACGCGATGCGACGCGATCCCGGGACCGGCTGCTTCGTGACCGGCACCGACACCGGCGTCGGAAAGACCGTCGTCGGCTGCGCGATCGTGCGGACGCTGCGCGCGCGCGGCGTCGACGTCGCCGTGCGAAAGCCGATCGAGACGGGCGTCGGGCCCGACGGGCCCCTCGATGCGCGGGCGCTGCGCGAGGCGGCGGCCTCGCGCGAGCCGCTCGACGCGATCTGTCCCGTCGCACTGCCGCTGCCTGCGGCGCCGAGCGTCGCGGCGGCGGACGCGGACCACGACATCGCCCTCGAGCGTCTGCTCGAGGGCGTGCGCGCGGCGATCGCCTCCCACGCCTTCACGCTGGTCGAGGGCGCCGGAGGCCTCCTCGTGCCCGTCAGCGCGGGCTACACGATGGCGGATCTCGCGCGCGATCTCGGCCTGCCCCTCGTCGTGGTCGCGCGGGCGCGTCTCGGCACGCTGAACCACACGCGACTCACGCTCGAGGCGGCGCGCGCCCGCGGCCTGCACGTGGCGGGCGTCGTGGTGTCCCACGTCGACGGCCCCCTCTCCGACGCGGATGCGAAGAACCTCGCGTGGCTGCGTCACGAGCTCGGGACGCTCGTCGTCGGCGAGATCCCACCCCTCGAGCGCGGTGCGCAGCCCGCTTCGAACGCGATCGACGTCGACGTCCTGCTCGCACGCTGCCGCTAGGTCGCCCCTTCAGGAGACGCGCCGAGGCGCCGATCGGAAGCCCGAGGAGACCTCCATGCGCCGGCCCCTCGCCGCCCTCCGATTCCTGCTCGCGCTCGCGAGCAACCTGGGGCCTGCTGCGCCGTGAACGGCGCGTGGCCCGACGGCGCCGGGGAGCTCGGCCTGGAGCCACCGCAGCTCACGAGCTCCTTGATCGCACGGCTCGAGCTCGAGCCGGGGGGCGTGATCATGGCACGCCTCGCTCCCCAGCTTGAGTCGGGTGCCGCGCTCGAGCTCGCGCCGTACGCGGTGATGGCCGCGACCTCCTTCGAGTGGCGCTGTCGGGCGACCTTCCCGCCCGACGTCCTCCGGACCCTTCCCTGCGAGCCGCTCCCGGCGCCGTAGCGCACCGCCTCAGAACAGGATCCCGACGAGCTGCTTCACGATCACGTCGAGCGGCCAGACGGCGAGAGAGAGAGGGAGGAGCGGCAGCAGCGCTGCGGCCATGAGGGGCACGAGGCCGTCCCGACCGATCGGGATCGGCGAGAGCTTCTGCACGCGCTCGAACACGTCGCCGAAGTCGCACAGGGTCGAGACGTCGCCCTCCTCGAGGAGCGCTCCGCTCTCGGTGCCCGCCTGGCCTAGCCACTTCTCCTCGAAGCGTCGTCCGGTGTGGCTCGCGACGCGGCCGTAGGCGAAGAGCGCACGGCGCTTCGCGACGGCGAGGCGCGGTGCGAAGACGATCAGCGGCGCGAGCGGGATCGCCACGGCGAAGGCGACGAAGCTCCCGAGCAGCGGGTAGTAGTCGGGGAGCGCGTGGCCACCGAACAGGATCCGCACGCCCGTCGCCCCTCCGAGCACCACCGAGAGCGCGAAGACCAGGGGGATCCATGCCGTCTGCGCGCTCGCGAGGAAGCCCACCCCGCCGTGGCCGTCGGGATGGCCCGGGACGACGTGCAGCGGCGAGCGCGCGACGCGACGAAGAAAGCCGCTCCAGAGGCCGAGCCACCAGAGCCAGCGCAGGGCGAGGAAGAGCGAGAGGGGAACGCTCACCAGGCGAAGCCACTCGCCGGCCGGCGTCAGGGAGAGGCCGCCGGCTCCCGCGCGAGCACGCCACGTGGACGACTCGACCTCGAGCCCGATCCGTGTGTGGAGGACCCACGGCATGGCCAAGGCGAAGACCAGGAGCCCGAGCTCGGGCCAGGGCATCTGGACCCGTCGGCGGAGCTCCGCCAGGGCGGCGTCGAAGACCGGGGCGGCGTCTTCCCCGACCAGCCCTGCGCTCCGGAACTGATCGACGGCCGGCCGCAGCCGTCCGGCGAGGATCGGCTCGCCGAGGATCATCACGGGGATCGCGATCAGGCAACGCGCGTGGACCGCGATGTCGTAGAGGAACGGAATCGCCACGCCGCCGCTCGCGGTGCCATCGAGCGCCGTGAGCACCAGGAGGGGGAGCCAGGTCAGGCCCACCATCACCGCGGCGCGCCGCGGCGCCAGAGGATCGGGCTCGCGCTCGAGCCGCAGGAGCAGCATGATGCGGTGCCAGAGGCCGCCTTCGATCACGGATGCAGCGGGCGCGGTCATCGCGTCACCCCGTGGTGTGGACGCGCTCGCCTCCGATCCAGGTCTCGCGTACCGAGCCGTCCGGCTCGAGCAGCACGAGGTCGGCGCGCGCTCCCGGACGCAGCGTGCCGCGTTCGCGCTCGAGCCCGAGCACTCGCGCCGGGCGAAGCGACGCCGCCGTCACGGCCTCGAGCAGCGATGCGCCCGTATAGGCGCAGAAGTTTCGCACCGCTCGCTCGAGCGTCAGGCTACTACCTGCGAGGCGGCCGTCCACGAAGCGCACGGCCACGCCGTCGTCGCGCAGCCCGCCAGCGCCGTAGGCCCCCTCGCCCGCCGGAGCTTCGGAGGGCAGATCGACCCGGTCGGTGATCAGCACGAGCCGCTCGCCCTTCGCCCGTGCGGCCACGCGCACGACGTCCGGGTGGACGTGCGCGCCGTCGCAGATCAAGTCGCAGGTGAGGCGGTCGTCGGCGAGAGCGAACCCCGCCACGCCGCGGTCGCGGTGGTGCAGACCGCCCATGGCGTTGAAGAGGTGCGTCACGTGGCGGGCGCCCTGGGCGACCGCGCGCTCGAGCGCCTCGACATCGGCGACGGAGTGGCCGATCGCCGCCCCGATGCCGCGGCGAGCCAACGCCTCGAGCAGCCGCCCCGCGCCCTCGACCTCCGGCGCGAGCGTCACGAGGCGGATCGTGCCCGCCCCGGCCGCGAGCAAGGCCTCGACCTCTCCGGGCGCTGCCGGGCGGATCCCGGCTTCCGGCTGCGCTCCGGCCGCGCGCGCGTTGATCCACGGCCCCTCGAGGTGGATGCCGACGGCGGCTGCGCCACTGGGGCGTGACTCACCTGCCTTCCGGGCGAGAGCCTCGACCAGGCTCATGAGGCCGGGCTGGGGAAGCGCGACCGTGGTGGCGAGGAACGCCGTCGTGCCGTGGCGCACGAGCTCCCGCGCTGCCCGCTCGAGGGCCGCTCCCGCTTCGGCGAGCGGCGGGAAGACGAGCCCACCGTGGTAGTGGAGATCGAGGAAGCCCGGCGCGAGCAGGGCGCCCGGCAGCGGCACGCGCTCGGCCTCGACGCGCGCCGCGTCCGCCGCGTCGAGGACGCCCTCGATGCGGTCGTCGCGCACGAGCAGCGCCCCCTCGAGGGGCGCTGCGCGCTCCGGGTCGAGCAGCGCAGCAGGTTGCAGGAGGCGTCTCGACACGCCCGCGCAGTCTACCGATTGACGCGTCGCCTGCCTGCCGCCTGCCGGCGGCGGGCGCCTCAAGACACCGTGCGGGAGCGCCGAATTCACCCCGGAAGGAGCCCGGGGCGTGGCCATCGAAGAAGAGATCGGGCTGATCGAGGGCAAGCTGAACACGCTGCGCCTCGACTACGACCAGTACTTCCTCGGCAACCGGCCGCGGGAGCCGGTGATGCTGCGCAACGAAGTCCAGAAGATGTTCACGGTCTACTCGCAGATGCCGATCCAGAACACCGCGCTGCGCTTCAAGTTCAACTCGCTCACGAGCCGCTTCTTCGCGCTGAAGCGCCAGTGGGACGAGACCCTGCGCAAGATCGAGGAAGGCACCTACAAACGGCACCTGTTCAAGGCCGACCTCCACGAGCGGCAGCGCATGGAGCGCGATCCGCGACGTGCGGCCAGGCAGCTCGCCACGACCGGGGTCGCCGCAGACGCGGAGGCGCCGTCGGCGGCGGCCGCCGTGGAGCCCGACCTCTTCGAGTCGTATCGGGACGCGCTGCGCAGCACGGGACAGGACGTTTCGTCCCTCACGCGCGAGAAGCTCGCGAAGGCGCTCGCCAAGCAGGAGGCGGCGCTGCGGGCGCAGCACGGCTGCGAGGCGGTGAAGTTCCGCGTCGTGGTCGAGGCGGGCAAGGCGCGGCTCAAGGCGACACCGTTCAATCCGCCGAAGACGGGCGCCAAGCGCGCCTGACGTCCGGCGGCCGGCCGACGCGGCTTCAGAACTCGTGCCGCTTCGCGGCGACCTGGAGCCGGATCAGCGCGCGCTGCAACGCTCCGGACTGGGACTTGAACGCGTTCTCGTCCGAGTGCTCGCGCCGGAGCTGGTCGAGCTCCGCCTCGGCCCGCGCCTTCGCGCGCTGGGCGCGCGCGACGTCGATGTGCTCTGCAAGCTCGCAGGCGTCGACCATCACCGCGACGTGGTCGTTGGCGATCTCCACGAAACCGCCCGCGATCGCGCCGTAGAAGACCTCGTCCTTCTCGCCCGTGACCTCGATCTCCCCGATGCGCAGCGGCGCGAGGAAGCGCTCGTGCCCCGGCAGGACGCCGAAGTCTCCCTCGGTGCCCGGCAGCACGACCGACCGGACGGGGCCGCGGAAGACCTCTCCGTCCGGGGTCACGATGTGGAGATCGAGCGGCATCGCGCCTCCGCCTAGACGAGCTTCTTCGCCTTCTCGACGGCCTCTTCGATCGTGCCGACCATGTAGAAGGCCTGCTCCGGGAGCTCGTCGTGCTTGCCGTCGAGGATCTCCCGGAAGCCGCGAACCGTCTCCGCGAGCGGCACGTACTTGCCGGCGGCGCCGGTGAACTGCTCCGCGACGTGGAACGGCTGCGACAGGAACCGCTGGAGCTTGCGCGCGCGCGCCACCGTGAGCTTGTCCTCCTCGCTGAGCTCGTCCATGCCGAGGATCGCGATGATGTCCTGGAGGTCCTTGTACTTCTGCAGCACGCGCTGCACCGCGCGGGCCACCTGGTAGTGCTCCTCGCCGACCACCTGGGGGTCGAGGATGCGGCTCGTCGAATCGAGCGGATCCACGGCCGGGTAGATCCCGAGCTCCGCGATCTGGCGCGAGAGCACGGTCGTGGCGTCGAGGTGCGAGAACGCCGTCGCCGGCGCGGGGTCGGTCAGGTCGTCGGCGGGCACGTAGATCGCCTGCACCGACGTGATCGATCCCCGCTTGGTCGACGTGATGCGCTCCTGCAGCTCGCCCATGTCGGTGGAGAGGGTCGGCTGGTAGCCCACGGCCGACGGGATGCGGCCGAGGAGCGCCGACACCTCGGAGCCCGCCTGGGTGAACCGGAAGATGTTGTCGATGAAGAGCAGCACGTCCTTGCCCTCGTCGTCGCGGAAGTACTCCGCGACGGTGAGCGCCGAGAGGCCGACGCGCGCGCGCGCGCCGGGCGGCTCGTTCATCTGGCCGTACACGAGCGCGCACTTGTCGAGCACGCAGGTGCCGTCCGCGAGCTTGGCGTCGGCCATCTCGTGCCAGAGGTCGTTGCCTTCGCGCGTCCGCTCGCCCACTCCGCCGAACACCGAGTAGCCGCCGTGCTGCTTCGCGATGTTGTTGATGAGCTCCAGGATGACGACGGTCTTGCCCACGCCGGCGCCGCCGAACAGCCCGATCTTCCCGCCCTTCGGATAGGGAGCGATCAGGTCGACGACTTTGATCCCGGTCTCGAGGGCCTCCGCGCTGGAGGCCTGGTCCACGAACTCGGGCGGCAGGCGATGGATCGGGTAGGCCTTCTCGGCGTCGATCGGTCCGCGCTCGTCCACCGGCTCGCCGATCACGTTCATGATCCGGCCGAGCGTCCGGACGCCGACCGGCACGAGGATCTCGGAGCCCGTGTTGGTGACGGGCTGGCCGCGCACGAGCCCGTCCGTCGTATCCATGGCGATCGTACGCACCGTGTTCTCGCCGAGGTGCGTCGCCACCTCGAGCACGAGGTTGTCGTCGCGCTCGTCGATCGCGGGGTTCGTGACGCGCAGGGCCGTCATGATCTCGGGGAGCTGCCCCGGCGGAAACTCCACGTCGACGACCGGGCCCGTCACCTGGAGGATCTTGCCCGGAGCCCCTGTCTTGCCGCCGTTCTGCGCCATGCTTCCTCTCTCCTGACGGGCTCGCCCTAGAGGGCCTCTGCCCCGGTGATGATCTCGATCAGCTCACGCGTGATGGCCGCCTGTCGCGCACGATTGAACCGGAGCGTGAGGCTGCCGATCATCTCTTCGCTGTTGCGCGTCGCCGACTCCATCGCCGCCATCCGTGCGGCGAACTCGCCCGCCTGGCTCTCGAGGAGCGCGCGGAAGATCTCCACCTCGAGCGCCTTCGGCAAGAGCGCCGCGAGGAGCGTGTCGAGGCTCGGCTCGGCGGAGAACGGCGCCGCAGCAGCCGCGTCGGAGAGCACCTTCGCGGTCACGAAGGGGAGGAGCTGCACGTGGCGGGGCGCCTGGGTCAGCGCCGACGCGAACTCGCTGAATACGATCGAGACCTCGTCGGCCTCCCGCGCCACGAAATGGGCCGAGACCTCCTGGGCGATCTCGGTGGCGCGCGCGAGGGTCGCCTCGCCGAAGATGCGCATGGCCCCGATCTGCCCGGGCCGGCGGCGCCGGAAGAACTCGATCGCCTTGCGGCCCACGAGGTTCAGCGTCACCTGGCGACCGAGGTCTTCGTGCTCGGCGACGAGCCCCTGCGCGTGCTTGAGCACGTTCGCGCTGAAGGCACCGGCCAGCCCGCGATCGGACGTGACCACGACCACCTCGACCTTCTTCACCGCCTCGCGCGCCTGGAGGAACGGGTGCTCGGCGTCCCGCGTCGCGCCGGCGACCTCCGACATCGCCGCCCTCATCCGCTCTGCGTAGGGCCGTGCTGCGAAGATCCGGTCCTGCGCCCGGCGCAGCTTCGCGGCGGCGACCATCCGCATGGCGCGGGTGATCTGCTGCGTCTTCTTGACGCTCGTGATGCGGCGGCGGATGTCGCGCAGGCTCGGCACGCGCTTAGCTCTTCGCCTTCGCCGGCTGGAACACCTTCGCGAACTCGTCGAGCGCCGCGTTGAGCCTGGCCTTCACGTCGTCCTCGAGCTTCCCACTGGTCCGGATCGCCTCGAGGATTCCGGCGTGACGCTGCTCGATGTAGGCGAGCATCTCCGTCTCGTACCGGCCGACCTCCTCCACCGCGAGCTCGCGCACCCACGAGGCCCGCGACTCCTGCGGCGTGGCGGCGTAGATCGCGACCACCTGCTTCTCGAACGGGAGCGGCCGGTACTGCGGCTGCTTCAGCATCTCCGTGAGCCGCGATCCGTTCGCGATCTGCTCCTGGGTGGTCTTGTCGAGGTCGCTGCCGAACTGGGCGAAGGCCGCCATCTCGCGGTACTGGGCGAGGTTCAGCTTGAGCTGGCCGGCGACCGACTTCATCGCCTTCGTCTGCGCGGCGCCGCCGACCCGCGACACCGAGATTCCGACGTTGATCGCCGGTCGGACTCCGGAGTTGAAGAGATCCGTCTCGAGGAAGATCTGGCCGTCCGTGATCGAGATGACGTTCGTCGGGATGTAGGCCGAGACGTCGCCGGCCTGGGTCTCGATGATCGGCAGCGCCGTGAGGCTTCCGCCGCCGAGCGCGTCGTTCAGCTTCGCGGCGCGCTCGAGCAGGCGCGAGTGGACGTAGAAGACGTCGCCGGGAAACGCCTCGCGCCCCGGCGGACGGCGGAGGAGCAGCGAGAGCTGGCGGTATGCGACGGCCTGCTTCGACAGATCGTCGTACACGATCAGCGCGTGCTTCCCTTGGTCGCGGAACCACTCGCCCATCGTGCAGCCGGTGTAGGGCGAGATGTACTGGAGGGGGGCCGGCTCGCTCGCCGTCGCGGCGACCACGATCGTGTAGTCCATGGCGCCGTACTGCGCGAGCTTCTCGACCACCTGCGCCACGGTCGACTGCTTCTGTCCGATCGCGACGTAGATGCAGAACACGTCCGTGTTCTTCTGGTTGATGATGGTGTCGATCGCGATCGCGGTCTTCCCGGTCTGCCGGTCGCCGATGATGAGCTCACGCTGGCCGCGGCCGATGGGCGTCATGGCGTCGATCGCCTTGACGCCGGTCTGTAGCGGCTCGTAGACGCTCTTCCGTGTCACGATGCCGGGGGCCTTGAGCTCGACGCGTCGCGTCTCCTTGGTCTGGATCGGGCCCTTGCCGTCGATCGGATTGCCGAGCGCGTCGACCACGCGTCCGAGCAGCGGCTCGCCGACCGGGACCTCGACGATCCGGCTCGTGCGCCGCACGAGGTCCCCCTCGCGGACGTGCTCGGCGTTGCCCATCACCGCGATGCCGACGTTGTCCTCCTCGAGGTTCAGCACCATCCCCATCACGTCGCCCGGAAAGAGCACGAGCTCGCCGGCCATGGCCTTCTCGAGGCCGTAGACGCGGGCGATGCCGTCGCCGATCGAGAGCACCGTGCCGGTCTCCGCGACGTCGACCTCGCGGCCGTACTCCTTGATCTCCTTGCGGAGGATGTCGCTGATCTCGCCCGGTCGGATGTCCATGCTCAACGTCCCTTCATGAGAGTGGCGCGCAGCTGCCCGAGCTGCGTGCGAAGGCTCCCGTCGAACACGAGGTCGCCGACCTTGGCGACGACCCCGCCGACGATCGACGGATCGATGCGAACCCGGAGCTGCACGTCGCGCTGCGTGCGCGCCGAGAGCGCGCGGCGCAGGCGCTCGAGCTGGTCGGGAACCAGCTCGCTCGCGGCGACGACCTCGGCTTCGAGGCGGCCGGCCGCTTCGTTGGCCAGGCGCTCGAGCTCGGCACGTACCTCGAAGAAGAGTCCCATGCGACGGTGCTCGAGCAGGAGCGCGAGGAACTTGCGAAGCGTCGGGCTGATCTTCCCGCGCTCGGCCAGATCGGCGAGGACCGCTTTCCGCTGCGCGACCGGATGCAGCGGCCTGAAGAGCACGTTGCGCAGCTCGGCGCTCCCCTCGAGCAGACCTGCGAGCGCGCCGACCTCGCTCAGGACGCCATCGATGCGACCTTCGTCACGCGCGAGGGAGAACAGGGCCTTGGCGTAGCGGCGGGCGGCAGCGGACTTCGGCATGACGTGGGCTCAGCTCCTGGCGGACGCCCGGGGGGCGCTCTCGACCTGCGCGACGAACTCGTCCACCAGGCGCTTGCGATCGCCATCGTTCACGTGCTGGTGCAGGAGCTCGGTCGCGAGGTCGACCGCGAGCTGCGCGGCCTCGGCGCGCAGCGATTCGCGCGCGCCTCGCACCTCCTGCTCGACCGCGGCCGCGGCGTCGTTCCGGATCCGCGTCGCGGCCGCCCGGGCATCGGCGAGGATGCGCGCGCGCTCGGCCTCGGCCCGCTCGCGGGTGTTGCGTCGGATCTCCTCGATCTCGGCGTCGAGCCGCGTCATGCGGGCCTCCCACTGGCGGACCCGTCCCTCGGCCTCGCTGAGCAGCGACGCCGCGCGGTCGAGGTTCTCGCTGATCTCGCGCCGGCGGCCGTGGAAGAAGTCACGGATCGGGCCGCGGCCGTAGTACACGATCACGCCGATCAGGAGGAGGAGGTTCACGGCCTGCCAGACGATCGTCATCGGGCTCACGCCGTGGCCCTCGCCATGGGCGGCCTCCTCGGCGAAGCCGACGCACGGCAGCAGGAGCGCGAGGGCGAACGTGACGAGCGTGCGCGGCGCGAACATCAGAGCGCCCGTCCGAGGACGCGCGATGCGACGTCGCGCGCGAGCTCGCGGGATTGCGCTTGGAGCTGGCCGCGCGCTCCCGCGAGGGCACCCATCACCTCCCGCCGGGCGCGCTCGAGCGTCTGCTCGGCCTGGGTACGCTCTTCCGCGACCGCGCCCGCGTGCTCGCGCTGCGCCCGTTCGAGCGTCTGCTTGCGCTCGGCTTCGGCGGCCGCGCGCGCGTCCTGGATGGCGCCCTCGTACTTCAGGAGCGTGGCCTCGGCCTTGCGCGTCATTTCCTCGGCGCGCCGGCGGGCGCCGTCGATGCGCTGCTCGCGCTCGTCGAGCACGCGAAGGACGGGCTTGAACAGGAGGACGTTCAACACCGGCACCAGGATCGCGAAGAGGACGATCAGCGTGAGGAAGACGTTCGGTGTGGGAGCGAGGTTCAAGCCTTCCGAGGCCGAGGCGGGTGCGGCCGCCAGCATCGCCGCGGCTGCGCCGCACGCGGCGGGGAGCTGACGCAGCCGGTCGGGCATCATGCTTCGGTTCCCTCTCCTCGGATCGACCGCGCGGCGGGGGAGCGATGCGGTCCCCGCGACTCTGGACGCAGGGGCGCACAGGGTGCTTGGAGCTTTTCCGTGCTTGAAACGAACGGAGGGCGCGCGCACGGCGCCGCCCCGCCGAAAGCGGCGGCAATGGTTGCATAGACGACGGGGAGTTCAAGGCGCCGCAGGACCCTTTTCCGCCGAGGCGGGCTCCGCCGAAGCCCCTGCCCGGCAACGCCCGTCGAGCACGCAGCCGTCGGCGAGCGCGAGTCTCGGAGTGCGCAGGTCCGCTGCGACCCGGGCCGACGGCAGCAGCTCGAGACGCCGGCGAGCCGTGACCTCGCCCTGTAGCGTGCCCGCGACGACGAGCTCGTCGACCTCCACCCGGCCCTGGACCACGGCGCCGGCCTCGATGCGGAGGGCGCCGGTGGCGAGCACGTCGCCCCGCAGCCGACCCTCGATGCGGACGGCACCGCGGAACGACAGGACACCCTCGAACACCGCGTCCGGAGCGAGGACGCTCGGCACCGCCGAGAAGCCCTCGTCCCCTCCCGTCACAGGCCGCCCCCGAGGATCTCGTTCAGGAGGCGATCGAGCTCGGCCGGACCGAAGTAGTCGATCTCGATCCGCCCGCGTTCGGCCGTGCCTACGAGGCGCACGCGGGTCTTGAGCCGATCGCGCAGGGCGTCCGTCAGTCGAGCGAGGTTCGGGTCGGCCGCGGGGGTCGCTGCGGCGCGTGTCGGACGGCGGCGCGCCTCCGGTCCCGCCATGCGGCGTGCCGCGTCCTCCGCTGCGCGAACCGAGAGCTCCTGCGCGCAGACGAGATCGCGGAGCTGGCGGCGACGCTCGGGGTTGGGAACCTGGAGCAACGCTTTCGCGTGTCCCATGGAGAGCCGGCCGCTCTCGACGTCGCTCTGCAGCTCGCGCGACAGCTCGAGCAGGCGCAGGTGATTCGCGACGCTCGAGCGATCGAAGCCGACGCGCGCGCCGATCTCGTCCTGCGTCAGGCCCGCGCCCGAGAGCGCACGGAACGCCAGGGCGAGCTCGATCGGGTTCAGATCGTGCCGCTGGACGTTCTCGATCAGCGCGAGCTCGAGGCGGTCCTGGGGCGCCACGTCGGCGATCACCGCCGGAAGCGTCGCGAGGCCGGCCACCTGCGCGGCGCGCCACCGGCGCTCGCCGACGATGAGCTCGTAGCGCCCCTCTCCCGCGCGCCGGACCACGACGGGTTGCAGGACGCCGTGGCGCCGCACCGAATCCGCGAGACGCTCGAGCTGCTCCGGATCGAAGACCCGTCGCGGCTGGTCCGGATTCGGATCGATGCGCGAGATCTCGAGCTCGAGGGCTCCGCCGTCCGTGGCCTTCGCCGACTCCTCTTCCGGCCTCATGGGCGGAGCCGAGGGGATCAGGGCACCGAGGCCGCGTCCCAGGGCGCTGCGCCGCATCGTCATCCGACACTCCTCGTTGTCGCCGCGGGATCCTCGGGCGAGGGCAGTGCCGAGCCGGGATCTTCGAGGCGGTGGATCAGCTCTTCGGCGAGGCGCAGGTAGCTCGCCGCACCCTTGGACCGCACGTCGTACAGCAGGATCGGCTTCCCGTGGCTCGGCGCCTCGGACAGACGGATGTTGCGCGGGACCATCGTATGGAACGCCTTGTGGCCGAAGTGGCCGCGCACCTCGTCCATGACCTGGTGTGCGAGGCTGTTCCGCGCGTCGACCATCGTGAACACGATGCCGAGAAGATCGAGCGTGGGGTTCAGCCCTCGCTTCACGAGCTCGATCGTCTCGGTGAGCCGAGCGAGCCCCTCGAGCGCGTAGTACTCGCACTGCAGGGGTATCAGCACGAAGTCCGACGCGGTGAGCGCATTCAGGGTCAGCAGCCCGAGGGACGGCGGACAATCGATCAGGATGTACTCGAACTCGCTCCGGACGTCGGCCAGCGCCCTTTCGAGTCGTCGCTCGCGCTCTTCGAGCGCGACGAGCTCGATCTCCGCCCCCACCAGATCGCGACCCGAGGGTGCGATGCGGAGGAACGCGAGCTCCGTCGGGGCGATCACCTCCTTGATGCCACAGGTCCCGATGAGCGGGTCGTAGATCTGGCGGGCCGGCGCAACGACTCCGAAGGCACTGCTCGCGTTCGCCTGGGGATCGAGATCGACGAGGAGCGTACGCCGCTCGCAGGCGGCGAGGGAGGCAGCGAGGTTGACGGCGGTCGTGGTCTTGCCCACCCCACCCTTCTGGTTCACGACGGCAAGTACGCGGCTTCGGCTCATCGGTCCGGTCCGGCGACGGCGCTCGGGGTGGGGTTCCGGGGGATGAGACGTAGGTACCACACGCCTCCACCGGCCGTCCATCACGTCGCCTGCCGGACCCCGATCCATGCACGCCGCGCTCGACCGGACAGCGGCACGCTGTACTCCACGAGGCGCGCCTCGGCGACGCCTTTCGGCGCGACGTCGACCCGCTGTCGGTCGCTGAGCGGGATCACGAGCCGGCCGCCGGGCATCGCCCAGCGCAGCATCCACCCGATCACCTCGGAGAAGGGGCCCGCGCCTTGGGCAACTACGCAGGCGTGGGGAGCCGGCTCGAGCGCCTCGGCACGCCCGTGAAGGGCTTGGACGTTCGAGAGGCCGAGAGTCCGGATTGCGTGGCGGAGGAAGTGATGCCGGCGTTCGCGCGCTTCGATCAGCGTGAGGACGCTGTCGGGACGGAGAATCGCGATCGGAAGGCCAGGAAAGCCGGCCCCCGAGCCGATGTCCGCGAGACTGGCCGTCGGGCCGATCACGCTCTCCAACGCGACGGCGTCCAGGGCGAGCTCGCGCGCGATGGCTTCCGGGCTTCGATGCGCGGTGAGGTTGAGTCGCTGACCCCACGCGTGGACCAGCTCGCAGAGCTCGGCGAGCCTCGTGGCCACGAGCTCGCGATCGGCCACGGACGATCCGAGCTCTTCGAGACCTTGGCGCAGCAGCAACGCGACGGCAGGATTCGGTGCCATCGGTCCTCAGGCTCGTTCCCCGTGGAACGCCGGATGCGACGTCGATCGTTCCCCGTGGAACTGAGCTCGCCCGATCGCCGGAGGCCGAGTCAGTCCTCGCGACGACCCGAGGCCTGCGCCTGACGGCGCGCCTCCTCGTACTCCGGCGCGCCTGCCGGAACGACCACGACCTGGCGGTAGCGGCCCGAGCCGATGCTCATCGTCGCGATGTCCTCCGCGTCTCGCAGCGCCACATGGATGACTCGCCGGTCCCGCGGGCTCATGGCGTCGATCGCCACCGCGCGGCCCGTCTCGAGCGCGCGCTTCGCAGCCCGCTCCGCCAGGCGCGTCAGGTGGTCTTCCCGGCCCTGGCCGTCGCCCTCGGCCTCGACGACCACCCGCTTCGCGTCGTCGCCGTCGCGCATCGAAGCCTGATTCGCGAGGAGCTGGATCGCATCCGCTGCGCGCGCGTCTCCCTCGCCCAAGCGCGTAGCCGCAGGGCCCCGGAGCTGGACGGCGATCACATCGCCCTCGCTGCTCTCCGAGATTTCGAACGGGCCTGCGTCGATGCGCTCGACGAGGCCCTGTACGAACTCTCCAATGCGGGACAGGGGTGTGAGCGCAGTGCCGACGGACGGCGCCGTTGCCGCCGGCAGCGTCGCGACCGGCGCCTCCTCCCGCGCCTCGCGCTCGGGTCGCTGCTCCCGGCGGCCGCCCTCCTCGCCGCCGCGGCGCCCGCGGCCACGATCGAACTCGCGCCCGCGCCGCTCGCCACGCTCCGCGCGCTCGGGCCGTTCCTCGCGCTCGCGGCCGCCCCCGCTGCGCGCGGGCCGCTGGCGATCCTTGAGGCCCGCGACGACCACGAAGCGCGTGCCCAGTCCCATGACCTCTCCGGGCGCGGGCGCGCCTACCTCGAGGTCCGCCTCTTCGACTCCGAAGAACGCGCAGGCCTTCGACATCGCCTCGAAGCGGTCTGCGCCCACGAACTCATGCAGCTCGCTGCGTGCGTCGTACATCCCTCTAGCTCCTCGCCGGGGCGTCCTTCTTGCCCCGCTGCATCCAGATCTGGCTGCCGATCGCGAGCAGGTTGCTCACGAACCAATAGAGCACGAGCCCCGACGGCAGCTGATAGAACATGACTGTGAACATCACTGGCATGACCGTCATCATCATGCGCGCCTGGGCAGGGTCCATCGTGCTCGGCGTGAGCTTCTGCTGAACCACCATGCTGAGCCCCATGACGATCGGCAGGAAGCGCACGGGCAGGTCGAGCCCCGGCAGCGTGAACAGCGCTTCCGGCGCCGAGAGATCGCGGATCCAGCCGAGGAACGGCGCCTGCCGCAGATCGATGGAGCTCTGCAGCGCGTAGTACAGGCCCATCAGGACAGGAAACTGGAGGAGGATCGGGAAGCAGCCACCGAGCGGGTTCACGCCCGCCTCGCGGTACAGCTTCATCGTCTCCTCGGACTGCTTCTGTCGGTCGTCGGCGTACTTCTTCTGGATCTCCTGCACCTTCGGCTGCAGCTCGCTCATGCGCTTCATCGACCGCATCTGGCGGACGTTCAGCGGCTGCATCGCCAGGCGCACGAGGATCGTGAGCAGGACGATCCCGACGCCGTAGTTCGGGATGACGGCATAGAGCGCATGCAGCAGCCAGAGGAACGCCCGCGTCAGCGGCGCGACCCAGCGGTAGCCGAGCTGGACCGATGCCTCGGTTCCGGAGCCAAATGCCTCGAGGAGCGGTCGCTCCTTCGGTCCCGCGAACACGCGGAACTCCCTGGAGTCCGTGAGGCCAGGAGGGATCGGCGACGACGGGTAGCCGATCGAGGCCACCGCCCCCGTGTCGCCGCGAGGCTCGAAGGATGCGATTGCATCGCGCGGCAGGGGGTCGACGATCGCCACCAGGAAGTACGTCGAATCGACCCCGACCCAGTCGACGTCGCCGCGGTAGACCGGAGTCTCCGTCCCCGTCTTCCCTGCGAGCCTCCCCGTGATTCCCGGCTTGCCGAGGCCGCGTACCGGCGCGCGCGTCGCCGATCCTTCGTGGAGCACGATCATCGACTCGCGCATGAAATCGGAGCCGGGTCGCAGCGTGGCGGGCCACGTCGCGGCGAAGCCCGACTGGACGGGAGCCGCCGACCCGTTCGCGACCTCGATGCGCAGCCGGAGCGAGTAGCTGTCGGCCGCGAAATCGAAGCGCTTCCGCACCGTGACACCATTCAGCGACAGCTCGAAAGACGCATGGTCGGGTCCCGACTCGACGACGCGGAACGGGGCGAAGCCGAGATCTCCGAGTCCGAGCTCCGGGAGCGGTGTCGCGAGGCCGGGAGGCTCGGGTGGGCTGCCCGCAACGAGGTCGATCGGCGGGGCGTCGGCGTCCTTCGACGTCCTGTACTTCTTGAGCTGCCAGGAGGCGATTCCGCCGCCGCGGGTCGTGAGCTCCGCGCGATAGAGCTCGTTCTCGATTGTGATGCGCTGCTCCGGCGCGTTCGTGTCGAAGGCGCCGGCGGCACCTCCGCTCGGCGCCGGCGTCGCTTGCGGCGCGGGCGCGGGGGGCATTTGCGCGCCTGGTGCCTGCGGGGCCTCTGTCGCGCTCTGCGTGGGCGCTTCGGTCCGACTCGGCAGCTGAGGCGCGTGGTGGGCTCGCCAGTTCTGGTAGGTCAGAACCACGAGAAATGAGAGCACGATCGCAAGAATGAAATTTCGGTCCACCGTTCGCCTCAGGGCACCGGGTCGAAGCCGCCGGGGTGGAAGGGATGACAACGAAGCAGCCGCCGAAGGCCGAGGTATGTGCCCCGGAGCGCGCCGTGCCGCCGCAAAGCCTCTTCGAGATAGCAGGAGCAGCTTGGATGGAACCGGCAGCGGGGACCGAGGAGGGGCGAGATCGCGAGCCGATAGCCGCGGATCCACGGGATTGCGAGCCGTGCCGCCGTCGTCGGCTCGCTCAAGGCCGCGCCTTCGTGCGTAGCTGCGCCGCGGCTCCTGCCAGCTCCGCTCGGATGTCTGCGGAGCTCAACTCCTTCGCGCCCTCTCTCGCGATCACGACGATCTCCCACGGCTGATCTCGCTCCTCGAAGGAGCGCCGGAACCACTCGCGCACCGCGCGCTTCAGCCGGTTGCGGGCGACCGCGTTCCCGATCCGCTTGCTGACCGTGATGCCTAGACGCGCGCCGTTCCTCGTGCCGTCCTCGTCTGTCCGGCGCGCCAGCACCACGAAGCTCCGCGTCCGGATCCTTCGTCCGCCGGCGGACAGCCGGCGAAAGTCCCTCGACTCGAGGATCCGGGACGAGCGGGGGAAGGCGTACGGGCGGGCCGTGGCGGCTACTTGGACGGAACCGTCACGCTGATGCGCTTGCGACCCTTCGCGCGCCGCCGCTTCAGGACGTCGCGGCCACCCTTCGTGCTCATGCGCTCCCGGAAGCCATGTACGCGCTTCCGGCGGATCCGACTCGGCTGATACGTTCTCTTCATGCGCGGACTTCCATTTCTGTGCGACTTCCTGTGCGACGGTGTACGGAGCGGTGGACGTCGGGCCGGCTGCGCGGGCCCCTGTCACGCCTCATCAGACTCGAGGACGCGGCGCGAACGAAGCTCCTCTCCGACCGGAACCGCTCGGAAGGCCGAGGTTATCCACGGCCGCGGAGCGGTGTCAACCGGGCCCTGGGAGGATCCTCGTGCGCTCTCCATCGACGCGTAGCTGACGACGTTCCGACGAGACCCCGTGGTAAGATGGCCATGGGAGAGGTTCGGAACATCACGCGTTCGTCTCGGTCGGTCCTCGTTCGCCTCGAACCCGCCGTTCATCCGGTGGGTTGGATGCGTTCTCGACGGATCTTGCTCCTTCTGCCACTGCAATCCTCTTCTCTTTCAAATTCTCTCCGGAAGGGAGACGGAATCAGATGAAGCTCGTGATCGGGAAGGCGGAGCTCCAGAAGGGCCTCGGGCGGATCCAGGCGATCGTGGAGAAGCGGAACTCCATGCCGATCCTGGCCAATGCCTTTCTCGATGCCCGAACGACCAAGACCGGCGGCCGGCTCGAGATCGCGGCGACGGACTTGGAGGTCGGCATCCGAGGCGCCCACGAGGCGGAGGTCTCGGAAGGCGGGAGCCTGACCGTCTCGGCGAAGAAGCTGTTCGAGATCGTGCGAGAGCTCCCGGACGAGCCTCTTACGCTGCGCAGCACCCCGAACTCGTACCTCGAGGTGACGTGCGCCCGCTCGCGCTTCACGCTGGCGGGTACAGCCGGCGACGAATATCCGACGCTTCCCGCCCCCACGGAGACTTCCCTCGTCCGGGTCCAGGCGGCGCTCCTCAGCACCATGATCGAGCGCACGCTCTACGCGGCCTCGACCGACGAGACCCGATACAACCTGAACGGCGTCTATTTCGAGGTCCTACCCGACGCCGGGAAGATCCGGATGGTCGCGACCGATGGTCACCGCCTTGCGTACGTCGATCGGGTCGTCGGAGCAGACGTCTCGGGTCTCGCGAGTGGTGTCATCGTGCCCCGCAAGGGCCTCTCGGAGCTGAAGCGCCTCGTCGACGAGGAGGATGCGGACGAGGTGGATCTCGCCTTCGTGGGCAACTCCGGTGTCGTCCGCAAGGGGGAGGTGTCGCTCGCGATGCGCCTCATCGAAGGCGAGTTCCCGAACTATCGCCAAGTCATGCCGAAGGCGGCCAAGCATCAGCTCGTCGTGCCGCAGGAGCCGCTCTCCCAGGCACTGCGCCGCGTGGCTCTGCTCTCCTCCGACCGGAGCCGCGCCGTGAAGGTACAGCTGGCGGACGGCCGGTTGACGCTGAGCTCGAGCAGCCCCGATGTCGGTGAGGCGGTGGAGGAGCTCGACGTCGACTACGCGGGCGAGCCCGTCTCCGTCGGCTTCAACGCGCGCTACCTGCTGGATGCGCTGATTGCCTTCCGAGCCAAGGAGCTCGAGATCGGCCTTCAGGACGAGTTCTCGCCCGCGCAGCTCCGCCCCACGGACGATGCGGACAGCCTGGCGGTCGTCATGCCGATGAGGCTCTGACGCAGGCAAGGCGCAGCGCATCGGCTTCCATCAGCGTGCCCCTTTCGGTACCGTCCCGTTGGCCCGGCCGGGGGGCACCCATTCCTCCGAGCCCACCGCCGTGAGCACCCCCCGCTCTGAGCGGAGGAGCCCTGGTTTCGTGACGTACGACGCGAGATCCATCGAGGTCCTCGAAGGCCTCGAGCCCGTCCGGAAGCGCCCGGGCATGTACATCGGGAGCACCGGCCCCGACGGGCTCCACCACCTCGTCTACGAGGTCGTCGACAATTCGATCGACGAAGCCCTCGCGGGCTTCTGCCACGAGATCTCCGTCACGATCCACGAAGACAACAGCGTGACCGTGGTCGATGACGGCCGCGGCATCCCGGTCGACATCCACCCGACCGAGCAGCGCTCCGCGGCCGAGGTCGTCCTCACGACCCTCCATGCGGGCGGGAAATTCAACGAGGAGAGCTACAAGGTCTCCGGCGGCCTCCACGGCGTCGGCGTCTCCGTGGTGAACGCCCTCTCCGACCGGCTCGAGGTCGAGATCAAGCGCGACGGAAAGGTCTGGCGCCAGGAATTCATCCGCGGGATCCCCGTCGCTCCACTCGAGGCGATCGGCACCACCGACAAGACCGGGACGCGCGTCACCTTCCATCCCGATCCCGAGATCTTCCCCGCGATCGAGTTCTCGTTCGACACCCTGTCGCAGCGTCTCCGCGAGCTGTCGTTCCTCAACGCCGGCGTGCGGATCCAGATCAAGGACGAGCGAAGCGGGAAGGAGCACGACTTCTGCTACGAGGGCGGGATCGTCTCCTTCGTGCAGCACCTGAACCGCAGCCGCACGCCCCTCCACGATCCGCCGATCTTCATCTCGGGCGTGCGTGACTTCGAGCTCCGCGGCAAGAAGACGCCCGTCACGATCGAGCTCGCGCTCCAGTACAACGAGACCTACAACGAGAGCGTCTTCAGCTTCGCGAACAACATCAACACCGTGGAGGGCGGAACCCACCTGATCGGGTTCCGCACCGCGCTCACCCGCACGATCAACCGCTACCTCGCCGCCCTCGCCAAGAACGGCAAGGGTGGGGAGGCCGAGTCCGTCACGGGCGACGACGTGCGGGAGGGGCTCACGGCCGTTCTCTCCGTGAAGCTCCCGCAGCCCGAGTTCGAAGGGCAGACCAAGACGAAGCTCGGCACGACGGAAGTGCGCGGCCTGGTCGAGACGCTCGTCTACGAGCAGCTCGGCGCCTACCTCGAGGAGAAGCCGCAGGTCGCGAAGGCGATCGTCGCGAAGGTCGTCGACGCCGCGCGCGCCCGCGCCGCAGCGCGCAAGGCGCGCGACCTTGCACGCCGGAAGGGCGCCCTCAGCGACTACTCCCTTCCGGGCAAGCTCGCCGACTGCCAGGAGCGCGATCCCTCGAAGTGCGAGCTCTTCATCGTCGAGGGCGACTCGGCCGGCGGCTCGGCGAAGCAGGGCCGCTTCCGCGAAACCCAGGCGATCCTCGCCATCCGGGGAAAGATCCTGAACGTGGAGCGTGCGCGCGTCGACCGCATGCTCTCGAGCCAGGAGATCCAGGCCCTGATCGCCGCGATCGGCGGCGGCGGCATCGGCGAGGAGTTCTCCGTCGACCGCGCCCGCTATCACAAGATCATCATCATGACGGACGCGGACGTCGACGGAAGCCACATCCGCACGCTGCTCCTCACCTTCTTCTACCGTCAGATGCGCCCCCTCATCGAGCGCGGCTTCCTCTACATCGCGCAGCCGCCGCTCTTCAAGGTCAAGAAGGGAAAGAGCGAGCGCTACGTGAAGGACGAGCTCGCGCTGCAGCAGCACCTGCTCGACCTCGCCCTGCGCAGCACGGAGATCGCAGGCGCGAGCGGCCAGGCCCCGATTCCCGAGGCTGGCGTGCGCCAGCTCCTCGGCCACGCGGCCGAGTACCAGCGCGGCCTCGAGCGCCTCGCCCTCCGGCGGGTGGACGAGCGCATCGTCGACGCCGCCGTGCGGAGCGGCGCGCCGACCGAGGCCGATCTCCACGATGCCGACGCGCTCCGGACGCGCGTCGCCGCCGTCCTCGAGGCGGCGCTCCGGGTCGACTCGCCGAACGGGAATGGCGACGCGGGCACGCTCGCCTGGAGCGTCGAGCCCGACCCGGAGCACGGCGCGAGCCGCCTCGTCGCCGAGACACGTCGTGCGGGCGTCGTGCTGCGCACGCGCATCGACACCGACTTCCTGCGCTCGCCGGAGCACCAGCGTCTCGCCGCGCTCTGGGCCCAGATGGCGGAGATCGCCGCCGGGCCGTTCCGCGCCCGCGGCGGCGAAGCGGCGGACGAGGCGCTCGCGACGCCGGTGACGCTCCTCGCCCGCGTGCTCGAGCTCGGCCGCAAGGGCCTCGCGATCCAGCGCTACAAGGGCCTCGGCGAGATGAACCCCGAGCAGCTCGCCGACACCACCATGGACCCCGCGAAGCGCACGCTGCTTCAGGTGAAGATCGAGGACGCCGTCGAGGCCGACGACGTCTTCTCCACGCTCATGGGCGAAGAGGTCGAGCCGCGCCGCGAGTTCATCGAGAAGAACGCCCTCGACGTCCAGAACCTCGACGTCTGAGCGCCCCCGTCCCAGCCCGCGGACACACGGAGCGATCCCCTTGGCCGACGAACCCATCGACAGCGACGAGACGCCGGAGGAGCCGCAGGGCGGCGACGGCGGAGACTCGGGCGGGTCGGCGGGGCACCTGCTCCAGCCCGTCAACATCGAGGACGAGGTCCGGCGCTCGTTCCTCGACTACTCGATGTCGGTCATCGTCTCGCGCGCGCTGCCCGACGTGCGCGACGGCCTGAAGCCCGTCCACCGCCGCATCCTGTACGCGATGCAGCAGGAGGGGCTGGTCTCGACCCGCGCCTACTCGAAGTGCGCCGGCGTCGTCGGCGAGGTGCTGAAGCACTACCACCCGCACGGCGACGGCGCCGTGTACGACGCCCTCGTGCGCCTGGTGCAGGACTTCTCGCTCCGCTACCCGCTGATCGACGGCCAGGGCAACTTCGGCTCGATCGACGGCGACAACGCCGCCGCCTACCGCTACACCGAGTCGCGTCTCCACCCGCTCGCCGAGCTCATGCTCCGCGACATCGATCGCGACACCGTGGACTTCGGTCCGAACTTCGACGGCTCGACCCAGGAGCCGCTCGTGCTCCCGACCTCGTTTCCGAACTTCCTGGCGAACGGCTCGACCGGGATCGCCGTCGGCATGGCCACGAACGTGCCGCCCCACAACCTGCGCGAGCTGGTCGACGCCCTCGAGCTCGTCGCCCGCCGCCCCGACTGCACGCTCGACGAGCTGCTCGAGAAGATGCCGGGCCCCGACTTCCCGACCGGCGCCCTGATCTGCGGCACCGACGGGATCCGCGCCGCCTACGCCACGGGCCGCGGCCACATCACGGTGCGCGCGCGCGCGGCCAGCGAGGAGACGAAGCGAGGCGAGCGCATCGTCGTGACCGAGATCCCGTACATGGTGAACAAGGCAACGCTCCTCGAGCGCATCGCGGAGCTCCACCGCGACGGCAAGGTCGACGGGATCGCCGACCTGCGCGACGAGTCGAACCGTCAGGGAATCCGGATCGTGATCGAGCTGCGTCGCGACGCCCCGGCAGACGTGATCCTGAACCAGCTCTTCAAGCTGACGCCGCTCCAGACGACGTTCGGCGTCAACATGCTGGCCCTCGTCTCGGGCCGGCCCCAGCTCCTCTCGCTCAAGGACTCGCTGCGCTTCTTCCTCGACTTCCGGCGCGAGGCGGTGGCGCGTCGCGCCCACTACGACCTCGCCCAGGCCGAGGCGCGCGCCCACATCCTCGAGGGCTTCGAGATCGCCCTCGACCACATCGACGCGATCATCGCGCTGATCCGCGCCGCGGACGACACGAGCCAGGCGCGCGCGCAGCTCCAGGAGCGCTTCTCCCTCTCCGAGCGCCAGGCCCAGGCGATCCTCGACATGCGCCTGCGGGCGCTGACCGGCCTCGAGCGGCAGCGCGTGCTCGACGAGCTCGCGGAGCTCCGGGCGAAGATCGAGGACCTGAAGGCCCTGCTCGCGAGCGACGCCCGCATCCTCGACGCGGTGGTCCAGGAGCTGCGAGACGTGCGCGAGCGCTTCGGCGACGAGCGCCGCACGGAGATCAGCGCCGCCGTCGAGAGCTTCACCACCGAAGACCTGATCGTGGAGGAGGACATGGTCGTCACCATGTCCCACCACGGCTACGTGAAGCGCAATCCCGTGGGCCAGTACCGGGCGCAGCGGCGTGGCGGGAAGGGCATCACGGGCATGGACACGAAGCAGGAGGACTTCGTCGCCCACCTCTTCGTCGCCTCGACCCACGCCCACCTCCTGTTCTTCACGAACAAGGGCCGTGTGCACTGGCTCAAGGTCCACGAGCTTCCCCAGCTCGGACGGACGGCGCGGGGTCGTGCGATCACGAACCTGCTCCAGCTCCAGGAGGGCGAGCGCGTCCAGGCGCTGCTCCCGGTGCGGCGCTTCGACGAGGGCGACTACGTGCTGCTGTGCACGCAGAGCGGGGTCGTCAAGAAGACCGACCTCGACGCGTACGCGAACCCGCGGCGCGGCGGCATCATCGCGATCAACCTCGAGCCGGGCGACGAGCTGATCGCCGCCCGCCGCACCGGCGGTCGACACGAAGTCCTGATCGCGACCCGCGACGGCATGTCGATCCGCTTCCCGGAGACCGACGTGCGACCGATGGGCCGCACCGCCACCGGCGTGCGCGGCATCCGGCTCTCCGAGGGCGACCTCGTCGTCGGGATGGAGATCCTCTCGCCGGGCGCGACGGTGCTCACGGTCACGGCGAACGGCTACGGCAAGCGCACGCCCCTCGAGGACTACCGCAAGCAGACGCGCGGCGGCTCGGGCGTGATCACGATCCGCACGAGCGAGCGCAATGGCCCCGTGATCGGCGTGTCCCAGGTGCTCGAGGCCGACGAGGTCATGCTGATCACCAACACGGGCCGCGTGCTGCGCTGCCGTGTGAGCGGGATCTCGACCATGGGCCGCGTGACCCAGGGCGTGCGCCTGATGGAGATGAACGACACCGAGGAGCGTCTGGTGGCGATGGCGCGCCTCGCCGAGGACGACGACTCGAGCGGCGGCAACCCGGCCGCACCGCCGGCCGGCCCCGTGGCCCCGCCCGACGACGGCGGAGCGTCGCCGGACGGCGACGAGTAGCCACGGTGGGCGCGCGCGGGACGGGCCGCAGGCGCGGCGAACGCCGCCCGGCCGCGCGGCGAGCGAGGCCGACGCGGTCTTCGAAGCGGCTCTTCGCGCGGGCCCTCCGGTCGATTCCCGGCGGTGTCAACAGCCCCGTGCGCGCGTTTCGCGCCGTGGGCGGCGTGCCTCCCTTCCTGGTCCGCGGCAAGGGCGCCCGCGTGTTCGACGCGGACGGGAACGCGTACCTCGACTACGTGGGCTCGTGGGGCCCGCTGATCCTCGGCCACGCGGATCCCGGCGTGCTCCGGGCCGTGCGCGCGGCCCTGGCGAAGGGCACGAGCTTCGGTGCGCCGACCGAGCTCGAGGTGGAGCTCGCCGAGGAGATCCGCCGCGCGATGCCGGCCGTCGAGCGCGTGCGGATGGTGAGCTCGGGCACCGAGGCCAGCATGAGCGCCATCCGGCTCGCGCGCGCCGCGACGGGTCGGAGCCGCGTCCTCAAGTTCGACGGCTGCTACCACGGCCACGTCGATTCGCTGCTCGTGGGCGCGGGCTCGGGTGTCGCGACGCTCGGCATTCCGGGCTCGCCGGGCGTGCCGAAGGCGTTCACCGAGCTCACGGTGCTCGCCCCGTTCAACGACCTCGGGGCCGTGGCTGACGCCTTCGTCCGCTGGGGCGACGACCTGGCCTGCGTGATCGTGGAGCCCGTCGCCGGCAACATGGGCTTCGTCCCGCCGGAGCAGGGCTTCCTCGAGGGTCTCCGCGCCCTCTGCGATCGCCACGGCGCGCTCCTGGTCTTCGACGAGGTGATGACCGGATTCCGTGTCGCCCGTGGCGGCGCCCAGGCTCGCTTCGCCGTCCGTCCAGACCTCACCTGCCTCGGGAAGATCGTGGGCGGCGGCCTTCCCGCGGCGGCCTACGGCGGGCGGGCGGACCTGATGCGACAGATCGCCCCCGAAGGCCCGGTCTACCAGGCGGGAACCCTGTCGGGCAACCCGCTCGCCATGGCGGCAGGGCTCGCCACGCTGCGACGGCTGCGGGCCAAGGGCGTGTACGAGGCGCTCGAGGCGCGGACGCGCCAGCTCACGGGCGGCCTCGCGGCCGTGGCCCGTGACGCCGGCATCGAGCTGACGACGGGCGCGCTCGGCGGGATGTTCGGCTTCTTCTTCCACCCCGGCCCCGTGCGCTGCTTCGACGATGCGAAGAAGAGCCACATCGCGCGCTTCCGCGCATTCTTCGGCGCGATGCTCGACGCCGGCGTCTACCTCGCCCCCTCCGCCTTCGAGGCGGGCTTCGTCTCGACCGCCCACCGCTCGTCCGACATCGACCGGACCCTGGAGGCCGCTCGCGTGGCCCTGCGGATTGCGGCGCGCGTGCGTTGAGCGCTCCGGGGGCGTCGGCTAGGATGCGCGCCGCACGACGGGTCCGTCGGCCTCGCGGGGCCGGGGAGCCGGCGCATCGTTCGCTGCTCGGTCGGAGGCGGCTCGCCCATGACGGAGCACGGGCAAGGACAACGCGAGCAGGGTTCTCTCCGGGATTCCGGTGAGCGCGGCCTCGGGCGTCGCGCCGCCTCCGCCTACCAGGGCGCGATCGAAGCAGTCCTCGCGGTCGTGATCACGACCGGGATCGGATACTGGCTCGACCAGCGGCTCGGCACGGCGCCCGGGTTCCTGCTCGCAGGTCTGGTCGTGGGGTTCGGCGCCTTCTTCGTCCGGCTCTGGCGCATGCGCGGGCTCATGACCGCGACGCCGGAGGAGCGCGGCGAGGCCGGCGGCAGGAAGGACGGACCGGGGACGCCGTGAAGACCTGGCTCGCCACAGCGCTCGCGCGCCTCGATCCGATGGAGCGCCTGAACCTCACCTTCTCCACCGGTGGTCTCGCCGCGGCCCTCGCGATGTCGTCTCCCGGTTTCGCCGGGAGCTACGCCCTCGGCGCCGCGCTCGAGGTCGTGAACTTCCGCGCGCTCCGCGCCTGCACGACGCGCGTGCTCTCGGGCGAGCTCGATGGCCGCCTCTGGACCGCGCTCCTCGGCATGCGCCTCACGGTGCTGTTCGTCAGCATGGGCATCGCGCTCACCGCCGGCGCGCACCCGATCGGCCTCCTGCTCGGCGTCTCCACCATCGTACCGTCCTGCCTGCTCGGTGCCTGGCTCATGCGGCCCCCGATCGACGCGAGCGCGCCCGCGCTCGACGCGGACGACCCGAGCTGGGACCGCTGGAGCGTGTGGCGCGCGGGCGAGGTCGAGCCCAACGAGGAAGACGAATGACGATCTACCACCTCCTCGAGCACAGCGCGGGCGTGTCCTGGGTGATCCAGGCGGCGGTGCTGGCTGCGGTCCTGCTCGTGGTCGCCGCGCTCTACGTGCGCAGTCAGATCGCCGCCGCGAACGGCGGCGTGGTCCCGGACGAGGGCGTGACCTTCCGCAACACGATCGAGGTGATCGTCGAGGGGCTCGCGGGTCTGGCCCGGGAGACCATCGGCCCCGAGTGGCGGAAGTGGTTCCCCCTCGTGGGCGCGATCTTCTTCTTCATCCTGCTCTCGAACCTGCTGGGTCTCGTCCCGGGGGTGGGCGGGGCCACGAGCGACGTCAACACGGGACTCGCGTGGGCGATCATCGCCTGGTGCATCTACACCTTCGCGGGCATCCGCCACCACGGCTTCGGCTACATCACGAAGTTCATGGGCCCGGCGATGTTCGACGTGCACCTCTTCGGGAAGCACTTCCACGTGCGCCCGCTCGCTCCGCTCATGCTGCTGATCGAGATCCCACTCGACCTCGCGCGCATGGGCACGCTGACGATCCGCCTCCTCGCCAACATGTTCGCCGACCACGCCGTGGTCGCGGTGTGGCTCGGCCTCGTGCCGATCGCGGTGCCAGCCATCTTCCTTGGCCTGGGGCTCATCGTCTGCTTCATCCAGGCGTTCGTGTTCTCGCTGCTCACCATGATCTACATCGGCTTGGCACTCGAAGAGGCCCACTGAGGGGCTTCGAGAGACGGGCCATCTCGCGCCACAAAGAGGCAAGGAGTGAATCGAAATGGGTAAGTTTGGGAAGCTCGCGTTGCTCGCCGCCCTGGCCGTGCTGGCCCCGGGAACCGCGTTCGCGCAGGAGGCGGGAGCGCACGTCACGAACTGGGGTCCGGCCCTCGGCGCGGGGCTCGCGTTCGGTCTCGCGGCCCTCGGCTGCGGCCTCGGCCAGGGGCTCACGGCGAGCAACACCACGGCGGGCATCGCACGCAACCCGGGCGCCGCGGGCGCGATGAACGTGCCGTTCATCCTCGGCATGGCGCTCATCGAGTCGATCGCCCTCGTCGGCTTCGTCACCGCGTTCCTCCTGATCGGCAAGGTCTGATCTCGCCGAATGGGAGACGCCGGGCGGGAGCTCGGCGCAGGCCTCACCCCGTTGCTAGTCCTGCGTCGAAGCCCATGCTCCCGCCCGGCGCCTCCGGACCCGCCGGCCCCCGGTCCCGTAGTAGGGGCGGTGGCGGGCACGCCCAACGGCGTGATCTCCCGATGAGCAAGAGGCGTGCCGCACATCGACGCGAGCTCGTGTCGGAGGACGCGAGACGTGACGCACGCTTGCGCGCACGGCAGCGCGGCGCGGGCGGCGTCGGTGAACGCGCGGGCGCGAGGCGCCCGTGAAGCGCGGGACGCTGATCTCCCTCGACGGCCTCGACGGCGCGGGCAAGACGACGCAGATCGTCGCCCTCGCCGACGCGCTCCGCGCCCGCGGCCACGCCGTGCGTGAGACGCGCGAGCCCACCACCGGGCCCTTCGGCCGCCGCATCCGCGACGCGGCGCGGGGAGGCAAGCGGCCGACGCCCGCCGAGGAGCTCGCATGGTTCTTCGCCGACCGACGCCAGCACGTGGCACGCGTCGTCCGTCCGGCGCTCGCGCGCGGCGAAGTCGTGCTGACCGATCGCTACTACCCATCGACGGTCGCGTACCAGGGCGCGCGCGGCATCGCGTGGCAGCGGATCCTGGCGCTGTCCGAGGCGGAGTTCCCGATCCCGGACCTCGCGCTCGTGCTCGAGATCGCGCCAGGCGCGGGCCTCGGCAGGGTCGCCGCGCGCGGGGGTGCCCACGAGCCCCTGTTCGAAGAAGAGGAGTTCCTCGCACGCGTCGCGGCGGTGTTCGCGGCGATCGAGCGACCGTACGTCGCGCGCGTCGCGGGCCACGGCCCGACCGCAGAGGTCACGGAGGCGATCCGCCGCGTCGTTCGCGAGCGGACGGGGCTCCTCTAGGGATCGAAGCAGGCGCGCGCATCCCGCTACCCGGGGAAGCCCCGCTCCGTCATGATGGCCGCGTGTCGTCGACGGGCTCCCGCAAGACCCTCCGGGAGGTGATCGAGTGGATCGCGCCGAGCGGCTCGCGCGCCGGTGTTCCCGTCCGACGATGGTCCGCTCCCCTCGGCTGGCCGCCCGACGTCTTCGCCGTCGCCGCAACGCTGCTCGAGGAATCGGGCGCCTACCGCCTCATCCTCTCGCCGCCGCCCGGACGCCGCTGGCCGCCGCCCAAGGCCGGCGGATCTTCGTGGGTCGGCTCGGTGATCCGGGACGGCGATCGCTGGCATCAGCGCACCGATCCCGTCGGTCGCGCGAAGGCGCCGCGCCTCGCGCGCGAGTGCTGGAGCCGCCTCCTCACGAGCCTCGAGGAGCCGATCGACGCGCTCCTCGCGGCGGCGCACTGGGATCTCCTGGTCGACGTTGCGACGCTGCTCGCCCTCTCCGACGAAGCCTGCGCCGGGCTCGGGGCCTCGCCCGTGCCCGGCAGCCCGGTGAATCGCCTCTACGCCCTGGCGGCGAACGCACGGCTCTCCCAGACCGGCTCGCTCTCGAGGCTGCCGCCGGAGCGGGTGAAGGTGCTGCCGAAGATGCGCACGCCCCAGGTCGGCGCGAGCCTCCGCTCCCTCTCGCTCTTCGCGGCGATCGATCGTTCGGAGCTCGACGTGCGCTGGCTGCGGCACGGCGAGCTCTGCGAGTCGGGCCACGAGAGCCTGAACTTGCTGCTCCTGCCGTGGCCGGAGCGGATCGTGCCGACCGACTTCCGCACCACGCGTACACCGAAGAAGGCCCGCTTCGGGCTGTTCGAGTTCGCGCCGAAGGCCCGCACGGATCTCGCCAAGCTGCGCCGCGCGATCGACGAGGCGAAGGAGCTCGTCGAGACGGTCCACGCCGTGATCCTGCCGGAGGCTGCCGCCGCCGAGCGCGAGCTCGGCGACCTCGAGCGTGCCCTCGAAGCGGCGGCCGTGCCGATGCTCCTCTGCGGCGCGCGCGCGCGGCGCCGGAACTTCGCGCGCCTCGCGTTGCTCGACTCGAAGGCCGGATGGATGCACCACGACCAGCCGAAGCACCACCGCTGGAAGATCGACTCGACCCAGATCCGCCAGTACCACATCGGCGCGGCCCTCGACGTCGGCCAGGTCTGGTGGGAGGACATCGAGATCGAGCGGCGCTGCGTGAACGTCGTCGCGGCCAACGACTGGCTCACGCTCCTCCACCTGATCTGCGAAGACCTCGCACGCGTCGGGCCGGGCGTGAGCCTGATCCGGTCGATCGGGCCGACCCTCGTGGTGGCGCTCCTGCTCGACGGACCGCAGCTCGCCTCGCGCTGGTCGGGTCGCTACGCGAGCGTGCTCGCCGACGATCCGGGCTCGTCGGTGCTGACGCTCGCGCCCATCGGGATGGTCGAGCGCTCGCGTCCAGCCGGCGCCGCGGCGTCGCGGGTCGTCGGTCTCTGGAAGGACTCCGACACCGGCGTGCACGAGCTCGTGCTCGAGCCCGGAGCGACCGGTATCGTGATCACCGTGTCGGCGCGCTGGAAGGAGGAGTTCTCCGCGGACTGGCGCTCGGACCGGAGGTCCGGCGCCGAGCTCGGATCGGCCGCGGAGCTCGTCCTGACCGGCGTGCAGCAGGTGCGACTTCCCTAGCGTCGCGCGTCGCGGCGAAGGAGCAGGGCCATGGACGAGAGAGAGTTCAGCCAGGTCCTTTCGCTCGCCGACGCGATCGTCGCCGCCCCGGAGCAGGTGGAGGACGCGCTCAAGATCGTGCGCGACCCGAAGTTCTCGCAGATCGGCGAGGAGTCGGACCTCGCACGGATGCTCGCGCTCCTCGAGGCGGGCATCCGCGCCACGAGCGGCGGCGCGCTGCGGCTCGAGCGCGCACAGCTCCCCGCCTTGATCGATCGGCTCAAGTCCGACGCGAGCCGCAACGGTGAGATCCTCGCCCACGCGCTCGAGGCGGCGGAGAAGCACGCGAGAGCGGCGCCGCGCGCTGCCGGGCGATAGCGCGGCGCACTCCCCCTTCGCTCAGCGATGGTCCGTGTCGGGCCGTGCCGCCGCGCGCGCGAGCCAGCCCATCGCGAGGAACGGCAGGCAGCCGGCGGCTGCCGTCCCGAGGAGCGTCACGGGCAGGCGGAGCGACGCGAGCGCGAATCCGGTTCCGGCGATCACGCTGCCGGAGTAGAGCCGGGCCGCGGTGGACTCGACGCTCAGCACGGTGGCGCGCCGCTCGGCCGACGGCACGAGCCGGTTCAGCAGCGTGCGCAGCACCACCAGGTAGGCGCCGAATACGGCGCCCTGCACCACGAAGAACCCGGCGCCGAGCGGACCCGTCGCGAGGGCGAGCCCGAGGCCGTAGCGGTTCACGGGCACGCCGAGAGAGGCGAGCGTCGGGTTGAGAGCGTCTGGCTCGCCGCGCGGAGCAGCACGAAGACGCCCATGCCGTAGGCGATGAGCCGCGCGAGCTCCGGCACGCGCACGACGTCGCGTAGCGCGCCGCGCGTGATCTCGCGCGCGCTCGCGGGCGCCGCGCGGGCGGAGCGCGGCGTCTCGCGCATCGCAAGGGCGCACGGCGCGCCGAGGGCCATCAGTACGGCCGACGTCCAGTGGGCGCCGACGGGGTCGCCGTCGCGCACGAGGAGCAGGTCGGCGAGGGGCATGCCGAGCGCGGTGACACCCATCCACGACGCGAGGGCCCAGGCTTCGGCGCGCGGGTACTCGGCCGCGCGGCCCTCGCCGGCGAGCGCGTCGTACACCAGAGCCGAGTCCGCGCCGCCCATGAGCGCGGTGCCGAGGCCGAAGCAGAGATCCGAGACGGCGAAGGCCGCGAGCGAGTGGGCGAGCGCTGCGGCGACGCAGCCGCGGACACCAGCGCCCCCGGGACGAGCGCGTTGCGCCGGCGGAGACGATCGGCGAAGACGCCGGTCGGCACCTCGAGCAGCGTGACTGCGAGGTAGTAGGCGCCCTTCAGCGCGCCGTACTCCGGCAGCGAGAGCCCGCGCACCCGCGTCGCGAAGTGCAGCATGCACGGCGCGAAGAGGAAGGCGCGCGAGAGGCCGCGGTAGGCGACGAAGAGCGCGACGTTCCGTGATGCCGCGGGTCTCACGCCCCGCCGGAGGCGCCGCGCCCGCGCCGCCCGAGGCGGAGGCAGACTGCGAGGCCGAGGGCGCTCGCGACCACGGACCCGACGACGAGCGGGAGCGGCGAGTGCTCGCCCGGCGCGTTGAAGCCCGCGATCGGCACGCGCGCCGCGAGGGCGGTGCCGAACACGCCGCAGGCGTTCACCGCCATGTGCAGCAGGACCGGCGGGAGGAGCGAGCCCGAGGCGATGCGCAGCGCACCGAACGCGAGCCCGAACAGGAGCATGCCCCCGCCAGCCGAGACCCACGACGCGGCCGTCGTCCCGCCGCCGTGGGCGAGCGCGAAGAGGAGCGCCGTGAGCCCGACGCCGCGCACCGGGCCGAGACGATCCACGACGCCCTGCTGCAGCACGCCGCGGAAGAACCATTCCTCGACCACCGGCACGATTCCCACGATGAGCACGGCGCTCTGGAGCAGGTCGAGCGGCGTCGAGAGGGAGAGCGGGTCGGCCACCGCACCGGCCGGCTCCGGCGCCGGCGGGAAGAGGGCCTTCGTGACGTTGTCGAGCTCGCTCACGACGACGACGAGCGGGAGCAGGAGGACGATCGAGATCAGGAATGCCGGCGCGAAGCTCCGCAGGCCGAGGCGCGCGTCGGCCGGCGGAGGGACTCGTCGCGCCGCCAGGGTGCCGAGCCCGCCGAAGCCCACGGCGAGGCCGAAGCCCAGGGCCGTCGGCACCACGCCCGCGCTCGGCTGGGGGCCCGCGAAGAGCGCGGCGAGGAGCTGGGAGACGAACATCGCCAGGAGCGTGAGGAGCGCGGCGGGCCAGGGTCCCGGGAAGCTCTGGGGTCGGCTCATCGATCGAGGGCCTCCACGAGGGCACGCCCCGTATGCGAGGCGGCGCAGGCCGCGACGATCTCGGGCCGTCCCTCGACCACGATCCGGCCGCCCGCGGCGCCACCCTCGGGGCCCAGGTCGACCACCCAGTCGGCGCGCTTGATCACGTCGACGTGGTGCTCGATCACGACCACCGTGTTGCCGAGCGCGACGAGCTTCTCGAGCACCTCGAGCAGGCGCTCCACGTCCGCGAAGTGGAGGCCGGTGGTGGGCTCGTCGAGCAGGTAGAGGGTGCGCCCGGTGCTGCGTCGCGCGAGCTCCGAGGCGAGCTTCACGCGCTGCGCCTCGCCGCCCGAGAGGGTCGTCGCGGGCTGCCCGAGCTGCACGTAGTCGAGGCCCACGTCGTGGAGCGTCGCGAGCGGACGGCGCAGGCTCTCGACGTTCTCGAAGAACGAGAGCGCCTCCTCCACGGTCATCGCGAGCACGTCCGCGATCGTCCTTCCCTTGTACCGGATCTCGAGGGTCTCGCGGTTGTAGCGCTTCCCCCCACAGACCTCGCACGTCACGAAGAGATCGGGCAGGAAGTGCATCTCGACGCGGAGCAGGCCGTCGCCCCCGCACGACTCGCAGCGTCCGCCCTTCACGTTGAACGAGAAGCGCCCCGGGCCGTAGCCGCGCACGCGCGCCTCGGGCACCTGGGCGAACAGCGCGCGGATCCCGTCGAACAGGCCCACGTAGGTCGCCGGGTTCGAGCGCGGCGTGCGCCCGATCGGCGCCTGGTCCACGTCGATCACCTTGTCGAGCTGCTCGACGCCTTCGAGCCGGTCGAAGCGCCCGGGCACGGCCTCGGCGCCGTGCAGGCGCTGGGCGAGCGCGCGATGCAGCGTGTCGCTCACGAGCGTCGACTTGCCCGAGCCGGAGACGCCCGTCACGACGCAGAGGAGACCGAGCGGGAGCCGCAGCGTGACGTCCTGCAGGTTGTGCTCGCGGCAGCCGGAGAGCGTGAGCCAGCGCTCTCCCGGCGCGCGGCGCTCGCGCGGCACCTCGATCCGTCGTCGTCCGGAGAGGTACGCGCCGGTGCACGAGTCGGGATGCGCGGCGATCTCCGCGGGCGTGCCCTCGGCCACGATCTCGCCGCCATGGATGCCCGCCCCGGGCCCCATGTCGATCACCCAGTCGGCGGCGCGGATCGTGGCCTCGTCGTGCTCCACCACGAGCACGCTGTTGCCGACGTCGCGCAGCCGGCCGAGGCTCGCGAGGAGCCGCTCGTTGTCGCGCGGATGGAGCCCGATCGAAGGCTCGTCGAGCACGTACAGGACGCCCATCAGGCTCGAGCCCACCTGGGTCGCGAGGCGGATGCGCTGGCCTTCGCCGCCGGAGAGCGACGCGCTCGGCCGGTCGAGCGTCAGGTAGTCGAGGCCCACGTCTCCCAGGAAGCGCAGGCGATCGAGGATCTCCTTGCGGATGCGCTCGGCGATCGCGCTCTCGCTCGCGCCGAGCCGGAGCTTCGCCAGGAACTCGCGCGCTTCGGCGATCGGGAGGCGGGAGAGCTCGTGGATCGCGAGGGCCCCCTCGCCGTCTCCGCGTGCGTCGGGTGGACCGCCGCCGAGGCGCACGCTCCGCGCCTCGACGCGGAGCCGCGCGCCGTCGCACTCGGGGCAGGGCCGCGGCGAGCAGTAGCGCGCGAGCTCCTCCGCTTCACCCTCGGTCGCCCGGCGGCGCCGCTCGAGCTCGCCGAGCACGCCGTCGAAGCGGCGACGCACGCGCTCGGTCCTGCCGCCGCGCTCGAAGGCGAAGGCCATCTCCTCCCGGCCGGTCCCTTCGAGGATCCCCTTCTGCACCGCGGCCGGGAGCTCGCGCCACGGCGTCTCGAGCGACACGCCGAAGTGATGCGCGAGCGAGGCGAGGAGCTGCGCGTAGTAGCGCTGGGGGCGGGGCGAGCCCCAGGGCGCGATCGCGCCCTTGCCGAGGGCCCGCTCGGGATCCGGCACCACGCGCGCGGGATCGAGGGCGTCGGTCGTGCCGAGGCCGCCGCAGCGCGGGCAGGCGCCGTGGGGCGAGTTGAAGGAGAAGCTCCGCGGCTCGAGCTCCGGGAAGGAGGTCCCGCACTCGGCGCAGGCGTTGCGCTCGGAGAGCAGCCACTCCTCGCGGCCCGGGCCGACGTCGATCCGCACGAGCCCGTCGGCGAGGCGCAGCGCGGCGCCGACCGACTCGGCGATCCGCGCCCGCACCGCCTCCTTCACCGCCAGCCGATCCACCACCACGTCGATGTCGTGCTTCTGCGTCTTCGCGAGCCGGATCTCCTCCGACAGGTCGCGCAGCTCGCCGTCGATCCGCACGCGGACGAAGCCCTGACGCCGGAACGCGTCGAGCTCCTTGCGGTACTCGCCCTTGCGTCCGCGCACGACGGGCGCGAGGACGGCGAGCTTCGTGCCGTCTCCGAGGGCGAGCACGCGCTCCGTGATCTGCGAGGGCGTCTGGCTCGCGATCGAGCGGCCGCACGACCAGCAGTGCGGGCGCCCGATCCGCGCGTAGAGCAGGCGCAGGTAGTCGTGGACCTCGGTCGTCGTGCCGACGGTCGAGCGCGGGTTGCGGCTCGTCGTGCGCTGCTCGATCGAGATCGCCGGCGAGAGGCCCTCGATCGACTCGACCTCGGGCTGGGCCATCTGCTCCAGGAACTGGCGGGCGTAGGCGGAGAGGCTCTCGACGTAGCGGCGCTGGCCCTCGGCGTAGATCGTGTCGAAGGCGAGGCTCGACTTGCCCGAGCCCGAGAGGCCCGTGATCACGACCAGCGCGTCGCGAGGGATCCGGACGTCGATGCCGCGAAGGTTGTGCTCCCGGGCGCCGCGGACCTCGATGTGGCTCGGCGACCGGCTCACTCTTGGAAGTGGTCGCGCTCCGACGATGCGCCCACCGGCGGCAGACCCAGCGTCGGCGAAGCCTTGACGGTGGCGAAGCTCCCGCGGCGCTCGATGTACGTCTGGGAGCGGAGCTTGTCCATGAACTTGCGGTACTCGCCCTCGGTGCGCTCGTCGATCAGCATCGAGCGCAGGTTGTTCTTGACCTCGTCGAACGACCGCTTCTCGAGCTTCCGGCGCTCGACCACCTGGAACAGGTTGCAGCCGAACGGCATGCGGACCACGTCGCTCACCTGGCCGCCGTCGAGCTTGCTCGTCGCGTCGACCATCCAGCTCGGCATGGCGTTCACGGGCACCCAGCCGGCGTCGCCGCCGCGCTCGGGGTTCGCCTCGGAGATCTTCGACGCGACCTGGTCGAACGGCGTGCCGGACTTGATCTTGGCGAGGCCGTCCTTGACCAGGCCGCACGCCTCGGCCTCGTTGCGCTTCTGCTCCTTGCCGAACGTCACGATGATGTGGCGGAGGTGGATCTCCTCCCCGCCGTTGCCGACGATCTTCGAGTACTTCTCGTCGTACAGGCGCCGCACGTCCTCGTCGGAGACGCGGACCTTCGAGCGCACCATCCCGTTCACGACCTTCGCCTGCACGATCTCGCCGCGGATCTTGGCGCGGTAGGTCTCCCAGGTGAGGCCGCCGCTCTCGACGTTCCGCTTCACCTGGTCGACGGTGATGTTGTTCTCCTTCGCGATCGAGGCGATCGCGTCGTCGATCTCGCCCTCGCTCGCGTCGAGCTCGGCGCGCTTCGCGGCCTGGGCGATCGCGTGGCGCTCGATCAGGCGGTCGAGGGCGTCGGAGCGCAGGCTCTCGATGTCGGCGTCGGTCGCCCCCTCGGCCCGCGCCCGAGCCTCGATCGGCTTCACGAGCTCGTCGACCTCGGAGACGAGCACCACCTCGCTCCCGACCTGGGCGGCGATCCCGTCGACGAGCTCCTCGGCCCGCGCAGGCGAGACGCCGCCGGGGATCGGAACGACGAGGAGGGACAAGGCGAACGCGGCGGCGGCGGTGGGGATTCGGCGGACGGCCGCGGACACCGGCGCGGAGGAAGGGCTCGGCATGCGATCGGGACCTCCAGGATGGGAGCGGGCTCGGTCGGCGAGGCGAGGGCAGGATACCGCGGCGGGCTCGGCGAGGGATCTCGAGGCGCGCCGCCTTCGACACGACCCCGCCCGTCGCGAGCTGGTTCCGCCCTCCGCGGACACCGCGCCGACGATCCGCGGCCTGCCCGTCCCCGCATCATCGGGCGCCGCTCCTGCTCGCGGAGCGGGCAGGAGCGGCCCCGAACGGGCCGCGAGACGCGCTGCAAGCCCTCCCGAGCGCACGGAGCCCGGGGCACGAATCTCGCACTGGCCTTCCCTTCGGGATGTCGGGAGCGTGCGGAGCCTGCCGGTGAGCGAGAGCCTGCGGATCGTCCTCGTGGACGAGAAGCCCGACCGCTCCGGGGACCTCGAGCGGGTGCTCGAGGCGGAGGGCTATCGCGTCGTGGCCCGCCTCTCGGGCCGGGACGACCTGCGACGCCGCCTGGCCGAGCTCGCGGCCGACGTGGTGATCGTCGACATGCAGTCGCCGGACCGCGACGTGCTCGAGGACATGCAGCGCCTGCACCGCGAGAACCCGCGTCCGATCGTGATGTTCGTGGACGAGAGCGACTCCGAATCGATCCGGGCCGCGGTGCGGGCCGGCGTCTCGGCCTACGTCGTCGACGGGGACAAGCGGCGGCGCGTGAAGCCCATCCTCGAGGTCGCGATCGCGCGCTTCCAGGAGTTCCAGGCGCTCCGCAGCGAGCTCGACGCTGCCCGGACGACCCTCGCGGAGCGTAAGCTGATCGAGCGTGCGAAGGGGATCCTGATGAGCAAGCGTCGCGTGAGCGAGGACGAGGCCTACCGCCTGATGCGCAAGATGGCGATGGACCGCAAGCGTCGCCTTGCCGACGTGGCCGAGCAGGTGATCGCCATGGCGGATCTCCTGTGACGGGCGGCGTGCGGGGACGGGTGCCGGAGACGCTGCACCTGCGCGCCCACGCAGCGCCTCGCGGCGCGCTCGAGAAGCGGGCGCTCGTGCTCGGCATGACGCCGCTCACGGACTCGGCGCCGCTCGTGGTCGCGCGGGAGCGCGGCTTCTTCGCCCGGCATGGGCTCGAGGTGTCGCTCTCGGTCGAGCCCTCCTGGGCGAACGTGCGTGACAAGCTCGCGGCTGGAGAGGTCGACGCGGCGCATCTCCTCGCTCCCGTCGCCCTGGCGCTGACGCTCGGCGCGGGGCCACTCCACTGCCCGACGCTGACCGCGCTCTCGCTCGGGGCGAACGGCAACGCGATCACCGTCTCCCGCGCCCTGCGACGGCGCCTCGAGGAAGTGGCCGGCGCGCACGACCTCGCCGACGCGGCGGGCTGCGCGCGCGCCCTCGCGGCCTTGGTCGCCCGTGACGGCGTGCGCGGCGCGCCGCGGCTGCGGCTTGCGACCGTGTTCCCGTTCTCGATGCACGCCTATGCCCTGCGCTACTGGCTCGCGGGGGCCGGGATCGATCCCGATCGGGACGTGGAGCTCCTGGTCGTACCGCCGCCGCGGATGGTCGAGCGCCTCGCGGCCGGAGGGATCGACGGATTCTGCGTGGGCGAGCCGTGGAGCACGCTCGCGGTCCAGCGGGGCGTCGGAAGCCTGCTCCTCCCGACCTACGGGATCTGGAGCAACGCACCGGAGAAGGTGCTCGGCGTGACGCTCGATTGGGCCGAGCGCCATCCGACGACCCATCTCGCCCTCGTCGGCGCGCTGCTCGAGGCCGCCGCCTGGTGCGACGCGCCGGGCAACCGCGACGAGGTCGCCCATCTCCTCTCCGCGAGCGGTGTGATCGCCGCCCCGGAGCCCGCCCTGCTTCCCTCGCTCCGGGGAGCGCTGTTGCGGGACGACGGCATCGCGCCGCCCGAGGCCGAGCCGCTCCCCGACTTCCACGTCTTCCACCGCTACGCCGCGAGCTTCCCGTGGCGCTCCCACGCCGCGTGGATCGCGGTCCAGATGCTGCGCTGGGGCCAGCTCGAGAAGCCCTTCGACGTCCGCGCCGCCGCCGCCGCGGTGTATCGCAGCGATCTCCACCGCGAGGCGGCCGCGCGGGTCGGCGTCGACGCGCCGATCGACGACGAGAAGCGCGAAGGCGATCACGACGCGCCGTGGACGACACCGGGGCGCTGCGGTCCGATCGCCATGGGCGTCGAGCGCTTCTGCGACGGCGCCACCTTCGACCCGAGGGACGTCGTCGGCGCCCTCGAGCGGTCCGAGATCGCCCATCCTCTCGTGCGCCTCGATGAGCTCGCCCGCGTCCAATCCCGCTGACGCCACGTACCCCGTTGCGGGGAGCGAGCCCCGAGCCTCCCCGCGCCCTCACGGGCGTTGACCGCGCCGACCCCCGTTTGGTAGACGGAGAGGCACGGAGCCGCGCGGGAGAAGGAGGGAGCCGTGGTCGACCGCGAGCTCGGGCCGAGGTCGGGGCGGATCGTGCCCGATCCGCCGACGCGGAGGGCCGGCGACGAGGAGAGCCTCGACGCCTGGGGCTTCCGCGACAGCGGCTTCGAGATCGGCGCCGGAGGCGAGGTCGAGTTCCGGGGCAGCCGCTACGCGATCAGCGGACACGCGATCCCCGATCTCCTGCCCTGGGCCGAGACGATCCTCGGCCTCCCGCTCGATCCGAAGGACGCCTTCGTCTCCGAGTACCCGACACCGATCCCGGAGCGCGTGCCGTGCGCTGCCCTCGAGGCGGCGCTCGCCGCGCGCTTCCCGCCCGAGCGCCTCTCGACCGATCCGCGGCTCCGCCTGCGCCACGGGCACGGTCACACGCAGGAGGATCTCTGGGCGATCAAGCACGGGCGCGTGGCACGCGTGCCCGATCTCGTGGCGTGGCCGGCGGACGAGACGGACGTGCGCTTCCTGATCGACACCGCACGGGAGCACGGCGCCTGTCTCGTGCCCTTCGGCGGTGGCACGAACGTGACCGACGCCCTGCGCTGTCCGGCCGAGGAGCGCCGGCCGATCGTGTCCGTCGACATGCGGCGCATGAACCGCGTGCTGTGGATCGATCCCGAGAACGGACAGGCGGCGATCGAGGCCGGCGCCACGGGCCTCGAGATCGAAGAGCAGCTCGGCCGCCACGGCTTCACCCTCGGCCACGAGCCCGACTCGCTCGAGCTCTCGACCCTCGGCGGCTGGATCGCGACGAACGCGAGCGGCATGAAGAAGAACCGCTACGGGAACATCGAGGAGCTCGTGCTCGACGTGACGGCGCTCGCGGCGGACGGCGAGCTCGTGCGGGCATCGGCGGCGCCGCGGGAGTCGCTGGGCGGCGAGCCGTCGCGCTGGCTCATCGGCTCCGAGGGCCGCCTCGGGATCGTGACGCGAGCCGTGGTGAAGGTGTTCCCGAAGCCCGAGGTGCGACGCTTCGGCTCCGTGCTGTTCCACGACCTCGAGGCGGGCTTCGCCTTCCTGCGCGACGTGCACCGCGCCCGCGCGCTGCCCGCGAGCATCCGCCTGATGGACAACCTGCAGTTCCAGTTCGGGCAGGCCGTGAAGCCGCGCAAGAGCGGTCTCGCGGCCTGGAAGAGCGCCCTCGAGAAGGCGTACGTGACGCGCCTGCGCGGCTTCGACAAGGACCGCATGGTCGCCTGCACGCTCCTCTTCGAGGGGAGCCGCGAGGAGGTCGAGGCCCAGGAGCGCGCGGTCTACCGCCTGGCCGCGCGCCACCGGGGGCTCCGCGCCGGCGCGTCGAACGGCGAGCGCGGCTACCAGCTCACCTTCGCGATCGCCTACATCCGCGACTTCATGATGGACCACCACGTGCTGGGCGAGTCGTTCGAGACGGCCGTCGGCTGGAGCGACGCGCTCTCCCTCGCGGCGAACGTGAGGCAGCGGCTCTGGCAGGAGCACACGAAGCGGGGCCTCCCCGGGCGGCCGTTCGTGAGCTTCCGCGTGACGCAGCTCTACGACACCGGTGTCTGCCTCTACTTCTACTTCGCGTTCCACTCGAAGGGCGTCGCCGGCGCGAGCGAGGTCTACGCCGAGCTCGAGCGCGCGGCGCGCGACGAGATCCTGCTCTCGGGCGGCTCGCTCTCGCACCACCACGGCGTGGGCAAGCTGCGCCAGCCCTTCCTCCCGCGCGTGCTCTCGCCCACCGCGCTCGCCTGGCGCGCGCGTCTGAAGCGCGCCGTGGACCCCGACAACCTCTTCGGCTGCGGCAACGGATGACCGGCGGCAGGCCGGCCTCGAATCGGGTGGTGCTCCTGACCGGCGCCACGGGCTTCGTGGGCAAGGTCGTGCTCGACGAGCTCCTGCGCCGCCGCGAGGCGCTCGGGATCGAGCGCGTGCTGCTCCTGGTGCGCGGCGGAGACGCCGAGCGCGCGGACGCGCGCCTGCGGGCCGAGATCGTGCGCTCGCGCTGCTTCGCGAAGCAGCCGGCGGGCTTCGAGAAGTACGTCGAGGCGCTGCACGGGGACCTGACGCGCCCCGCGCTCGGCCTCGACGACGAGGCGCGGGCGCGCGTGCGCGAGGAGGTGAGCCACGTCGTCCACTGCGCCGCCACGGTCGAGTTCTCGCAGCCCGTCGCGGAGGCTGCGGCGACGAACGTGGGGGGCACGCTGGGCGCGCTCGAGGTGGCGCGGAGCTGTCGCCGGATCGCGTCCTTCGTCGGCGTCTCGACCGCCTACGTGACGCCCCAGCCGAAGCAGGGCGATGGCTGCCCGCTCCGCGTCGAGGAGGAGCTCGCGCCGCTCCCTGCCGACGCGGCGAAGCTCCTGCGGGCGATCGAGACGGGGGAGGCAAGCGAGCGCCGCCTCCTGCGCGAGACGCGACACCCGAACACGTACACACTGACGAAGTGCCTCGCGGAGCACCTCGCCGCGCAGCAGGCGGACGAGCTCCCGATCACGCTGGTGCGGCCGAGCATCGTCTCGGCGAGCCGGGCGCATCCCTTCGAGGGCTGGATCGACAGCGCGGCCGCGTTCGCGGGCTTCGTCGTGCTGCTCGCGACCGGGCGCCTGCGCGTCGTGGCGGCGGACCCCGACGCGCTCCTCGACGTGGTCCCGTGCGACGAGGTGGCACGGCGCGTGGTCGACGCGGCCTTCGCGCCGCCCTCGGACGGCGCCCCGCGCATCCTCCACGCCGTGGCGGGGCTCGAGGGAAGCGTCCCCCTGCGGCTCTGCCGCGAGGTGATCGAACGATCGTTCGCGTCGAGCGGCGCGCTGCGGCTCGCGTGGATGGGCCGGCGCGGACCGCGCTTCCGCGTCGAGCACGCGCTCCGCCACGAGCTCCCGGCACACCTCGCAGCCGCCTGGCTCTCCCTCCGCGGCCAGGTGCGAAGCTCTCGCAGCGTGCGCCGGCTGCTGCAGGCGCAGCGCGACCTCCATCGGCAGTTCGCGTACTTCACCCACGCGAGCTTCGACTTCCGCTCCTCCGCGCCGCTCGCGCCGCGCCTCGAGCCGCGCGCCTACCTGGAGCTCGTCTGCGCGGGCGTCGCCCGCCATCTTCTCCGCGGCGGCACACGCGGAGGCTGAGCCGCTCCGGGGATCCCTCGACCTGCCCACGCGCTGCCCAGCCGCCGCCCGCTCCGAAGGCACGTGCCTGGCTCCCGCCGGCCCGCCTGCGCCCGTTGCGGCGCGCGCGTGCCGCGCGGCGCACGGGCACGGGTCTTGAATCCTCCGGCGACGGGTCCACCTCCAACGGCGGAGAGCGGGATCCGAGGGCACCGTCGCGGAGGCGGCGCCCACGGACAACGGCGTCCGATCGAGCGCCCGCATGGCGTGCTCGGTCGGGCGCCTCCTTTTTTGGAGACACCCTCCAGTGACGCGCGAGACCGCTCGACCGCCCCTTCGCCGACTCCGCCTCTCGACCCTGCTCCTCGTCCTCCCGCTCCTCGCGAGCGGGGCCGCGCGCGCGGCCGCGCCCGCCCTCGAGAAGGACGAGGTGAAGCTCGGCTTCATCAAGCTCACCGACTGCGCGCCCCTCGTCATGGCGAAGGAGCTGGGCTTCTTCGAGGCCGAGGGCCTGGCGGTGACGCTCGAGGCCCAGGCGAACTGGAAGATCCTCCTCGACCGCGTGATCGGCGGCGAGCTCGACGGCGCGCAGATGCTCGCCGGGCAGCCCTTCGGCGCGACGATCGGGATCGGCACGCGAGCGCCCGTCGTGACGGCCGTGACGCTCGACCTGAACGGCAACGCGATCACCGTCTCGAACGAAGTCTGGGCCGAGATGCAGGCCGGGACGCCCTCCCTCGCCGCGCAGCGGCCAGCGCGGCCGATCTCGGCGAAGGCCCTGCGCCCGGTGGTCGACGCGCACCTCGCGAGCGGCGAGCCGCTGCGCATGGGCATGGTCTTCCCCGTCTCGACGCACAACTACGAGCTTCGCTACTGGCTCGCGGCGGGCGGCATCCATCCCGGGCTCTACACCGCGACGGATACCACCGGCACGAAGGACGCCGAGGTGCTGCTCTCGGTGACGCCGCCGCCCCAGATGCCGGCCACGCTCGAGCAGGGGACGATCCAGGGCTACGCGGTGGGCGAGCCCTGGAACCAGCAGGCCGTGGCGAAGGGCATCGGCGTCAGCGTCGTCACGAGCCCGGAGATCCGGAGCCGCCGTCCCGAGAAGGTGCTCGGCGTGACCGCGGCGTGGGCGAAGGCGCATCCCGAGACGCACGTCGCCCTGGTGAAGGCGCTGATCCGCGCCGGGAAGTGGCTCGACGAGAGCCCCGAGAACCGCAGGAAGGCGGTCGCGACCCTCGCTCGGCCCGAGTACGTGGGCGCGAGCGAGGCCGTGATCTCGAACGGCATGCTCGGTCGCTACGAGTACACGAAGACCGACGTGCGCGACGCGCCCGACCTGAACGTCTTCTTCCGCGACCACGCCACCTATCCCTACTACGCCGACGGCGTCTGGGTGCTCACGCAGATGCGTCGCTGGGGACAGATCGGCGAGGCGAAGCCCGACGCCTGGTACGTCGAGACCGCGCGACAGGTGCAGCTCCCGGACGTCTGGCGCGAGGCGGCGAAGCGCCTCGTCGCGGAAGGGAAGCTCGCGGCCACGGACGTGCCGGTGACGCGCGACGGTCTCGATGCCCCGCCCTCGAAGACGATCGACGGAATCGACTTCGATGCCCATCAGCCGAACTCCTACCTGCGAGCGCTCGCGATCGGTCTCAAGGACTGAGCGCGGCTGGAGAGCCCGATGTCGGTGAAGCAACGCGTGATCCGTGGCCTCGAGCTCGGCGGCCTCGAGCTGTTCGTGCCGCTCGTGAGGCTCGTCGCCCGGGAGGAGCCCGGCGAGCAGCTCCGCGCCCTCGCCCGCGCGCTCGGCGTTCCGGCGCTCGCGCTCCTCGCGTTCCTCGGCATCTGGTCCGCCGCCGCGTCGCGGATCGAGGCGAGCATCGGCAGCGTGCCCGGGCCGGTCGCGGTATGGGACGCGGCGCGCGGTCTCGTCGCCGACCACCTCGCCGAGCGCGCGAAGCAGCGGGAGTTCGAGGAGCGCATGGCCGCGGCGAAGGCGGCGGCCGCCGCGGAGGGACGTCCCTTCCGGGAGCGGCGCTACGCCGGAAGCCCGACCTACTTCGACCAGATCGCGACCAGCCTCGAGACCGTGTTCGCGGGCTTCCTGCTCGCGTCCCTGGTCGCGGTGCCCCTCGGCATCGTGTGCGGCACGAGCAGCACGCTCTACGCGGCGATGAACCCGCTGATCCAGATCATGAAGCCGGTGTCGCCGCTCGCCTGGCTGCCGATCGTGATGATCCTCGTGAGCTCCCTCTACACCACGAGCGATCCGCTCTTCCCGAAGTCCTTCGTGAGCTCGTCGATCACCGTGGCCCTGTGCTCGCTCTGGCCGACGCTCGTGAACACCGCCGTCGGCGTCGCGTCGATCGACAAGGACCACCTGAACGTCGCGCGCGTGCTGAAGCTCCCCTGGAAGACGCGCCTGCGCCGCATCGTCGTCCCGGCGTCGCTCCCGTACATCTTCACGGGGCTCCGACTCTCCCTCGGCGTCGGCTGGATGGTGCTGATCGCGGCCGAGATGCTCTCCCAGAACCCCGGCCTCGGGAAGTTCGTCTGGGACATGTTCCAGAACGGAAGCTCGGACACGCTCTCCCGCATCCTCGTGGCGGTCTTCACGATCGGTCTCATCGGCTTCGCCCTCGACCGCACGATGGTCGCCCTGCAGCGGATCGTGAGCCATGACGCGCACGCCTGACGCGGCGGGGCCGCCGTTCCTCGAGCTCCGCGGCGTGGCGAAGTCGTTCGGCCATGGTGCCCGCCGCACGAGCGTGCTGCGCGACGTCGACCTCGCGCTCGACGAAGGAGAGCTCGTCGCGATCGTCGGCTTCTCGGGCAGCGGGAAGACCACGCTCGTGAGCCTGATCGCGGGCCTGCTCGCGCCCGACGCCGGGACGATCCGCCTCCGCGGCGCTCCCGTGCGCGGACCCGGCCCCGACCGCGGCGTCGTGTTCCAGAGCTACGCGCTGCTCCCCTGGCTGAGCGTGCTCGGCAACGTGCAGCTCGCGGTGGACGCGGTCCACGCGGACTGGCCGCGTGGGCGCCGGCGCGAGCACGCGCAGCGCTACGTCGAGCTCGTGGGCCTCGGCCACGCGGCGAAGAAGCGCCCGCGCGAGCTCTCCGGCGGCATGCGCCAGCGCGTGGCGGTGGCGCGGGCGCTCGCGATGGACCCGGCGATGCTGCTGCTCGACGAGCCCCTGGGCGCCCTCGACGCGCTCACCCGCGCGAGTCTCCAGGACGAGATCGAGCGCATCTTCCGGGCCGAGCGCAAGACGGTCGTGCTCGTGACGAACGACGTCGACGAGGCCCTGCGGCTCGCCGACCGCATCGTGCCGCTCCGGCCCGGGCCGGGCGCGACGCTCGGCCCGAGCTTCGAGGTGAAGCTCGAGCGCCCGCGCGACCGCGCGGCGCTGAACCACGACATCACCTTCAAGAAGCTACGCAACGAGGTGACGGGCTACCTGCTCGAGCTCGCCTCGCAGCGAAGCGGCGGGACGCCCGGCGGAGGACCCCCGCTCCCCCCGCTCCGCCCCCTCGACCTGCGGCACGTCGACACGCGGAGGTCGGCATGAGCGACTTCCTCGAGCTGTTCCAGCTGGGCAAGACGTTCGCGACGCGCCACGGTCCCTTCGTCGCAGTGGAGGGATTCGATCTCGAGCTCGCGCGCGGCGAGTTCGTGGCGCTGGTCGGGCACTCGGGCTGCGGGAAGTCGACGGTGCTCTCGATGGTGGCCGGCCTCGCGGAGCCGACCCACGGCGGCATCGTGCTCGACGGGCGCGAGATCGACGGGCCGGGGCCCGATCGCGGGGTCGTGTTCCAGGCGCCCTCGCTCCTGCCGTGGCTCACCGCGCTCGAGAACGTGCTGCTCGGCGTCGACCGCGTGTTCGCCCACGGCACGAAGGCCGAGCGCCGCCAGATCGCGGAGCACCATCTCCACCAAGTCGGCCTCGGCGACGTGCTCCACGCGCGGCCGGGCGAGCTGAGCCAGGGCCAGCGGCAGCGCGTGGGCATCGCCCGGGCCTTCGCGCTCGACCCCAAGCTGCTCCTGCTCGACGAGCCCTTCGGGATGCTCGACTCCTTCACGCGCCTCGAGCTCCAGGACGTGCTGGTCGCGCTGCTCGCGCGCACGGGCACGACGGCGCTCATGGTGACGCACGACGTCGACGAGGCGCTCTTCCTCTCGGACCGCGTGGCGCTCATGACGAAGGGTCCGCGCGCTCGCCTGGGCGAGATCCTGCGCGTCGATCTGCCCCGACCGCGGGAGCGCGCCGCGGTGCTCGAGCATCCCGACTACTACTGCTACCGCGAGCGGCTGATCGCGTTCCTCGAGTCGCAGGAGGAGGAGCCCGACGAGAGGCCCGCCGCGGAGCTGGCCGACGAGGCCGCGGCGGCGCTCGCGCCGGCCCAGGACGGAGCCGCCGCGTGACGCTCCTCCCGCAGCTCCCGCCCCCGCTGCGCGAGACGCGCTCGGTCTGCTGCTACTGCGGCGTCGGCTGCGGCGTCGTGTTGCAGGCGCGCGGGGATCGCATCGTGGGAGTGCGCGGCGACGACGCCCATCCCGCGAATCGAGGGCAGCTCTGCTCGAAGGGCCGCGAGCTGCACGAGACGGTGCACCTCGCGGACCGCCTGCTCTTTCCCGAGCTGCGCGCGACGAAGGACGCGCCGCGGATGCGCGTCTCGTGGGACGAGGCGCTCGCCCGTGCCGCGATCGCCCTGCGCGAGGCACGCGCGCGCCGCGGGCCCGAGGCGATCGGCTTCCACCTCTCGGGCCAGCTCCTGACCGAGGACTACTACGCGTTCCACAAGCTCGCGAAGGGCTTCCTCGGCACGAGCCAGATCGACTCGAACTCGCGGCTCTGCATGTCGACGGCGGTGTCGGGCTACCAGCGGGCGTTCGGCGTCGACGGGCCGCCGTGCAGCTACGAAGACCTCGAGCTGGCCGACCTCCTGCTCGTGGTCGGGGCCAACATGGCCTGGTGCCATCCCATCCTCTTCCGGCGCATCGAGCGCGCGCGGGAGCGGGCCGACCGGCCCGCGCTGGTGGTGCTCGATCCGCGGCGCACCGCCACCGCCGAGGTCGCCGACCTGCACGTGGCGCTCCGTCCCGGGAGCGACGGCGTCTTCCTGATGGGCGTCCTCGCCGAGCTCGCGCGCCGCGGCGGCCTCGACCGCGGCTACATCGAGCGCCACACGGAGAACTTCGAGGCGGTCGAGCTCGCGCTCCTCGACTTCCCCGCGGCGCGCATCGAGCGCGAGTGTGGCGTGTCGCGGGCGATCCTCGAGCGTGTCGCCACGCTCTTTCGCGGGGCCAGGGCGGCCCTCTCGCTCTGGGCCATGGGCGTGAACCAGAGCGCCCACGGCACCGACACCGTGAGCGCGCTCGTCGACCTGCACCTCGCGACGGGCCAGCTCGGGCGACCCGGCGCCGGCCCGTTCTCGCTCACCGGCCAGCCGAACGCCATGGGCGGCCGCGAGACCGGCGCCATGGCGACGCTCCTCCCCGCCCATCGTTCCCTCGCCGACACGCACGAGCGACGGGAGGTCGAGGCGCTCTGGCGCTGTCCCGAGCTCCCGGCGGCGCCGGGCCGTACGGCGGTGGAGCTCTTCCAGCACGCCGCCGACGGCGGCCTCGACGTGCTGTGGATCGCGGGCACGAACCCCGTCGTCTCGATGCCGGAGCAGGCGATCGTGCGGCGCGCCCTCGAGCGCACGCCCCTCGTGATCGTCCAGGAGGTCTGCGCGACGACCGAGACCGCGGCCTACGCCGATCTGTGCCTGCCGGCGGCGGGCTGGGCCGAGAAGTCGGGCACGATGACGAACAGCGAGCGGCGCGTGGCGCGCGTGCGGCGCGCGATCCCGCCGCCGGGCGAGTGCCTGCCCGACTGGGAGATCGCCGCCCGCGTGGCGCTGCGCCTGGGCTTCGGCGAGCACTTCGCCTGGGAGGACGACGCGGAGGTCTGGGCCGAGCACGTGCGGACGACCGCCGGCCGTGACTGCGACATGACGGGGCTCACGCGCGAGCGCCTCGACGCGGCGCCGCTGCAGTGGCCCTGCCCTTCGCCCGCGCACCCCGGAACGCCGCGTCTCTACACGGACGCGCGTTTCCCGACGCCGTCGGGCCGCGCGCGCTTCGTCGTGCCGACGCGCTTCGCGAACGCCGAGGTCCCCGCGCCCGGCGAGCTCTCGCTCACCACGGGTCGCGGCCGCGACCAGTGGCATACGATGACGAAGACGGGCGCCGTCCCCGAGCTGTGCGAGCACGCGCCGGAGCCGCGGCTCGAGCTCGCGCCGGTCGACGCGGAGCGCCTCGGCGTGGGCGAGGGCGAGCCGGTGCGCGTGCGGGGTGCCCGCGGCGCCTTCGCGATGCGGGTGGCCGTCTCCGACGCGCTGCGGGAAGGCGTCGCCTTCGCGCCGATGCACTTCGGCGAGGCCCGCGCGGCGGGCGGCAGCGTGAATCGCGTGATGCCGGGCGCGCTCGATCCCGCCTCGAAGCAGCCGGAGCTGAAGCACGCCGCGGTGCGCGTCGAGCGGCTGGCACGGCCCAGCGGGCGCGTCGTGATCGTCGGGGCGGGACACGCGGGCGTGGCGGTCGCCGAGGCCCTGCGCGCGCTCGATCCCGCCCGCGAGATCGTGCTCGTCGGCGCCGAGGCGCACGCTCCCTACGACCGGGTGCGGCTGCCCGAGGTGATCGCCGGGAGGGCCGGGCCGGAGTCGATCGTCCTCGCCGACGCCGCCTCCCTGGCCGCTCGCCGGATCGAGCTCCGCACGCGCGCTCGCGCCGTGGCGGTGGACGCCGGGGCGCGCGTCGTACGCCTCGAGGGCGGCGAGCGCCTCGCCTATCAGTCGCTCGTGCTCGCGACCGGCGGGCGGCCCGTGCGGCCGGCGCTGCCGGGAATCGACCTTCACGGCGTGCGGAGCTTGCGCGGCCTCGACGACGTGCTCGCGCTGCGCGCGGAAGGGCTCGCCGCGCGACGCGTCGTCGTGTACGGGACCGGGCTCCTCGGCGTCGAGGCGGCGGACGCCCTGCGCAGCGCCGGCGCGGAGGTCACCCTCGTCGGCCGCGCCTCGCGCGTCCTGCGTCGCGAGCTCGACGCGCGCGCGTCCGTCCTGGTCGCCGAGGCCCTGGCCGCGCGCGGCGTCAGCCTTCGCCTCGGCGCCGAGGTCGAAGGCTTCCTCGGCGAAGAGCGCGTCTCGGCCGTGCGGCTTCGCGGCGGGGAAGAGCTCCCGGCACACGCGGTGATCCTCGCGCTCGGCGTCGCGGCCGACCTCGCGCTCGCGCGCAGCGCGGCCCTCGCCTGCGGCGAGCGCATCGCGGTCGACGCCGCCCTGCGCACGAGCGATCCCGCGATCTTCGGGCTGGGCGAGGCCGCGGAGCAGGGCGGAGCCGTGGCCTGCCTCGTCGCCGCCGTGCGCGCCCAGGCCGAAGTGCTCGCGCGCACGCTCGCGGGCGACGAGACGGCGTGGCATCGGCCGCAGCCGCCGCTCACGGTGCTCGAGCTCTCGAACCTGTCGCTGCGCGCGTGCGGAGAGCTGGCGGAGGTCGCGCCCGACGCGCGTCCCGAGTGCCACGACGTCGTGTACCAGGACCACGGCGCGGGCATCTATCGGCGGCTGGTCCTGCGACGGGGACGCCTCGCGGGGTTCGTGGCCGTCGGGCCGTGTCCGAACGCCGCCGAGCTCCACCGGACGCTCGTGCGCGGTCTCCGGCTGCGCGCGCCGGCCGACGTCCTCCTCTTCCCCGGCCTCGCCGCGGCGCTCGGCACGACGGGGGATCGGCCCGAGGAGGCGAGCCGCGTGGTGTGCGCGTGTCACGCGGTCTCCGAGTCGCGCATCCGCGCCGCGATCGAGGCCGGCGCCACCGACGTCGCCGCCGTCGGCGCGGCGTGCGCCGCCGGCACGGGCTGCGGGAGCTGCCGGCCCGAGATCGCGGCGCTCTTGCGACCGCGCGAGAGGGCAGCGCTCCCGCTCTCACCACCTCGCACGAAGGAGGGCCCCGCCATGCCGGACGCCGCCGCCTCGCCGCGCACCCTGGTCGTGATCGGGAACGGCATGGTGGGCCATCGCTTCGTCGAGGCCCTGCGCGAGCGCGACGCCGCAGGAGCGTGGCGCGTGGTCGTGCTCGGCGAGGAGGCGCGGCCGGCCTACGACCGCGTGCATCTCTCGGAGCTCTTCGCCGGCCGCACCGCGGACGACCTCGCCCTCGCGACGGCGGAGGCGTACAGGGAGGAAGGCGTCGAGCTGCACCTCGGGGAGCGCGCGAGCGAGATCGACCGCGCGGCGCGCGAGGTGCGCACCGGGTCGGGCACGCGCATCGCCTACGACGCGGTCGTGCTCGCCACCGGCTCCGCGCCCTTCGTGCCGCCCGTTCCGGGCACCGAGAAGAAGGGCGTGTTCGTGTATCGCACGGTCGAGGACGTCGCCGCGATCCGCGCGTGGGCCGCGTGCTGCCGCGAGGCACCGCAGGCGACGCGACGCGCGGTCGTGATCGGCGGCGGCCTGCTCGGCCTCGAGGCCGCGAAGGCGGCCCGCGATCTCGGCCTCGAGACGCACGTCGTCGAGGTCGCGCAGCGCCTGATGCCCCGCCAGCTCGACGAGGCGGGCTCCGCCGCGCTCGCGCGCCGCATCCGCGCCCTCGGCATCACGCTCCACCTCGGTGCCGCGACGGAGGCCTTCGTGGGCGACGAGGCCGTGCGGGCCCTGCGCTTCCGCGGCGGCAAGGAGCTGCCGGTCGATCTCGTGATCGTGTCGGCCGGGATCCGTCCGCGCGACGAGCTCGCGCGCGCCGCGGGCCTCGCCTGCGGCGAGCGCGGCGGCGTGGTGGTGGACGACGGCCTCGTGACGAGCGATCCGCGCATCTTCGCGATCGGCGAGGTCGCCTGCCACGCGGGCATGGTCTACGGGCTCGTGGGCCCCGGCTACGAGATGGCGGAAGTCCTCGCGCAGCGCCTCGCGGCGCCCGGCGAAGGCGTGCCGCGCTTCGCCGGCGCCGACGTCTCGACCAAGCTCAAGCTCCTCGGCGTGGACGTGGCGAGCCTCGGCGATCCCTTCGCCGAGGGCGAGGCGCTGCGCTCGCTCGTGTTCCAGGACGCGGCGCGCGACGTCTACGCCAAGCTCCTGCTCGACGTCGACGCGGGCCGTCTCGTCGGCGGCGTGCTCGTGGGCGACGCGTCGCAGTACGGGCGCCTGCTCCAGCTCGCGCGCGAGGGCGCGCCGCTTCCGGAGAAGCTCGAGGAGCTCCTGTTCGGGCCGCGCGAGGCCGGCGGCGCCGACGCGCCGCTGCCCGACACCGCCCAGGTCTGCTCGTGCAACAACGTCTCGTGCGGCGCGATCCGGAGCGCCTTCGCAGCCGGCGAGCTCGCGGACCTCGCGGCCGTGAAGAAGGCCACGAAGGCGGGCACCGGCTGCGGCGGCTGTCTGCCGAGCGTCGAGAAGATCCTGAAGCAGGCGCTCGCGGCGCGCGGCATCGCCGCCTCGAGCGCGCTCTGCGAGCACTTCGCGCTCTCGCGCCAGGAGCTCTTCCAGGTGGTGAAGATCAAGGGCCACCGGACGTTCGAGGCGCTGCTCGAGAGCCACGGCAGGGGCGCCGGCTGCGAGATCTGCAAGCCGGCGGTGGCGTCGATCCTGGCGTCGCTCTGGAACGAGCCGATCCAGGGCCAGGCCACGATCCAGGACACGAACGACCGCTTCCTCGCGAACATCCAACGCGGCGGCACCTACTCGGTCGTGCCGCGCGTCCCGGGAGGCGAGATCACGCCCGAGAAGCTGATCGTCCTGGGCGAGGTGGCGAAGCGCTACGGGCTCTACTGCAAGATCACGGGGGGTCAGCGCATCGATCTCCTCGGGGCGCGCGTCGACCAGCTCCCGGATATCTGGCGCGATCTCGTGTCGGCGGGCTTCGAGAGCGGACACGCCTACGGCAAGGCGATGCGCACGGTGAAGAGCTGCGTCGGCTCGACCTGGTGCCGCTACGGCGTGCAGGACTCGACCGCCCTCGCGATCCGCATCGAGGAGCGCTACCGCGGCGTGCGCGCTCCGCACAAGCTCAAGAGCGCCGTCTCGGGCTGCATCCGCGAGTGCGCCGAGGCCCAGAGCAAGGACTTCGGGATCATCGCGACGGAGAAGGGCTGGAACCTCTACGTCTGCGGGAACGGCGGCGCGAAGCCGCGGCACGCCGAGCTCCTCGCGGCCGATCTCGACGAGGAGACGCTCGTCCGCTTCTGCGACCGCTTCCTCATGTACTACATCGCGACGGCGGACCGGCTCACGCGCACCGCGCGCTGGCTCGAAGGCCTGCCCGGCGGGATCGAGTACCTGCGACAGGTCGTGATCGACGACCGGCTCGGGATCGGCGCCGAGCTCGAGGCCCGCATGCAGCACCTGGTCGATACCTACGCCTGCGAGTGGCGCGAGGTGGTCGATAGCCCGGAGCTGCAGAAGCGCTTCCGCCACTTCGCGAACGACCGCGCGCCCGACGATTCGCTGCGCTTCGTCGAGGAGCGCGGCCAGAAGCGGCCCGCAGACTGGGAGGAGCACCTGCCGGCGGAGGCCACGCGCCGGGCACTTCCGCCCCTCGCGGACGGCGAGCCGAGCTGGGTGCCGCTGGCGGCGGAGGACGAGGTGCCGAGGGACGGCGGGATCGCGGTGCGCTACGGCGACGCGCAGATCGCGCTCTTCCGCTTCGCGTCCCGCGGCGCCTGGTACGCGACGCAGAACGCCTGTCCCCACACGCAGGACCAGGTGCTCGCGCGCGGGCTCCTGGGCGACGAGCGAGGCCGGCCCAAGGTGGCCTGCCCGCAACACAAGAAGACGTTCTCCCTCGAGACGGGAGAGGGCCTGTCGGATCCGGCGTATCGGATCGCGACCTTCCCGGTACGGGTCGAGGACGGGAAGGTGATGGTGTTGCTGCCGCCGGCACGGGCGCTCCTGCCCGGGCACGCGTGCGGGAGCGGGGAGGGATGCAGTGGCTGCGGCGGTGCGGATCCGGGCGACGAGAGCGCGAGCTGAGATTCGAGGGCTCCTATGGGCCGCGGCGGCCGTCACGTCCTGCGCCCTCGCCGGACTGGCCCGCGCCGAAGCGCCGGCGGCGCCGCCGCCGCCGGACGGCTTCCATGCCATGCCGTCCCTCTACTGGAAGAGCGGCGAGCACCGCGTCGACCTCGGCCTGAACGTGCGCGCGCGAGAGGAGATGTGGGACGCCTTCAACGACCACACGACCTGGTACACGGGCACGCGTACGCGGATCTCGCTCAAGTACTCCTACCAGGAGATCTTCGCGCTCTACGGCCAGTTCCAGGACGTGCGGCTGAACGGTCTCGACCAGCGCTCGAGCGGCGCCGAGCTCACCTACTTCAACAGCTCGGACCAGTCCGAGGACGTGGGCGACGACTCGATCCGGCAGCTCTACCTGCAGCTCTCGCCCGTGCCGGGCGCCGTGCTGCGGGCCGGCCGCCAGGACATCAAGCTCGGGCAGGAGGTGCTCTACCCCGAGCCGAACTGGCGCTACCTCAAGATGTCGCGCATCGGCGAGCGCCTGATCGGAACCGTCGGCTGGAGCCACGCGGAGCGCTCGAACGACGGCGCGACCGCGAGCATCGACTTCGGAGAGGGCGGCGGATACAACGCCTACGCCTTCGCGGCGCGGCCCACGACCGGCGTGTTCGACATCCCGAGCGCGTACCACCGCCAGAAGGACGTGGTCTACGGCGGTGGCGCCTTCACCGTGAAGCGCAACACGTGGCTCGAGAAGACGGAGCTCGGCCTGTTCGGGATCGTGTACGACGACGACCGACCCACCGACAAGGGCGGCCTCCCCGACAGCGTGCTCGTCTACACGGTCGGCGGTCATCTGCTCGGCGTCTATCCGGCGGGGCCGGGCCAGGTCGACGGGCTGCTCTGGGGCGCCGGCCAGCTGGGCCGCTACAACGGGCTCGACCAGCGCGCCGGCGCGTTCCTGGTCGAGGGCGGCTACCAGCTCTCCGAGGTGTTCGCGAAGCCCTGGCTCCGCCTGGGCGTGAACGCCGCCACGGGCGACGGCGATCCGACCGACTCGAACCACCACACCTTCTTCAACCTGCTGCCGACGAACCACATCTACTACGGCTTCGCCGACCAGATCGCGCTCCAGAACATCGTGAACTGGTTCGTGCAGCTCCGCCTCGCGCCCCATCCCATGTTCCAGCTGAACGCCTTCGTGCACCGCTTCTCGCTCTGGAACGGCGACGACGCACGCTACTCGGGCACGGGCGCCTTCAGCCGCAAGAGCTTCGGGTTCGTGGCCAACCCGTCGCGCGGCTATCGCACCGTGGGGACGGAGTACGACGTCGTGGCCACGATCCCGGTGCACCGCGCGGTGACGCTCGAGCTCGGCTACTCGAACCTCCAGGCCGCGAAGATGCTGAACGACCAGAACCTGAACTTCGCCTACGCCTCGTTCGAGCTCACGTACTGAGGGACGGAGGCGGCGGCTCGCGACGGGCCCGCGCACGGCGCCCGAGGCGCAGCACGAGCTCCGTTCCGGCGACCCACGCGCCGCGCACGGGGCGTCCGCGCGAGGAGGCGACCCAGGCGGAGGCCGCGTGCAGCGCGCGCAGCGGGCCGCGCACGGCGAGCGCGAAGGGCCAGCGCAGGACGCGCACGCTGCGGTGGGCGCGGAAGGTCTGCTCGAACATCCCGCTCGTGAAGAGCGCGGCACGGGCGGCGTACTGCACGAGGAACTGGGAGGGCACGCCGCCGCGGGCCGTCACCGCCGAAGCGCCGAGGCCGAGCGCGCGATACCGCGCCCAGGCCGCGTCGAGGTCGTCGAGCGGCCACGCCCGCAGCTCCGCGCGGGCGCTCTCCCGCGCGCGCGCCGCGAGCGCTTCGCCCGGCGCCTCGCCCTCGTAGCAGAGGTCCTGATAGGCGCGGTCGGCGAGGATGCCTTCGCGCTCCCCGGCGAAGAAGCTGCCGTGGATCGCGCGCACGAGGGCGAGACGGAGCGCGTCCTCGGCCTCGCGCGCTGCGTCGGTCGGCGCGCCCTCCTCGCGGGCGCGCTCCCACGCGGCGCAGAGCTCGCTCCAGCGTCCTCGGAGCTCGTCGAGCACGCGCGGCGGGCAGCCCGGGAAGGCGCTCGCGAGGCCTTCGGGCAGGAAGCTCGGCAGCGCCTCCGCTCTCGAGGAGCGCGCACGGCGCGCGAGACGGGCCATGGCGTCGTCGTCGAGCAGGCCGCGCACGATCTGACAGGCGCCGTCGAGGCGTCCGACGAAGAGATCGTTCGCGCGCCAGTCGCGGCGCAGGAACGCCGCGAAGTGTCCCATGGAGTCGCCCGCGATCTTGTCGCGCGCGACGCCCTCCGAGAGCCCGAGCTGCGCGTCGACCGGGCTCACCCGGACGAGCTCGATGCGATCGAGCTCGTAGATCCCGCTCGCGAACTGGAGGGGGAAGACGGCGGCGTCGACGGCGTCGAAGCGGCGCAGGAGCTCGGCGCCGGAGAGGGCTTCCTCCGGACCGTCCGTCGCGCCGGGCACCTCCGTCGCGACCTCGTCGAGCACCGCCGAGATGCGGCCGATCACCGTCGCGGCCGGCGCCTCCGTCGCGGCGCCGCGTCGCGCCTCCTCGACCAGCGCGGGGACGGCGTCCGCGGCCGCGCGCGCCGCGGCCGTCAGCGCCTCTCGCGGGAACGGATCCTCGAGCGTTCCGCGGCGCAGGCTCCGCCAGTGCGGCGCATCGTCGGCCACGAACCTCCGGAAGAGGGCGATCAGCGCCGACGGCGGAAGACCGCCGGGCACCGTCCTCGCGACCCGATTGCGCAATACGACGAGCTGGTCGCGCACGAGCTTCAGCGCCTTCACGACCCGGCCCGTACGCATGAGCGCTCCCAGCAGCCGACGCTCGTCGGCGTCGGAGAGCTCGGGGTCGTCCTCGTCGAGGCGGCCGTGCACCGCGTAGAGCAGATGGAAGGCCCGCCGCAGCTCGTAGTCGACGTCGAAGGGATCCAGGAAGGCGCGATCGATCCGCCCCGAGCCGTCCTCGACCTCGCCGCGCAGGGCCGCGACCAGCTCGCGGAAGCGCTGCGCCTCCGGCTCGCCCTCGGGCACGTCGCCCGCCGAGGGCGCGCGGTCCTCGTCGCGCGCGACGAGGGCGAGGGCGAGCGCATCGAGTCGGGAGGAGAGGTAGAGCGGGCTCGTCGGCCCGTCCGCCGGCGCCCGCGCGAGGAGCGCCTGCTCGCGCGCGGCGGCGAGCCAGGCGAGCTGCGCGTTGTGGGTGCGCAGCTCCGCGAGCTGCTCGCCGATGCTCTCGTGGCCCGGCAGGCGCACGGCCCGCAGCGGCACGAGGAACGGGCCGAGCCGGGCGGCCGCGCCGCGGCTCGTCGACACGGGATCCGGGTCGGGCTCGACGTAGAAGAGCCTGCGATCGACGACACCGTTCCGTGGCATGCGGTGGAAGATCGCGCGCAGGGCGGGGCCGAAGGGCTTGTTCGCGAGCACGCCGCCGTCGAGGAAGAGCCGCTCCGCGATCTCGTCCGCCTCCTCGAAGCGGCCCGTGGCCCGGAGCGCGCTGGCGACGCCCCGTGCATCGCGCGCGAGCTCCACCGCGAGGAAGGGAGGGAACGCGCCGGGGAAGGTCGACGTGATGCGCGCGATCGACGCAAGCACGTGCGCCTGGAGAGCGCGGTCGGGCTCGGGCTCTCCGTTGGGGCAGCCGAGATGGCGCCGCTCCGGCCGGTACTTCAAGTGGAACACCGCACGGTGGTAGCGGTCGTGGACGCGGCTCCCCGTGGCGTCGGCGAAGCAGCGATCGCGTCCGGCGAGGTCGGTGCCCGTGACGAAGACGTCCATCTCGAAGTCGGCCGGAGGCAGCTCGCCCTCCTTGTGCGCTCCGCAGAGCGCCTCGAAGGCGCCCTCGAGGCTCGCCTGGTAGGCGGTCTCCCCGGCGAGGAGCGAGCGCGCCGTTCGCGATTCCCCGATCGGCCGCAGGAGGCCGCCGAGATCGCCGAGCTCGCGCCAGAGCGCCGCGGTGTCGGCGAACTCCGTGCCGTTCTCGAGGGCGGCCGCGAGCAGGAGGCCGTTGATCCCGCCCGCCGACGAGCCGGCGACCACGTCCACCGCCACGTTCGCACCGAGCAGCTCGGCCACGAATCCGAGCGGCCCGCGCCGGCGCACGAGCTCGTAGAAGCAGCGCGTGACGCCGTTCTCGTAGACGGCGAGCGATACACCGCCGTACAGCACGAGGGCGATCCGCACTTCGCGCGGCACCTCGTCGTTCGGTCGGCTTCCGGCGGGATCGCGGGAGGGGGCGGCCATGCGCGCCTCCGGAGGTGGAGTGCCGCTTCCAGCATGGACCCGCGGGCGGCGCGCTGTCATCCCTGAAATCGGGTGGTGG
>DATKKW010000026.1:0-20894 GCA_035542715.1 Myxococcota bacterium
AGATGGTGATGCCGGGCGACAACGTGGAGATGGTGGTGGAGCTGATCACGCCGATCGCGATGGACAAGGAGCTGCGCTTCGCGATCCGCGAGGGCGGCCGCACCGTCGGCGCCGGCGTCGTCTCCGAGATCATCGAGTAGCTCGCTCTGCGGGCGGCCACGGCGCTTCGGAAGGGAATCGGAAGGGATAGGGGACGAAGATGGCGGACTTGAGCTCGCAGAAGATCCGGATCCGCATGAAGGCGTACGACTTCAAGCTGCTCGACCAGAGCGCGGGGGAGATCGTCGACACCGCGGTCCGGACCGGCGCGCGCGTGGCGGGCCCCATTCCGCTTCCGACGTCGATCAACAAGCTGACCGTGCTGCGCGGGCCGACGATCGACAAGAAGTCGCGCGAGCAGTTCGAGATCCGGACGCACAAGCGTCTGATCGACATCCTCGATCCGACGCCGCAGACGGTCGACGCCCTGATGAAGCTCGAGCTGGCCGCCGGTGTGGACGTGGAGATCAAGCTGTGACGCCTTCGATCGACGTCGTGACGCAGGCCAACGCGAAGACGGGGACGGTGGAGCTCGACCCGAGCGTCTTCGGCGTGAAGCCGCGCCCGCACCTCTTCCACGCCGAGGTCCGCCGCCAGCTCGCGACGCGCCGGGCCGGCACGCACAGCACGAAGAATCGGAGCGCGGTCTCGGGCGGCGGCATCAAGCCCTGGAAGCAGAAGGGCACGGGCCGCGCGCGCCAGGGCTCGATCCGCGCGCCCCAGTGGGCGGGCGGCGGCGTCGTGTTCGGTCCCGTGCCGCGCTCCCACGCCCACGACCTCAACAAGAAGACGCGGCGCGCGGCGCTCGTGGCCGCCCTCTCGCTGCGGGCGGGCGAGGGCGCGCTGCGGGTGGTCTCGAGCCTCGCCCTCGGCGGGATCAAGACCAAGAAGATGGTCGAGGTGCTGAAGAAGCTCGGGCTCGGCGACGCGTCGGTGCTGCTCGTGCTCGCGGAGCGCGACGAGCAGGTCGAGCGCTCGGCGCGGAACCTGCCGCGCGTGACCGTGATCCGGGCCGAGGGCGTGAACGTGTACGACGTGCTGCGCCACTCGCAGCTGCTCGTGACCCGCGCGGCCCTCGACGCGCTCCAGGCGCGGCTCGCGAAGCCGGCGGGCGAGAAGGCCGGCGCGAAGGAGGCCCGGGCGTGAACCTCCACGACGTGATCCGGAAGCCCCTCGTGACGGAGAAGAGCACGATCGGCCGCGAGACGCAGAACCTCGTGACGTTCGCGGTGGACCCGCACGCCAACAAGCACGAGATCCGCGCGGCGGTCGAGCAGCTCTTCTCGGTCACGGTGCTCGACGTCCACACCATGCGGCAGCCGCGCAAGACGCGGCGGGTCGGGAAGTTCCAGGGCCGCAAGCCCGAGTGGAAGAAGGCGATCGTGAAGCTGGCGGAAGGCCAGTCGATCGAGTTCTTCGAGGGAGTCTGAGCCGTGGCGATCAAGGTCTACAAGCCGACGTCCGCCGGCCGCCGCCAGATGAGCGTGGTCGGGATGGCGGACCTCGCGAAGAAGCGGCCCGAGCGGGGCCTCGTCGAAGGCCGCTCGCGCACGGGCGGCGGGCGGAACGCGCACGGCCACATCACGGTGCGCTTCCAGGGCGGGGGTCACAAGCGCCTCTACCGCAAGATCGACTTCCGGCGCGACAAGACGGGCATCCCGGCCAAGGTCGCGGCGATCGAGTACGACCCGAACCGCTCGGCGCGGATCGCGCTCCTCCACTACGCCGACGGAGAGAAGCGCTACATCCTCGCCCCGGTCGGGCTCTCCGTCGGCGACAAGGTGATGTCGGGTCCCGAGGCCGACATCCGTCCGGGCAACGCGCTTCCCCTCGCCCAGATCCCGCTCGGCACGGTGGTGCACGCCGTCGAGCTCAAGCCCGGCGGCGGCGCGCAGCTCGTGCGCTCGGCGGGCGGCTCCGCCCAGCTCATGGCGCGGGAAGCGGGCCTCGCGACGCTGCGCCTGCCCTCGGGCGAGCAGCGCTTCGTGCGCGTCACCTGCATGGCGGCGGTGGGACAGGTCGGGAACCTCGACCACGAGAACCGCAGCATCGGCAAGGCGGGACGCTCGCGCTGGCTCGGTCGCATGCCCCACAACCGCGGCGTCACCATGAACCCGGTCGACCATCCGATGGGCGGCGGCGAGGGCCGCACCTCGGGCGGCCGGCACCCCTGCACGCCCTGGGGCAAGCCGACCAAGGGCCACAAGACGCGCAAGAACCAGCGCACCGACAAGTTCATCGTGAAGCGGCGAGGGAAGAAGTAATGGCGCGCTCGCTCCGAAAGGGCCCGTACGTCGAGACCAGCCTCCAGCGCAAGGTCGCGAAGGTGGTCGCGGGCGGCGGCAAGCAGGCGATCCGGACCTGGTCGCGTCGCTCGATGGTGACGCCCGACTTCGTGGGTCTCACCTTCCAGGTCCACAACGGCAAGCTGTTCATGCCGGTCTTCGTGACGGAGAACATGGTGGGGCACCGCCTCGGCGAGTTCGCGCCCACCCGCAAGTTCACCGGTCACGCGTCGGACCGGAAGGTGAAGAAGGTCTGACGATGGCGGTGCGGGCGTTCCTCAAGGGCTACCGCGTGTCCGCGCAGAAGGCGCGGCTCGTGGCGGACCAGATCCGCGGCATGCAGGTCGAGGCGGCGCTGAACCTCCTCGGTCTGTCGGACAAGCGCGTGGCGAAGCCGATCGCGAAGCTCGTGCGCTCGGCCGTCGCCAACGCGGAAGAGAAGAACCACCGCCAGAAGGCGGGGATCGACGTGGACAACCTCGTGGTCAAGAAGATCACGGTGGACGAGGGACCGAGCTCGTGGCGGATCATGCCGCGGGCCCAGGGTCGGGCGGCCTGGATCCAGCGCCGCTCGAGCCACATCGAAGTCGTCCTGGACGAGCGCTAGGCGGAGAGGTCACGTGGGACAGAAGGTTCATCCCTACGGTTTCCGGCTCGGCACCCTCTATGGGTGGCAGTCCAATTGGTTCGCGGAGCGCCGCTACGCCGAGCAGCTCCACGAGGACATCCGGATCCGCAGCCACATCAAGAAGAAGCTCTATCATGCGGGCATCTCCAAGGTGGTGATCGACCGCACGGGCGACAAGCTCGTGGTCAACATCCACACCGCGCGGCCGGGCATCCTGATCGGCAAGCGCGGCGCCGAGGTCGAGACCCTCCGCAAGGAGCTCGCGAAGTTCTCCCCCAAGGAGATCTTCATCAACATCAAGGAGATCCGGAAGGCCGAGCTCGACTCGCAGCTCGTGGCGGAGAACGTCGCGATGCAGCTCGAGCGCCGCGTGGCCTTCCGGCGCGCCATGAAGAAGGCGGTCACGTCGACCATGAAGTTCGGCGCGGGCGGCGTCCGCATCGCCTGCGCGGGCCGGCTCGGCGGCGCCGAGATGGGCCGCCGCGAGTGGTACCGCGAGGGCCGCGTGCCGCTGCACACGCTGCGCGCCGACATCGACTACGGCTTCGCCGAGGCGAAGACGACCTACGGCGTGATCGGCGTCAAGGTCTGGATCTTCAAGGGCGAGGCGTCGGACCGCGAGATCCGCAAGGGCGCGCTCTCGCAGCGCCTGCAGGAAGAGGCCCAGAGGTAGCCCATGCTGTCGCCGAAGAAGGTCAAGTACCGCAAGCAGCAGAAGGGGCGGAACCGCGGCAAGGCCCAGCGGGGCAACGCGCTCGCCTTCGGCGACTTCGGGCTCCAGGCGCTCGGCAACGCGTTCCTCACCGCGCGCCAGATCGAAGCGGCCCGGATCGCGATGACCCGCCACGTGAAGCGCGGCGGCAAGGTCTGGATCCGGGTCTTCCCGGACAAGCCCATCTCCAAGAAGCCCGCCGAGACCCGCATGGGCAAGGGCAAGGGGAACCCGGAGGAGTGGGTGGCGCCCGTGAAGGCCGGCCGCGTGCTCTACGAGATGGAAGGGGTCACGCTCCAGATCGCCCAGGAGGCGCTGCGCCTCGCGGCCCACAAGCTGCCGGTGCAGACCCGCTTCCTGGCGCGCGAGGGCCACGCGTGAAGACGAAGGATCTGCGGGAGCTGTCGGTGGAGGAGCTCGAGGCGAAGGGCCGCGAGCTGCGGAGCGAGCTCTTCAGCGCGCGCATCAAGAAGGTGACGGGGCAGCTCGAGAACACGGCCAAGGTGCGGAACCTGCGCCGGGACGTGGCGCGCGTGGAGACCGTGCTCCACGCGCGACGCGAGGCGGCGGAAGGGGCGGAGAAGTGAGCGATCGATCCCTGCGACGGACCCTGGTGGGCACGGTCGTGTCCGACAAGATGGACAAGACCGTGGTCGTGCGCGTCGAGCGCGCGTACCAGGACACGACGTACAAGAAGTACGTGCGTCGATTCTCGAAGTTCATGGCGCACGACGAGAAGAACGCGTGCGCGATCGGCGACCGCGTGCGGATCGTGGAGCACCGCCCGCTGTCGAAGAACAAGCGCTGGAAGGTGCAGGAGAAGCTGGCGTCCGCCGTCCTGCCGCCCCTGGGGAGCGAGGGATGATCCAGCAGGAATCGGAGCTCGAGGTCGCGGACAACTCCGGCGCGCGCCGCGTGGCCTGCATCCGCGTGCTCGGCGGCTCGAAGCGCAAGTACGCGTCGATCGGCGACGTGATCGTGGTGTCGGTGAAGGACGCGATCCCGACCGGCAAGGTGAAGAAGGGCGACGTGAAGAAGGCCGTCGTGGTGCGCACCCGCAAGGAGCTGCCGCGGCCCGACGGCTCGTACATCCGCTTCGACGACAACGCGGCGGTGCTGATCGACAACCAGCGCGAGCCGATCGGCACGCGCATCTTCGGCCCGGTCGCGCGCGAGCTGCGGGCGCGGCGCTTCATGAAGATCATCTCGCTCGCGCCGGAGGTGCTGTAGATGGCCGCGCGTCTCGCGGAGCGCTACCGGCAGGACGTCGTCGCGAAGCTCTCCAAGGAGTTCGGGTACAAGAACGTCAACCAGGTGCCGAAGCTCGAGAAGGTGGTCGTGAACATCGGTCTCGGCCAGGCGACGCAGAACGCGAAGCTGCTCGAGAAGGCCACGGAGGAGCTCGGCAGCATCACGGGCCAGAAGCCCCTCGTGCGCAAGGCGCGGAAGTCGATCGCGAACTTCAAGCTGCGCGAGGGCCAGGCCATCGGCGCCATGGTCACGCTGCGCGGCGACCGGATGTGGGAGTTCCTCGATCGGCTGCTGAACGTGGCCCTGCCGCGCGTGCGCGACTTCAAGGGCGTGTCGCCGAAGGGCTTCGACGGCCGCGGGAACTACACGCTCGGTCTCAAGGAGCAGATCATCTTTCCGGAGATCGACTACGACAAGGTCGAGCGCATCACCGGCATGAACGTGACGGTCGTGACGACGGCGCGGACGGACGCCGAGGGACGGGCACTGCTCGGCCACCTCGGCATGCCGTTCCGCGCGTAGGCGCCGGCCGGGCTCGCGGAAGAGACAGACGGGAGAGACGATGGTCAGCGATCCGATCGGCGACATGCTCACGCGCATCCGCAACGCGGGCCAGGCGCGGCACAAGGAGGTGCGCTGCGCCTCCTCCAAGCTGCGGCTCGCCGTGGCGAAGGTGCTGCAGCAGGAGGGCTTCCTCGGCGACGTGCGGCTCGAGGAGAAGGAAGGCAAGGCCGGCCTCGTGCTCGAGGTGCGCTTCCGCGACGACGGCCGCGCGCTGATCGACGGCCTGCGCCGCGTGAGCCGGCCGGGTCGCCGCGTGTACGTCGGGTCCGACGAGGTGCCGAAGGTGCGCAATGGGCTGGGCGTCGCGGTGCTCTCCACCCCGAAGGGCGTGATGTCGGGCCGCTCGGCCCAGGAGTCGTCGGTCGGCGGCGAGCTCCTGTGCGAGGTCTGGTGAGATGTCGCGGATCGGTCGGAAGGTGATCGCCGTCCCGAGCGGCGTCACGGTCGAGCAGGCCGCGGGCGAGGTGAAGGTGAAGGGCCCGAAGGGCGCGCTCGCGCAGCGCATCCCGGGCGGGATCTCGGTGCAGATCGACGGCGGCGCCGTGCGCGTCCAGCGCGCCGACGACCGCAAGCCGACCCGCGCCCTGCACGGTCTCTCGCGTGCGTTGCTCGCCAACATGGTGCGGGGCGTGACGCAGGGCTTCGTGCGAGAGCTCAGGATCGAGGGCGTCGGCTACCGCGCGGAGACGGACGGCAAGGTGCTGAAGCTCGCCCTCGGGTTCTCGCACCCCGTGGCGATGCAGATCCCGCAGGGCCTCAAGGTCTCGGTCGAGGCGAACACGGGCATCAAGATCGAAGGCATCGACAAGCAGCTCGTGGGCCAGTTCGCCGCGGACGTCCGGGGCGTCCGTCCGCCCGAGCCCTACAAGGGCAAGGGCGTCCGCTACGCCCAGGAGCACGTGCGGCGCAAGGTCGGCAAGGCCGGCGCCACCGGAGGCAAGTGATGGAGCGCAAGGCGCGGGATCGCGACACCGCGAAGTGGCTCTCGCGGCGCAGCCGCGTGATCCGGAAGATCGGCGACAGCGGGCGCGTGCGGCTCACGGTCTTCCGCAGCGCGAAGCACATCTACGCCCAGCTCGTGGACCCGCTCTCGGGCCGGACCCTGGTGACGGTCTCCACGCGCTCGAAGGCGGTGGTGGGCGAGGGCGCCACGGGCAACGTCGAGGCGGCGAAGAAGGTCGGTACCGCGCTGGCGAAGCTCGCCCGCGAGCAGCAGATCGAGGCGGTCGTGTTCAACCGCAACGGCTTCCTCTACCACGGCCGCGTGAAGGCACTGGCCGACGCGGCGCGGGAAGCCGGTCTCCAGTTCTGAGACGGAGAGAGGAAGGCGAGGCATGGCGACGGAGCGTCTCAACCCGAACGACTACGAGCTGGTCGACCGGGTCGTCCACATCAACCGCGTGGCGAAGGTCGTGAAGGGCGGCCGGCGCTTCAGCTTCAGCGCGCTCGTCGTCGTCGGCGACGGGAACGGCGTGGTCGGCGTCGGGCTCGGGAAGGCCGGCGAGGTGCCCGAGGCGATCCGCAAGGGCGTCGACCGCGCGCGCAAGAACCTGATGCGCGTGCCGCTCGTCGAGGGCACGCTGCCCCACGAGGTGCTCGGCTGCTTCGGCGCCGGGCGCGTCTTGCTGCGCCCCGCGTCGCCCGGCACCGGCGTGATCGCCGGCGGCGGCGTGCGCGCCGTGGTCGAGTCCGCGGGCGTGCGCGACGTGCTCACGAAGACCCTCGGCACGAGCAACCCGCACAACGTGGTGCGCGCGACGCTCGCGGCGCTCACGATGCTGCGCGACCCGAGCAGCCGCCTGCGCGAGCTCGGCCGGGCGGTGGCGTGATGGCGGCACGGAAGCAGGCCGGGAAGGCCGCGCCGGCGGGCACGCTGCGCGTGAAGCAGGTGAAGAGCGAGATCGGCTACGACGAGCGCCAGCGCGCGACGCTGCGCGGTCTCGGCCTTGGCAGGCCCCACAGCACGGCCGAGCTGCCCGATACGCCGGCCGTGCGCGGCATGATCGGGAAGGTGAGGCACCTCGTGCAGGTGGAGGAGGTCCGCTGATGCTGGATCGGCTGCAGCCGCGGCCGGGCGCGCGCCACCGCGTGAAGCGGGTGGGCCGCGGCCCCGGCTCGGGCCACCGCAAGACCTCGGGCCGCGGCATCAAGGGCCAGGGCAAGCGCTCGGCGGGAAACGAGGTGCCGCTCTTCTTCGAGGGCGGCCAGATGCCGATCACGCGGCGGCTGCCGAAGCGCGGCTTCCGTCCGCTCTCGAAGGTGCGCTCCCAGGTGATCAACACCGGGGCCCTCGCGGCCTTCGGCGAGAACGCGACGGTCGACGTCGAGACGCTCGTGGCGCGCGGTCTCGTGCGCGGCTCCGGCGGGCCCGTGAAGCTCCTCGCCGAGGGCGATGCGCCGAAGGGCGTGACTGTGAAGGTCCACGCCGCGAGCGAGGCGGCGAAGCAGAAGGTCGCGCAGGCCGGCGGCCGGGTGGAGATCGTGGCTTGAGCTCGGGCCTCCAGAACATCGGCCGCGTGCCGGAGCTCCAGCGGCGCATCCTCTTCACGCTGGGGATGCTCGCGGTCTACCGGATCGGGTCGCACATCGCGACGCCGGGCATCAACCCGGACGTGATCCGCGACTTCTTCCAGAACGCGCAGGGCTCGGTGTTCGGCCTGTTCAACCTGTTCTCGGGCGGCGCCCTGGAGCAGCTCTCGATCTTCGCCCTCGGCATCATGCCGTACATCAGCGCGTCGATCATCTTCCAGCTCCTGGCCGTCGTGGTGCCGCAGCTCGAGGCGATCCAGAAGGAGGGCGAGTCGGGTCGGCGCAAGATCGCCCAGTGGACGCGCTACGGCACGATCGTGCTCGCGCTCTTCCAGGGCTTCCTGATCGCGGTCGCCCTCGAGAACGGCCAGTTCGGGCCGGGCGCCGTGCTCGAGCCCGGCTGGGGCTTCCGGCTGATGGCGGTGATCACGCTCGTCACCGGCACGTCCTTCATCATGTGGCTCGGCGAGCAGATCACCGAGCGCGGCATCGGCAACGGCATCTCGATGATCATCTTCGCGGGCATCATCGTCCGCATCCCGAGCGCGCTCGGCCGGCTGTTCGAGCTGATGAGCACCGACCCCGACAAGTTCTCGGTGCCGAGCGTCCTGATCCTGCTCATCCTCGTGGTCGCGGCCACCGCCGTCGTGGTGTTCTTCGAGCGCGGCCAGCGGCGGATTCCGATCCAGCACGCGCGCCGCGTGGTGGGCCGCCGCGTGACCCAGGGCGGCATGAGCTACTTCCCGCTGCGCGTCAACACGGCCGGCGTGATCCCGCCGATCTTCGCGTCCTCGATCCTGATGTTCCCGCTCACGATCGCCCAGTTCACCCAGAGCCAGGCGGTGCGCTCCTTCTTCACCGACTGGCTCGGCTACGGCGGCTTCGCCTACGAGACGATCTACGTCGCGCTCATCATCTTCTTCGCCTACTTCTACACGGCGGTCGTGATCAACCCGAACGACGTGGCGGAGAACATCAAGAAGTTCGGCGGCTTCATCCCGGGCATCCGGCCCGGCAAGAAGACCGCCGAGCACATCGACCGCATCCTCGCGCGGCTCACCCTCGTAGGCGCCATCTACGTCGCCGTCGTCTGCGTGCTCCCGACCTTCGTCTCGAGCCAGTTCGGCGTGCCCTTCTACTTCGGCGGCACGGCGCTCCTCATCGTCGTGGGCGTGGCCCTCGATACGATCGGTCAGATCGAGTCGCACCTCGTGCAGCGCCAGTACGAGGGCTTCGTGAAGGGCACGCGGATCCGCGGGAGGCTCGGGCGGTGAGCGCGCGGCGGCTGCTGCTCCTCGGACCGCCCGGGGCGGGCAAGGGCACCCAGGCCCAGCTCCTGAAGGAGCGCCTCGGCATCCCCCAGATCTCGACGGGGGAGATGCTGCGGGCGGCGGTGCGGGCCGGCACGGCCCTCGGCCGCAAGGCGAAGGCGCTGATGGACGAGGGCAGGCTCGTGCCCGACGAGCTCGTGATCGAGATCGTGGAGGCGCGCTTCCGGGAGCCCGACGCGGCGAAGGGCTGGATCCTCGACGGCTTCCCGCGCACCACGGCCCAGGCAGAGGCCCTCGACGCGCTGCTCGCCCGACGCGGCGAGGCGCTCGAGCGCTGCGTCGCGCTCGAGGTCGACGACGACGCCATCGTGAAGCGGCTCTTGAAGCGCGCCGAGCTCGAGGGGCGCTCCGACGACAACGAGAGCACGATCCGCGAGCGCATGCGCGAGTACCGCGCGAAGACCGCGCCGCTCGTCGCCTACTACAAGGCCCGGAGCGTGCTGCGCCCCGTCGACGGCGTGGGCACGGTGGACGAGATCGCCGCGCGGGTGGCCGGGGCGCTCGCATGACCCCCTCGATCCCCACCAAGACACGCCGCGAGCTCGAGCGCATGCGCGAGGCTGCGCGCCACGTGGGCGAGATCCTGGTCGAGCTCAAGGCGTTCGCCGCGCCGGGCGTCACGACCGGGGAGATCGACGCCCTCGCGCGCAAGCGGATCCGCGAGCGGAAGGTGGAATCGAGCTTCCTGGGCTACGGTCCCCACGGACTGCCCGGGTACCCCGGCGTCATCTGCCTTTCGGTGAACGAGGAGATCGTCCATGGGATCCCGGGCCGCCGGGAGCTCAAGGAGGGCGACATCCTCGGGCTCGACTTCGGCGTCTCGTTCGAGGGCTGGCACGGCGACTCCGCCGTGACCATCGCGATCGGGCCCGCCGAGAGCCTCGCCCCCACCGCGCGTCGGCTCCTCGAGGCGACGCGCGAGGCGCTCTACGCCGGGATCGAGCAGATGCGAGCGGGACACCGGTTGTCCGACATCGGCCACGCGGTGCAGCAGCGGGCCGAGCGCGATGGCTTCTCGGTGGTCCGCCAGTTCGTGGGCCACGGCATCGGGCGCCGGCTGCACGAGGCGCCCCAGATTCCGAACTTCGGCGAGCCGGGACGGGGACCGCGGCTCCTGCCGGGGATGGTGTTCGCGATCGAGCCGATGGTGAACGTGGGGGGGGCCGACGTCCGGATGCTCGAGGACCAGTGGACGGCGGTGACGGCCGACGGCTCGCTCTCCGCCCACTTCGAGCACACCGTGCTGATCACCGACCAGGGGCCGGAGATCCTGACCCAGGTCCCGGGATCCCACTGACCGGCTCGCGCCGGGAGACGAGGACGATGAAGGTTCGAGCTTCGGTCCGGAAGATCTGTGAGAAGTGCCGAATCATCCGGCGCCGGGGAACGGTGCGGGTGATCTGCGAGAACCCCAAGCACAAGCAGCGGCAGGGGTAGGAGAGAGGCATGGCACGCATCGCGGGCATCGACCTGCCGCGCAACAAGCGCATCGAGATCGCGCTGACCTACATCTACGGGATCGGCCGCGCGACCTCGAAGCAGATCTGCGAGAGGGCGGGCGTCGACCTCGACGCGCGCACCGACCAGCTCTCCGAAGGCGACGTCGTGCGCCTGCGCGAGACGATCGAGCGCGAGCACAAGGTCGAGGGCGACCTGCGGCGCGAGGTCGCGTCGAACATCAAGCTGCTGATGGACATCGGCTGCTATCGCGGCCTGCGCCACCGGCGCGGCCTGCCCGTGCGCGGCCAGCGCACGCACACGAACGCGCGCACCCGGAAGGGTCCGCGCAAGACGGTCGCGGGCAAGAAGAAGGCCCCGACGAAGAAGTAGAGAAGCACGACGATGCAGAAGAAGGCCGCGAAGCGGAAGGTCAAGAAGAACGTCCAGACGGGTGTCGCGCACATCCAGTCGACGTTCAACAACACGATCATCTCGATCACCGACGTCGGCGGGAACGGGCTCGCCTGGTCGAGCGCCGGCCAGCAGGGCTTCAAGGGCTCGCGCAAGTCGACGCCCTTCGCCGCGCAGGTGGCCGCCGAGGACTGCGCGAAGAAGGCGATGGAGCACGGCGTGCGCCAGATCGGCGTGTACGTGAAGGGGCCGGGCGCGGGCCGCGAGTCGGCGCTGCGCGCGCTGCAGGCGGCGGGCCTGCGTATCGCGATGATCCGCGACGTCACGCCCATCCCGCACAACGGCTGCCGCCCGCCCAAGCGGCGACGCGTCTAGGAGGCGCGAACGAATGGCTCGTTACACCGGACCCGTCTGCCGCCTCTGCCGCCGCGAGGGCCAGAAGCTGTTCCTGAAGGGCGACCGCTGCTTCAGCGAGAAGTGCGCCGTGGAGCGGCGCGCCTATCCGCCGGGCCAGCACGGCCAGGGCCGCCCGCGCTTCTCGGACTACGGCGTGCAGCTTCGCGAGAAGCAGAAGGTGAAGCGCATCTACGGGATGCTCGAGCGGCAGTTCGAGAAGACCATGGAGACCGCGAGCCGCATGAAGGGCCGCACGGGCGAGAACCTGCTGCAGCTCCTCGAGCGCCGGCTCGACAACGTCGTGTTCCGGCTCGGCTTCGCCACCTCGCGCAGCGAGGCGCGGCAGCTGGTGCGCCACGGACACTTCCTGGTGAACGGCCGCAAGGCGTCGATCCCGTCGATGCTGCTCAAGCCCGGCACGGTCGTGAGGCTCCACGAGGGCTCCCGCGAGGTGACGCGCATCGTCGGCGCCCTCGAGGCCCTGGAGCGCCGCAGCGTGCCGAGCTGGCTCGAGCTCGACAAGGAGCGCTTCCAGGGAACGGTGAAGACGCTGCCGGTGCGCGACGAGATCACGCTGCCCATCCAGGAGCAGCTCATCGTCGAGCTCTACTCGCGCTAGTCGCCGGTCGCCGGAGCGCCCAAGGGCCGCACCCGGACCGGGGGAGGGGATTCACGCATGCAGGGACGAACGGAGCAGGTGGCGAAGAATTGGCGGGCGCTGATCCGGCCGCGCAGGCTCGAGGTGGAGGAAGGCTCCCTCACCCCGACCTACGGCCGCTTCTGGTGCGAGCCGCTCGAGCGCGGCTTCGGCCAGACGCTCGGCAACTCGCTGCGGCGCGTGCTGCTTTCCTCGCTGCAGGGCGCGGCGATCACGACCGTGAAGATCAACGGCGTGCTGCACGAGTTCTCCACCGTGCCGGGCGTGCTCGAGGACGTGTCGGACATCGTGCTGAACCTGAAGGAGGTGCGGCTGCGCCTGCACGGCGAGGGCCCGAAGACGCTGCGCATCCACAAGAAGGGCGAGGGCGTGGTCCGCGCCGGGGAGCTCGGCGCCGAGGACTCCACGATCGAGGTGCTGAACCCCGACCACAAGATCGCGACGCTCTCCTCCGAGGCCGACTTCGAGATGGAGGTCACGGTCGACACGGGCAAGGGCTACGTGCTCGCCGAGAAGAACAAGACGGAGGAGACGCCGATCGGCACCGTGCCGATCGACTCGATCTTCTCGCCGATCCGGCGCGTGAACTACACGGTCACGCCGGCCCGCGTCGGGCGCGAGACCGACTTCGACCGCCTGAACCTCGAGGTGTGGACCGACGGCGCGCTGGCCCCCGCCGACGCGGTGGCCTTCGCCGCGAAGATCCTGAAGGACCAGCTGACGATCTTCATCAACTTCGAGGAGCCCGCCGAGGCGGCGCTGCCCGCGGTCGAGGAGATCACGCCGCTCAACGCGAACCTCTACAAGTCGGTGGACGAGCTCGAGCTCTCCGTGCGCAGCGCGAACTGCCTCCAGAACGCGAACATCCGCTACATCGGCGAGCTCGTGCAGAAGACCGAGAGCGAGATGCTGAAGACCAAGAACTTCGGGCGCAAGTCGCTGAACGAGATCAAGGAGGTGCTCGCGAGCATGGGCCTCTCCCTCGGCATGCGCCTCGAGAACTTCCCGTCGCGCAAGGAACTCGAGTCGCGACAGCGCGAGGTCTGATCCGATGCGTCACCGAAACCACGGCGGCAAGCTCGGGCGCACGAGCGCCCACCGGCAGGCGTTGTTCCGGAACCTCGTCACGTCGCTCGTCGAGCACGAGCGCGTGGAGACGACCGAGGCGAAGGCGAAGCAGGTGCGGCGCATCGCCGAGCGCATGATCACGCTCGGCAAGCGCGGCGACCTCCACGCGCGGCGCCTCGCGATGCGCGTGCTGCGCACCCGCGAGGCGGCGTCGAAGGTCTTCGGCGACCTCGCGGAGCGCTACAAGACGCGGCCCGGCGGCTACACGCGCATCCTGAAGACGCGGACCCGCATCGGCGACGCGGCGGCGATGTCGATCCTCGAGCTGGTCGACGGGCCGGCGCAGAAGCCGAAGGCCGCGAAGAAGAAGGCCCGGGAAGCGGCGGAGTAGGGCGGGCCCGCGCCGCCCCACGCCCGCGCCGACGCGATGGGCTCCCGAACCGGCATCGCCCTCCTCGCCGCGGTGATCTTCGCCTCCGTGGTCGGCGTGCTGCTCTACACCGCGCCGCCCCCCGATCCGATGGCCGCGGGCCGCGAGGCGCCGACGTTCGCGCTGCCCTCGCTCCCCGATGCCGTGCCCGTCTCCCTCGAGGCCCAGCGCGGCCGCGTCGTCCTGCTGAACTTCTGGGCCACGTGGTGCAAGCCGTGCGAGAGCGAGATGCCTTCGATGGAGAACCTCCACCGCGAGCTCGCGGGCCAGCCCTTCACGCTGCTCGCCGTCTCGGTCGACACGGACCTCGACGCGGTGAAGGCGTTCCGCGACCGCTTCGGGCTCACCTTCCCCATCCTCTACGGCGCCGACGGCAGCGCCGGCAGGGAGCTGGCGGAGCGCTACGACACCTTCCGCTACCCCGAGTCGTTCCTGATCGGGCGCGACGGCAAGGTGGTGGCGCGGTTCGTGGGCCCGCGCGAGTGGGACGCCGAGGGATACGTCGCGCGCATCCGACGCCTGATCGACGAGCCCGCCGGGGGCGCACCCGCGTCGAAGCCCTGACGCGCGTCTTGCCGCGGCGGCGTGCGCCGCGGTAGGCTCGCCTCGCCCACCCAGGGGGGGATGGTGAGGCGACTCCTGCTCGTGCCGCTCGTGCTCTGCGCGGTGCTGCTCTGGGCTTTCCTCGACGAGAAGACCGGAATCCGGAGCTGGCTCTCGCTCCGCAGCGAGCTCGCGCGCTCCGAGGCGCGGATCGCCGTGCGTCGCCAGGAGGTCGAGGCGCTGCGGGCGGAAGCCGAGGCGCTGCGCAACGACCCGCTCGCGATCGAGGGCGCGATCCGCGAGGACCTCGGGCTCGCGAAGCCCGGCGAGATCGTCATCAAGTTTCCGAAGAAGCGCGACGACCGGGGCGAAACCCCGCGACTTCCTTGACGCTCACCGGCGCGGAGGCGACTCTCCGCTCACCCATGAAGGACCGCCTCCACGAAGCCGTGACGGCCGCCGTGCGCCGCCTGCTCGATGCCGCCGGCGACGCCGCCGACGTTCCGTCGTTCACCCTCGAGGTGCCGCGTCAGGCCGCCCACGGCGACTTCGCGTGCAATGCGGCCCTGCTCCTCGCCAAGCGGATCGGTCGCCCGCCGCGCGAGGTGGCGGAACGGCTGCGCGGCGAGCTCGGGACTGCCGACGGGCTGCTGGAGCGATCCGAGATCGCGGGCCCCGGCTTCCTGAACCTCTGGCTGCGAGGCGAGCGCTGGCTCGAGCTGCTGCGCGAGATCCTGCGCGCCGGGCCCGCCTACGGCCGCTCCGAGGCGAAGCCCCGCCGGAAGGTGCAGGTCGAGTTCGTGTCCGCCAATCCGACGGGTCCGCTCACCCTGGGCCACGGCCGCCAGGCCGTGCTCGGCGACTGCATCGCGCGGCTTCTCGAAGCGAGCGGCCACGACGTGACGCGCGAGTACTACTTCAACGACGGCGGCCGCCAGATGCGCGTCCTCGGCGAGTCCGTGAAGGCCCGCTACCTGGAGCAGCTCGGGCGCGCGGCGCCGCCCAGCCAGGCGATGCTCGAGAGCCCCGAGGCCGACTGGCCGAGCGAGCTCGAGGGCCTCCCCGTCGCGTTCCCGAAGGGCGGCTACCAGGGCGGCTACATCGCGGAGATCGCGGCGGCGCTGCGCGACGAGCTCGACGACGCCCTGATCCACGAGCCCGCCGAGGGCCGCTTCCGCGAGGCGGCCGAGCGCCGGATCTTCGACGAGATCCGCGCGACCCTCGACTCCCTCGGCGTGCGCTTCGACGTCTACTTCAACGAGAAGTCGCTCTACGACGACGGGAAGATCGAGGAGACGCTCTCGGCGCTGCGCGAGAAGGGGCTGGCCTACGAGAAGGACGGCGCCGTCTGGCTCGAGGCCACGAAGCTCGGCCTCGACCGGGACCGCGTGATCGTGAAGCGCACCGGCGAGCCCACCTACCTGCTGCCCGACATCGCCTACCACCGCGAGAAGTTCCGGCGCGGCTTCGACCTCGTGATCGACGTGCAGGGCGCCGACCACATCGAGCAGTTCCCGTTCGTGCGCGCCGCCGCGGGAGCCCTCGGCTGCGATCCGGAGCGCATCCATCTCGTGATGCACCAGTTCGTGACGCTGACGCGCGACGGCCAGCAGGTGAAGCAGTCGACCCGCCGCGCGACGTACGTGACGGTGGACGAGCTCGTGGCCGAGGTGGGCGTCGACGTGTTCCGGTTCTTCATGATCGAGCGCAAGGCCGACGGACACCTCGACTTCGACGTCGATCTCGCCGCCGAGAAGGATTGGAAGAAGAACCCGGCGTACTACGTGCAGTACGCCCACGCGCGCACCCACGGCATCGAGCGCAAGGCGAGGGAGGCCGGCGTGGCGCTGCCGACGCCCGACGCGATCGACGCCGAGCGGCTCTCGCTGCCCGAGGAGCTGGCGCTGCTCAAGAAGCTGCGGGAGTACCCGGACGTCGTCGCCCGCGCCGCGGAGACGAGCGAGCCGCACCACGTCGCCTACTACCTGCGCGACCTCGCCAGGGAGTGGAACCCCTACGTGCAGGACGGCGTCCGACACCGTGTGCTGTCCGACGATCCCGGCCTCACGAACGCGCGCCTCGGCCTGGTGCTCGCCGTGCGCACGGTCCTCGCGAACGGCCTGGGTCTGCTCGGCCTCTCGGCGCCGGAGCACATGTGAGGGACGAGATGGAGCGCAGCGGTCCCGGCTGGCTCGTGACGCTCCTCGGCGCGTCGCTGCTCCTGTTCGCGGGCTTCGCCGTGGGCGTCGTGGTCGGCGCCGCGCGGGAGGAGCCCGAGCTCTGGCTCCGCCACGTCTCGGGCGAGACCGACACGGTGACTCCGTCCGCGGCGCCCGTGATCGCGGCGCCCGAGGCGGCCGAGCCCGGCGAGGCTCCCCCCTCGGCGGAGGCCGCGGCGCCGTCGCCGCCGCCGGTCGCGTCGGCGCCTCGGCCCGAGCCTCTGCCGGCCCGCGACCTCGAGCCGCCGCCCCTCGGCGAGAAGCCGAGCGCCGCCGTCCCGAAGCCGAAGGCGGCGCCGGCGGCGCCCGCCGCCGCCTCGACGGCGAGCGCCGGCCGCTTCGCGGTGCAGGTCGGGGCCTTCGCCGACAGCACGCAGGCCGACGCGCTCGCCCACAAGCTCGAGAAGCGCGGCCTTCCGGTCGAGATCGTCCCAGGCGCGGGGGAGAAGGACGCGCGCTGGCGCGTCCGGGTGGGCCCCCTGGCGTCGCGCGAGGAGGCCGATCGGGTCGCGGAGAAGCTCCGCAAGGACAAGCTCCCGACCTGGATCCTCGCCGAGGGCCGTTGATGCACGCCTCCGCCCCGCGTCCCCGATGCTTCGCTGGGCGCTGACGGGAGCCTCCGGCCAGCTCGGTCGCAGCCTCGCGCGCACGCTCGCAGGCCGGCGAGGACACCGCCTCGTGGCGGCCTGGACGCGCGGGGACCTCGATCTCGCGAAGCCGTCGACGATCGCGGCGGCCTTCGCTGCCCTGGCGGAGCCGCCCGACGTCGTGGTGAACGCCGCCGCGTTCACCTACGTCGACCGCTGTGAGACCGAGCGCGAGACGGCGCGCGCGGTCAACGCAGTAGGCCCGGGCGCCCTGGCCGGCGCCTGCGCCGAACGTGGGGTGCGGTTCGTCCACCTCTCGACCGACTACGTCTTCCCGGGCGACGGCGGGCGGCCGCTCCGCGAGGACGACCCGCCGGCGCCACGCTCGGTCTACGGCGCGACCAAGCTCGAAGGCGAGGCCCGCGTGTGCGCGGCGTGCGCCGACGCCCTCGTGGTGCGCACCTGCTGGCTCTTCGGTCCCGGGCGCAACTTCGTCCAGGCGATGCTCGAGCAGGCCGCCGCCCGGCGCGCCGGGCGCGACGCGACGCCGCTCCGGGTGGTGGACGACCAGCGTGGCTCTCCCACCTACTCGGGCCATCTCGCCGAGGGCCTGGTCGGCTTGGTGGAGGGGGGGGCACGCGGCGTCTATCATCTCGCGAACCGTGGGGTCGCCACGTGGTGGGACCTCGCGCGAGAGGCCCTCGACCGGGGCGGCTTCTCGGAGATCGTGATCGAGCCCGTGCGCACCAGTGAGTTCTCGCGGCCCGCGCCGCGGCCGGCTTACTCGGTGCTCGACGTTTCGAAGGCCGAGGGTCTGGGCGTGCGGCTTCCGCCCTGGCGCGAGGCGGTGGCCGCGTACCTCGGCTCGCCGGAGTCCCCGCTCGCACTCATGCCGAAGCCCCAGGGAGAGAAGGAATGAGCTCCGAACGGCGCATCCAGCGCGTCCTCGTGACCGGGGGCGCGGGCTTCATCGGCTCGCACCTGTGCGAGCGGCTCCTCGAGCAGGGCTGCGAGGTGCTGGCCTTCGACAACCTGCTCACGGGCAAGATGGACAACATCGAGCACCTGCTCGGCCATCCCCGCTTCTCGTTCCAGCACTACGACGTCACCAACTACCTCTACGTGTCGGGCGAGCTCGACGCGATCCTGCACTTCGCCTCGCCGGCCTCCCCGGCGGACTTCGAGCGGCTGCCGATCCAGATCCTGAAGGTCGGCTCCCTCGGCACGCACAAGGCGCTCGGCCTCGCGAAGGCGAAGAAGGCACGGCTCCTCCTCGCGAGCACGAGCGAGTGCTACGGCGATCCCGAGGTGAACCCGCAGCCCGAGACCTACTGGGGGCACGTGAACCCGATCGGGATCCGCGGCGTGTACGACGAGGCCAAGCGCTTCGCCGAGGCCATGACCATGGCCTACCACCGCCACCACGGCGTCGACGTCCGCATCGTCCGCATCTTCAACACCTTCGGCCCGCGCATGCAGATCCGCGACGGGCGCGCGATCCCGAACTTCTTCTACCAGGCGATCCGCGGCGAGAACATCACGGTGTACGGCGACGGCTCGCAGACCCGCTCGTTCTGCTACGTCGACGACCTGGTGGAGGGCATCCTGCGCCTCCTGCGCTGCTCCTACGTCGGGCCCGTCAACATCGGCAACCCGAACGAGATGTCGCTCCTCGACATGGCCAAGAAGATCGTGTCGATCACCGGCTCCAAGAGCCAGATCGTGTTCAAGCCGCTGCCGCCGGACGATCCGAAGGTGCGCCGGCCGGACATCACGCTCGCGCGCCGGGTGCTCGAGGGCTGGGAGCCCAAGGTGTCCGTCGACCAGGGCCTCGACCGCACGCGCGACTACTTCGTGGACGCGCTCGCGAAGGAGGCGAAGGCGCGCGCGTGACCGATCCGTCCCGCATCCGCAACTTCTGCATCATCGCGCACATCGACCACGGCAAGAGCACCCTGGCCGATCGCCTGCTCGAGGCCACGAAGTCCGTGACCGCGCGCGAGATGCGGGCGCAGTTCATGGACAAGATGGATCTCGAGCGCGAGCGCGGGATCACCATCAAGGCCCAGACCGCGCGCATGCGCTGGAAGGCGCGCGACGGCGAGACCTACGTCCTGAACCTGATCGACACGCCGGGCCACGTCGACTTCTCCTACGAGGTCTCGCGCTCGCTGCAGGCCTGCGAGGGGGCGATCCTGGTGGTCGACGCGAGCCAGGGCATCGAGGCCCAGACCCTCGCGAACGCCTACCTCGCCGTCGACGCGGGCCTCGAGATCCTCCCGGTCTGCAACAAGATCGACCTCCCGGCGGCGGATCCCGTGCGCGTCGCCCAGGAGGTGGAGGACGTGATCGGGCTCCCGGCGGAGGACGTGCTCCCGATCTCGGCGAAGGAGGGCACGAACGTCGAGGAGCTCCTCGAGCGCATCGTGCAGCGCGTGCCGGCGCCCGTCGGCGACGCCGCCGGCCCCGCGCGGGCCCTCGTGTTCGACGCCTGGTTCGATCCCTACGTCGGCGTCGCCCTGCTCGTGCGCATCAAGGACGGCCGCCTCGTGAAGGGCATGGGCATCCGGCTGATGGCGACGAAGCAGGACCACGAGATCCAGGAGCTCCACGTCATCGACCCGCACCCGCGCAAGGTCGAGGCGCTCGGGGTGGGCGAGGTCGGGATCGTGATCGCCGGCGTGAAGAGCCTCGCCGACGTGAAGATCGGCGACACCATCACCGAGAGCGCCCGCATGGCGGGGGAGCCCCTGCCGGGCTTCCGCGAGGTGAAGCCCATGGTCTTCACCGGGCTCTATCCCGTCGACTCCGACCAGTACGAGGACCTGAAGACCGCCCTCGAGAAGCTGCGCCTGAACGACGCCTCGATCACCTACGAGCCCGAGTCGAGCGCAGCCCTGGGCTTCGGCTACCGCTGCGGATTCCTGGGCTTCCTGCACGCCGAGATCGTGCAGGAGCGCCTCGAGCGCGAGTACGGCCTGAACCTGATCACCACCGCGCCGACCGTGCGCTACCGCGTCGTGAAGACCGACGGCAGCGAGGTCGAGATCGAGAGCCCGGCCGCGCTCCCCGAGCAGACCGAGATCGATCGCATCGAGGAGCCGATGATCGTGGCGACGATCCACGTGCCGGCCGAGTTCCTCGGCGCGACGCTCGCGCTCTGCCAGGACCGCCGCGGCGTCCAGAAGGACATGGTCCAGCACGGCTCACGCGTGCAGGTGCGCTACGAGCTCCCGCTGAACGAGGTCGTGGTCGACTTCCACGACCGCCTGAAGAGCGCGACGCGCGGATACGGCAGCTTCGACTACGAGCTCCTGGGCTACCGCCCGAGCGATCTCGTGAAGCTCGACATCCTCGTGAACGGCGACCCGGTGGACGCGCTCTCGCTGATCGTCCACCGCGAGAAGGCGCATCAGCGCGGGAGCGAGCTCGCGAGCAAGCTCAAGGAGTTCATCCCCCGCCAGATGTTCGACGTCGCGATCCAGGCCGCGATCGGCTCGAAGATCGTCGCGCGCACGAACGTGCGGGCGCTGCGGAAGAACGTCACGGCGAAGTGCTACGGGGGCGACATCACGCGCAAGCGCAAGCTGCTCGAAAAACAAAAGGCGGGCAAGAAACGGATGAAGCAGATCGGGACCGTCGAGGTGCCGCAGGAGGCCTTTCTCGCGATCCTGCAGGTCGATGACTGATCGCGCTCGCCCGGAGTCCGCCTCACGCGCCCGCGCGGCGCCCACCCTCGAAAAGAACCGCCCAAGATCCATGAGTGCATTGACAGCGATCCTGTATGCCGTGCTGGCCATCTA
>DATKKW010000027.1:0-2121 GCA_035542715.1 Myxococcota bacterium
GAGGCCTGGATCGGCGAGCGCTCGGGCGAGCGGCGCCCGCCCAACGTGCGCGAGCTCTACGAGCATCTCGCGGCCGAGCACGGCTACGCGGGCTCCTACAACTCGGTGCGTCGCTACGTGCGGGCGAACTACCCGCGGCCGCGGCTCCGGACGTACCGGCGGGTGGAGACGCCGCCCGGGGCGCAGACGCAGACCGACTGGGCCGAGTACCCGCGGATGGACGTCGGCGAGGGGCCGGAGTGGCTGCACGCCTTCGTGATGGTGCTCTCGCACTCGCGCAAGCCCGCGATCGTGTGGAGCCGCCAGTCCGATCTCCTCGGCTGGCTCGCCTGCCACAACGCCGCGTACCGGCGGCTGGGAGGCGTCGCCGCCACCAACCGCATCGACAACGTGAAGACGGCGATCGTCCACGGGGCCGGGGCGTGGGGGACGATCCATCCCACCTACCGTGCGTACGCCCGTGCCGTGGGCTTCCACATCGACGCCTGTGCGCCGCGTGCACCAGAGGCCAAAGGCAAGACCGAGGCCAAGGTGCGGCTTTCGCGCCAGCTCGTGGAGACGCGGCGCCGCTACGAGGGACTCGAGGCGCTGCAGGCCGAGACCGACGAGCGGGTAGAGCGCTGGGCCGCCCGCGCGATCTGCCCGGCGACAGGCCTGAGTGTCCAGGAGAGCTATCTGCGGGAGCGCGAGCGGCTGGCCGCGCTCCCGTGTCTCCCCGAGCCCTTCGACGTGGCGGTGACGCGGCCGGTGGGCCGCGACGCGATGGTGCGCTTCGAGGGCCGGGAGTACGCGGTGCCCTTTGCGCACGTGGGCACCCGGGTCGAGGTGCGGGGCTGCGCGGGGACGGTGCAGATCCTGGCCGCGGGCCGCGTCGTGCAGCAGTACGCGCGCGGTACCGCCGAGCGCGTCTTGATCGACCCCGCCTGCTACGAGGGCGAGGCCACCGACCGCGTGCTCCCGCCGCCGCCGCTCGGTCGCATGGGACGGCGGCTCCAGCAGATCGCCGCGCTCCCGGTCGAGGCGCGGCCGCTCGACCTCTACGCGGCGCTGGCCGAGGTGGCGCGATGACGGCGCCGACAGCGACCAAGGTCGTGGACCTCGACCGCACGCGCGATGCCCTGGTCCAGCTCGGCCTCGCCCATGCGGCCGAGCAGCTCGGCGACGTGGTGAGCGAGGCCGTGAAGGCGAACCTCGCGCCCCACGTCTTCCTCGAGCGCCTGCTCGCGGCCGAGCTCGGGCAGCGCGAGGAGCGGCGGATCAAGACCTCGCTGCGGCTGTCGGGGCTGCCGACGGGCTACACGCTCGGCGGCTTCGACTGGAGCTTCCAGCCCGGGGTCGAGCGCAAGCAGGTCGAGACGCTGGCGACGTGCGCCTACGTGCGCGAGCACGCGACGGTCCTGCTCCAGGGGCCACCGGGCGTCGGCAAGACGCACCTCGCCATCGCGCTCGGCGTGCGCGCCGTCGAGAACGGCTTCTCGGTGGCGTACTTCCGGCTCGAGGACCTGCTCCACGCGATGAAGCGCGACGCCGACATCCCGCCGCAGCGGCTGCGGGGCAAGAAGTACATGAGCGTGGCGCTCCTCGTCGTCGACGAGATCGGCTTCCAGCCGCTCTCGCGGCTCGAGGCCGGGATGCTCTTCCGGCTCGTCTCCTACCGCTACCAGCGCAGCAGCATGATCCTCACCACGAACAAGTCGGTGAAGGACTGGCCCGAGATCCTCGCCGGCGACGAGGTGATGACGACGGCGCTGCTCGATCGGCTGCTGCACAAGAGCCACGTGCTCAACATCCGCGGCCGCAGCTACCGGCTGCGGGATCTCGAGCGGCTGCTCAAGTAGCGCGGCGGAGCGGGCGGGAGGGGAGCCGGGGGCTCCGCCCCCGGGACCCCCGCGGAACGGTGAAGGAAGGACGCGAAGATCAACCCGGAGGGTCGTAAGAGTGGGTGTCTCCTAAGGTCGTGAAGGTGGGTGTCGCTTGACACCCGATGACGGACGCGAGCACGCGCATCCGCGAGCTGTGTCGCTCGTTCCATCTGCCCACCGTCGGCGCAGAGGCCGAGCCGCGCTTCGCGGCCGCGGGTCAGGCGCAAGCACTCCCGACGTTGGCCGAGGTCTTCGAGCT
>DATKKW010000028.1:0-133475 GCA_035542715.1 Myxococcota bacterium
GAGTCGACCGGGCGCGGCGTCGTCACGTGCGCCATGGAGGCGTGCCGACACCTCGGTCTGTCGTTCGACGGGTCGCGCGTCGTGGTGCAGGGCTACGGCCAGGTCGGCGGCACGGCGGCCCGTCTGGCCGCGGCGCTCGGCGCGAAGGTGGTGGCCGTCTCCGACGTGAAGGGAGGCATCCACGACCCGAACGGCCTCGACCTGCGCAAGGTCGACGCGTGGGTCCGGGAGCACAAGCTGCTCGAGGGCTTCCCGGGAACCGACGCCGTCACCAACGCCGAGATCCTCGAGCTGCCCTGCGACATCCTGATCCCGGCGGCGATCCAGAACCAGATCACCGGAGACAACGCCGACCGGCTGCAGTGTCGCCTGCTCGTCGAGGGGGCGAACGGTCCGACGGACCTCGCCGCCGACGACATCCTGCGCGAGCGCGGCGTGTTCACGGTGCCCGACATCGTGGCCAACGCCGGCGGCGTGACCGTCTCCTACTTCGAATGGGTGCAGGACGCCCAGCAGTTCTTCTGGACCGAGGAGGAGGTCAATCAGAAGCTGATCACCATCATGCAGCGCGCCTTCCGCGACGTGCTCGCGATCTCCGTCGGGCGCAAGATCGACATGCGCAACGCGGCGCTGATCCGGGGGCTCTCGCGGGTCGCCGAGGCGAAGCGGCTGCGCGGCGTGTTCCCCTGAGGCGGCGTCGGGCCGGCGCTACGCGGCGCCGCGCATCATCTCCGCCAGCGCCGCCGCCATCTCGTCGAGCGCTCGCGCGACCGCGGGATGCTCGCGCTGGCGCGCCTCCAGGGCGCGGAGCCGCGGCCGCGAGGCGAGAGGATCGCCGCCTCCGAGGAGGGGCACGAGGCGAACGAGGAAGAAGAAGATCGGCGCGAGGGCGCAGTCGGCGAGACCGAGGGAGTCGCCCACCGCGTAGGGCCCCGACCCGACGAAGCCCTCGAGCTGGTCGAGCCGCATGGCCACCTCCGCGAGCTTCTCGGACACGAGCTTTGCGTCGCGCGTCTTCGGGTTCACCTGGCCGAACAGGATCGTGAGGGGCGGGATCAGGTAGAGATCGACGAACCGCGAGAGCAGGCGTCCGCGCGCGCGCGCGAGCGGATCGGCGGGGCGCATCGGCGGCGTGGGATGCGCGTCCTCCAGGTACTCGCAGATCACCTCGGACTCGGGCAGCACGCTCTCGCCCAGGTCGAGGGCCGGCACCTTCCCCAACGGGCTCACGCGGCGAAACTCGTCGGAGCCGAGCCCTCCTGGCGGCGGCGCGATTCCGATCGGGAGCGCCTTCGCGTAGATCTGGATCCGGCAGCGCGCCGCGAACGGCGAGAGCGGGGCATCGTAGAGCTTCGTCACGGGATCTCCTCGAGCGCGCGGCCGCAGTCTAACCCGGCGAGGCGGGGCCGCGAGCGTGCGCCGCCGTTCCGCGCCGCCGACGCGTCGGCCGCGCGCCCTCGGCTCGCGGGGCTTGACTATCGAGCGGCACTCAGCTGATACTGAGCGCGACTCGATGTTTCTCGGGCGCTCCAGGAGATCCGGCATGGTCCACCACGGCTTCGCCACGCACGTCGCACGACCTGCTTCGGAGACCGCGACGCGCGGCCGCGCGCTGGAGGCGGCGTGAGCCCGCCGGCGTCGCGCCGGCGGGCGGCCGGCCGGCGCGACGCCGGGCCGCGCGCTCGTCGCGAGCGCCGCCGCGAGCCCGAGGAGAAGCGTGCGCGACTGCTCGCCGCCGCGCGGCGGCTCTTCGCCGAGCGCGGCTACGCCGCCACCACGACGGCCGACCTCGCGCGCGAGGCGGGCATGGCGGAGGGCACCGTGTTCCACCACTTCGGATCGAAGCAGGCGCTCCTCGCCGAGGTCGCCGCCGAGTACGGGCGCGGCCTCGCGGTCCACATGTTCGGCGCCCTGGCGCCCGGCGAAGGAGCGCCTACCGCGGAGGCGATGCTGCGCCGCGCGTTCTCCTACGTGCGCGACCACGGCGCCGTCTCGCGCCTGCTCGCCCTCGCACCCGACCCGACCGACTGGGCGGCCGCGCGCGGCGCGAGCCGGCGCGAGATCGTGTCCGCCCTCGCCGCCGCGTTCGAGCGCTGGAGCGAGCGCGGGCTCCTGCGCCGGCACGATCCCGCCCTCGCGGCGGAGCTCCTCTTCGCCCTCGTCGAGAGCGCGCTCACGGCCTGCTTCGTGCGCGAGGATGGCTCGCGCGAGGAGGCATGGCTGCGTGAGACCGTCGCCTGCGTCGAGGGCGCGTTGCTCGCGTCCCCCGGCGCCGTCCGCGTCCGCCAACCCCCGGCCCGAAGGAGATCCCGATGAGCCGTGCCTTCCCCGACGATCCGTTCCTGCGCGACAACTACGGACCCGTGCAGATCGAGGGCGACGCCTTCGACCTGCCGATCGAAGGCGAGCTGCCGCGTGAGCTCCACGGGACGCTCTACCGCAACGGTCCCAATCCGCAGTTCGCTCCGCGCGGCCGCTATCACTGGTTCGATGGCGACGGCATGATCCACGCCTTCCGTCTGCGCGATGGCCGCGCCTCCTATCGCAACCGCTGGGTGCGCACCGCGCGCTTCGCGCTCGAGCGCGCCGCGGGCGAGGCCCTGTTCGGCGGACTCGGCGACCTCGCGGCGACCGATCCCCGCGTCGCCGGCGCGTCGCCGAACGCCGCCAACACCAACATCGTGTGGCACGGGGGCAAGCTGCTCGCGCTCTGGGAGGGCGGGCCGCCCCACGCGCTCGATCCGGTGACCCTCGAGACCCTCGGTCCCGACGACTTCGGCGGGAAGCTCGTCGGCCCCATGACGGCGCATCCGAAGCTCGACCCCGAGAGCGGCGAGATGTGCTTCTTCGGCTACGGCTTCACGCCGCCCTTCCTGCGCTACCACGTCGCCGACGCGCGCGGCCGCCTCGTACGCAGCGTCGAGATCGACGCGCCGTGGGCGAGCATGATGCACGACTTCGTCGTGACGAAGCGGCACGTGATCTTCCCGATCTTCCCGGCCACGATCCGGCTCGAGAACGTCGAGCGCACCGGCTCTCCGATCGGCTGGGAGCCCGAGCTCGGCGCGCGCATCGGCGTCATGCCCCGCGACGGAACGAGCGCGGACGTCCGCTGGTTCGAGATCGACCCCTGCTACGTCTTCCACCCGCTGAACGCCTGGGACGACGGCGACCGCGTCGTCACCGAGATGTGCCGCTATCCGCGGCTCCCGCTCTTCGACGGCGCCGGCACCCAGGGCCTGCAGGACCTCGACGCGCTGCTCACGCGCTTCACGCTCGATCTCGCCGGGGGCGGCGTGAAGGAGGACCGCCTCGACGACGTTCCCTGCGAGTTCCCGCGCTTCGACGAGCGGCGCGCGGGGCTCCCCTACCGGCACGGCTACGCGGGAGGCGTCGTGCCGACGCCGGGCCGGGCGCGCGGCTTCAACGCCGTGCTCCACTGGGATCTCGCGACCGGCAGGCGACGCGACTTCGTCGTGCCGGGCTGCGACGTCGTGGGCGAGCCGCTCTTCGTGCCCCGCGCGCCGGACGCGGCGGAGGGCGACGGCTTCGTGCTGGTGCTGGTCTACCGCGGCGAAGAGAAGTGCAGCGACCTGGTCGTGCTCGACGCGCAGAACGTCGATCGTTCGCCGCTCGCGACGGTGAGGCTCGGCGCGCGCGTGCCGTTCGGCTTCCATGGCAACTGGGCGGACGGCGTCTAGAGCAAGCCGCGCACCTCGGGCAGGATCTCGGCGCCGACGCGCTCCACGAACTCCGTCGGGTCCATGAGCGGCGCGAGGACGAAGTGACGCACGCCGGCGTCGGCGAAGCGGCGCATCGTCTCGAGGCAGTCCGCGGGCTCGCCGCAGAGCGCGTAGCGCGGCGCGGCCTCGCGGAAGTCGCGGCGATAGATCGTGCCGAGGAGGGCCGCGGCACGGGCCACGGCCTCCTCGCGCTTGCCGAGCACGGTGAAGAGCAGGGCCCCCGTGCCGAAGGAGTCGACGCGACGCCCGGCTTCCGCCGCGGCGCGGCCGATCTCGTCGAGGTTGGCCCGGTAGCGCTCCGCCGCGGTCATCGTGGAGACGTAGCCGTCGCCGAGCCGGCCGGCGCGCTGCATGGCCGCGGGCGATCGACCGCCGATCCAGAGCGGCGGGCCGCCGATCCGGGCGGGGCGCGGCGCGAGCGTCACGGGACCGAAGCGGAAGTGCTTCCCCTCGTGGGCCACGCCGTCCTCGGTCCACAGGCGGCGCAGGAGCGGGATCGCTTCGTCCATGCGGGCGCCCCGCTCCGAGACCCGTACGCCCGAGGCCTCGAACTCAGGCGGGAACTCGCCGCCGACGCCGAGCCCGAGCAGGAGTCTGCCGTTCGACAAAATGTCGACCGCGGCCGCAGCCTTCGCGGCATGCGTCGGGTGACGCAAGGGCAAGAGATACACGCAGGTGCCGAGCTGCACGCGCTCCGTCGCGCCCGCGAGGAAGGAGAGCAGCGAGAGGGAGTCGATCAAGGGCACGTGGAACGACACGTGATCGCCCACCCAGAGCGAGTCGAAGCCCAGCGCCTCGGCCCGCCTGGCCTGGGCGAGCACGGTGTCACGGGTCTGGCCGCTCACGATCAACCCGCAGCGGGGCTGCAATTCGAGGGGCAACGGCGCGTCCATCCGGCCTCCTGGGTGCGGAACGCGCGCACCCTAGCATCCGAGGACGGTACGCAGCACCGCGGAGCCCTGGGCCGACGCGCGGCGCCAGCGCAGCGCCGCGAGACGGAAGCTAGAGTCCGGGGGCTCGACCCTCGTCGCCGGAGCGCCGACATCCCACCGTCGCCAGCCCACGGAGGCCCCGATGAAGTTCACCTGGTTCAATCTCATGCCCTGGCCGCAGCTGCCCGACGACTTCCGTCAGCGCCACCGGTCGGTGTGGGTGGACATCCCGAGCTCCCTGTTCGATCCCCGCGAGGCGCACTTCGTCTACAACCGGTACATGGACCAGCTCGAGTACGCCGAGCAGGTCGGCTTCGACGGAATCGGCGTGAACGAGCACCACCAGAACGGCTACGGGATCATGCCATCGCCGAACCTGATCGCCGCCGGCCTCGCGCGCCGCACGTCCCGCGCCGCGATCGCCGTGATCGGGAACTCGATCGCGCTCTACAACCCGCCGATCCGCGTGGCCGAGGAGTTCGCGATGCTCGACTGCATCTCGGGCGGGCGGCTGATCGCCGGCTTCCCGGTCGGCACGTCGATGGACACGAACTACTGCTACGGGCAGATTCCGGCGCTCACGCGCGACAAGTACGCCGAGGCCCACGAGCTCATCATGCGCGCGTGGCACGAGGACGAGATCTTCGCCTTCGACGGGAAGTACAACCAGCTTCGCTACGTGAACTGCTGGCCCAAGCCGATCCAGAAGCCGAACCCGCCGATCTACATCCCGGGCGGCGGCTCGGTCGAGACCTGGGACTTCTGCCTCGACCACGACTACAACTACTCGTACCTCTCCTTCACCGGCTACCTGCGCGGGAAGCTCCTGCTCGACGGCTACTGGGACCGCGTCGCGGCCCGCGGCAAGGACGAGAGCCCGTATCGCGCCGCCTTCGCGCAGACGATCTGCGTGGGCGAGACGGACGAGGAGGCGGAGAAGCTCTACGCGGAGCACGTCTCCTACTTCTACAACCGCTGCCTGCACATCTACGGCGGCTTCGCCGACGCGCCGGGCTACCGCACGATCAAGACGATCAAGCACGGCGCCATGAGCGCGATGACGGAGGACATGCAGAAGGTCTTCCCCTCGCTCACCTGGAAGACGCTGAACGACGAGGGCTACATCATCGCCGGGAGCCCGGCGACGGTGCGCGAGAAGATGGAGCACCTGATCAAGGGGCTGCGGGTGGGCCACGTCTTCTGCCTGCTCCACGTCGGCAACATGCCCGACGACAAGACCCGCCACTCGACGAAGCTCTTCGCCGAGAAGGTGCTGCCGCACCTGCGCGACATGTGGCCGGAGTGGAAGGGCGACGACCGCTGGTGGTGCAAGCCGCTCGAGAACCGTCTCCATCCGGAGGAGAACCTGGCGGCGGCGCGCCGCGACGGAGGGCTCTCCCGATGAACGCGCGCACGATCGAGACGCGGCGTGGCTGCAAGGTGCGGGTGCTCGAGGCCGGCTCCGGCGCGCCGCTCGTGTTCCTTCACGGCGCAGGCGGCCTGTTCCCCGCGAACCCGTTCCTCGAGAAGCTGGCCGAGCGCTACCGCGTGCTCGCGCCGGAGCTCCCGGGCTACGGCGAGTCGACCGGAGAAGAGCTGCTCGAGGACATGCTCGACTTCGCGCTCCACGGCTGGGACGTGGTCGACGCGCTCGGCCTCGAGAAGCCTCACCTCGTGGGGCACTCGATGGGCGGCATGATCGCGGCCGAGATGGCCTGCCTGGCGCCGCACGATCTCGGCAAGCTCGTGCTCGCGGCGCCGGCGGGCCTGTGGATCCCCGAGCATCCGATCGCCGACCTGTTCTCGTTCCTGCCCCACGAGTTCGCGCAGAGGCTCTTCCACGACCGTGCACGGGGCGAGGATCTCCTCACCGGTGGCCTCGACCTGCGCAACATGGACGCGCTGATCGAGTTCTACATCGGGAACGCGCGTCGGCTCGGCATGGCCGGGAAGATCCTGTTCCCGATCCCGAATCGCCGGCTCTCGAAGCGGATCTACCGGCTGCGTGCGCCCACGCTCCTCGTCTGGGGCGTGAGCGACGCCCTGATCCCGCCCCTCTACGCGAAGCGCTGGCGCGAGCTCGTGCCGCAGGCCGAGCTGGCGGAGATCGGCGCGGCGGGACACATGGTGCCGTACGAGCAGCCCGACGCGTTCGTCGCCGCGATCACGCGCTTCGTTGGCTGAGGGCGACGCCGAGCAGCGGCCCGCCGCTGCGGCCGTGCGCCGCAGCGAGCGGGTCTCGCTGGGGCTCGCCCTGGCGTACGGTGCGCCGAGCTTCGCCGGCGCCGCGATGACGATCCCGATCGCGATCCACATGACGAAGTTCTACTCCGACGTCGTGCTGGCTCCGCTCGGGCTCCTCGGCATGGCGATCGCCGTGGCGCGCGCGCTCGACGCGATCAGCGATCCGGTCGTCGGCTACCTCTCGGACCGCACAAGGACGCGCTGGGGACGCCGCCGCCCCTGGATGGTGCTCGCGGCGCCGCTCGCCGGCTTCTGCTTCTGGATGCTCTTCACGCCGCCGGCCGAGCTCGATGGACGCGGCGCCGCCCTCTGGTGCGCCGTCAGCTTCGTGCTCTACTCGTTCTTCCACACGGCCTACGTCATCCCCCACTACGCGCTCGGCCCGGAGCTCACGCTCGACTACCACGAGCGCTCCCGCCTGTTCGGCATCCGCGAGGGCTTCTCGATCCTGGGAACGATCGTCGCCTCCGTGGCGCCGATCGCGCTGCTCGGCGTCTACTCCGATCAGCGTCGCGTCTTCTCCGTGATGGCGCTCGGCTTCGGCGTGACGCTCGTGACGCTCTACGGGCTCCTCGGCGTCGTCGTGCGCGAGCGACGCGACTTCTACGAGCGTCCGCCGAGCCCGCTCGTGCCCGGCGTGCGCCGCGCGCTCCGGAACCGGCCGTTCCGCGTGCTGCTGCTGACCTATGTCGTCGCGAGCGTCCCCGCGGCGATCCCCGGCACGCTCATGCCCTACTTCAACGAGTACGTGATCCAGCCGGAGAACCCGGCGCGCTGGCTCGCCATCTTCCTCGCCACCTACTTCGGCGCGGGCTTCCTCTGCCTCCCGCTCTGGGTCGCGGCGGCGCGCCGCTTCGGGAAGCAGGGCACCTGGCTCGCGAGCTTCGCCATGGGGATCAGCGGCGGCGCCGCGATGTTCTTCCTCGGGCCCGGCGACGAGAAGGCCCTGCTCGTCCTGATCGCCTGGGCCGGCTCGTCCTTCGGCGCAGGCCTCTTCCTCGGCCCCGCGATCCAGGCCGACGTGATCGACTACGACGAGCTCCACACCGGAAAGCGACGCGAGGCCCAGTACGCCGCCTTCTGGTCGATCCTGCCGAAGTTCGTGCTGATCCCGAGCGCCGCCATCCCGATCGCGTTCCTCGGCTCGATCGGCTACCGGCCGAACGTCGTCCAGACGCCGCAGGTGGTGCTCGCGATCAAGCTCCTGTTCGCGATCACGCCGGCGCTGTTCTCGCTGCTCGCCTTCTTCATCGCGTGGCGCCTTCCGATCGACGAGGCGAAGCACCGCGCGATCCTCGCCGGGATCGAGGCGCACCGACGCGGCGAGAGCGCCCTCGACCCCCTCACGGGAGCGCTCGTGCCGCCCCAGCGCGGCCGCGCCGTGCCGGAGGACACCGCGTGGTTCCTCGATCACTTCTCGCCGGGCGAGCTGCGCCGCGCGGTCGAGGGAGGCCCGGGACACCTCGCGCGCGACGTGCTGCGCACGGCGGCCCTGTGCGTCGCGCTCGCCGTCGCGTGCGTGATCTTCGTGTGGCGCCAGACGAGCGACCTCGCGAGCGAGCCCGGTGCGCTCTCGGTGATCGCGGTGGTGGCCGCCGGCGGCGCGCTCTCGGGTGCGGCGTTCCATCTGCTGCGCCTCGGGCCGGCGCGCGCGCTCGCACGCCGCGCGATCCCGGACGCGGTGCTGAAGCAGCACCTCGCGACGACCGTGCCCGATCAGGACGCCGCCTGACGCCCGCGCGCGCCTCAGCCCATGTTGGAGAGCTCGGGCCGTAGCGCTGCGATCGTCCGCACCGTGCTCTCGAGCGCCTCGAGCCCGCTCCGGTAGACGAGGCCGCCCTCGCCGGCGCCGAAGGCGCGGGTCAGGAGGTCGCCCGGCATCGACTGGGCGTCGAGGTCGCCGAGGCCCGTGAGCGGTCGCACCGTCCAGTAGCTGCGGAGCGGGCCGATCACGACCTGGTACGTGGAGACGCGCGTGGGATCGTCCACCTTAGGGATCGCCTCCGCGATCTTGCGCACCAGCTCCTCGACCGCGTCCTGGTGCCCCGACCGGGCGACGAGGCGGGTCACCATCCCGAAGGGCGCGCGACCGCGCGCGAGCTCGGGCTCGTCGGCGGCGCACGAGAGATCGGGTCGGTCGCGGCCGATGATGCTCTCCGTCTCGCCCGCGCAGGCGGCGAGCTCGTCGCGCACCTTCTGCCCGTCCTTCGAGCCGAAGAGCCGCATCACGAAGGCGACCGCCGTGACGTCGCCCGCGCCGAGCGTCGTCCAGTCGGCGGCCTCGCTCACGAAGTGATAGGCCGGAGGCGCGCCGTGGATGGTCTGGTGCGCCGTCCAGCGGAACTTCTCGTTCGTGCTGCGCGCGCGCTCGGCGATGCGCTGCACGATGCCCTCGTAGGTGCGCGCCATGTCGGGCCGGGGCCTCGTCGTGAGGACGTGGATCAGGGCCATGCGGGCTCCTTCGGTCGCGCGGAGCGCGACGGCAGGGAGGCGGCACGACGGGCACGGCGGCGACGGGAGATGCAGCGAGGGGCGACGGCGCGCGCCTCCGGATGCGTTCGTCGTACACCCGTCGGGGGGTCGGGGTCAACCCGCGCGAGGCGCGCTCGAGACCGCGCTCAGGCGTGGCGGGAGGAGATCGGACGCTTGCGCCTCGCCGACGCGATCGCCGCGAGCGCCGTCGTGCCGAGCAGCAGGCAGTCCCGGCCGGAGGGCTCGGGGATCGGGTCGTAGATCACCGACACGAAGACCTGCTGATCCTGGAGATCGAACCGCTCCGAGCCCGCGATCGGCTGCGGGTCGCCGCTCGCGAAGTCGACGCGAAGCGTGAGCGGCGTCTGCGTCCACGAGAGCTCTCCCGCGCCGAACTCCCGATGCCCGATCCCGTTGTTCCCGTCGCTGCACGTGACGGTCGGAAGCGCGTAGTCGACGGCGACCGGTGCGCAGGTGTTCGTCTGGACCACGCTCGGCTCGTGGAGCACGAGGCCTGCCGCGTCCGAGAACGAGAGCTGCTCGCCGTAGATCCCCATGAGCACCCGATCGCTGCCCGTCTGGCGGGAGCGCACGAGGGACGTGTCGTAGGAGCCCGCGATGGCGATCGCGCCGGAGAAGTCGATGGTCGCGCCCACGGGCGTCCACTGCGTCGGATCCGGGGCGGGAAGGGAGAGGCCGAACGTGTAGGAGGCGAAGCCCGTCGAGCCGTGCAGCTGGGCAGCCACGTCGACGCAGAGAGATCCGCTGCCGCACGGCGTGACCTGCGAGCCCACCACGTCGAGGCCGATCGGCAACGCGGTCGCGGCCTGGAAGCACGGCAGCAACAGGAGCGCGGCCGCGCCGGCGGCTCCCCAGAGGCGGGTCATGGATCTTCTCCTCGCGCCCCCTCCGCGACCGGCACGGACCGATCGTTCCGTGTCGGCCGTAGGCGACGCCTGCGGGTCCCAAGATGTCGGCGCAGCGATGCCGTCGAAGGAAGCTCGCACCCGTCGCGACGGGCGAGCCTGACTCCCCTTGGCGGTATGTGGTCGCGAGGGACGCAGAAGTGACTCGAAGGTGGGCGAGAACGCGCTGCCGCGGGAATCCAGATGGCTCCCCGGGCAGGATTTGAACCTGCGACCCGTCGGTTAACAGCCGACTGCTCTGCCGCTGAGCTACCGGGGAACGAGGCGGGATATACCGAGCGGATCCGGGAGCCGCAATCGGGCTTCCGACTCGACCGTCGGATCTGGAAAACCCGCCCGACCCCCCGGCTGCCACCCTGGCGAGGCTAGGCGCCGGGCCGCGGCACCTGCACCGGCGCGGAGGGTGCGCTCTCCAGGCCATCGGCGTCGACCGCGATCACCCTGTATTCGAGGGGCTCGTCGGGCGGCGCTGTCTCGTCGACGAAGTGAGGCGCCTCGACGCTCGCAAGGTCCTCGAAGCCGGCGCCGCCGACCTTCCGCTGGACCCGATAGCGCGCGACGTCGCGCTCGGAGTTCGGCTCCCAGACGAGCTCCTGGGTCGAGCCGTGCGTGCCCACCCGCAGCTCCGCGGGCGGGAGGGGCTCCGCCTTCGTGAGGGCCCGCACCGGATCGGTCGGCGGGCCCTCACTCCCGGCCGCGCTCACCGCCGACACGCGGTAGTAGAAGACGCGGAGGTCGCCGAGGTCGCGATCGACGAAGGTCGTGCGGTGACGGCCGTCGACCCGCCCGACCACCGTGAACGGGCCGGCTGCGCTCGGGCTCCGCTCGACGCGGTAGCCGACGACGTGGGGGTCCGTCGGGGCGCGCCATGCGAGGCCGATGCGGCGGGGAAGCTGGCTGAAGGCGCGCAGGTCGTCCGGCGGGGCCGGAGGCGGCGCGGTGCGCCCCGTCACCGTCTCCGATGCGGCCGCGGCCACGTGATGCTCGGCGTCGTAGCCGCGCAGCCGGTAGTAGTAGCGCGCGCCGTCGCCGAGCCCCGGCTCGTTGTGCGCCTCCGGTGCCTTCCGCGCGAGATCGAATCCCCGATCGACGAAAGAGCTGTCGTAGGGCTCGACCACGACGGCGATGCGCTCGAAGGGGCCCTCCGGGCCGAGCGCGCGCTCGATCACGTACCCCCGCACGCGCGGATCCGAGGCTGGCGTCCAGCCGAGGGGCACCTCGCGCAGCTCGTTCGAGACCGCGCGCAAGCCGGTCACGGCGGGAAGGTCGGCGGGCGGTCGCTCCGTCAGCACGGGGATCTCCGGCTGCGGCTCGCCCTCGATCAGGCGCTTCGCGCGCTCGATGTCGAACGCATTCGAGCAGGCGAGGGCGGAGGCGAGCACGAAGCCGAGCAGCGTCGCCGCCGCCGCGCGCCGGCACGTCACGGCGACGTCCCGGCGGGCTCGCCCTCGGAGTCCGAGCGGAGCTGCTCGAGGTTCTCGAGCAGCTTCTCGGCCCGCGCTGCGTAGCTCTTCGCCCGCTCGTTGCCGGGGTCGATCAAGAGCGCCCGGCGCCACTGGTCGAGGGCCGCCTGCAGGTCTTCCTGCCGGAAGGAGCTGCGGCCCGACTCGATCAGCGTCTCGATCTCCGGCGCGAGGCTCGTGCGCAGGCGCGCCAGGTTCTCGCGCGCGGCCTCGTGCTGGGGATCGGCGTCGAGGGCTCGCAGCTCCTGGCGGATCGCGAGGTAGGGATCGCCCCGGCGCTCCGCCGCAAGGGCGTTCTGATGGAAGCCCTCCGCACGGATCTCGTTGTCCGTCGCCTCCGGCCCCTTCGCAGCACGCCGCGCCGTCGTGCTGCCCGTGCGCGCCGAAGAGGCCGTCGTCGAGCCTGCTCGCTCCTGCGCCGACGCGATGTACGAGAGATACCCCTGCGCCTTCTCGTTGTTGGGATCGAGCACGAGCACGTCCCGGAACGAGCGCTCGGCGGCGGCGTAGGCGCCGGAGGAGAACTGCTGCCGCCCGGCGGCGAGCTTCGCCTCGACCTCGCCGCGGATCGCGCCCTCGAATCGAGCCTCGTCGCTCGTGAGGGCCGGATCGAACGGGTCCAGGGTGCGCAGCTCTTCGAGGCTGGTGCGCGCCTTGGGGAAGTCGCGCTGGGCGAAGCTCTCGTCGAAGCGCTGCTGCGCTGCGCTCTTGCGCGTCGCGAGCTGGCGCGAGAGCTGCTGCGCGCGCGTCAGCGCGTCGGCGTCCCCCGGGTCGAGCTTCGCGGCGATCCGCCAGTTCAGGATCGCCTCCGCGAGCCGATCCTTGTTCTCGTAGTAGCGCGCGCGCTGCTTGTGCCGCACGACGAGCTGCTGGAACTCGCCTTCGACCTCCATGATCCGACGCTGCGCGGCGGCGAAGTAGAAGCTGTCCTCGTCGATCGAGCGCCAGGTCTCGAGGGCCGCGAGCCGATCGCCGTCGCGGTAGTGGCGCTCTCCGACCTCGAGGGGCGTCGTGCACGAAAGCAGATTCGCGACGAGGCCGAGCACGAGCGCGGCCGAAAGACCTCGCGAGCGCGCCCTCACACGTCGACCCTGGTCTCCGCCGCCGGCCCCGCGATGCCGCCGTCGAGCTCGAGCCCGTACACGTGGACGGGCTCCTGTCGTCCCGTGAGCTGCCGCTCCCCTTCGAAGCGCAGCCGGAACGCCCCACGCACGCGCCGCTGGACCTCCTCGGACACGAGGACGTCGCCCGGGCGCGCGAGCTTCTCCAGCCGATGCGCGACGTTGACGGCGTCGCCGATCGCCGTGAAGTCCGTGCGCCGGTCCGATCCGATCGTTCCCACGACGACCACTCCGGTGTGGATCCCGATGCCGATGTCCACTGGGATCGAGGCCGGTCCCGTGCCGTCGGTTCCCGCGATGCTCTCGTTGCGCTCCGAGATGGCGCGCATGATGTCGTCCGCCGCGGCGACGGCGCGCAGGGCGTGGTCGGGCTGGGGGATCGGTGCGCCGAAGTAGGCCATGACCGCGTCACCGATGAACTTGTCGATCGTGCCGCCCCGGGCCAGGATGCGGTCGCTCATGAGCTGGAAGAGCTCGTTCAGGAGCGCCACCACGTCGCGGGCCTTCATGCCCTCCGAGAGTCGCGTGAAGCGGCGCACGTCGCAGAACAGGATCGTCACCTCGCGCTCGGCGCCGCCGAGCTCGTCACCGTCCGGCGTCTGCAGGAGCTGCGCGAGCACGTAGTCGCTCACGTAGCGACCGAAGGCGCTCTGGATCCGCTCCTTCTGCTGCAGCGACTCTCCCATCTCGTTGAAGGCGCGCGTCAGCTCCCCGACCTCGTCGCGGGAGGTCGGCGGCACGCGCACCGAGAGATCGCCGCGAGACAGCCGCTCGACGCCCGCCCGCAGCCGACGCAGCGGGCCGGCGAGGAAGGCCACGAAGAGCACGCCCGCGCCGATCCCGACGACGATCACGCCGAGGGCGACGAGCGCGAGCTGACGTCGGCTCTCGCGCACCGCCGGGGCGACCAGGGCATCGAGGTCGAGCTCGACCTGGGCCTCGCCGATCACCACGTCGGAGAACGAGACGGGCGACGCGGCGAGGATCAGGCGCGTGCCCCGGACCACCGTCGGACGGCGCGCCTTGTCGTCGGCGCTGAGCGCGATCCGAACCCGCGTCGTGTCGCGCTCGTCGGCCTCGAGGGAGGCCTTGGCGACGCCGTTCCGATCGAGGATGCGGGCCGCCACCACGCCCGGGCTCTTGCCGATCTGCTTCACCAGCCCGTCGAGCGTGAGGTCGTCGGCGGCGAGCAGCGGCTCGCCGGCGCTGCCGGCGAGCGACGACGCCAGCGTCAGGCCACGCTTCCCGACCTCGTCCTCGAGCGCCTGGCGCTCGTGCTTCGTCGCGATCCACGCGAGCCCGATGCACGCTCCGAGCAGGAGCGTCACCACGAGCGCGCTGAACTTCATCTGAAGGGATCGCATCTTCGGGCCGGACCTCCGGGCGGGTGGCTCGCGACCCTGCGAGGCGCGCCGCCGTGCCGGGAAAGGCCGGCCGGGCGCGACGTTGGCCCAACCTAGGCGGCGCCCCGTCGCGCTGCAACCGAGCCTCGGGCGGGCCGACGCCTAGTCGAACCGGATCTCGATGATCTCGAACTCGCGCGTGCCTCTCGGCACGCGCACCGTCACGGTGCTCTCCACCGCCTTGCCGAGGATCGCCCGCGCCACCGGCGACGTGATCGAGATCAAGCCGTTCGCGGCGTCGGACTCGTCCTCTCCGACGAGCGTGTAGGTGACGTGCTCCTCGGTCTCGACGTCGAGCAGCACCACCGTCGCGCCGAAGCGTACGGCGTCGGGCGACTGGCCCGCGGGATCGATCACCTGAGCCCGCGCGAGTCGATCCTCCAGTACGCGGATGCGCCCCTCGATGTGGCCCTGACGCTCCTTCGCCGCATGGAACTCGGCGTTCTCCGAGATGTCGCCGTGGGCCCGGGCGACCTCGATCTCTTTCACGATCCGGATCCGGTCCTCGGTCTTGAGCCGCCGCAGCTCGTCCTCGAGCTTGGCGTAGCCGACCCGGGTCATGGGGATTCGCTCCGCCATGGCCAGAATGCCCCCTCGGTCCCAAGATGGCGCCGCGAGAAGTCACCCCCGGTCGGGGTGGGCCGCTCGGGCGACGCGTGGGCAGAAAGACGAAATCCGACGCGATCCGCGCTCGATCCGCGCGGGCACGCGCCGGGCTCGCGGTCACACTAACGGCGCCCGCCCGCGGGTGTCAACGAGGTGCATCCTGGAGCTCCCCGCGCCCGAACCTCCGATCCCGGCCTCGAGATCGCCCCGGTCGGACCTCCTCCGCGGACGGCCGCGAGCCATCGTCCGCCTGGCCGTGCGGTTCTACGCCGTGGCAATGGCAGTGGCGCTCCTCTGGCGGGGCGGATTTCGCGGGGCCTCGGTGCTGTATGCGGGCCCCGGGGCCGCGGCCCGGGGGGTCGCCTGGCTGGAGGACGTGAGTCTGGGCCTGGCCACGGGCCTGGCCGTCGTGGTTCTCTCCGACATCGCGACCCGGTCGACGCGCTGGGGAGAGGCCCTTGCGCGAACCCTGGCGGAGACGCTGGGGCCCCTCCGGCTCCGGGACTGCGTCCTGCTCGCGGTGCTCTCGGGCGTGGCCGAGGAGGCGCTCTTCCGAGGGGCGATCCAGCCCGAGCTCGGCCTCGTGACGACGAGCCTCGTCTTCGGGCTCGCCCACCTCGTTCCTCGTCGGGAGCTCCTGCCCTGGACGGCCTTCACGGTGCTCGCGGGATTCCTGCTCGGTGGGCTCTACCTCTGGACGGGGAACCTCGTGGCGCCCGTGGTGACCCACGTCGTGGTGAATGGCGTGAACCTGCGTCGGCTCACCCGCGACCTCGAGCTTGCCGATCCGGCTTCGGCTCCCTGAACTGCGCCCCCTTGTGGGCCACGAAGTGTGGCCGGAGCCGGCCGCGCTGGTACTTCCCCGTGGAGGTCACCGGGATCTCGTCACCGAACACCACGACCTTCGGCGCCTTCGAGAACGGGAGCTTCGCCCGGCACGCCGCGAGGATCCCCTCCGCGTCCGCCGGCACGCCCGGCTCGAGCTGGACGTAGGCGCCGACCTCCTCGCCGTACCAGTCGTTCTCGAAGCCCACCGCGAGGCCGCGCTTCACCCCCGGGATGCCGTTCAGCACCTCGTCGATCTCGAAGGGCGAGAGGTTCACGCCGCCCCGGATGATCAGCTCCTTGATCCGGCCCGTGATGAAGAAGAACGGGCGACCCTTCGCGTCGCGCTCGAAGAAGCCCTCGTCGCCGCTGCGGAACCATCCGTGGCGGAAGGTCTCCGCGTTGGCCTCGGGCCGTCGGTAGTAGCCCTTCATCACGTTCACGCCGCGCAGCACGATCTCGCCGCGACGGCCCGCCGGGAGCGCGTTCCCCTCGGCGTCGTGGATCGCCATCTCGTTGGCGTCGACGGGCACGCCGATCGAGGGGAAGCCGAAGTCGCGCATGAAGTGCGCGTGCTCCGCGGCCGCGAGGTCGAGCGGGAGGAAGCACGAGTAGCAGGTCGTCTCCGAGAGCCCGTAGCCGTGGACGATGCGCACGCCGAAGCGCTCCTCGAAGCGTCGGGCGAGATCGACCGTGAGGGGCCCCGCGCCGCAGATCAGATGGCGGAAGCCGGAGAGATCGAGGCCCGCGGTGCCGGCCTCCTCCTCCAGCAGGAAGGCGAGGAGCGTCGGCACGACCGACACGACGTGCACGCCCTCCTCGGCGATGCGTCTCCAGAAGCTCCCGGTCTGGAAGCGCCGCAGGAGCACCGTGCTCGCCCCGACCGAGAGCGGTGTCACGAGCGTCACCACGAGGCCGTTCACGTGGTGGATCGGGAGCACGCACTGCAGGCGCGAGCCGGCGTCGATCCCGTGCCAGCGCGCGATGCAGTCGGCGTCGGCGAGCAGGTTCTGCTGCGTGAGCACGACGCCCTTCGGCGCGCCGGTCGTCCCGCTCGTGTAGACGATCAGCGCCTCGTCCTCCGCCTCGGGCGCGGCGACGTCCGAGAGCAGGTCTCCGGCGCGCGGCGCCTCGCCGAGCGCGTCCGTCGCGGCCCAGACGGCGATGCCCGGCAGGCGCGCGCGCAGCCGCTCGGCGTGGCCGGCATGCTCGGGCAGGTACAGCACGGCCTTCGCCTCGGAGTGCTCGAGCACGAACGCGATCCGCTCGGCGTCCTCGCCCATGTTGACCGGCACGACGCAGGCCCCGAGGCGCCACGCCGCGAAGCACGTGAGGGGGCCCTCGGGGTCGTTGTGGAAGAGCGTGGCCACGCGATCGCCGCGCCCGACCCCGAGGCGGAGCAAGCTGCGCACCCGCGCCGCGACCCGCGACAGGAGGTCGGCATAGGTGTAGGCGCGTCGCAGGCCGTCGTCCCCGTGGTAGATCAGCCAGGGCGCGTCGGGGGTGGCGCGTCGTGCGTCGAGCAGCGCAGCGAAGTCGCGCGTCGTGAGCCGCGCGAGGGCAGGCAGCGTGGCGTCGCTCGCTCGCGCGCGCGCGATGCGCGCGCGTGTCTCTGCGTCGCCGAGGACGTCGTCGTCGAGGGACATCAGCCGACCGCGGCGACGACGTCGATCTCGACGAGGGCGCCCAGGGGAAGGCGAGCGACCTGCACGGTCGAGCGCGCCGGCCGAGGGTGCGCCACGAAGTGACGCGCGTAGACGGCGTTCATGCGCGCGAAGTGCTCGAGGTCGGCGAGATAGACGGTGCTCTTCAGCACGCGGTCGAGCCCCGAGCCGGCCGCCGAGAGCACGGCACGCAGGTTCGCGAGCACCCGCTCCGTCTGCGCCTCGATCTCACCCTCGACGAGCCTTCCCGTCGCCGGATCGAGCGGGATCTGGCCCGACGCGAACACGAGCGCGCCGTGCACGACGGCCTGGGAGTACGGGCCGAGGGCGCCGGGCGCGTCTGCCGAGCGCACCTCGCGGGCGGGTTCCGGAGCCATGGTCCCTCCTCTCCGCCGAGTCCGGTTCTCAGGCGGGGGCCTCCGCCGCCTTGAAGAGATCCCGGGGAGTCACGTTGATCGCACGCACGATGGCGTAGCCCCCCTGCACGAAATCGATCACGTTCACGCAGGCGAAGTCCTGGTCGACGGCGAGGAAGCGCTCGAGCGGAAGGCCGAGCAGGCTCGTGAGGAGGAGCCGGTTGATGCCGCCGTGGGCGACCACGAGCGCGCGCCGCGCCTCGCCGCCGAGGATCCGGTGCAGCGCCGCGTGGGCGCCGTCGAGGATCTCGGCGACGGACCGGCCGCAGTCGAGCCGCACGTCCTGCGCGGGCTTCGCCGCGAGCTCGCGGGCGATCGCGAGGTAGCGGCGCGCGACGTCGCGCAGCGTGCCTCCCTCGGGATAGACACGCAGCTCCGTGAGCTCGGGGAACGTCGTCGGAGCGAGACCATGGGGCTCGCCCACGATGCGGGCGGTCTCCCGACTGCGCAGGAAGGTCGACGAGTGGACTGCGTCGAGCCCGAGGTGCTGCATCGCGGCGGCCGTGGCCACGACGCCCGCGCGCCCCGCCTCGGTCAGCGGGAGCTCGGGATCCTCGGCAGCACCGGCCATGGGCGCATCGAGCCGGGGCTCGTACGTCTGGCCATGACGCATGAGATAGAGACGGCGGCCCGCGAGGGCCGGATCACGAACGAGCAATCAGTGCTCCGAAACCTCTTCGTCGTCGAGCAGGCGCTCTTCGAGTACCCGCAGGATGTAGCCGAGGACGAGGAGGTTCGGGAGTCGGGCCAACGTCCCGCCCGAGACGCCCTCGGCGCGACCGAAGTCACCGCCATAGGAGCGGAAGAACTCGAGCGTCTCGATCGGGACGTTCTTCGCCAGCATCTCGTTGATCTCCTCGGATCGCATGTCCGTGAAGAGATCCGCGAGCTCCCACGCGAGCTCCGAGCGCGTCATCCGACTCCCCTCATCGCCTCCGCAGCGGGGAGGCACAGCACGCCGCCGAACGGTGACTCGGAGCGGAGACCGATCCACGCGCCGAAGTGGGGCGATCGTGCCACCCGCCGGCGCACCTCGTCAAGCAGCGATGCGCGCGATTCCGCTTCTGGGACGCGACTTTCCCACGCAATGGAGGGCCGCCCTCAAGGCAGTTGCGCATGCCAGAAAAATTTCGCGAGAGAAGAGAGAGTGGTCGGGGCGACTGGATTCCGGCCCGACGTGGCCGGAGAGGAGAGAGTGGTCGGGGCGACTGGATTCCGGCCCGACGTGGCCGGAGAGGAGAGAGTGGTCGGGGCGACTGGATTCGAACCAGCGACCTCTTCGTCCCGAACGAAGCGCGCTACCAGGCTGCGCCACGCCCCGAGGTCTCTCCGAGCGGCGGGAGTATGCCTGCTCGGGCGGCGGGCGCCAACGGCGCCTGCGCTGGCGCCGTCGCCGCGCGGGTCCTCGCCCGGCGCGCCGCCCTTCCGGCCCGCGGCCTTCGGGCCGTCGTTGCGTCAGACGTCGCGCGCCGCCTCCGCTTCGCCGCGGAGGGCGGCGATCGCGGCCGCGTGGTCCGGCGCTCCGAACACGGCGGTGCCGGCGACGAACACGTCCGCCCCAGCGCGCGCCGCCCGCCCGATCGTGCCGGGCGCGATGCCGCCGTCCACCTCGAGGCAGACGGCGAGCCCGCGCTCGTCGATCCAGCGGCGGATCAGCGCGATCTTGGGGAGCATGCTCTCGATGAACTTCTGGCCTCCGAAGCCGGGGTTCACCGTCATCACGAGCACCTGGTCCACGTCACCGAGCACGCACTCGATCGCGCCGGCGGGCGTGCTCGGGTTCAGCACCACGCTCGCGCGCGCGCCGGCCTCCCGGATCTGGTGGAGCGTGCGGTGGAGATGGGGACAGGTCTCGACGTGGACGCCGACCGTCGCTGCGCCGGCGCGCACGAAGTCCTCCACGTAGCGCTCGGGCCTCTCGATCATGAGATGGACGTCGAGAGGAAGCTTCGTCGCGCGTCGCAGCGCCTCGACCACGACCGGACCGAGCGTGATGTTCGGCACGAAGGCGCCGTCCATCACGTCCACGTGGAGCCAGTCCGCGCCGCCGGCCTCCACCCCGCGCGCCTCCTCGCCGAGCCGGGAGAAGTCGGCGGCGAGGATCGACGGCGCGATGCGCACGCTCACGAGCGTCGCTCGAGGCGCGCGGCGAAGAAGCCGTCCGTGTCGTGGCGGTTCGGCAGGCAGCGCAGGAAGCCTTCCGGCGTCACGACCGGCTGCACGACACCGGGGAGCTCCGCGGCCGGGACGAGCCGGAACTCCGGCCGCTCGGAGAGGAAGGACTCGATCACCGCCTCGTTCTCCTCGCGCAGCAGCGTGCAGGTACTGTAGACGAGCGTTCCGCCGGGCCTCAAGCAGCTGGCGGCCTGGGAGAGGATCGCGCGCTGGGTGCGCGCGAGCTTCGCGACGTCGCCCGGCAGCACGCGCCAGCGGGCGTCGGGATTGCGGCGCAGCACCCCGAGCCCGGAGCACGGCGCGTCGACGAGCACGCGGTCGAAGCCACGCTCGGCGACGAGATCGTCGAGGGATGCGCTCGCGTCGCGCACCTGCGTCGTCACGTTCTCGAGGCCGAGGCGTCGGGCGTCGCGTCGCAGGAGGCCGAGCCGACGGGCGTGGCGATCGAGGGCCAGTACCTGTCCGTCGACGCCGATGCGCTCGGCGATCGCCGTCGCCTTCGCGCCGGGCGCCGCGCACGCGTCGAGCACGCGCTCGCCCGGCTCGGGCGCGAGCAGCTCGACCACGAGCTGCGCGGCCTCGTCCTGCACGGTGCAGCGACCGTCGAGGAACGCAGGATCGCGGCCGGGATCGCCGCGGCGTCCGAGCTGGATGCCGAGGGGCGCGAGCCGGCACGCCTCCGCGTTCGGGAAGCGCTCTCGCAGGTCGGCGAGGAGCGCGTCCCGGCTCCCGCGCAGCGGGTTCGCGCGGACGGTGCGCGGCGGCACGTCGGTCAGCGCCTTCCCGATCGCCGCGGCCTCCTCGGCTCCGAACTGCTCGAGGAGCGCCTCCGCGACCCAGCCCGGGAGCGAGAGCGCATGGGTCAGGTGTGCGAGCGGATCTTCCTCGAGCGTGGGCAGCGGGATGCGCTGGAACTCCGACGCGAAGCGCCGGAGCACGGCGTTCACGAGCCCGCCGGCGCGCTCGGCGCCGAGCGCGTGGACGCAGCGCACCGATTCGTCCACCGCCGCCGACGCCGGAATGCGTTCCGAGAACACGATCTGGTAGGCGCCGAGGCGCAGCGCCGCGACGACCGTCGGCTCGAGCTTCTCGAGCTCGCGGTCGAGGACCTTGGCGAGGAGGAAGTCGAGGCGACCCCGCCAGCGCAGGGTTCCGTAGACGAGCTCCGTGACGAGCGCGCGATCGGCGCCGACGAGGCTGCTCTGGGAGAGCGCGGCGTGGAGGGCGAGATCGGCGTAGGCGCGCGTGCGCTCGACGCGGAGCAGCACGCGCAAGGCGAGCAGGCGGGCGAGCGTGGGCGCACCGCGCCGGCGCGGACCCGCGCCACGTCCGCGAGGACGACCACGATGGGGGCGAGCCCCCGTGCGTCCCGGGGGCAGGGACGACACCGCTAACCGATCCGCCGCATCACGCCGGCAGTCTAGCGGTAGCGGCTTCCGATCCAAGGACAATTCCGTCGGCGAGATCGCAGCCGCGCAGGAAATCCGGCGTCGCGAGGGCGCGTCCGCCCGCGCGCTGTAGCACGCGCGGCACGAGCCAGCCGTCGCCGGTCGCGATGCGCAGCAGCGGATCGCTGCCGCGCGCGACGCGGCCCGGCGATCGGTCGACCGCGCCGGGCTGCGCCTCCGCGCGCAGGATGCGCAGCGGCTCGCCGCGAAACGCCGTGAAGGCTCCGGGCTTCGGCGCGAAGGCGCACACGCGTCGCACGAGCGCCCGCGCCGGCTCGCGGAAGTCGAGCTGCGCCTCCTCGCGCCCGAGCTTCGGCGCGAAGGTGACGCCCGCGGTCGGCTGGGGCGTCCACACGAGGCGTCCGAGAGCGATCTCCTCCACGGCCGCCGCGAGAGCGTCGGCCGCGAGCCCGGCGAGGCGCAGCTCGAGCTCGCCCGTCGTCTCGCCCGGCCCGATCGGCGTTGCGACGCGGGAGGCGACGGGGCCCGCGTCCATCTCGCGCTCCACGCGCATCACCGAGATGCCGGTCTCCGCGTCGCCAGCCAGCACGGCCCGGGCGATCGGCGCCGCACCGCGCCAGCGCGGCAGGAGGCTCGCGTGGCCGTTGATCGCGTAGCCGAGGCGCGGGAGCTCGCGGATCCGCTTCGGCAGGAATTGGCCGAAGGCGACCACCACGCCGAGGTCGGGCGCGGCCGCGCGCAGCGCCGCCTCGACCTCGGGCGCGGCGACGGCTTCGGGACGCAGCAGCGGAACGCCCGCGCGCAGCGCCCGCTCCGCCACGGGCGAGGGCGAGAGCTTCCGGCCGCGGCCGCGCGGCCGGTCGGGCTGGCTCACCACCGACACCACCGGGTGGCGGCCGGCGAGGAGCCGCTCGAGCGTCGGCACCGCGAACTCGGGCGTCCCGAAGAAGACGAGGCGCAGGGCGCGAGGCGTCAGAGCGTGTGGTCGGGAGGCAGGGCCTCGCCCCCTTCCTCCGCCCCGCGGCGCAGCGCCTTCTGGCGCCGCTTCACGTAGAGGCTCCGCTTCAGCCGACTGATGCGGTCGATGAAGAGGATGCCGTCGAGATGGTCGATCTCGTGCTGGAAGCAGACCGCGCGAAGGCCTTCCGCCTCGTGCTCGACCTGCTTTCCGTCGAGGTCGAGGCCGCGCACGCGCACGCGGTGGGAGCGCTCGACGTCGGCCTGGAAGTCGGGGACGGAGAGGCAGCCCTCGGTCCAGGTGATCGTGCCCTCGCGCTCCAGGATCTCGGGGTTCACGACGACGATGGGCCGGCGCTCCGCGTTCTCCTCCGTCCACTCCGTGTCGAGCACGATCAGCCGGACGGCCTCGCCGACCTGCGGAGCGGCGAGGCCGATGCCCGGCTCGTCGTACATCACCTCGAGCATGTCGCGCGCGAGGCTCCGGATCCCCTCGGTGATCTCCGGGATCGGGTCCGACACGCGCTTGAGCCGCGGGTCGGGAAATTGCAGGACGGGACGGAGCGCCATCGCCGAGGTCATAGCAGGTGGATCGGATTCACGTCCACGTGCGCCCGGACCGAGCGCGGCAGCGCCGCGGCCTCCCGCACCAAGGCCTGCGCCGCCCCGCGCACCGCCCCGGCGTCGGCGCTGCGCAGGAGCACGTGGAAGCGGTAGCGATCGCGCAGCCGGGCGAGGGGAGCGGGCGCGGGGCCCAGCACCTCGAGCGCGCCCGGCGCCTGGGACGCGAGCCGTGCCGCGGGCTCGTCCTTCGCCCGGGCGGCGAGGCGGCAGGCGGCGGCCTCCGCCGCCGCCGCGTCGGGCGCGGAGACCAGCGCCACCGCGAGGCGCCCGCACGGCGGATAGCCGAGGGAGCGCCGGTGCGCGATCTCTTCCGCGTAGAACGCCTCGTAGTCGTGGCTCGCGACCGGTCGGATCGCGTAGTGATCGGGCACGAAGGTCTGCACCACCACGCGGCCCGGCACGTTCCCGCGCCCGGCGCGGCCCGCGACCTGGGTCAGGAGCTGGAACGTGCGCTCCGCGGCCCGGAAGTCCGGCAGGTGGAGGCCCACGTCGGCGGCGACGACGCCGACCAGCGTCACGCCCGGGAAGTCGTGCCCCTTCGCGACCATCTGGGTGCCGACCAGCACGTCGAGCCGACCCTCGCGCAGGTCCCGCAGCACGCGCTCGCTCCCGCCCCGACGGCGCTCGGTGTCACGGTCGAGGCGCCCCACTCGCGCCTGCGGGAAGCGCGCGACCACCTCCTCCTCGACGCGCTCCGTTCCGATGCCGAGGAGCGCGCTCTCCGGCGCGCCGCACTGCGAGCAGGCGGCGGGCGGCGGCGTCTCGTAGCCGCAGTAGTGGCAGCGCAGCACCTCGTCCGCCGCGTGGAACACGAGCGAGATGTCGCAGTGCTTGCAGCGCTCGGCGAAGCCGCACTCGAAGCACTGGATGCGCGTCGAGAAGCCGCGGCGATTCAGGAAGAGGATCGCCTGGCCGCCCTCCGCGAGCGTCTCCGCGAGGGCGCGGCGCAGCGGCTGCGTCAGGATGAGCTTGCGGCCGCGGACGGCGCGCGCCCGCTCGCGCGCGAGGTCGACGATCTCGACGGCCGGGAGCGGGCGTCCCGCGATCCGGTCCGCGAGCACGAGCCGGCGCAGGCGCCCGCCCTCGGCGGCGTAGCGCGTCTCGAGGGACGGCGTGGCGGAGCCCAGCACGAGCGGGCAGCGCGCCGTCTCGCAGCGACGGAACGCGAGGTCGCGCGCGTGGTAGCGGAAGCCTTCCTCGTTCTTGTAGGCGGAGTCGTGCTCCTCGTCGATCACGACGAGGCCGAGGCGTTCGAGCGGCGCGAAGAGCGCGGAGCGCGCGCCGACCGCGATCGGTGTCTCGCCGCGGCGCAGCTTCTGCCACTGCTCGACGCGCTCGCCGGGTCGCAGCCCGCTGTGGAGCACGGCCAGGGCGGCGTCTCCGAAGCGCGCGCGCAGGCGCGCCAGGATCTGGTGGGTGAGCGTGATCTCGGGGACGAGCACGAGGGCCTGACGACCCGACGCGAGGGTCGCCTGCACGGCGCGCAGGTAGATCTCGGTCTTCCCGCTGCCCGTGACGCCGTGGAGGAGGAACGGCTCGGGGCGGCGCGCCGTCACGGCCTCGACGATCGGCGCGAGGGCGGCGGCCTGCTCGGCCGTGAGCGCCGGACGCCGGGCGCCGGCGGCGAGATCCTCGAGCGGCGCGCCGAGGACGTCGCGGGCCACCGCGCGCTCCTCGCGCGCGACGAGTCCCCGCGCGCCGAGCGCACGCAGGAGCGCGCCCTCGCGCGCGAGCGCGGCGCTCGGCAGCGGTCCCTCCGACGCGATCCTGTGCAGGAGCGCCGCCTGCTTCGGCGCCCGCGACAGGAGCTCCCGCGCGGCACGCTCCGGGTCGACGCCGGTCGCCAGCGCGAACCAGGACTCCATCGCCGCGCGCGCGCGCGGAGCCTCGTCGTGCGCACGCTCGCCGACGAGACCGTCGCGCTCGAGCTGCTGCCAGAGAGCGCGGCCCTTCGCGTTCCGCGCTGCCGGCCGCCGGCCGCGCGCCGCGGCCTCGAGGGCGGCGCGAAGAGCGGCGGGGAGGCCGCCGTGCGCGAGCGCGGCGTGTCCGCGTGGCGTCAGCGCCGGGCGACGCACGTGCCGCGGCGCCGAGCCGGCCGGAAGCGCGGCGGCGAGCGCGAGCCCGATCGGGGTGAGCGTGTCGCGTGCGGCCGCCACGAGGGCGGCCAGGAGGTCGGGCGGGAGCGCCGGCTCGGCGTCGACCACGCGCTCGATCGCGCGCAGCGGCCGGCTGGCCTCGGCGGCTTCGTGCGGACGTGTCGCGACCTCGACGACGACTCCCGTGGCGCGCCGACGCTCGAGCGGGACGATCACGCGACGTCCCGCCTCGACCTGCTGCGCGAGCGCCTCGGGCACCGCATAGTCCAGCGCCTCCTCGAGCGGAAGCGGCAGGGCGACGCGAGCGACGCGCCCCACCCCCACGCCGGGAGACGCAGACTCGAGAGACGGGAACAGCGGGAGGGACATGGCGCGAGAGCATACGGAAGCCGCCTCGGGACCGGACACGGTGGAGGAGCGGAGCGCGCCGGGGCGCCGCGCTCCGGATCGACGCGGCGCTCCGACGCCCGGCGGCCGGCCGCGCGTCTTCGTCGAGGACGGGGGCAGCCGGCGCACGCTCCGCGTCGACGGCACGTACGCCTCGGTGTTCCGCCCGGGCCGCATCGCGACGGGCTCCGTCTGGGATGCGCTCGCCGCGCCGCTCCTCGCGCTGCCGCCGGCGCGGCGGCGGCGGATCCTGCTGCTCGGCCTCGGCGGCGGGAGCGTCGCGCGGATCGCCCGTGCGCTCGCGCCGGCCGCGCGCATCGTCGGCGTCGAGCTCGATCCCGCGGTGATCGCGGCGGCGCGCTCCCACTTCGAGCTCGATGCCCTCGAGCTCGAGATCGTCCAGGGCGACGCGCGCGCGTTCCTCGAGACCGCCCGCGACCGCTTCGACGCCGTGATCGACGACGTGTTCGTGGGCGCGGGGCGCGGCGTACGAAAGCCCGCATGGCTGCCGGCGCCGGGCCTCGTCTGCGCCGCGCGGCTCCTCGCGCCGGGGGGGCTCCTCGTCACGAACGTGATCGACGAGGCGGCGGAGGCGACGCGCGTCCTCCTCGCGCGCTTCGGGGCGGCGACGCGCCTCTCGGTCGAGGGCTACGACAACGCCGTGCTCGTGGCGGGGGAGGGCTCGCCGCCGGAGATCGCGCCTCGCGCGCTGCGCGCCGCGATCGCCGCCGATCCGGTGCTCGCGCCGACCCTGCGCAAGCTCCGCCTGCGCGCGCTCTCCGCTACTCCGCCAGGAACTGCAGCACGAGGTGGTTGAGCCGCTCCGCCGACTCCGCGGCCACGATGTGGCCGCCGTAGGAGAAGGTGACGAGCCGGGCACCCGGGATCTCGTCGGCGAGCTCGCGGTGGAGCTTCGGCGGCGTGAGCTGGTCGTTGCGCCCGCACACGACGAGGGTCGGGCACGCCACGTCGCGCAGGCGGTCGTGGGTATCGTGGGCCAGGCAGGCGTCGCACTGGCGCACGAAGACGTCGTTCGAGAGCGGCGCGCCGTCGCGCGTGAAGAACGCGATCATCGACTCGATCAGGTCCGTCTGCTCGAGCGTCTCGTCCTGCAGCACCCAGAGCAGCCGCTCGCGGACCTGGTGCTCGACCGCGAGCCCGCCCCGCGCGAGCTCGCGCCAGTGGGCGAGGAGCATCCGCCGCTTCGCGTCGGGCCGCGCGTAGGTGCCGACCAGGACGAGCTTCGCGACCCGCTGCGGATGTCGCAGCGCGAGCTCCTGCCCGATCATCGCGCCCATGAAGATGCCCATCACGTGGGCGCGCGGGATCGACAGGGCGTCGAGCAGGCCCGCGAGGTCGTCCGCCATGTCGGCGGTCGTGAAGGAGCCGCCCGGATCGTCGCTCCCGCCGACGCCACGGTTGTCGAAGACGATCGTGCGGTAGTGCTTCGAGAAGTCGGGGACCTGGAGCGGGAGCCAGCCCCGGCAGGAGCCGCCGAGGCCCATCACGAGCACGAACGGCGAGCCCGCACGAGGACCATGCTCCTCGTAGTAGACCTTGCGGCCCTGGACGACGACGTGGGGCATGCGGCGATTCTACTCCCCCGGCACGAGCGCAGGGGAGCGTTCAGAAGTAGACGGGATCGACGAAGAGCCCGCGTTGCGGGAGATCGTGCGGCTCCGCGATCCAGCTCTGGAACTCGACCTCGATCACCTCGTCGGCGAGCGCGCGCAGGCGCGTTGCGGCCGGGGCGCCGTCGCACGAGAAGAGCGACAGATGGGTGGTGCCCGTCGCCGCGAGCCGCGCGCACTCGGCGCGAAGCAACGCTTCGAGCTCGTCGAGACCGGTCGCGCCCTCGAAGCCGTAGTCGAGGACGTGCGCCCGGCGGCGCGCGGAGACGACCGCGCCCGCGGCGTCCTCGACCCGCACGCTCTCGCCCGCGTCGAAGCAGCCGACCACGGCGCGCGTACCGAGGCGGAGCTGCGCGAAGCCGTAGCGCTCCGGCGTGCGCGAGAGGCGGTCCGCGAGCAGCGGCCCGTCGAAGGCCAGATAGAGCTCCTCGCTGCCGTGGGCAGCGTTCAGGAGCGCCGCGATCCGCGTCGCATCGGCCGGGATCGCGGAACGTCCGGCGTCGGCGCCGCCGAGGCGTCGGCAGTCGAGCAGTGCGCGGAAGGGCCGCAGGCGCCAGGCCGGCGTGGGCGACCACTCCTGGATCACCGTGTTCTGCGGATCGACGTAGACGTAGCCACCGTAGACGTCGGGCCGCTCGAGGGCCGCGAGGTTCAGCAAGCCCGCCATCGCCTCGTTCAGGCCGAGCCGTCGATAGCCGGGGAGCACACGGGTGTGATGCCGGTAGAAGAGCCTCACGGGCCTTCCCTGGTACGCGGCGAGACGCACGGCGATCGCGTCGCACGCGGCGGGGGCTCCGTCGACCTCCACCAGGACCACGCGGCAATCGCCCTGGAGGCGGACCCAGTCGAAGAAGCGCTCGCCGCGCGACGTCGTCACGCGGCTCCCGTCGCCACGCGCGATCCCCGTGGCCTGCTCGATCGCCACCAGCGTCGCGAGATCGGCCTCGGTCGCCGTGCGCAGCGTCGCGCCGGGTGGGAGCTCGCGGGCGAGGAAGAAGCCGCGCACGCGCGCCCCGTCTTCCGTCAGGCGGCAGCGCACGGTGTAGCGCCGGCCGCGCTCGGTCTCGATCGGCAGCTCGACGCGGTCGCGCACGAGGCGCGCGTCGCCCATCGCGCGGAACGCGCCGAGTCGCGGCGTCCAGTAGGCGATCTGGCGGCGCCAGGAGGACGCGGGGCGCCCGGTGGCCTCGACGCGCTCCTCTACGGCGCGATCCGCCAGCGCGTCGGCTTCGCCGCGGAGGGCCGCGACCAGCCAGGACGCGGCGGCCGCGGGCTCGGCCGGGAGCGCGTCGAACGGATCGCCGGCGAGGGACGACGTCACGCCGCGGACCTCCGCGACGATCCTACACCCGGGGATGGCTCCGAGGACCGCCGGCGCGTGCTAGCGCGCGGCGCCCAGCTTCTTGAGGTCGTTCAGCACGCCCTTGGCGACGGCCTTCAGCGTCTCGAACACGCCCTTGCCTTGATGCGCGCAGGCCTCGAAGTCGGGCACGGAGCCCGTCGGGTTCAGGAGCTTCTTCATCTCCTCGAGCGGCGCGGCGTTCGGCAGGTCGCGCTTGTTGTACTGCACCACCCAGGGGATCTTCTCGAGCTCGTAGCCCTGCTCCTTCAGGTTGATGCGCAGGTTGTCGAGGCTCTCGAGGTTCGCCTCCATGCGCTCGATCTGGCTGTCCGCCACGAACACCACGCCGTCCACGCCCTTCAGGATCAGCTTCCGGCTCGCGTCGTAGAACACCTGCCCCGGCACCGTGTAGAGATGGAAGCGCGTCTTGAAGCCGCGGATCTCGCCGAGCGCGAGGGGCAGGAAGTCGAAGAAGAGCGTGCGCTCGGTCTCGGTCGCGAGCGAGATCATCTTGCCCTTCAGGTCCGGGGACGTCTTCGCGTAGATGTGCTGCAGGTTCGTCGTCTTCCCGCACAGGCCGGGACCGTAGTAGACGATCTTGCAGTTGATCTCGCGCGCCGCGTAGTTGATGAACGACATGGTCCCGCGTTACTCGGAGAAGAGGTTGTCGATGTCCTCGTCCGTGATCTCCGAGAAGGGGCTGCCCTGACCCGCGGCCTGGGCGCGCTCCGCCTTCTTCCGGATCTCCTCGAAGAGGTGCGCGAGCTCGGCGCCCGCCTTCTTGACCCGCAGCCGCACGAGGCCGAGGGAGCTGCGCTCGTCGAACACCACGACCAGGATGACGCGCCCGCCCACGAGCGTGATGTGGAGGTTGTCGCGCTGGCCCTGATGGAAGTGGATCGGGAACTCGTCTTCGCCGAGGAGCTTCGCCAGCCCACCGGTCGCCGCGATGTTGCCCGCCGTGAGCGAGGCGAGGCTGGTCGAGTCGATGCCCCGCATCTCGCCGGCCTCGGCCAGGAGCTGGCCGTTCTTGTCGACCAGGAAGATGCCCTTCGCGCTGGCGTCCCGGACCAGGCGCGTCAGCAGCGTCAGGATCTTCCGGTGGTCGTCGTCGTAGATCACGAGCGGGGTGTCGATCATCCGCCGTCCGCCTTCGCCAGCGCCGCGCGAGAAGTCAGGCTGGTCCGTTCCGACGTCAATCCGCAGATGCGTTCGCCGCGCACTCTACCCCTCGCAGGAAAGGCCGGGCAAGCACCGCGCCCGACGCCCTGGATCGGTCCGGCGGAGTGTTGCCTTTAGCACGTCGCGCCTCGGCTGCCGGAGCGCCCCGCCGCCTCAGTCCATCTCCCGACGGTTGTCCAGGGAACGCCCGACGGTCACGTGGTCGGCGTACTCGAGGTCGCCGCCGAGCGGCATGCCGCAGGCGATGCGCGTGAGCCGCACGCCGAACGGGCGCAGCCGGTCCGCCAGGAAGTGGGCGGTGGCGTCGCCCTCCGCCGTCGGATTCGTCGCGAGCACCACCTCGCGCACCCCGCCGCGCCGGACGCGCTCCTCGAGCTGCGCCACGCGCAGCTCCGCCGGCCCGATGCCGTCGATCGGCGAGAGCGCGCCGCCGAGCACGTGGTATCGGCCCTGCCAGCGTCGCGTGCGCTCGACCGCCTCGAGGTCCGCCGGCTCCTCGACGACGCAGATCTGGGACGGGTCGCGCGCCGGATCGCGGCAGATCGGGCACGGCGACTCGACGGCGAGGTCGAAGCACTCCTCGCAGAGCACGATCTCCTTCTTGACGCGCAGCACCGCCTCGGCGAGCTCGCGCGCCAGGGACTCGGGCGCCGAGAGCAGGAAGAACGCGAGGCGTTGGGCCGACTTCTCGCCGACGCCGGGCAGCCGCCGGAGGCTCGCCACGAGACGCTCGACGGGCGGCGACGTGCGCACCGGCGCTAGCTCCCGAACGGGCCCGGCCGAAGGGCCATGCCGCTCGCCGCCGCGAGCCGCTGGAGCTCCTCCTGCACCATCCGCACCGCCGCGGCGAGGGCGGCGTTCACCGCGGCCGCGACGAGATCCTGGAGCATCTCGCGGTCGCCCGTCGCGAGGAGCGCCGGGTCGATCCGCACCTCGACGATGCGCGGCTCTCCCGTCGCGACGGCCGTCACGAGGCCGCCGCCGGACGACGCCTCCACGGTGCGCCGCGCGAGCTCGCGCTGCGCCTCGGCGAGGCGCTGCTGCACCTCCTGGGCGCGCCGCAGGAGCTCGTTCAGATCGGGGGTCTGTGCGCTCACGACGTCCCGCCGAGCGGGCGGATCTCGACGATCTCGCCGCCGAGGATCTCGAGCGCCGCATTCACTCCGGGATGGGAGAGGGCCTCCGCGCGGCGACGCCGCACGAGCTCGGGATCCGGCGCGCTGGCCGCGCGCGGGGGCGCCGGGGCCGCGAGCGCCTCGATCGCGACGGCGACGGGTCGGCCGAAGAGGCGCCCGCACAGCGCCTCGAGGTCCGCGCGCCGGGCGCGCAGGCGCTCGACGGCGAAGCCGGCCGGAAGCTCGATCCGCAGCCCGTCCGCACCGCGCGCGGCGAGACGGCCTCCCTCGAGCGCGGCGTAGAGCGCTCGCTGCTCGATCCGCGCGAGGCCGCGCAGCCGATCGAAGACGGTCTCGAGCGGCGCGTCCTCCGCGAGCGCTTCCGCGTCGATCGCGGGCGCGGCGGAGGGCTCCGTCGTCGCGGACGGTGCGGCGGCCCGGGCTCCCGCGCCGTGTTGCCCTGCGCCGCCGGCCGGTGCCGCCGCGCCGGGCGCCGGGCGGCTCGTACCCGCGCTCGGCGCCGCGCCGCCGCCTGGCGTGCCGCGGACGGGCGACGGCGTGGCCGGAGCGCTCCCGCTCGCGAGCGTGCGCTCGAGGGCGTCGAGCCGGGCGAGCAGGGCGGCGACGTCGTCGCCGGCCGGGAGCGTCGCCAGACGGACGAGCGCCATCTCGAGCACCGCGAAGGGCTGCGGAGCCCACGCGAGGTCCTCCTGCTCTCGGATCAGCGCGCGGAACATCCGGCGCAGGCGCGCGGGCTCGGTGCGGGCGGCGAGGCCCCGCAGCTCGGCCAGATCGTTCTCGTCGCCCTCCACGAGGCCCGGCCGATCTCCGGCCACGGAGAGCACCACGAGGTCGCGGAACACCTGCACGAGATCGCCGGCGAGCCGCTTCGCGTCGACGCCCGCGGCCATCGCGCGGGCCGTCGCCTCGAGGGCGGCGCCCGGCTCGCGATCGACGCAGGCGGCGACGATCCCGAGAAGCACGCGCCGATCGGTCAAGTCGAGGATCGCCGCCACGCGCGCGTCCTCGACCTTCTCGCCGCACGCCGCGATCACCTGGTCGAGGAGCGTCTGGGCGTCGCGCAGGGATCCGTCGCCTTCGCGCGCGATCGTGCCGAGGCTCTTCTCCGAGATCGCGATCCCCTCGGCTCGAGCGATCTCGGCGAGGCGTCCGGCGATCTCGGCGCTCGAGAGCCGGCGCAGGTCGTGGCGCTGGCAGCGCGACACGACGGTGAAGGGGATCTTCTCCGGGTTCGTGGTGGCGAACACGAAGAGGCTGCGCGGCGGCGGCTCTTCGAGGGTCTTGAGCAGCGCGTTGAACGCCGGCGTCGAGAGCATGTGCACCTCGTCGACGACGTAGATCCGGTACTTCCCCGGCGCCGGGGCGTAGCGCACGGACTCGATCAGCTCGCGTACGTCGTCGACGCTGGTGCGGCTCGCGGCGTCGATCTCCTGCACGTCGGTCGAGCTGCCGGAGAGGATGTCGCGGCAGGCCGGACACTCGCCGCAGGGATCGGCCGTCGGACCCCGATCGCAGTTCAGGCAGCGCGCGAGGATGCGGGCGATGGTGGTCTTGCCGACGCCGCGGGGCCCGGTGAGCAGCAGGGCGTGAGGCACGCGGCCGAGGGCGATGGCGTTGCGGAGCGGAGTGGTGACGTGCTCCTGGCCCGTCACCTCGTCGAAGGAGCGGGGCCGCCACTTTCGTGCCAGGACCTGGTAGCTCAACGGCGGTGGGCGTCTCCGGCGCCAGGGGCGCGTCTCGGCGTCGACCCCGGGGCGTCGGCCTGTGCCGTGCCGGGATCGCAGGGCGCCCCCGATCGCAACCGAAGCCCCGCTACCGCTGCTTCCTTCCGGACCTGACGGGGTTCACGAGGCTCGTGATCGACCGGGACCCTGCGATCGCGGCACGGCACAGCATGGGCCGTGCGCGAGGACCGTACGCAGCAGCCGGAGGCTACCGGCGCCGTCGGAGCCGGGCAAACGCCGGAGCGGTATCGGGACTCCACCGGATCAAGACGGAGGGTCGGGGCGACGATCCGTGTGAGCGGGAACACGGAGGAGAGGTGTCTGTGAAGGAACCGTGTGCGAAGGGCACGCTGGTGAAGGGCGTCGTGGCCGAGGTGAAGGCGCGCCTCGAGTCGGGCGACCTCTCCCACGCGGACCTCGACCGCCTGCTGAAGCCCGAGGACCGGGAGCTCCTCACCCAGGACGTGCTCATCAGCAACTGGTATCCGATCGAGTGCTACGCCCGGCTCTGCGAGTGCCTGGTCGTGGGCAGCCGGCTCGGGCGCCGCGAGGCCCTCCTGGAGGCCGGCCGGCGCAGCGCGCAGCGGGTGGTCGCGATGGGCCTCTACTCCCAGGTCGACAGCCGAACCGAGGGCCGCTGGGAGGATCGCGTGGGGCGCGTCCTCGTCTCTCTCTACCCCGTCATGTTCAACTTCTCGAAGTGGGAGTGGCAGGCAGGGAAGGGCCCCGATCTGACGTCCTTCGCGATCGTCGTGAAGGAGGCGGGGCCGATGCCCGAGACCGTGCGCCTGCGCACCCAGGGCTTCGTCGAGTACCTGACGGCGCGCGCCGCGGGGAGATCCGTGACGGTGACCTTCGAGGAGCCCGATCGCGACACGCTCGTCTTCCGCGGCGTCCTCTCGCGCTGACGCGGCGCCGCCCGGGCGAGCTAGGCTCGCTCCCGATGGCGCTCCTCCGACGCGTCCGCCCGCCCGCGGCAGCCGCCCTCGTCGTTCTCTTGCTCGCCTCGGGAGGATCCGTCGGGGGCTGCTTCGGCCTGCCGCATCGCGCAGCCGAGAGGCCGGAGTCCGAGCCTTCGCCCGACGAGCCGCAGCCGGTTCCGCTGCCGCCCGCGGCCGGCGCGCCCGTCGAGCGCCCGGCGCCGCGCAAGCCCCTGATCCTCCAGAGCGAGGTCGACGATCGGCGCGCCGGGCGCGAGGCCGAGAAGGAAGCCGCTTCCCAGCTCGGCCTGCTGCCCAACAAGGAGATCCAGAAGCTCGTGAGCGCCGTCGGGCAGCGCCTCGTCCGCTACGCCCCGCCGCGCCCCTTCGACTACGAGTTCCAGGTCGACGACTCCTGGCCGCCGAACGCCTTCGCGCTTCCCGGCGGCTTCGTCTTCCTCTCGCGCGGCACGGTCGTGCTCTCGAACTCCGAGGACGAGCTCGCCGGGGTGCTCGCCCACGAGATCACCCACGTCGCCGCCCGCCACGCCGCCGCGCGCCAGCAGGTCCAGCGATCGAACCCCTTCGCGATCGGGTTCATGGGCGCGGTCTGGCTCGCGGCCTACGCGCGCGACCAGGAGCGCGAGGCGGATCGCGGCGGCCAGGAGATGGCCGCCGCCGCGGGCTACGACCCGGTGGGGCTCGCGAGCTTCCTGCGCTCCCTCGACGGGGTCGACCGCCTGATGACGGGGACGCCCGACAGGCCGACCTTCCTCGACACCCATCCCGGCTCGATCGAGCGCAACGCCGTCGCGCTGACCCGCGCCCAGACCATGCACTTCACGCCGAAGCCCGGGATCACGAAGGGACGGGACGACTACCTGAAGCATCTCGTCGGGCTCGTCGCCGGCGACGACCCCGCCCAGGGCGTCTTCGTGGGGAGCCGCTTCCTGCACCCGGATCTCGACTTCGGAGTGAGCTTCCCGGACGGCTGGACCCTCGTGAACGAGCCAGCGGCGGTGAGCGCGATCTCGCCGTCGCGCGACGCGCGCATCTCGGTGGAGTTCGCCGCCGAGGGCGAGGACGCCCGCGGCGCGGCGGAGCGATTCATCGCGACGGAGGCGCGCGGGCTCGGCGTGCACGTCGACGAGGCGAAGCCCGTGGTGATCGATGGACGGCCGGCCTACGAGGTGCGCGGCCAGGTTCCCACCGCCGCGGGAACCGTGTCGGGCCTCCTCACCTTCATCCCGCACCAGGGGAAGGTCTATCGGATCAGCCTCGCGGCGCTCTCGGCGACCGCGCCGAAGTACCTCGGCCGCGCGCGCAGCGCCGCCCGCAGCTTCCGGTCGCTCACGCCGGCCGAGCGCGAGCAGATCGAGGTCGAGGCGATCGACGTGGTCGCCGCGAAGCCTGGCGAGACGCTGGCCGAGCTCTCGCGCCGCACCGACAACGTCTGGGAGCTGCCGCGGCTCGCGGTGCTGAACGGCGTCTCGACGTCGGAGCGCTTCGGCGACGCGCGACTGGTGAAGATCGTGACGAAGCGGCCCTATGAGGCGCAGGCCGCGAAGCAGCCGCTCTAGCCCACGACGCCCGGACGGCGTCGCCGCCGGCTCAGCCCAGGACGACGCGCACGCGGTGGATCGCGCCGTCGTCCGCGAGCGGGATGCGGGGCTTCGCTCCGGAGATCGGCGCGCCGTCGAGCTCGAGACGCACGACGCCGCGGCTCACGCCGGCGGGATTCTCGACCGCGATCTCGTAGCGTGCCGAGCCGTGCCGGTAGGCGATCTCGAAGCGCGGCCACGCCTTCGGCACGCAAGGATCGATCTCGAGCCACGTGCCACGCACCCGGAAGCCGAGGATCCACTCCAGGCCGGCGCGGTACATCCAGGCGGCCGAGCCCGTGTACCAGGTCCAGCCGCCCCGTCCCACGTGGGGCGGCTCGGCGTAGACGTCGGCGCAGGTGACGTAGGGCTCCGCCTTGTAGCGGTGGACCGCGGCGCGCGTGCTCGCGTGGTGGATCGGATTCAGGAGCGAGAGCACCTCCGCGGCGCGATCGCCGTCGCCGAGCATCGCCCAGGCCACCGCGACCCAGACGGCCGCGTGGGTGTACTGCCCGCCGTTCTCCCGGATCCCCGGCGGATAGCCCTTGATGTACCCGGGATCGTGGGGCGTTCGATCGAAGGGCGGCGTGAAGAGCAGGACGAGCCCGTCCTCGCGACGGACCAGACGCTTCTCCAGCGACGCCATCGCCGTCGCGGCGCGCTCCGCGTCGGCGGCGCCGGAGATCACGCCCCACGACTGCGCGATCGAGTCGATTCGGCACTCGTCGCTCGAGGCCGAGCCGAGCGGCGTGCCGTCGTCGAAGTAGCCTCGCCGGTACCACGCGCCGTCCCAGGCCTCGCCTTCGAGGGCCTGGCGCAGGCCGAGGGCGTGGCGCCGCCACGCGGTGGCGCGCGCCGCGTCGCCGCGCTCCTCGGCGAGCGGGGCGAAGGCCTCGAGCGTCGCGTGCAGGAACCAGCCGAGCCAGACGCTCTCGCCCTTGCCCTCGACACCGACTCGGTTCATGCCGTCGTTCCAATCGCCGCCACCGAAGAGCGGCAGGCCGTGGCTCCCGACCTCGAGGCTGCGCTCGAGCCCGCGCGCGCAATGCTCGTACAGCGTCGCGGGCCTGCCGGAGATCGTGGGCTCGAAGAACGACTCGTGCTCGCCGTCGCGGAGCTCCGGTCCTTCGAGGAAGGGCACGGGCTCGTCGAGCACCGCGCGGTCGGCCGTCACCGCGAGGTAGTGGGCGGCAGCGTAGGGCAGCCAGACGGCGTCGTCCGCGAAGCGCGTGCGCACGCCCTGGCCCGATGCCGGAAGCCACCAATGCTGCACGTCGCCCGCTGCGAACTGACGGGCGGCGGCGCGCAGCAGGTGCTCTCGCGTGAGCGCGGGCCGCGACACGACGAGCGCCATTCCGTCCTGGAGCTGGTCGCGGAAGCCGTATGCCCCGCTCGCCTGGTAGAAGGCCGAGCGAGCCCACACGCGGCAGGCGAGCGTCTGGTAGAGGAGCCATCGGTCGAGCAGCAGGTCGAGCGAGCGGTCCGGCGTCTTGACCTGGACCCTCTCGAGGACGTCGTCCCAGCCCGCCACGACGGCGCGGAACGTCGCGTCGAGGTCGGCCGTCCGGTAGCGCGCGACGAGCGCGCGCGCCTCCTCCCGTGTCGGCGCGTCGCCGAGCAGGAACACCACCTCGACACGCTCGTTCGGCCGCAGCTCGATCCACGTCTGCAGCGCGGCGCACGGATCGAGACCGGCGCCGACGCGACCCGACAGCAGTGTGTCGCCGGCGAGGGCGGCCGGCCGCGCGAGGGTGCCGTTGCGTCCGAGGAACTCGGTGCGGTCCCCGGTGACGGCGAGCTGGCGGCCCGCGAGGTCCGCGAAGGCGACGCGCTCGCCGCGCGTGAGGCTCCAGGGATTGCGCGCGAGGAACGCTCCCGTCGCCTCGTCGATCTCCGTCACCAGGAACGGGGCCGCGACCTCCCGCGAGGCGGCCAGGGCCCACTCGACGTAGGCCGTCACCGAGAGGCGACGCGTGCGCGCCGAGCGGTTCCGGAGCGTCAGGCGCGAGATCTTGATCGGATCCGCGGGAGCGACGTACTGCAGGAGCTCGAGCGAGATGCCGTGAGAGGCGTGCTCGAAGCGGGTGTAGCCCTGGCCGTGCCGCGCCACGTAGGGCCCGGCCTCGTCGCGGATCGGGAGCGCCGTCGGTCCAAAGAGCGCGCCGTTGTCCTCGTCGCGCACGTACAGGACCTCGCCCGGCCGGTCGCCCACGGGATCGTTCGACCACGGTGTGATCTGGTTCTCGCGGCTGTTACCCGCCCATGTGTAGCCGCCGCCCTCGGCCGACACCTGGAAGCCGAATCCGGGGTTCGCGACGACGTTGATCCACGGAGCCGGGGTCCACTGGCCCTCGCCGAGGATCGTGACGTACTCCCGCCCGTCGGCGGCGAAGCCGCCGAGGCCGTTGAAGAACTCGAGATCGGGGCGAGCCGCGGCGGCCTCCGGCGCGCTCTCCGGCTCGCGCGGCGGACGCGGGGCGGGGACCGGCTCCTGATCCTCGATCCGCTTCACCTGCTCCGCGAGGCTGCCGCGCCGACTGAGCAGCACCGCGCGGGCGGCGCTCCGCAGCACGCCGCGCGTCTGCTCCGACACCAGATCGGTTCGCAGCACGAAGGCCGCACCGTGCGCGCCTTCCCCCTTCGCCGGCGTTCGGGACTGGCTCGCCCGCACCAGCCCCTCGAGTGAGCCCTGGAGGTCCTGGAGGTACGACGAGGCACGTTCGTTCAGGATCACGAGATCGACGGCGAGGCGCTTCATGCGCCAGTACTCGTGGGCGCGGAGCATCTCCCGGACGATCTCGAGATCCTCGACGTCGTCGATCCGGACGAGCACGATCGGCACGTCGCCCGAGATGCCGTGGGGCCACAGCGCGGACGGAGGCCCGAGGCTTCGGCTCAGCACGTCGGACCCGACGCGGAGGCTCGGGTCCGAGTACAGCACGCGGTTCGCGAGGCGCTGGAAGACGCGCGCCTCGTCGGGGCCGACGCCCAGGTGGTGGAGCTGCACGTGGGCCTGGGTCCAGGCCAGCGTGACCGCGCGCTCGAAGGCCGTCGGCGCCTCGTGTTTGTCGACGAGGTCGAGCACCTCGTCGCGCGAGGGCGCGAGCAGGGTCCAGAACGCAACGCGCGCCGTCTCGCCGGGCGAAATCCGCACGCGCCGCCGCAGGCTGAAGATCGGATCCAGCACGGTGCCCACCGAGTTGGAGAGCGGGCCGCCGTCGATCACGGAGACCGGAGTCCGGACCGTGTGCCCCCGACCGAGGAAGCGGGCGCGGTCGGTCTCGTAGCCGCCGTCGCCGACGCTCTCGCCCTCGACGACCGCGACGTGCGCCGCCCAGACGGGCGGATCGCCCGGCGAGCGTCGTCGGCGCGTCGCGAGCAGCGCGCCGACGCCCGAGACGTACTCCGTCTGCACGAAGAGCTTCGAGAACGCGGGGTGCGCCGCGTCCGCTGCCGGTGTCGCGAGCACGAGCTCGGCGTAGGAGGTGAGCTCGATCTCCCGGGTGCGGCCCCCGAGATTCGAGATCGACACGCGGCGCACCTCCCCGTCGTCCTCCGCCGAGACGGCCACCTCGATCGTCGTCGCGAGGCTCCCGTCGCGCCGGACGATCTCCACCCGATCCTCGGAGAAGATCGCCTCGTAGAAATCCGGCTCCACGCCGCTCGGCTGGTAGGCCGCCGACCAGACGGCGCCGCTGCGCGCATCCCGGAGGAAGACGTAGCTGCCCCAGGCGTCGCAGGTCACGTCCTCCCGCCAGCGCGTGACTGCGAGCGGGCCCCAGCGGCTGTACCCGGAGCCCGCCGCCGTGACCATCACCGAGTAGTGGCCGTTGGAGAGCAGGTGGGTACGCGGGACCACGTCGTGGGGAGAGCGGAAGCGTCGCAGCATGGGGAGCGCGAGGTCGCGCACGTTCGGCGCGGCCTTCACCTCCTCCGCGCGCGGACGGGAGACCGCGACGTCGCGCGGCGTGCGCTCCTGCAGCAGCAGCTCCGTCGCGCGGACGATCGGATCGGCGTGGAAGCGGCTGCGCATCACGCCTCCGAGGAGCGCGTCGGCGATCGCGACCACCGTCATGCCCTGGTGGTGCGCCATGTAGGCGCCGACCACGGCCGCCGTCGTGCCCTCCGGCAGACGCGATGGCGTGTAGTCCAGGGCTTCGTAGTAGCCGTAGCGACCGCAGCCGCCCTCGGCAGCGAGCCGCTCGAAGTTCCGGGCGGCCGCCTGGGGATCGACCATCGCGGCGAGGGCCGTGGCATAGGGCGCGATCACCGCGTCCTCGCTGAGGCCGCGCTTCAGGCCGAGCCCGGGGACGCCGAAGTTCGAGTACTGGTACGTGAGCTCGATGTCGCGCGCGTTGTACGCGGACTCCGAGACGCCCCACGGCACGCCGAGCTCGGCGCCATAGGCGCGCTGCCGGCGCACGACGAGGCGATTCGTCTGCTCGAGCAGGCTCCCCGCCGGAGCGCGCATCACGAGCGACGGCATCAGGTACTCGAACATCGAGCCCGACCACGAGACCAGTGCGGAGCCGCGATCGACGGGCGTGAGGGAGCGTCCGAGGCGGAACCAGTGGCGCACCGGCACGTCGCCCTTGGCGATCGCGACGAAGCTCGCGAGCCGGGCCTCCGAGGCGAGGAGGTCGTAGCAGCTCGGGTCGAGGGTGCCGTCGGCGCAGCGGTAGCCGATCGACAGCAGCTGTCGGCTCGGGTCGAGCAGGAACCCGAACTCCATGGCCCGCACGAAGCCCGCGGCCCGCTCGGCCAGGGCGGCGAGACGCCGCCCGAGGTCGCGCGCCTCGCGCGACGCGCGCTCGAGGCCGTCGATCGCGCTCGACGCGGCGTGGCTGTGCGTTGCGCCCGCGATCGCCGCCGCGCGTCGCTCCGGCAGCTCGGAGAGCGTGACGGCAGCGTCGAGCACGCCGTCCGGGCTCTCGCCCCCGGCGATCGCGCGGGTCCAGGGCATCAGCCGCTCGAGGTCGCGCTGGTGCCCCCGGATCGTCGTGCGCACCGCCTCGGCCCAGGCGAGCGCCTCCACGCTGGCGTCGTCGCGGCGTTCTTCGGCGATCGTCCGGGCGACGTCGATCGCGGTCTCGGCGTGCGGCGCGAGCTCCGCGAGGCGAGCGGCGAGGGCAGCGGGGGTCGAGGCGGCGGGCGTCGACGCGGCGATCAGCGCGTCGAGCGCCTCCTCGAGCTGGCGCCGCGTGACGGTCTGCGTCCGGCGGTCCTCCGAGAGCGCCCGCAGCGACTCCCGGGCGAGCGCCACCGCGTCGGCGATTCCGGCGAGGGCGCGCGGGCTCGCGGCCGGGCCGTCGATCGCCTCGCGGCATGCGCTCGCGAGGGCCACGAGATGCCCCGCGAGGTTGCCGCTATCGACCGACGACACGTACCGCGGATCGAGCGGACGCAGGTCCCGCGTGTCGTACCAGTTGAAGAGGTGGCCGCGATGGCGCTCGAGGCGGTCCAACGTCGCGAAGGTCGCCTCGAGACGCTCCACGGTGTCGAACGTCCCCAGCCATCCGAAGTCCCGCGCCGCGACGACGGAGAGCAGGTAGAGCCCGACGTTCGTGGGCGACGTGCGATGTGCGACGACGGGCTTCGGGTCCTCCTGGAAGTTGTCGGGCGGGAGGTCGTGATCCTCCGCGGTCACGAAGCGCTCGAAGAACCGCCAGGTGCGCCGGGCGACGAGCCGGAGCGAACGCGCGTCCGTGTCCGAGACGGGCGTGCCGTCGCCGGCTGGCGTCGGGAGGCTGGCCCAGTGCGCGAGCGCCGGGGCCAGCAGCCACGCCAGCACGAAGGGAGCGGCGACGAGCGGAGCTCCTGCCGGAGTCGCCGCGACGAGCGCGCCCGCGGCGACCCCGAGCGCGAGCCCTCCGGACATCCATCGGTAGTAGCCCGGGAGGTCGAGCCGAGGTCCGAGGCGTGCCTGCGCGGCGGTCACCCACTCGAGCAGCCGCCTCCGCACGCGCAGCCGGAAGAGCGTACGCGCGATTGCGTCGCCCATGAGCCACGACTGCTGCGCCAGGAGCCCGATCAGGAAACCCACCTGCGAGAGCGCGAGGGCCAGGTCGCCGCCGACGCCGCGCAGGTGGCTGCGCTTCGAGATCCCGCGCCGGCGGGGCAGGAGGCCGGCGAAGAAGGGGAGGAGCGGGGGGAGCGCCAGCGTCGCGAGCAGGAAGCCCGTCCACAGCACGGCGGATGCGGGCTCCAGCGTGAAGCCGGCGACGAGCGCGAGGAACGTGGCCGGTGCCGAGAGCGTGCGCCGCAGGTTGTCGATCATCTTCCAGCGGCCGACGGCCGGGACGCCGGACCGTGTCACCGGAGGAGCGCCCGTGGATGCCGTCGCAGCGGGCCCGCGCCCGAGGATCCACGGAAGGAGCTGCCAGTCTCCGCGCGCCCAGCGATGGAGCCGCGCCGCGGCCACCTCGTAGCGGGCCGGGTACTCCTCCACGACCTCGACGTCCGAGGCCAGCCCGGCGCGGGCGAAGATCCCCTCCAATAGATCGTGGGAGAGGACGGTTTCGTCCGGGATCCGGCCCTCGAGCGCGGCCGCGAAGGCATCGACGTCGTAGATGCCCTTCCCGCTGTAGGAGCCTTCGCCGAAGAAGTCCTGGTACACGTCGGAGACCACGAAGGCATAGGGATCCATGCCGCCGGGGCCCGAGAAGACGCGCTGGAACAGCGAGCCCTCGCGCCCGACCGGCAGCGAGGGTGTCACCCGCGGCTGCAGCACGGCGTGCCCCTCGACCACGCGGCGCGTGACGGGATCGAGCCGCGGCCGGTTCAGGGGATGCGCCATCTTCCCGACGAGGCGCCGCGCGACGCCGCGTGGTAGCCGCGTGTCGGCGTCGAGGGTGATGACGTAGCGCACGCCTGGCGGCACCGTGCAGGGCCGCCCGCCCACCGGAAGGAAGGTCGTGTCGTCCGCGCCGCGCAGCAGCCGGTTCAGCTCGTGCAGCTTGCCGCGCTTGCGCTCCCATCCGATCCAGCGGCCTTCGCTCGCGCTGAAGACGCGCCGCCGATGGAGCAGCAGGAAGCGGTCGCCGTCCCGAGCCGGGCCGTGCCGCCGGTTCAAGCGCGCGATGCCGTCGACGGCGGCGTCGAGCAGCGCGTCGTCGCCCGGCACGCGCTCGGCGTCGGCATCCACCCAGTCGGAGAGCAGCACGAAGCGCAGGTCGTCGTCGGGGCTCGCGAGGGAGTGGACCTCGAGCGCCTCGAGCTGGCCCTCGAGCTCCTCTCGGCTCGTGAGGAGCGTCGGCACCACGACCAGGGTGCGCAGCGTCGCGGGCACGCCGCCGCGGAGCTCGAGCCCTGGCAGCGGCAGCGGTCGCACGCGCCGCATGATGCTCCGGTGCGCGAGGGCGAGCGCCGCGTCCGAGGCGGGAACGAGGGCGAGCAGCGCCAGCACGACGAGCATCGCCGGGGCCACGCCCGCCTGGGCCAGCGCGGTCAGGGGCGCGGCCAGGATCAAGGCGGCGAGGGTGGCGACCGTCCCGAGGTAGCCCGACATGCCGGCGCCGAGGTCGGCCCGCAGGATCCGCTGGCGCAGCGGTACGCGGAAGCCGAGCTCGCGCTCGAAGGCGAGGCGACCGCGCGACAGCAGGTAGTAGCCCGGGTCCTCCTCGCGACGCACGGGCGCATCGCCCTTCGACGGAGGCGTGCGGGGGGCCGAGCGGGTGGCCAGGATCGCGCGTCGCGCGACGTGGAGCTCCGAGTGATGGGAGCCTCGCGCGAGCTCCTCGATCGCGTGCCGATACCGGTCGCGCGTCGGGAAGTCCATCTCGCCGAACTGGCTGCCCGCGCGCAGCGCCTGGTCGACGAGGCTCACCTCTTCGAAGAAGTCCGCCCAGTCGAAGGCGGACAGCAGGCGCATGCTCGTGACGACGTTGCGCACCGTCACGTTCATCGCGCCCTGGCGCTGGTGCTCCTCGCGCACGAGCTCCTGGGCGGTCGTGCCCTGGGCGGCGAGGCGCGCGTCGAGCCAGTGGAGCAGGGGCGTCACCGTCGGGTCGTGCTCGCGCAGCCGCTGCGCGAGCTGCACCACGAACGCCCGCGGCAGCGGGCGCTCTTCGAAACGGCGCAGGGCGTCCCCCAGCGCCTCCGGCTCGCGATCGCCGGCGCCGAGCAGCGCGTCGGCGAGCGCGTCGGCCTCCTGGCGCGCCGCCCGGCTGCCGACGATGAGCTCCGCAGAACGCCGCATGTTCTCGACCAGCACGATGCGCAGCGCGATCGCCACCGCCCAGAGCTCGCCGATCGTGAGCGGATCGACGCGCTGGTAGGCGTGCACGAACCGGCAGAGCGTGTGCGGGTCGAAGCGGCTGTCGGTGTGCGCCACGTACGCCCAGGCGACGCCGAAGATGCGCGGATAGCCTTCGAGCGGCCCTTCGACGAGCTTCGGGAGCTGCCGATAGAAGCTCCGCGGGAGGTCGTCCCGGATCTCCCGGATCTGGTCCTCGACGACGTGGAAGTTGTCGACCAGCCACTCGGCGGCCGGGGTGATCGCGCGCTCCTCCCGGATCGCCTCGCCGATGGAGCGGTACGCGTCGAGCAGCACGCGCCCGTTGTCGCGCAGTCGGGCCATCAGCCGCCGGCCGGACGCGGGGCGGACCGTGACCTGCTGGGCGACCGCCAGGCTCGCCGCGTGCTGCTCGAGCCGCTCGATTCCGAAGAGCTCGGCGCGGATCGGCTCCTCGGCCTCGCCTTGCGAGGACGGCGAGAGGCGGGCGAGCGCTCGGAGGACGATCTGCTTCACGGATCCCTTCGATCGCGCGGGAAGCAGCCAGCCTATCGCGGTGGGACCTCGGGAGCCCGTGTCAGGCGGCGAGGTCCATGGCGTCCTCGAGCAGCACCTCGAGCTCGGCGAGGAGCACCTCGGACGCGCCGATGCACTGGGCCTCGGGCGTCGCGGCGAGGACGAGCGTCGGATCGTGGTGGAGGCCGAGACCGAGCTTGCGGCAGGCCGCGTTGGCGATGCGCACGGACACGAGCACGCCGTTCGTGGGATCGAAGCTCGCCGCGTGGTGGTCGCGGGCGGCCTCGCAGTAGACGTCGGGCGCCTCGCAGCGACGCAGCAGCAGGTAGCCCTGCTGCGTGTGCAGGCGGTCGATCAGCTCGAGCACGACCTTCGCGGAGAGCTGCCTCGGCAGCTTGCCGGCCGAGGCGAGGTCGTCGATCACCTTCAGCAGGAAGAGCTTCCCGACGTCGTGGAGCAGGCCGGCCAGGAACGCCTCCTGGGCCATGTCCCCGAAGCCGCTCCGCTCCGCGAGCCAGCGCGAGCCGATCGAGGTCGCGACCGCGTGGCGCCAGAGCTGCGTCATCCAATGCTGCACCGTCGTCGACCGGGAGCGGAACGTGGCACGCTGGCTCACCAGCGTGACGAGCTCCGAGACCCGGCTCGCGCCGAGGCGCATCACCGCGTCGCGCACGGTGGCCACCTTGTCGAGCCCGCGGAAGAACGCGCTGTTCGCCATGCGCAGGAGCTCGCTCGTCAGGCCGGGGTCCTCCTGCACGATCTCCTCGAGGACGGAGATCTCGAACTCCGGGTTCGCGACGAGCCTGCGGACGCGCTCGGCGACCGGCGCGAACACCGGCAGCACCGTGTCGTCGCTCTGCAGCCGCTCGTTCACGAGATCGAGGATCGACATCTCGCCCGCCACGTTCACGCTCCCGTCAGGCGCCGCAGCTCGTGCAGGGGCCGCGGACGGGTGAGGAGGGGGAGGTTCTGGAAGACCTCGTCGAGGGAGGTCTGGCCGGCGGCCGCCTTGGCGAGGCCGTCCTCGAGGAGCGTCACGAGCCCGGTCGACTCGGTGGAGATGCGACGGATCTCGCCCGACGACTTGCGCGTCAGGATCGCGTCGCGCACCGGCTCGTTCATCACGAGCAGCTCGAACACGCCGAGCCGGCCGCGGTAGCCGCGGTAGCGGCAGCGCCCGCAGCCGCGCGGGCTGCGGAAGCGGGCGCCCGTGACGTCGCGGGGCGAGTAGCCGAGCCGGCGGAGCTCGCGCGGGTCGATCACGTGGTCGACGGCGCACTCGTCGCACAGCCGTCGCACGAGCCGCTGCGCCACCACGCTCACCACCGTCGAGGAGACCAGGAACGCCTCGATCTCGAGGTTGAGGAGGCGCAGGAGGCCCCCGATCGAGTCCTCGGTGTGGAAGGTCGAGAAGACCTTGTGGCCGGTGAGCGCCGCCTGGATCGCCGTCTCGGCGGAGAAGGTGTCGCGGATCTCGCCGATCACGATCACGTCCGGGTCCTGGCGCACGATGTGGCGCAGCGTCTCCTCGAACGTGAGGTTGAGCTTCGCGTTGATCGAGCACTGCGACACGCCCTCGATCTGGTACTCGACCGGATCCTCGGCCGTGACGATCGAGACGTCCGGCCGGTTGATGTGGGCGATCGCGCTGTAGAGCGTCGTCGTCTTGCCCGAGCCCGTGGGGCCGGTGATGAGGACGATCCCGCCCGGCGCCTCCACGGCCTCCTCGCGGAATCGCTCGAGCATGCGCGGCGCCATCCCGATGTCCTGGAAGCGCAGGAGCTCCCGCTTCTGGGTGAGGAGCCGCATCACGAGCTTCTCGCCGTGCACGGTCACGTAGATGCTGAGGCGCAGGTCGATCGTCGATCCGTCGCGCTCGTAGGCGACGCGCCCGTCCTGGTGCCGTCGGCGCTCGGCGATGTTGGCGCCGCCCATGATCTTGATCCGGCTCGAGATCGCGGGCGCGATCGTGAGAGGGAGGTCGCGCAGCGGCACGAGCACGCCGTCGACCCGGATCCGCACGCGCAGCCGGTCGCTCATCGGCTCGATGTGGATGTCGCTCGCGCCCTCGCGCGCCGCGTCGTCGATCAGCGCGTTCACGATCCCGACGATCGTCCGCTCGTCGTCCTCGGCCCGGGCGGGGCCCGCGTTCTGCCGCCGCTCGATCTGGCGGAGCGCGTCCTGGATCGTCTCGCGGCGCGAGATCGCCGGCACGATGTTCGCGCCGAAGAGCTTCTTGGCCGCGTCGAGCGACTGCGCGTGCTGGGGGTCGACGAAGGCGACCAGCACCTCTCCGGCCTCGATCCGGATCGGCAGGAATCCGTGCTTCGCGTAGTAGGGCAGGGGCGCCTGGGCGATCAGGTTGCGATCGAGCTCGACGAGCGTCGGGTCGACCAGCGGGAACCCGAGCTGGCAGGACAGCACGTCGAGCATGACGTGCTCGTCGATGAAGTGGTGCTCGAGCAGGATCTCGCCCAGGCGTCGCTTCGGGGACGAGCGCTGCTGGATCTCGAGGGCCGAGCCGAGGTCGCTCTCGCGCAGGTGGCCGAGCTCGACGAGCAGCGCGCCGAGGCGCACGCCGACCCGGTGCGCGCGCAGCGCGTCGCGCACCTGCTGCTCCGTGACGTAGCCGAGCTCGCGGAGCAGGAGCAGGAGAGGCCGCGGCGCGGTGAGCTTCGCGTGCACGCGCTGGGCGTAGGTCACCTGCTTCTCGGTGACGACGCCTGCGCGCACCAGCATCTGCACGATCTCGCCGAGCGGCCGCGAGGCGCGAGCCGGTAGATCGGGCTCCTTGGCCGTGTCGGTCGCATCCATCGGCGCGGACACCCCTCGGCGCGAGCTGCGCGAAAGCTGCGCTCTCTCGTGCTGATCGGGCGGCCTCGGGGGCCCTTGAGACGGGACGCGGGGCTTCGGGCTTCGAGCGCGCGAATCCGAGGGAAAACGCCCGCCTCGCAGCACAGGCTTCCCGCCCGTAGGCGCGTTCGGAAGAACTTGCGGCCACGTCTCCGCAGGAATCCCGATCCGGCATCGGACCGTTCGGTCGATACGTTCGGGGAGACGATGCAGACGGGCGGCTGCGATGGCGACGATCCTCCTGGTCGACGACTCCGGTGTACAGCGAGCGGAGATCCGCCGGGCCGTCGAGGCTTCCGGCGTGTTCGATCGCATCGTCGAGGCGGCGGACGGCCTCGAGGGACTGAAGCGGCTCCTCACCGAGGACATCGACGTCGTGCTCTGCGACCTCGAAATGCCGGGCCTCGACGGCGAGAAGCTCCTGCGCGTGAAGGAGGCCCGTGGCGGCGTCGGCGAGACGCCCTTCCTGTTCCTCACCGCCTCGCCCGATCCCGCGCGCCGGGCGCGGCTGCTCGAGCACGGAGCATCGGACGCGATCACGAAGCCCTTCGACGCGTTCGACCTGGTCGCTCGGCTGCGGCTCCAGCTCAAGGTGAAGCGCCTCCAGGACGAGCTGCGCGAGAAGAACCGGATGCTCGAGGAGGCCTCCACCACCGACTGCGTGACGGGCCTGCGCTCGCGCCGCTACGTGAGCGAGGTGCTCGAGCGCGAGCTCTCTCGCGCACGGCGACATCGCACGCCGCTCTCGATCCTGATGGCCGACCTCGACCACTTCAAGTCGGTGAATGATCGCTTCGGGCATCCGGCGGGCGACGCCGTGCTGCGCGGCGCGGCCGATCTGCTGCGCGAAGGACTGCGCAAGAGCGACGTCGCGGGCCGGGTCGGCGGCGAGGAGTTCCTCGTGATCCTCCCCCAGACCGACCGCGTCGGAGGCCGGATGGCGGCGGAGCGCTGGCAGAAGCCCCTCGCCGGGACCCCGCTCGCGCTGCCGAGCGGCGACACCGTGCGCGTGACCGTGAGCATCGGCGTCGCCCAGCTCGAGACCCACATGGAGACCTCGGGCGCGCTGGTGCAGGCCGCGGACGCGGCGCTCTACGCCGCGAAGAAGAACGGGCGCAACCGGATCGAGGTCGCCGGCGAGTAGCGCTCGGCGCGCCCTCGCGCCTAGAGGCGGTTCAGGCCGTCGAGGGCCGCCACGCGGTAGGCCTCGGACAGCGTCGGGTAGTTGAATACCGATCCTGCGAGCTGATCGATCGTGCCGCCGGCGTGGACGAGCGCCATGCCGAGGTGCACGAGCTCGCTCGAGCCGTCGCCGATCAGGTGCACGCCGAGCAGCACGCGGTCGTCTCGTCGGAAGACGAGCTTCAGCATGCCGTCGACGTCGCCTTGGATCTGGCCGCGCGGCGTCTCGCCGTAGCGCGCCACGCCCACCTCGTAGACGATCCCGCGCGTCCGGCAGGCCTCCTCCGTGAGCCCCACCATGGAGATCTCGGGGATCGTGTAGACCGCGATCGGGAGGTCCAGGACGGGTGGCGCCTCCTGGCCCGCGATGTGCAGCATGGCGACGCGCCCCTGGTGCATGCTCGTGCCGGCGAGCGCCGGGAATCCGATCACGTCGCCCACCGCGTACACGCGATCGGCGCTCGTGCGATAGCGCGCGTCGACCTTCACGAGCCCGGTGTCGTCGCAGACGACCCCGGCCTTCGCGAGATCGAGCAGGCCGACGTTCGCCGTGCGCCCGGCCGCGACCAGGGCGAGGTCGCTGCGCACGACGCGTCCGCTCTCGAGCGCCACCACCGACCGGACCCCGCTCGCGCAGTGCTCCGTCGACACCGCCGCCACCGTCTCGCCGAGTAGCAGCCGCACGCCCATCCGCCGCATGCGGTAGTGGAGGGCGTCCTGCACGTCGCGATCGAGGAAGCGGAGCGTCGACTCGCGCCGCTCGACCAGGCTCACCTTCACGCCGAGCGTCGCGAACATGCAGGCGTACTCGCAGCCGATCACGCCGCCGCCGAGGATCGTCATGCTGCGCGGGATCGCGTCGAGCGCCAGGATCTCGTCGCTGTCGCAGATCACGTGGCCGTCGAACGGGATCGTGCCCGGTCGCCGGGGGCTCGATCCGCTCGCGACCACGACGTGCGCCGCCTCGACGCGGACCACCTCGCCGCCGGTGTTCACGGCCAGGGCGGTGGCGTCGAGGAACGAGGCCGTGCCCCGGATCAGCGCCACGCGGTTGCGCTCGAGGAAGCCCTGGATGGTGTCGGCGTGGCCGTGGATCAGGGCTGCGGTGGGCCCCATGAGCGAGGGCACCGAGAGCCGCCGCAGCGGCACCCGCGGCAGGCCGAGCTGGGCGCTGCGCCGCACGCTCGCGAGGCGCACGATCGTCTCGCGCAGCGACTTGCTCGGCAGCGTGCCGGTGTGGACGCAGGCCCCGCCCACCACGTCGCCGCGGTCGATCACGACCACCTCGAGGCCGAGCTTCGCGCCCTGCAGCGCGGCGCCCCAGCCCGCCGGCCCTGCGCCGATCACCGCGACGTCGTACCGCAATCCCCCTCCGATTCCCCGTGCTCGCGGCGCGGCCGCGCTACGGGCGCGCGGCTCCGGACTGCGGCTCGCTCGCGGGCGCCACGATCGCCTCGCGCGTCGAGTAGGTGTCACAGTCGAGGATCAGCTGGAGCGCGCGCCGCGTGGTCGCGTTCACGAGGAGCGGCGCGGCCAGGTTGAGCGTGGTGCGCGCGGGCCCGGCGGTCGCGATCACGAACCACTCGAGCTCCTCGGCGCAGGCGACGCCGAGGGCTCGCAGCACGTGGCCCGGCACCTCGGGCTGGTAGGCCGCGAAGAAGCGCCAGGGATCCGTGACGACGAACGCCAGCTCGGGCTGGTCGGCCGACACGAGCCACGCGAAGTCCGTGCCGCGGTCGTGCGCCACGAGCGCGAAGCGACGGGCGTGGGGGAAGCCCGGAAGGCCGCCCGCGAACACGATCAGGTCCTTCTCGTCGAGCGCGATGCTGCCGAAGCGACGGCTCTCGATCCGCACGGGCTCCCCCATCTAGGCGATCTCCGATTCCCCGGGCGCCGCACCGTCGGCGGCCCGCGTCGTCTCCTCGCCGCGCCCGGCCGATTCCGCCGCCGCGGCGGCCTCGCGGTTCGCGCGCGCGATGCGCTCGTAGACCTCGCCGCGGTGCACCGCGAGCTCGAGGGGCGCCTCGATCGCGATCCGCACCTGGCCGTTCCCGATCGAGGCGACCGTGACGCAGACGTCGGTACCGATCCGCACGCTCTCCCCGACGCGGCGCGTGAGCACGAGCATCGCTAGCTCAGGAAGTCGAGCAGCGTCGGCTGCACGACCTTCGCGGTCGCCTGGAGCGACGCCGTGAGCGCGGCTTCCTGGTTCGCGAGGGAGGAGAACACCTGGGCGGCGTCCGCGTCCTCTGCGTCCGAGAGCCGCGCCAGGAGGTCCGTGCTCCGGCTCGCGAGGGAGTCGCTCCAGTGCTGGAGCTGGGCGTCCACGGCACCGATCTGCGTGCGCTCGACGTCGAGCTGGTCGATGCCCCGGTCGATCCGATCGAGCGTCGCGGCGGTGGCGGCGCCGTCGTTCGCCTGGAGCGCGTTCCACAGGTCGCCGAGCACGCCGAACAGGTCCTCGCGGCCGGGGTCGGGCGTCCCGTCGCCGTTGCCGTCGCCGAGGAAGACGCGCCGTCCGTCGAGGGAGGTGGGGACGCGCACGCCCTCGTCGATCTCGATCTCGACCTCGGACGCGTCGCCCGTGAAGGTGACGGTCGGGGCCGGCGAGCCGACGGAGAATGCGCCCGAGACCGTGAAGGGCGCCACGTCGCCGGTGTGCCCGCCGAAGACGTGGGTCCCGCCGGAGCTCGCGTTGGCGTCCGCGAGCAGGCGGGCGTGGAGCGTCGCGATCTCCTGGGCCGCGTCGGCCCGCGACACCGCATCCATGGTCCCGTTCGCGCCGGCGATGGCGAGCTCGCGGGCGCGCACCAGCGCGTCGACCGCGTCTCCGAGAGAGGATTCGGTCGCGGAGATCCGGCCCCGACCCTGGGTGACGTTTCGCTGGTACTGCTCGGTCTCGCTGCGCGCCGCCCGCAGCACGGTCGCCGCCCGCGCCGCGACCGGATCGTCGGAGGGCCGGTTCACGCGCAGTCCGCTCGAAGCCTGCTCCTGGGTGCGCGCGAGCTGGGCGCGTTGGCGCGCGACGTCCGCCAGCGCGGTGCGCAGGGTCATCGAGTTCGTGATTCGCACTCCCATGGCGTGCCTCCGTGGCGGCCCGAGCGCGGCGCCGCCTTCCGGCCCTACAGCATCGAGAGGACGTCCTGCAGCATGCGGTCGACCGCCGACACGACCTTCGCGTTGGCCTGGAAGGCGGCCTGCAGGCGGATCAGGTCGGTCATCTCCTCGTCGAGGGAGACGGCCGACACGGCGTCGCGTCGGTTCTCCAGGCCTTCCATCACGCGGGACTGCTGGTCGCGCGCCTGCGCAGCGGAGCGGCTCTGCTCCCCCACGTCGGCCACGACCGACGCGGCGTGGTCGAGCACGCTGCGCGCGGGGCCGCTCGGGCTCCCGGGCGCGTCGCCGGGCAGGTAGATCGGAGCCGCCGTCGTGCGCAGCGCGGCGAGCGCGAGGGCGTTGCGGTTGTCGGTCGCGCCGGCGGTGGTGCCCGCGGCGATCGCATCGGTCGAGGCGAGGATGCGCGGGTCGAGGGCCAGGTCGCGTGCGGCGTCGGCGACGGCCGCGGGCGCGGCGAAGAAGTCGCCCGAGAGGCCGTCGAGGCCGACGCCCGCGGCATGGACGGCGTTCACGCTCGACGCGAGGTTGTACGCGATCGTGTCGAGCGAGCGGATCGCCGCGGGGATCAAGGAGTCGCGCGAGCGCAGGAGCCCGCCGAGCTCGCCGCCTCCGATCTGCGCCGTGACGTCGAGCTGGTTCGTGCCGTCGTCGTAGTAGACCTTGGAGAAGGTCGGGTCGAACGGGTTCGTGGGATCCGCCTGGGCCTGCAGCGTGCGCGCGTGGAGGCCCTCGACCAGGGGCAGGCCGTTCGAGAGCGTCACGACCACGGCGCCGTCGTTCTGCTCGAAGGTCGTCACGTCCACCTTGCCCGCGAGCTCGCGCACCAGCTGCTCCCGCTCGTCGCGCAGGTCGTTGGCCGGCGCCTGCACCTCGATCCGGCGGATGTCCTGGTTCAGGGCGGAGATGCGCTCGGCGAGGGAGTTGATCTCGGGGAGCGCGTCGACGATCGCGCGGTCGTTGGCCTTCTGCAGGCTCCGCAGGCGCGTGTCGGCCTGGTGGATTCCGTCCACGAGGGAGGACGCGGCGGCCCGCACCGCCGCGCGCTCGGACGGCTGGCCCGCGGCGGAGGCGGTCGCGAGGTCCTGGAATCCGTCGTAGAGCTGGGAGAGGCTCGCCGTGAGGCCGGGCCCGCCCTGCTCGTTCAACACCTCCTCGATCTGGGAGAGCGTGCGCGCCTCGACGTCGGTCGAGCCGACGGACGCGCCCTGCTGCACGAGCTCGTGCTGCACGAAGCCGTCGGTCACGCGGTCGATCGTGCGCTGCTCGACGCCGGTCCCGATCTGGCCCTCGCCGCTCGGGATCGGGCGGCCGGCCTCGAGCACCTGACGCTGTCGCGAGTAGCCCGGCGTGTTCACGTTGGCGACGTTGTGGCTCGTCGTGCGGATGCCGCCCTGCACGACGGCGAGCGCTCGCGCCGAGAGGTTCAGGACTCCGAACAGACCGCTCATGCCGTCCTCCGTCTACGCCCGCCGCTCGAGCAGCCGGCCCGGATCGGCGGTCGCCGCGCCGCGGCGCCCGACGCCGCGGCCGGCGGGGCCCGCGGGCTCGTAGGTCGCTCCGGCGGGGAGCAGGCGTCCGAGGAGGCGCAGCGTGGCGCGGACCTGCTCGCGGGCTTCGCCGGCGAAGGCCGCGTTCGCCTCGAGCAGCTCGCGCGCGGCGCCGACGAGCGCCACCAGCCGCCCGTGGACGGCGCGCAGACCGTCGGCCTCCTCCCCGAGACGAGCACAGAGATGGGACAGGGTGGGGCGTGGCTCGCCGAGGCCGAGCTCTCGCGCGAGGGCGGCGGAGAGCTCGAGCCTTCCCTCCTCGAGCAGGCGTCCCTCCTCGGCCAGGGCCTCCTTGCGCCGCACGAGCTCCTCGAGCCCCGCGGCGTCGAGCGCGACGATCCGCTCGCGCTCGCGCTGCAGGAGCTCCCGCAGCTCGACGTAGAGCTCCTCCTCCGCCTCGAGGGAGGCGAGCAGGCGCGCGCAGAGGTCCCGCGTCCCGTCGGTCATGGTCTCTTCATCGGCGGACCGTCGGCGCGAATGGAACGATTCGCGCTGCGCTCCACCGCGGCGGCGATTCCGAAGCTCCCGCGCTGCGCGATCAAGCGCGCGATCTCCTGATGGAACATCTCCCGATACATCCTTCCGGCGTCTCCACCGTCGAGCAGCCCCGAGTTCAACGGAGAGCGGGTGGCGGAATTCAACATCTCGCCTACGAGATAGGCCTCGAACTGGCGCGCGGCGTCCGCGAGCGTGGTCTCGCGCCGCAGCGGGGCGGGGGCCCGCGCTCCCGCGACGGACGAGACTTCGTCGCTCACAGGATCTCCAGGTCGCCCGAGAGGGCGCCGGCGGCCTTGATGGCCTGGAGGATCGCGATCAGGTCCCGGGGTGTGACGCCCATCGCATTCAGCCCGCGCACGAGCTCGCCGATCGTGACGGGCCCCTTCACGACCGTGAGGTGCCCCGGCTCCTCCACCGCCGAGACGTCCGTGTTCTGCACGATCGCCGTGCGGCCCTTCCCGAAGGGGTTCGGCTGCGAGACCTCGTTCACCGTCGAGATCGACACCGAGAGGCTCCCGTGGGAGACCGCGACCGTGGAGATCCGGACCCCTTCGCCCATCACCACCGTGCCGGTGCGCTCGTTCAGCACCACGCGCGCGTCGGTGTCGCGCTCGACCTCGAGGGACTCGACCTCGGCGAGGAAGCCCACGACGTCGCCGCGCGACGGCTCGGGGACGCGAACGAGGAGCGTGCCCGCGTCGCGCGCGAAGGCCACGTGGGGGCCGAAGCGCGCGTTGATCGCCTCGGCCGATCGCTCCGCCGTGGTGAAGTCGGCCTCCTGCAGCGCGAGCTCGAACTGGTCCTTGTTCGCGATCGAGAACTCGAGCTCGCGCTCGACGGAGGCCCCGTTCGCGATCCGCCCCACGGTCGGGTGGTTCTTCTGCACGCTCGTCCCGCCGGCCGAGGCCGAGAAGCCACCCGTCGAGAGGGGCCCCTGCGCGATCGCCCAGACCCGCTGGTCCGTTCCGAAGAGCGGCGTCATGAGGAGCGTGCCGCCCTCGAGGCTCGTCGCGTCGCCGAGGGAGGACACCACGACGTCGATCGTCGTGCCCGTGCGCGCGAAGGGCGTGAGCTGCGCCGTCACCATCACCGCCGCCACGTTCTTCACCTTGATCAGCGCCGGCGTCACGCCGACGCCGATCTTGCCGAGCATGCTCGCGAGCGATTGCACGGTGAACTCGGTGCCCGACTTGTCGCCCGTCCCGTTCAGGCCCACCACCAGCCCGTAGCCGATGATCTGGTTCGAGCGTACGCCCTTCACGGACGAGAAGTCCTTGAGCCGCACCGCGAGCGCGCGCGGGGCCAGGCCCAGCGTGACGGCGAAGACGACCCCGAGCGCGAGGGCCCGCCGCGCTAGAAGGGATAGATCCAATCGAAGATCCTCGCGGCGAGGCCGGGCCGCTGCTTGTCGTCGACGACGCCGATTCCGTCGTAGCCGATCTGGGCCTCCGCCAGCTTCGCCGACGCGACCCGGTTGTCGATGTCGATGTCCTCCTGCCGGACGAGCCCCTCGACCGTCAGGTACTGCTCCTCGTGGTTCACCAGGAGGGAGCGGCGGCCGCGCACGTGGAAGACGTTTCCCGGCAGCACGTCGATGATCCGGCAGGTCACCACGGCGTCGATCTTTCCGTTGCGCTCGGTGGTGCCGTTGCCCTTGTACGTGTTCTGCCCCGACGCCGAGAGCACGTTGACGTCGGCGTTCGAGGTGGAGCTCGACGAGTTGCTGTCCATGCCCGCGGCCTTGAGGAAGGTCGTGGCCGGCTTCACGACGAGATTCTGCAGGCCGACGTCGCTCGACGCGGCCGCCGTGATCGCGGACTTGCGGTCGAGGTCGGTCGTCGCGTCGCTCGACGCGCTCGTGCGCTCGAGGACGACGACGGTCACGAGGTCGCCGATTCCGCGGGCCTTGCGATTGAAGAACAGGAACGATCCGGAAGGCGCCTCGCCGGGGTAGATCGCGCCCTCGCTCGGGCCGGGCGTCGCAGGCAGCGGCGCGGGCGCGTAGTCCGGCGGCCGGTAGCGCTCGTGGAGCGCGTGCTCGACGCAGCCCGTGAGCGCGACGGAGATCGGGAGCAGGCGCGCGACGCTTCGGAGGGTCGCGCCGCGGCGCCTAGAGCTCCACATCCACCGCTCCGTCGGGCGCGACGCGCCCCACGATCTCGCGCCGCGAGTCCTCGTTCAGGACGCGGACCATCTCGCCCGGGCGGCCGTCCTGCTTCGCCTTGCCGCGGGCATCGAGCCGCAGGCCGCCGGCGACGAGACGCAGGGCGACGCGTTGCCCGCGCAGCACGAGCGGCGGCTGCTCGACGAGGTCGGTGCGCCAGGGAACGCCTTCGGCGAGGGCGCGCACGGTGCGCAGGCCGATCAGCGCGTCGGCACCCTCCGGCGCACCGGCCGGGATCGCGGTCACGTCGCACGGCTGCTCGCGGACGTCGGAAGGCCCGACGAGGCTCCCCTTCGGCAGCGTGCGGGCGACGACGAGCATCGTGCCGTCGATCCGGATGCGCGCCGTGACGACGCCGCGGCGCAGCTCCCGCCCAGCGCTCGACAAGACGAGCGTGAGCGGGACGGAGCCCGCGAGGCGCGTCCGGGACTCGCTCCGCACCTCGACCTCGAGGTCCGTCGCGGGGTCGATCTCCGCCGCGAAGCGGTCGAGGTCGGGCACGACGATCTCCGTCGGCGGGCGCTCGGCGCGCTCGCGCACGTAGGCCTCGATCGCGCTCCGCACCCGCGTCGCGACGTCGGCCGGACCGGCGCCGTCCGCCGCGGCGCCAGGGGCGAGCGCGAGCAGCGTGCAGAGCGCCGCGAGGATCGCGCGCGCCCGCCGGGCTCGTCTCATCGCACGATGCTCGCGGCGGTCTGCAGCATCTGGTCGCCGGTCTGCATCACGCGCGAGTTCACCTCGAAGGCGCGCTGCGAGAGGATCATGTTCACGAGCTCCTCGGCGACGTTCACGTTCGACATCTCGAGGAAGCCCTGGGACACCGCGCCGAAGCCCTCCTCGTCGGGATTGCCCGTCTGCGGATCGCCCGAGGCCTCGGTCGGCACGAAGAGGTTGTTCCCGAGGGCGCGCAGGCCCGACGGGTTGACGAAGCGGGCGAGCTCGATGCGCCCGAGATCGGTCGGCGTCTGCTGGCCCGCCTGCAGCGCCGACACCGTGCCGTCGGCGAGGATCGTGAGCTGGATCGTATCGGTCGGGATCTGGATGTTCGGAATCAGCGGATAGCCGTGGTTCGTCACGACGTTCCCGTCGCGATCGCGCTTGAACGTACCGTCTCGGGTGTAGACCGTCTCGCCGTCGGGCTTCTGGACCTGGAAGAACCCGTCTCCCTCGATCGCGAGGTCGAGCTCGTGTCCCGTGTTCACGCGGTCGCCCTGTCCGAAGATCCGGCTCACGGCGGCGAAGCGCACGCCGTGTCCGATCTGGACGCCCGTGGGCACGGTGTTGCCCGTGCTCGACTGGGCGCCGGGCGCCTGGAGCGTCTCGTAGAACAGGTCCTGGAACTCGGCGCGCGACTTCTTGAAGCCCGTGGTCGAGACGTTCGCCAGGTTGTTGGCGACCGCGTCGATCCGGACCTGCTGGGCTTCCATGCCCGTCGCGGCGGTGAACAGGGCCCTCATCTCACGACACCTCCCGGATCAGCTTCTGGGTGGCCTGGTCGTCGGCTTGCAAGACCTGCATCGCGACGTCGAAGGCCCGGTGGAGGACGACCATCGAGGCGAGCTCGCTCACGGGCTCCACGTTCGCGCGCTCCACGGCGCCCTCGACGAGACGCGGATCGGTCACGTCCTCGGGCGCGGCGCCGGCGGGCGCGCGGAAGAGGTTGCGCCCTTCCTTCTCGAGCGGGGCGCCCTGGGCGAACTTCACGATGCGGAGCTTCCCGACGGAGATCCCGTCGTCGGCCACCACGTCGCCGTCCGCGCGGATCCGCACCGACCGGTCTCCGAGCGCGATCGGTCCGCCGGAGCCGAGGACGGGGTAGCCGTCGGGCGTCGAGAGCTGGTGCGCGGAGTTCGCGACGAATGCCCCGGCCCGCGTGTAGCGGGTCCCGGCCGGCGTCTCGACGGCGAAGAAGCCGGGACCTTCGATGGCCGCGTCGAGCGCGCCGCCCGTCATGGCCACGGCGCCGGCCGAGGGGTCGACGGTCACGCCGTTCGTGCGCACGAAGGCGCGCCCCGGATCGCCGGCGATCGGGCGGCCGTCCACGCCCTGGAGCGAAGACTGGAGCGCGGTCTCGAAGGTCGCGCGGTCGCGCTTGAAGCCCGTGGTGTCGACGTTCGCGAGGTTGTTCGCGACGACGTCGAGCTCTCGCGCCCGCGCGATCGCGCCCGAGACCGCGACGTAGAGATTGCTTCCCATCGATGCTCCCGGGTGTGCCGCACACCCATTCGCGAACGCTTCCGAGCAAGCGACGTGCCAACGGCGCGCGCCTCGTTCCTCCGTCACCGACCCGCGTCGACGCTCGTGAATTCCGACGCTCGCCGCGGCACGAGCCATTGCAGGCGGCAAGACTTGCCGCCCCGCCGTTCGGAGAGCGTGCAGAACGAACGGCTCGCCCCCTGCGCGCGGATGTCGACGTGGGAGCCCTTCTCTCCCTCGTCGGGCGGCCCGCCTCCGTCGTTCTCCGGGCGCTCGTCTTGCTTGCGTCGCGGAGGCGAAGGCTGGGTGGCGCGGCCGCGTCGCGGCGGGCGGCCGCGCTCGTCGCCCGCCGCGGGGAGGCCGGGCACCCGATCCGGCGGGCGCACGCCGTCGACCTCGCCTGCGAAGCGCGTCACGGCGTCGCCCCTGCCGGCTCGGCCGCGCGGAGCGGGGCCGGACGGCGCGTCTCGCGGACGTCGCGCAGCAGGCCTTCGGCGAGCGCGACGAGCGCTCGCGACCAGCGCGCGGACGGGAACGCCTCGACGACGGCGCGCTGGAGCGAGGTCGCTTCGCGCAGGCGCGGGTCCGACGGCAGCCAGCCGCGGCTCTGCAGCGTCGCGCCGAGGAAGCGACGCGCGAGCAGCTCGAGCCGGCTCGCGGTCCGCCGCGCCTGCTCCGCGTCCGCGGCGTCGTTCACGACGAGCTCGCAGCCGGCCGACGGCGAGGCGGCGCGCAGCACCTTGATCGCGGCGTAGGCGTCGGCGACGCTCGTCGGCTCCGGCGTCGTCACGACGAGGGCGCGCCCGCACGCCGCCGCGAGCCCGGTCACGACCCGTCCGATCCCCGCGCCGGCATCCACCAGCACGAGATCGTGAGGCTCCGCGGCCGCGCGCAGCTCGGCCAGGAATCGCGCCAGCACGACACCGTCGGGCGACGCGAGGTCCTGCCGCGCGGAGGCCGCCGGGAGGAGCCGGATGCCCGAGGGCCCGTCCACGATCGTGTCGGCGAGGGGGCAGGCGCCGGCGAGGGCGTCGGCGACGGAGCGCGTCGGCGAGAGGCCGAGCAGCACGTCGACGTTCGCGAGGCCGAGGTCGCCGTCCACGACGAGCGGACGGGCGCCGAGCCGGGCGGCCGCGATCGCGAGATTCGCGACGAGGTGGGTCTTGCCGACGCCGCCCTTGCCGGACACGACCGCGACGAAGCGCGCCGTCTCGCCCTTCACGCCGCGCCTCCGAGCACGAGGCTCGCGAGCGTGCGCGGGTCCGGCAGCCACAGGTCTTCGGGAACGCGCTGGCCGTTCGTCACCCAGGAGAGAGGCGGCGCGTCGTCGTCGAGCACGAGGTCGGCGACGTTGCCGAGCCGGCGGCTCTCGTCGATCCGCGTGAGGATCAGCGAGTCGGGCCGGAGGGGCTTGTAGCGCTCGAGGGCGAGGCCGAGGTCGTCGGTCTTCGCCGTGGCCGAGAGCGCGAGGTGGACGCGCGCGCGCGGGCCCAGGAGCTCGCGCGCACGCAGCAGCTCGAGCAGGGCCTGCACGTCCCCGGGGCCACACCCGGCCGTGTCGACCCAGATCCGATGGCCGCGCAGGGCGGACACCTTCCGCAGCAGCTCCCGCGCCGAGGTGGCCGCGTCGAACGGAACGCCCAGCCGCTCGGCGAGCCCGCGCAGCTGCAGCTCGGGCCCGATGCGGAGCACGTCGGTGGTGACGATCGCCGGCGGGCGGTCGTCGGCCGACGCGCGCGCGGCGAGCTTCGCGATCGTCGTCGTCTTCCCGACGCCTGGCGGGCCGACGACGATCTCCGCCTGGGTCGCGGCGTCGGGTCGCAGCGGCTCGAGACGCCGGTCGAGCTTCTCCGCCAGGATCTCCTCGACGAAGCTCTCCGCGGAAGAGGGGGCTGCGGCCGCGTCACCGTCCGGCGTCGCCGGGGCCGCCGGTCGCTCCGCGGCGCGCGCGAGCGCCTCGCGGCCGAGCAGGGCCGCGGGGCCCGAGCCGATCCCGGCCTCTCGCAGCCGCGCGAAGAGCTGCGCCTCGCACGACTCCGGGGCGGGCGCCTTCGCCTCGCGCAGCAGCGCGCTCGCGAGCCGTCGCGCCTCGCGCAGCTCGCGCAGGAGCTCGGCCTGGGCGGCGGACGGGCGCGCGAGCTCCTCGACGCGGCGCCGCAGCTCGCGCAGCTCGGCCTCGAGCGGATCGATCAGGGCCTTCGTGAGCTGCAGGTCGCGCCACGACGGATCGGCGCCGACGCGCGGCGCGGGATCGGCCTCCGGCGCGCGCCGCACGTCGCGATCGACCGCGGCCGTGACCTCGACCACGGGACGGCCGAACAGGCCGAACCAGCCCCCGTCGCGCCGGGTGCGGCGCGAGGACAGCACGACCGCGTCGGGCCCGAGCTCCTGCTTCACCTGACGCACGGCCTCGAGCAGGCTGGCCGCCTCGAAGCGCCTAATGTGCATCGCCGCCTCCGAGCACCGCCTCGCCCACGACCCGCACGTCCGGCGGCAGCTCGTTGTGCGAGATCAGGGCGAGCCGCGGCGCGACACGGGCGAGGATCGGGCGGAGGGACGAGCGGAGCGCCTGGGACGCGAGCAGCACCGGACCGCGCCCGTCGGCGCTCCCGCTCTCCTGGACCGCGCGCTCGAGCCCGCGCGCGAGGCCGTCGAGGGTCTTCGGGTCGAGGGCGAGGAACGAGCCGTTCTCGGTGCGGTGCACGCCGGCGCGGAGCTTCTCCTCGAGCTCCGGCGCGAACGTGATCACGTGCAGCGTGTTCTCGGCGTCGACGTAGGGGCGTGTCACGGTGCGGGCGAGCCGCTCTCGCACGCAGTCGGTGAGGAGGTCCGGATCCTGCACGCGCGGGACGAGCTCGCCCAGGGTCTCGAGGATGCTGCCGAGGTCCCGGATCGAGACCCGCTCCTGCAGGAGCTGGCGCAGCACGCGATGCAGCGTCGCAATGGGCACGACCGCGGGCACGATCTCCTCCACGACCTTCGGCATCCGCTGCGAGAGATCGTCGAGGAGCTCCCGCACCTGGGCCCGCGTCAGCAGGGAGGCGGCGTGGGCGCGCACGACCTCCGCGAGATGGGTCGCCAGGGCGGTCGCGGCGTCGACCACGGCGTAGCCCGCGGCGACGGCGCGCTCGCGATCACGCGGCTGCACCCACACGGCGGGCAGGCCGAAGGCCGGATCGCGCGTCTCGATGCCGGGCACGGGGGGCGCATCGGCGTCGGGCCGCAGGGCGAGCAGGCGGTTCGAGGGGATCTGCCCCGACGCGACCGGATTGCCGCGGATCAGCACGGTGTAGGCGCCCGGCTCGAGCTGCAGGTTGTCGCGCACGTGGATCAGCGGCACCACGAACCCGAGCTCCCCCGCGAGCTGCTTTCGGGTGGCGCGGATGCGCTGCAGCAGGTCGCCGCCGCGCTGGCCGTCGACCAGCGGGATCAGCGAGTAGCCGATCTCGAGCTCGAGGTCGTCGAGCGCGAGGGCCCGCCGCACGTCGCTCTCCTCGCTCTCGGCGGCCGGCATCACGATCGGGGTCGGGACGAGCTCCGCCGCGCGCCGTCGCGAGGCGACCCGCGAGAGCGCCGCGGCGCCCGCCGCGAGCGTGGCGAAGGGAAGGAACGGAAGGCCGGGCACGAGGGCCAGGCCGGCCAGCATCGTCGCGACGCCGTTCAGCGCGCGCGGCTGGAGCACGAGCTGGCTCGAGAGCTCTTCGGCGAGCGAGGCGCCCCCCGCGGCGCGGCTCACGACCACGCCCGCCGCCGTCGAGACGACGAGCGCCGGCACCTGGGCCACGAGCCCGTCGCCCACCGTGAGGAGGGCGTAGGTCTGGAGCGCCGACGCGAGGGGCATGCCGTGCTGCAGCGCCCCGATCACGACGCCACCGAGCAGGTTCACGCCGAGGATCACGATCCCGGCGATCGCATCGCCGCGCACGAACTTGCTGGCGCCGTCCATGGCGCCGAAGAAGTCCGACTCGCGCTGCACCTCGCGCCGCCGTCGCGTCGCCTCGGCGTCGTCGATCACGCCCTGGTTCAGGTCGGCGTCGATCGCCATCTGCTTGCCCGGCATCGCGTCGAGGGCGAAGCGCGCCGCGACCTCGGCGATGCGCCCGGCGCCCTTCGTGATCACGACGAAGTTGATCACCACGAAGATCACGAACAGCACGATGCCAACGACGTAGCTCCCGCCGACGGTGAACTCGCCGAAGGCGCGGATCACCCGGCCCGCGGCGTCGGAGCCGTCGGCGCCGTGCAGGAGGATGAGGCGCGTGCTCGCGACGTTCAGGCCGAGGCGCATCAGGGTGACCATGAGCAGCAGCGAGGGGAAGACCGAGAACTCGATCGGGCGCTCGGCGTAGATCGCGACGAGCAGCACGAGCAGGCTCACCGTGATCGAGAACGAGAGCATGAGGTCGAGCACGAGCGCGGGCAGCGGCACCACGAGCAGCGCGAGGAGCCAGAAGAACGCCGCGGCGAGCATGGCCTCGGGGCGGATGCGGGTCACGACGCGGCCCGCCAGGACGCCGCGCGGCGCGGGTCGATCCGGTAGACGTGGGCGAGCACCTCGGCCACGGCCTGGAACAGCGCCGCCGGGATCTCGCGCTCGACGCGGGCCGTCCTGTAGAGGAGCTGCGCGAGGGGCGGATTCTCGACGATCGGAACGCCGTGCTCCACGGCCGCGCGTCGCATGCGCAGGGCGAGATGGTTGCGTCCCTTCGCGACGACCTTGGGCGCGTCCATGTCGCTCCGCACGTACACCAGGGCGACCGCGAAGTGGACGGGGTTCACCACCACGACGTCCGCCTTCGCGACGGCGGCGATCATGCGCGAGCGCGAGAGCTCGCGCTGGAGGGCGCGCAGCCGGGCGCGCACGTGCGGGCTGCCCTCGCGCTCGCGCAGCTCGTCGCGCACCTCCTGTCGCGTCATGCGCAGGTCGCGCTCGTGCTTGCGCCGCGCCCAGGCGAAGTCGGCGGCCGCGAGCAGGGCGAGGGCGGCGAGCAGGTCGACGGCGAGGCGTCGCACGAGGGCCAGCGTGAAGCCGAGGCCCGTGGCGGCGTCCTGCTCGAGCAGCCCGACGAGGCCGGGCGCGGCCGGCGCGAGCGCGTGCCAGGCGACGGCGAACGCGATCGCGACCTTGACCGCGGCCTTCGCGAGCTCGATCCAGGCGTGCGCTCCGAGCATGCGCGGGAGGCCCGTCGCGGGCGAGAGTCGGCTCGCCTTCGGCGCGAGCACCTCCGACGAGAAGTAGGGGCCGGTCTGCAGCACGTGGGCGCCGATTCCGACCGCGACGAAGGTCGCGGCGAAGGGCGCGAGGCGGTGGCCGGTCGACGCGAGCAGGTGGATCAGGAGCGCGTGGAAGTCGCCCGTGCCCTCGGGCAGGGCGAAGGCTCCGCTCCAGAAGGTGCGCGCCTGGTCCGCGATCCCACCGAAGATCTCCGCGCCGGCGGAGCCCGTGAGGAGCAAGACGCCGGCCGCGAGCATCGCCACGGCCGACACGTCGCGACTCTGGGGAACGTCGCCCTTGCGCCGCGCCTCCTCGCGCCGCTTCGGCGTGGCCGGCTCGGTCCGATCCGCCGCGTCGCCCGCCATCTACCCGACTCCGAACAGCGTCGCGACGGCCCGATCGAGGAAGCCGCCGAGGAGCCTCGCGATGCTCGCGGAGAACGCGTTGGCGCCGAGGGCGAGGAGGCCGAAGGTCAGCGCCACGTGGGCAGGGAGCTGGAGCATCATGAGGTTGAGCTGCGGGACGAGCCGCCCGAGCACGCCGAGCGTCACGCTCGAGAGGAGCGTCGCCGCGGTGACCGGGGCCGCGAGGCGCGCCGCGAGCTCGAAGATCGCGCCTCCGAGGCCGACGAGCCCTGCGAAGGAGTCGGGTCCGAGGCCGCCGCTCGCCACCGGGAAGCGCTCGAAGGAGAGCGCGATCGCGCGGAACACCGCGTGGTGGCCGTCGAGCGCGAGGAACACGATCAGCGCGACCAGCTCGAACAGGACGGAGATCACCCCCGAGGCCGCGCCGCTCGAAGGATCGAGGACCGTGGCCGCGCCGATCCCGCTCTGGACGGAGACGAACTCGCCACAGAGCGCCATCGCCGCGAAGGCCAGGCGGACGGCGAAGCCGAGGGCCGCGCCGACGCCGATCTCCGACAGGCCCGCGACCACGAGCGATCCGATGCCGCCGTCGAGGGCGGGGACGCCCGCCGCGGGCGGATGCGCGATCACGAGGCTCGCGGCGAGCGCGAGACCCACGCGCAGACGCAGCGGGAACGCGGGATGCGCGAACGGCGGCGCCGCGATCACGAGCGCCAGCATCCGGAGGCTCGCGAAGCCGAAGAAGAGCACCGTCTGCTGGGCGGTGTCGGCCGTCACGGCCCGCCTCGCAGCGCCGTGTTCGAGAGGAGCTGCGTCCCGAAGTCGACGACGTGGCGCATGATCCAGGGGAAGAGGAGCGCGAAGGTGCCGAGCACGGCGACGATCTTCGGCACGAAGGTCAGGGTCTGCTCGTTCACCTGGGTCGCGGCCTGCAGGATCGAGATGGCGAGGCCCACGGCGAGCGCCACGAACAGGAGCGGCGCCGCCACGACGAGGGCGAGCCAGATCGTCTGGCGCAGGAGGTCTCCGACCTGCTCGACCGTCATCGCGCTCGCCTCACCGGATCCCGCGCACGAGGCCGCCGACCACGAGGCCCCAGCCGTCGAGCAGGACGAAGAGCATCAGCTTGAAGGGGAGCGAGATGACGATCGGCGGCAGCACGATCATGCCCATCGAGATCAGCATCGAGGCGATCACGAGGTCGATCACGAGGAAGGGCAGGTACACCATGAAGCCGATCTCGAAGGCCGTGCGCATCTCGCTGATCGTGAAGGCGGGCAGGAGCGTCCAGATCCCTACCTGCTCCGGCTCGGCCGGGGCCGGCTCGCCCGAGAGCTCCTGGAAGAGGGCGAGGTCCTTCTCGCGGGTCTGCCGCAGCAGGAAGTCCCGTACCGGGGCCTCGGCCCGCGTGAGCGCCGTGGCTTCGTCGATCGCGCGCGTGGAGTAGGGCTCGAGTGCCTCGTCGTGGATGCGCTTCCCGACGGGCGCCATCACGAAGAGCGTGGTGAAGAGCGCGAGCCCGACGAGCACGGGGTTCGGGGGGAGCTGGGGCAGCCCGACGGCCTGGCGCAGGAGCGACAGCACGATCACGACGCGCGTGAAGCAGGTCGCCATGAGGAGGATGGACGGCACGAGCGAGACGAGGGTCAGGAGGACGACGATCTGCACCGTGCTCGAGATGCGGTCCGGCTTCACGAGCTCGCCGAAGGCGGCGGGGAGCTGGCTCGCGGCGGGCAGCCTCTGCGCCGCCTCGGCGTGGGCGAGGGCGGGCGCGAGGCAGAGCGCGGCGAGGAGCGCGAGCGAGCGCATCGAGAGCAGCCGCCGCCAGGAATTCCGCGGCATGGGCTCCGGGGCGACGCTCTCCGGCGTCGCCTCGTCGGGCCCGAGCCGGTGCAAGAGGACGATCGATGCGTCCGTCGCCCCGAGCAGCAGGCGGTCGCCGCCCACCTCCACCACGTGAAGGCGCTGGCGCGGCCCGAGCGCGGCGCTCTCGAGGACGCGCAGCCGCCGCGCCCCGCGCGCGGGAGGGGCGAAGCCTCCCCAGCGCAGCCCGACGCGGAGCAACGCGAGCGCGGCGATCGTGGCGCCGAGCGCGAAGAGCGTTTGCTGCATGCCCCCTCCGATGCCGGTCGCGAGAGACCGCTAGCGGCGACCCTCGCGCCCGCCGTGGACCTCGACGAGGCGCACGGAGAGCCGGTCGTCGACCACGGTGATCTCTCCCCGGGCCACGAGCCGGCCGTTCACGAGCACGTCCGCCGGCTCGCCCGCCATCCGGTCGAGCTCGACCACCGCGCCCTTCGAGAGCTGGAGCACCTCGCGCACCAGGAGCCGCGTGTGTCCCACCTCGACGGTGAGCTCGAGCGGAACGTCGGAGACGAATCCCAGCACGCCTTCCGCGTCGTCCGCTCCGTGGTCTCGGGTGCCCACGCCCGCCGCCTCGCCGATCGTCTGCTCCGCCATCTCTCCCCCTCCCTCCGGCCGCCGCTCAGAGCCGATCCTGGATCTCGATCGCGAGCACCTTGCCCACCGCGCCACGCTGCGCGCGGAACTTCGCGATGCCGCCGACGCGCACGACGAGGCCGTCCCCATCGAGGCGCTCGAGCGGGATCACCTGGCCGACCCGCAGGCGACGCAGCCGGCCGAGCGGGAGCCGCACCGATCCGATCGCGACCCGGAGCTCGACCCGGGTCTCGAGCACGAGACGGGCGAGCCCGTCGCGCTCGCGTGTTGCCAAGGGCGCGCGCTCGTCGCGCGGGCCGGCGCCGAAGGCGCCCGGCGGCACCACCACGCGCAGGCGGCTCTGCTCGCCCAGGCCGACGACGTCGAAGCTCGCGAGCAGGAACGACGCATCGGCGGGCTCGCGCAAGCGCTCCGGCGGCTCCACGGAGCGCACCTGCGCCGGGCCGGGATGGAGCCCGCCCCACGCGCGCGCGAGCTCGCTCACGATCTCCTGGGAGAGGCGCAGCAGGAAGCGCTCCTCGATGTGCGTGTAGGGTCGCCGCGGCACGGCGGCGCCCGGCGCGCCGGGTCGCGCACCGCACGCGAGGGTGAGCAGCGAGAAGAAGAGCGGGCGCCCGAGCAGCAGGAAGCCTCGCGGCCCATCGGGCGAGAGCTCGAAGGCGACGAGCCGATCCTGGGGAAGGAACGTCTCCGCGAGCTCCGCGGCGCGCACCTCGTCACACGAGATCAGGGCCGCGCTCACGCGTCGCTGGTGCGAGATCGAGAGACGCCGGCCGTGCTGCAGCGCGAAGTCCTCGAGCGCGCGCAGCAGCGCGGGCGGGGGAGGGGCCGCGCCGCGCGAGGCGGTCGCCGACTCCCGCCGCAGCCGCGGCGCGGCGTGGGCACGGCGCTCCTGCTCCGCGCGCTCCTCGGCGAGCGCCGCGAGCAGCGCGTCGAGCTCGGGGCGCGTCAGCACCTCGCCGCTGCCGGGGGCCTCGATCATTGGACCACGAAGTCGGTGAACATCACGGCCTTGACCCGACCCTGGTCGAGGACGCCGTTGATGCGATCGGAGATGTCCTGCTTGAGCAGCGCCTTGCCCTCGAAGCTCGTGACGTCCTCGAAGCGCCGGCTCGAGAGGAGGCCGATCACGACGTCACGTACCTGCGGGAGATGGGCGGCGAGCGAGGCGCGACCGGCCGGAGAGTCGAGCTCGATCTCGACCTTGACCTTGAGGTACCGGGGATAGTCGTCCGCCACGAGGTTCACGAGGAAGGGCTCGAGCGCCTCCGTGCGCGACGCGAGGTCGCTCGCGACGTCCTTCGCGCCCTCCTTTCCGCCGTGGCCCTCGGCCTTCGCCTCCGGCCCGGCCTCTTCTCCCGCGGCCGCGGAGGCCGCGGGAGCGCTGCTCCGGCGGGCGAGGAACGTGGCGCCGCCGGCGCCGGCGCCGGCCGCGGCGATCACCGCGAGCACGATCGGGAGCAGGCGCTTCATCTTCGAGTCGCTCACCGCCGCCTTGTTCGACTTCACCACCGCTTCGCCCATGACGTCGCGCTCCGTCTAGAACCGGCGCGACGAGGTGCCGGGTAGCGCGCCTCGAGGCAGCGTCGCGTCCGCCTCGATCCCGAACTCCTTCAGGCGTCGCCAGAGCGTGGTGGTGGAGATGTTCAGGATCCCCGCCGCGCGCTTGCGGTTCCAGCCGACGTTCCGGAGCGTCTCCAGGATGTGTCGGCGCTCCATCACGTCGAGGCTCTGGAGCCCTGCCGGGGCCGACGCGTCCTCGGCCACGGCCGGCGCCGGCGCGCACGCGCTCGCGGCGGGCGCCTGGCGCAGCCGCTCGGGCAGGTCTTCCACCGTGATGGAGTGGCTGCGGCAGAGGGCGACGCCGCGCTCGATCGTGTTCTCGAGCTCGCGCACGTTGCCCGGCCAGGCGTAGCGCTGCAGCAGCTCGAGGGCCGCCGGCTCGATGCGCTCGAGCGACTTCCCGAGCTTCCCGGCGTAGCGGCGCAGGAAGTGGAGCGCGAGGAGCGGCACGTCGTCCCTGCGCTCGCGCAGCGCCGGAACCCGGATCGGAATCACGGCGAGCCGGTAGTAGAGGTCTTCGCGGAAGCGTCCCGCGACGATCTCGGCCTCCAGGTCCTTGTTCGTCGCGGTCACGAGGCGCACGTCCACGCAGCGCGTGGACTCGCTGCCGAGCGGACGGATCTCGCCCGTCTGGAGGAAGCGCAGGAGCTTCGCCTGCATCGAGAGGGGCATCTCCGCCACCTCGTCGAGGAACACGGTGCCCTGGTGCGCGGCCTCGAACAGACCCTTCTTGTTCGCCGAGGCTCCGGTGAAGGCGCCGCGGCGATGGCCGAAGAGCTCGCTCTCGAGCAGGGTCTCCGGGAAGGCGGCCGAGTTGAGCGCGCAGAAGACCTTCTCGCGGCGGCGGCTCGCCTCGTGGATCGCGCGGCCGATGAGCTCCTTGCCGGTGCCGGTCTCGCCCGTCACGAGCACGGTGCTGTCCGTCTCCGCCACCTTCGAGACCAGGCCGAGCAGGTCCCGGATCGCACGGGACTCGCCCACGATGCGGGTGAAGGCCGAGCGGCTGCGGGAGTCGGGCGCTTCCTCGGCAGCGGCCTCCTCGCGCGAGGCCCCCGCCGCGGCGGCCGCCACGGCGTGCGAGAGGTCCTCGGCGGCGAAGGGCTTGCGCAGGTAGTGGTGCGCGCCGAGCTGCATCGCCTCGACCGCGCTCTCCACCGAGGCGAACGCCGTCATCACGATCACCTCGGTGTCCGGGCAGTCGCGCTTCACGGCCCGCAGGAGCTCGATCCCGTCCAGGCCGTCGAGGCAGACGTCGGTCAGGACGACGTCGAAGGGCTCGCTCGCGAGGAGCGTGCGCGCGTCGTCTCCCCGGGCCACGAGCTCCACGTCGTGTCCGTCGTGCCGCAGCGCCGTTCCCACCGCGGTGCGCAGCGCGTGGTCGTCTTCGACTACCAGGACCCTTGCCACGTGGGCCTCCTCGTTCCGTTCCAGGTGCAATGCCGCGTGCGATCTGCAAGCACTGTTTCGATCGGCGAGGCTCACGCCGGCTTGATCAACAACGATGCATGGCGCGCACCGCTTCTCCCCAGGTCTCCCTTGGAGTTCTCCCGAGTGGGAATTGCACTTCGCGAGACCGAGGGGAACTTCTTGCCGCCCGTCGGAGGAGGACCGTGTGGCGCAGCACGTCTCCACCCGAGGCGCGTCGATGGAGCGGAAGGAATTGCCGCGGAGGAGCGGGGACGAACGCGCTACGGCGACGGAGACGTCGCGCGGCCCGGTGTCGGCGCGAGCGCCGGAGGCCCGTCGGGAGACGCGTCGTTGCGGCGCTGCGCCTCACGCGCCTCGCCGGCTGCGCGATCGAGCAGGTCGATCAGGCTCTCGTGGCTGCGCGCCGGTCGGGGCTCCCGCGCGCGCTCCGCGCCGGCGAGGAGCACGATGTCGACGCGCCGGTTGCGCGCACGGTTCTCCTCGGTGTCGTTCGGGGCGATCGGCCGGAACTCGGCGTAGCCCGCCGCGGCCATCCGTTCCGGCTCGATGCCCGAGTCCTCCACCAGGAGCCTCGCGACGGCGACCGCGCGCGCGGTCGAGAGCTCCCAGTTGGAGGGGAAGCGGGCGCTCGCGATCGGACGGTCGTCCGTGTGGCCCTCGACGCGGATCGGCGACGCGGTGTCGCGCAGCGCCGCACCGAGCGTCTCGAGGGCGGCGCGTCCCTCGGGCTGGATCTCGGCCTGGCTCGAGCCGAAGAACAGCTTCTCGGCGAGGGAGATCACGAGGCCGCGCTCCGTGGCGTGGATCTCGACCATCTTCGCGACCTTCTCGCCGTCGGGCCGCTTGGCGAGCGCCTCCTCGATCTTCTGGCGGGTGTGGGCCATCTCCTCCGCCAGCATGCGCTGGAGCGAGCGGCCCGAGTTGAGCCACTGCGCGTCGCTCGTCCCCGTGCTGCCGCCGCCCTCGGCGCTCCCGAAGTCGACCACGATCGGGACGTCGCCGATCGCGCCCTCGAGGAAGGCCGACTTCATGCCGGCCGCCATGCGCTCGAACTTCTTCGTGTCGAGGCTCGACATCGCGTAGAGCGCCACGAACGTCGCGAACAGCAGGGTGATGAAGTCCGCGTAGGAGACGAGCCAACGCTCGTGGTTTTCGTGCTCCTCGTGGCCGCCCCGCCTCTTGGAGCTCATGCGGCTCCGTCCTTCTTGGCGGGCGCGTGGCCGCTCAGGTAGGCGTGGAGCCGGTCCTCGACCGCCCGCGGGCTCTGTCCCGCCTGGATCGCGAGGGCCCCCTCGATCACCATCTCCTGCAGCGTCCGCTCGAGGTGCACGAGACGCTTGATCTTGTTGCCGAGCGGGATGAAGAGCAGGTTCGCGAGGCCCACGCCGTAGATCGTGGCGACGAACGCGACCGCGATGCCCGAGCCGAGCTTGCTCGGGTCGTTCAGGTTCTCCATCACGTGGATCAGGCCGAGCACGGCGCCGAGGATGCCGACCGTCGGCGCGAAGCCGCCGGCAGCCTCGAAGACCTTGGCGGATGCCACCTCCTCCTCGCTGCGCACGTGGAGATCGGTGTCGAGGATCTCGCGCAGGAGCTGCGCGTTGGTGCCGTCGACCACGTGCTGGATCGCCAGCCGGAAGAAGGCGTCCGGGTGGTCCTTGTAGAGGCCCTCGAGGGCGACGATGCCCTCCTTGCGCGCCACCGCCGCCATCTCGACCAGCTTCTGCGCCGTGGCGGTCGCGTGGGAGGAGCCGGGGAGGAAGGCGCGCTTCAGCATCTTGAGCGCGCGCAGGAGATCGCTCATCGGCGTCGCCACGAGCACGGCGCCGATCGTGCCCCCCGACACGATCAGGAAGGCCGTGAGCTGGAGGATCGAGCCCAGGTGCCCGCCCTCGAGGTGCTGGCCCAGGATGATCGAGCCGATCGAGAGCACGATGCCGAAGACGGTGGCGAAGTCCACGATCGCCCCGCTACTCGGCCGGCTCGGCGCCGAGCAGGGCGTCGAAGCCGCCGATCTGGCGGCGCCAGTGGGCGATGCGTGCGGCGATCTCGGACGGCGTCTCGAGCACCCGGAGCTTGTCCCCGTTCACCAGCGAGATGAGCGTGTCGTGCTGCCGCTCGACGAACACGATCTGATCGTCGTTCAGCATGACTTGCGACCCGTCGAGTTTGGTGAGCCAGATCAAGCCGCGTCTCCAGCGCTAGATCGAGTCGAAGCCCCAGACGAAGAACGCGTCGAGCGAGAGGCCGGGCCTGGCGCAAAGGGCCCGGCGCAGCGCCGCGGCGTCGAGCACGCGCAGCAAGGCGAGCGGCTTCTCGACCCGCTCGGCGCCTGCGGCGCGGAGCGCCCGCACCAACGGCTCCTCGTGGGAGCTCGCGAGGAGCCAGCTCTCCGGCTCGAGCGCGGCCCACGCCTCGAGACAGGCGGCGACGCCGGCCGCGTCTCCCGCCCACTCGTGCACCACGCCGGGGAAGTCGTCGCCGCGTCCGCGCGCGGCGTAGGCGATCGCTGTGTCGCCCTCGGTCGCGACGAGGAGCCGGCAGTCGGGAGCTCGCGCGGCCCGGGCGAGCGTGCCCGGGGCGCGGCGCACGCCGGCCGGCTTCGCGGCGTACATCGCCTCGAGATCGGAGAAGTCGGACTCCCGCGCCTCGCGCACGCGGGGCAGCGCTCCCAGCCGGTCGCGCAGCGCGCGCAACAGCGCGGCGTCGACGCGGTGGAACACCTCGCAGCCGCCCGGGGAGAACCCGAGGCGGCGGTAGAAGCTCTCGCGCTCGCTCCAGAGCATCGCCAGCACGGCGCCGCGCGCCGCGAGTCGATGCAGCGCCGCCTCGACGCACGCGCTCGCGAGGCCGCGCCGCCGATGGGCCGGATCGGCGTAGACGAGCCCGATCATGCCGGCCGGCAGCTCGGTCCCGCCGGCGCGCAGCACGAGCGGACGCGCGAGGGCGTGGGCGGCGAGCCGGCCGTCGACACGTGCCAGCGCGTGGTCTTCCGGCGCGGCGTCCTCGAGCGCGACCGCATACTCGGCGGAGATGCGATCGCGGCGGCCGCCCCGCAGGCCGGCGTCGAGCCAGTGCAGGAGCGTGTCGCGCTCGCCCGCCCGAAGCGGCCCGACGCAGCCGGCGGTCGGCAGTCCGTTCGCAACGGCGGCGCCCACGGCCGGTCGCCCGCGCGCGGGATCGGAGAGAATCGGCGTAGACGTCACGCCCCGGGCCCGGTGCAAGATCGATGCCTCTGCATGCCGGCGGTGCGACGCCGTGAAGCGTTCGGATTGCAATCCCATTCCAAACGCGAAGCACCTCGCGTTGCACGGCAAGCGTCGGCGTCGGCGCGGCGCGAGCTGCGCGGTACGCAAACGACGATGGAGGCGAGCGCACGCGCTGCTCGCCGACCCGCGCGGGGCGAAGCGCCGCGTCCCCCTGGCACCTCCCTTGCAGCTCCCGCCTTCGATCCGGCACGTCGCCGGACGGGACCGGGGTGAAGGAGAGGGAAAGAGAATCGGGAAACCGACTTCTCGATCTCGCGGCGATCGGAGCGAGTGCACCGGCGCCGTCTCCCATCCCCGTGGATCTGCCAGGGACGGCAGGTTCGAGTCAACGTCAGGGAGGAATCATGGGCCTTCGAGTCAATACCAACGTCTCTTCGGTGAACGCGCAGCGCAACCTCACCAACACGACGATGCGCATGCAGCGCTCGCTGGAGCGACTCTCCTCGGGTCTTCGCATCACCCGCGCGGCGGACGACGCCGCGGGCCTCGCGATCTCGGAGAAGTTCCGCGCCGAGATCCGGGGCCTCTCCCAGGCGCAGCGCAACGCCAACGACGGCATCTCCCTGCTGCAGGTCGCAGAAGGGGCGCTCAACGAGACGAGCGGCATCATGATCCGCCTGCGCGAGCTCGCCGTGCAGTCGGCGAACGGCACGCTCGGCACCTCCGAGCGCAACGCCCTGGACAAGGAGTTCGGGGACCTGGTGACCGAGGTCAGCCGGATCGCGAACGTGACCAAGTTCAACGGCACCGCGATGCTGAACGACTCGAGCATCAGCATCACGTTCCAGGTCGGCGTGAACAACACCACGGACGACCAGATCGCGGTGACCGGCGTGAACGCGACCGCGTCGGGCCTGGGCCTCTCGGGCGTGTCGGTCGCGACCCTCACGCAGGCCCAGAGCGCGCTCGCGATCCTCGACAGCGCGATCAGCCAGGTGGCGACGCTGCGCGCGAGCTTCGGTACGGCGCAGAACCGGCTCGAGTCCACGATCCGGTCGCTCGCCGTGTCGATCGAGAACGCCACGGCCGCCGAGTCGCGCATCCGCGACGTCGACGTGGCGTCCGAGACCGCCGAGCTCACCCGGAACCAGGTGCTGCAGCAGGCGGGCATCTCGGTGCTCGCCCAGGCGAACACCTCGTCGCAGAGCGTCCTCCGGCTGCTCCAGTAGCCGTGACGCTCGTGCAGGGGCGCCGCGACCCTGCATGACTCGTCGGCTCTCCGGGGCGGGGCCCGCCCCGCTCCGGAGAGCCCTTTGCGGCGAGCGGATCGGGAGGCGCACATGGCGGTCGACTCCGGCTCGGGCATCACCTTCAACGGCCTCGCCACCGGCCTCGACACGAGCAGCCTGATCGCGGGCCTCATGAAGATCGAGCGGCAGCCGCTCGACGCGCTGCAGACCCGGCGCTCCGAGATCGACAAGCAGCAGTCGCTCATGCGCGACTTCAACACCAAGCTCCTCGCGCTGCGCGACGCGGCGCAGGCCATCGACGAGCGCTCGTCGACCCTCTCCGCGGCTTCTACCTCCGAGGAGCTCCTCTCGTACAAGGCCACGTCGTCGAAGGACGACGTCGTGACGGCGACGGCCAACGGATCGGCGACGACCGGCACCTACTCGGTGCGGGTCGAGCAGCTGGCCTGCGTGGCACGGCGGATCTCCGACGGCTTCTCCTCCAAGACGGCCATCGTCGCCACCGCCGGCCAGCTCTTCCACATCGGATTCGGCGGCACGGCGGACATCGACTTCACGATTCCTCCGGGCGGCACCTCCCTGGAGCAGCTCCGCGACCTCGTGAACGCCGACCCGGACAACGGCGGGAAGGTGCGCGCGGAGATCCTCTACGACGGCACGAAGTACCGCCTCGTGCTCTCCGGCACGGAGACGGGCGCCTCCCACGATCTCACGGTCACGACGAACGTCCTCGGCGAAGGTGGCGGCGCCTTCCTCGACGCGACCAAGAGCCAGGCCGCCCAGGGCTCCCGGGCCGTGGTCTTCGGGGTGACCGTCGCGCGCGACACGAACGACGTGGAAGACGCCATCCCGGGCGTGACGCTGCACCTCGCAGGCCTGTCCTCGACGACCGACACGTCCGACGCGGCGAGCGTGACCGTCGCCCGGGACGACGACGCGATCGCGGACAAGATCGACGCCTTCGTGAAGGCCTACGACGCGGTACACGACTTCGTGGCGGGCCAGAGCCCGACCAAGGACGGGAAGGCCGGCGGCCCCCTCTCGGGCGACCCGACGCTCCTCGGCGCCGAGCGGCTGATCCAGTCGAAGGTCGGCGCCCGCTACCTGTTCGGCGCCGCGCGGGTGACCTCCCTCGGCGAGATCGGGGTGAGCTTCGACGGCAGCGGGAGGCTGAGCCTCGATCGCTCGAAGCTCTCGAAGGCCCTCGATGCCGACCCGAACGCCGTGCGCACGCTGCTCTCGGGCGACGGCGTGACCGACGGCGCCGCGACGGCGGTCGCGCGGGTCCTCGAGCCCCTCGTCCGCTCCGGCGACGGCGCCCTCGCCCTGCGCGACAAGGGCTTCGACGCGCGCCTTCACGACTTCGACCGCCAGATCGAGCAGATGAACACGCGCCTCGACCAGCGCGAGACCACCCTGCGCGCGCGCTTCACGGCGCTCGAGTCGCTCGTGAGCTCGCTCCAGTCCCAGGCCGGCTTCCTTTCTTCGATCACGACGACGACCAGCCGATAGGAGCCTCGGTGGGACAGCGATACCGGGAGATGGAGGTCCGCACCGCGAGCCCGGAGACGCTCGTGGTCCTGCTGTACCAGGGCGCGCTCCGGCAGGCGCGGGCGGCGCGGGAGCACTGCGAGGCCAGGCGCGTCGCGGAGCGGGGAACGGCGATCTCGAAGGCCCTCGCGATCGTGGGCGAGCTCCAGAGCTGTCTCGACTTCGAGCAGGGAGGGGAGATCGCGCAGAACCTCTCCCGCCTCTACCGCTTCGTGTGCGACAAGCTCGTCGAGGCGAACCTGGGCGGGCGGACCCAGCCGATCGACGAGGCCGTGCGCGTGCTCGAGACGCTGTGCTCCGCGTGGGTCGAGATCGCCCAGCGGCCCGCGGCGGGCACGGCCGCAGCGCGATGAGCGATCCCGCCGCGGCGGCCCGCGCCCTGCTCGAGCGGACGGAGCGGGTGCGCGAGGCCCTCGCTCGCGGCCTCGAGCCGGAGGCCCTGGAGCGCGCCCTCGCCGAGCGAGCCCGTGCGGTGACGCAGCTCGCCGACGCGGTCGCGGCGACGGGGCACGGCCGCTCGCGCGAGGCCGCCGCGATCCTCGCGGAGGTCGCCGCCGCGAGCGAGGCGTTGCTCGCCGACGCGCGCCGGGAGCTCGGCGTCGTGGGGCGAGGCCTCGACGAGATCGCGGAGCTGCGACGGGCGCTCCAGGGATTCCAGCGCCCGGATACCGACGCGAGATTCGTTTCATTTCGCGCGTAGCCGGCGCGGATTGCCGTGTGGGCTTCAGGCTGAAAGCTGCGCGTCTCGGCTCGTGACGTGTGGGCGGCGGCGCGGCGCCTTCGCGTCGGCGGCCGCTGGCATCGATCTTGCTCTTGCGTGCTCCCGCGCGACGCCTCACGTGCGTCGTGCGGGAGGGGTTCATGCAGGACGGGACTCACCAGATCCTCCTCACCGGAGGAACGGGCTCCTTCGGTCGCGCATTCGTGTCGCGGCTGCTCCGCAGCGGCGCCGAGCACACGATCCGCGTCTACAGCCGCGACGAGCTCAAGCAGTACGAGATGGCGCGCGCCTTCGGCTCGGACCCGAGGCTCCGCTTCTTCCTCGGCGACGTCCGCGAGCGCGACCGCCTCGCGCGCGCCATGCACGGCGTCGACGTCGTGGTGCACGCCGCGGCCCTGAAGCACGTCCCGGCCTGTGAGTACAACCCCGCCGAGGCAGTGAAGACCAACGTCCTCGGCGCCCAGAACGTGATCGACGCGGCGATCGACGCGGGCGTGGCGCGCACCATCGCGCTCTCGACCGACAAGGCCGTGAGCCCCGCGAATCTCTACGGCGCGACGAAGCTCTGCGCCGAGAAGCTCTTCGTGCACGGCAACGTCTACGCCGGCTCGCGCGGGCTCCGCTTCTCGTGCGTGCGCTACGGGAACGTGATGGGGAGCCGCGGCAGCGTGATCCCGCTCTTCCTGGAGCAGGCCCGGACCGGCGTCCTCACCCTGACCGACGTCCGCATGACCCGCTTCTGGATGAGCCTCGGCCAGGCCGTGGAGTTCGTCCTGCAATCCCTCTCCGACATGCGCGGCGGCGAGATCTTCGTGCCCAGGATCCCGAGCATGCGTCTCGTCGACCTGGCCCGCGCCGTCGCGCCGCGCGCGATGGTGAAGGAGATCGGCGTGCGGCCCGGCGAGAAGATCCACGAGGTGCTCCTCACGGCCGAGGAGTCGAGCGGGGCCCGGGAGTTCCCGACCCACTTCGTGATCGGCGGCCCCGAGGTCGACGCCGCCGGCCAGCGAGCGACGAAGCTCCCGGACGGCTTCGTGTACGCGAGCGACACCAACACGCAGTGGCTCTCGGTCGAGCGGCTGCGCGAGCTCGTGCGCGGGCTCGAGAGCGGGAATGGCGCGGCCTGAGCCGGCGGGCGCCCGCGCGCCCGACGAGCCCGATCTTCCCTACGCGCGGCACTCGGTGGACGAAGACGACGTGCGCGCGGTGGCGGAAGTGCTGCGCTCCGACCGCCTGACCCAGGGGCCCGTCGTCCCGCGCTTCGAACAGGAGCTCGCCCGCGTCGTCGGCGCCCCGCACGCCGTGGCGGTGTCGAGCGGCACCGCGGCGCTCCACCTCGCGCTGGCAGCGCTCGGCGTCGGGCCGGGCGACGAGGTGATCGTGCCGCCCCTCACCTTCGCCGCCACGGTGAACGCGGTCCTGTTCTGCGGCGCGCGCCCGGTCTTCGCCGACGTCGAGCCCGACAGCCTGAACCTGGATCCGGCCTCCGTGGCGGCGCGCGTCGGCGCCGCGACGCGCGGCGCGATCCCGGTCCACCTGGCGGGCCACCCCGCCGACATGGAGCGTCTCGCCTCGGCCGTGGGCCGCGGCCGCTTCCTGCTCGAGGACGCGTGTCACGCGCTCGGCGCGAGCGTCGGCGAACGCGCCGCCGGAACCCTCGGCGATGCGGCGTGCTTCTCCTTCCATCCCGCGAAGCTCGTCACGACGGGCGAGGGCGGCGCGGTCACCACGGCGTCGGAGCCCCTCGCCGAGCGCGTGCGGCTCCTGCGCGAGCACGGGATCGAGCGCCGCGCGCAGCGCTTCGAGGGCCTCGGTCTCCCGTGCGAGCTGCGCGAGGAGGAGCGGGGCGCCTGGGTCTACGAGCAGCAGGCGCTCGGCCCCAACTACCGCCTCTCCGACGTCGCGGCGGCCCTCGGACGCAGCCAGCTCGCGAAGCAGGAGCGCTTCCTCGCGCGGCGCCGCGCGCTCGTCGACCGCTATCGCAAGGCGCTCTCGGGCGAGCCGCTCGTCGAGTGTCCCGTCGAGCGGCCGGGCGTGCGCTCGGCCTGGCACCTGTTCGCGGTGCGGCTCCACGTCGAGGCCCTGCGCGGCGGACGCGCCGCCGTGTTCGCGGCGCTTCGCGCGCGCGGGATCGGCGTGCAGGTGCACTACGTCCCCGTCCACCTCCAGCCCTTCCATCGGCGCACGCTCGGAACGCGCTTCGGCGACCTGCCCGTCGCCGAGGACGCGTACCTCCGCCTGGTGTCGCTCCCCCTCTTCCCGCAGATGGCGGACGAGGACGTCGCGCGCGTGGTCGACACGCTGCGCGGCGAGCTGCGGAGGCTCCGCCGATGAGGCCGCTCCGTCTCTTCACGGTGTTCCACGGGAACCTCGACTTCTCGGCCCTGCCCGAGCGGGATCTCCCCACCGTGATCGCGCGCTGCTACTGGCCGCTCCTCTCCCTCGCGGAGCAGGCGGGCATCCCGATCGGCATCGAGATGCCCGGGCGGACGCTGCGACGGATCGCCGCGGAGGACCCGGAGTGGCTGAAGGCGTTCCGCGAGCTCGCGTCGGTCGGACGCGTGGAGCTCGTGGGCTCGGGCCTCGCGCAGGTGGTCGCGCCCCTCGCGCCCGTCGACGTGAACCGCGCGAACCTCCGCCTCGGCCTGCGCGCCTACGAGGAGTTCGCGGGCGAGGCGCCGCGCACGTGGTTCGTGCACGAGCAGACCTTCTCGCGCGGCCTCGCGCCGCTCTACCGGGAGATCGGCGCCTCCGCCCTCGTCATGGAGTGGAACAATCCGGCGAGCCGCCGCCCGGCGCTGCGGGCGCTGCGCTACCGCCCGGCCCGCGTCGAGGCGCCCGGCCACGAGCCGCTCCCGGTGCTCTGGAACGACAGCGTCGCGTTCCAGAAGCTGCAGCGCGCGGCCCACGGAGAGACGCCCGTCGAGGACTACCTGGCGCTCGTCGAAGGCGCGCTCGCCGATCGCGATGCGACGCTGCTCTGCGCCTACGGCGGCGACCTCGAGATCTTCGACTACCGGCCCGGCGGATCGACGCCGGACGAGGCCGCGGAGGGCGTCGAGTGGTCGCGCCTCGGAGAGACGCTGCGCGAGCTCGCGCGCGATCCCGAGATCGCGTTCGTGCTGCCGGGTCGTGCGATGGCCGGGCTCGATCCGGGGCCGGTGATCGACCTCGCGACGCCGGAGCAGCCGATCCCCTGCAAGAAGCAGCCCCGCTACAACCCGACACGCTGGGCGGTCTCCGGTCGCGACGGCCACGGGATCAACACGCGCTGCCACGCCCTCCGCCGTCTCGTCCGGGCGACGCACGCGCTCGCCCCCGGCGATGCCGTCGCGAGCGACGCCGAGGCCGCCGAGCTGGTCGAGCTGTGGGGCAGCGACTTCCGTACGCGCGCCACGGAGGAGCGCATCGAGAGCTTCCAGAACCGGATCGGCGCTGCCCTCGCGCGCTCGCGCAGCGCGCTCGATCGTGCAACGCCGCCGCTCCCCGCCGGTTCCGACGTCCTGCTCGTGAATCCCTGGCCGGAGCCCTGGCAGGGCGGCACGATCGAGATCCCGCTCTCGCTCCCGCCCGGCCGCCTGGAGCGCGCGACGCTGCGCACCGATCCGCCCGACGCGCTCGCGCCCGACGCGTGGCAGCTCGAGGTCGAGGGCCGCTACCGCGACGGCTGCGTGAGGCAGGCGACGCTCGTGATCGAGCCCGAGCTCGCCCCCGGCGCGACGCTCGCGCTGTCGCTCGTGCCGATCGCGTCGCGTCGCGCGGAGAGGAGCCGCGCCGAGGGCGGCGCGGTGACGCGCCTCGAGACGCCCGCGGTCGAGGCGTCCTTCCTCGCCCATCGTGGCGGTGCGCTCTCCCTCGCGCGCTTCCCTGCGGTCGACGCGCAGCCGCTCGTCGGGACGATCCCTCACGGCAGCTTCGACGACGTGGCCTATACGCCCGACTTCTACTCGGGCCACGCCGTGGCCGTGCTCGACGGCGGCACCAAGGTCACCGACCTCGTGCGCGCCACGCCCTTCGCCGGGCACGCGGGCCCGCTGCGCGTGGCGATCGGGTTCCGCGTCGTCACGCGTCTCGGGGAGTGGACGAAGCTCTGGCGCCTCTACCAGCGCGAGCCGCGCCTCGACCTCGTGCACACGCTGCGCTTCCAGGAGGTGCGCCTGCGCTCGCTTCGCCTCGGCGTCTGCACCTGGCTGCCGGGCGCCTACGAGCGGCCGGAGCTCTCCTTCGCGACGGTGAACGGCGGAGCCGACCTGGAGCGGTTCGCCCTCGGCCCGGGCGCGCGGGTCGAGCAGCAGCGGGCCGTGTCGGAGACGGTATCGGCGAGCTCGTGCCTCGGCGCGACCGAGGGCTGGGTGTCCGCGGGCGACGCGCGACGCGGCGTGGCGGTGCTCGGCGACCGCAGCGAGGCCGCCGTCGCCCCGCTGCTCGAGTTCGCCGAGGTCGACGAGCGCTTCCTGCTGCGCGTCCATCACAGCGCCGCGGAGACCGACGAGACGAGCGCCCACTTCTTCCGCGGGACGCGCCGATTCGCCTTCGCGTGGCTCGCCCATCGCGACGACCTCGCGCGCGTGCGCCGCGCGGCGAAGGCCGTCGGGAGCGGTCTCGTCTATCGCACCGAGAGCACGGTCGATGTCGCTCGCGGTCTCTGACGCCGCGCTCGCGCGCCTGCGGCGCCGTCACCCGGAGGCCGCCGCGGCCTGCGAGGCGGTCGAGGACGCGGGGGTCGAAGTCGTCTGCGGGCCGCGCGGTGCGCGCACCGTCTCCGCGAACGGCGTGCTGCTCGCGTCGGCCTACGATCCGCGCGCCGAGGGGGAGAAGCTCGCCGCGGAGATCGCGCGCGAGCCCGCCGACGTCCTCGTCGCGATCGGCTTCGGCCTGGGCCACCACCTCGAGGCGTTCCGCGCCCGCTCGGCCTGCCCGATCCTGGTCTGCGAGCCGTCGCCCGCCTGCCTGCGCGGCGCGCTCGCGGCGCGGGAGAGCGTGCCGCTCTTCGAGCAGCCGGACGTCCATCTCTGCACGACCCCGGCCGAGCTCCCGCGGCTCCTCGCGCGGGTCTACACGCCGGGCCTGCGCATCCGCACCCACATCCATCCGGCGGCGCTGCGCGTGTCTCCCGAGGCGGTGCGCGAGGCGGTGAACCAGCTCGGCCGCGCGAAGGACGCCCTCGACGCGACCGCCGTGACGCGCGTCTCGATGATGGAACGTTGGGCGGAGATGACGGTCGACAACGCGCCGGAGGCCCTCCGTTCCCCGAGCGTGTCGCGCCTGTTCGGCGCGCTGCGCGGCGTGCCGGCGGTGATCGCCGCGGCCGGTCCCTCGCTCGACCGCCAGCTCGAGCGCCTTCGACGCGAGGCGGGCCGCGTCCTCGTCGTCGCGATCGGCCAGACCTTGAGGTCGCTGCGCGCGGCGGGGATCGAGCCCGACCTCGTGCACGTGCTCGAGAGCAAGGACGTGTCGCACCAGCTCACCTGCGCGGGAGACACGAGCGGCCTCACGCTGGTCGTGCCGCCGTCCGTCCATCCGGCGGTGCTCGAGGTGCCGGTCGCGGCGCGCTACCTCGCGTGTCCGGTCACGAACCCGATCGGACGCTGGATCGCGGGCGTGCTCGGCGATCGCGAGTTCGTGTTCGGAGGCGCCACGGTGGCGCAGAGCGCGGTGCAGCTCGCCGCCGCCCTCGGCGCCGATCCGATCCTCCTCGTGGGTCAGGACCTCGCCTTCAGCGACGGTCGGGTCTACGCCTCCGGGAGCCCGTACGAGAGCGTGGGCTTCCGCGTGACCGGCGACGGCCGCTACGTGCTCGCGAACATCGTCGAGAAGGCGCGGCTCTTCGGGATCGACATGGGCTCCCGCACGGACGACGACGAGAACCGTCTCGTGTTCGTCGAAGGGTTCGATGGCGGGCGGGTGCCGACGTCCGTGAGCTACGCGTCCTTCATCCAGCACTATCGCGAGATCGGCGCCCACCTCGCACAGCGCGGCGTGCGCCTCGTGAACTGCACGGAGGGCGGCGCGCGGCTGCCCGGGATCGAGCACGCGCGCTTCGAGGACGCCCTCGCGACGTGTCCGGCGGAGGCGGCGCGGGCGGCCGAGCGGCTGCGCGCGGCGGGGGCCGGCTTCTCGCCGGTGGCGCCGGGGACGTTCGACGCGCCGATCGCGCGCGCGCGGCGCGACCTCGCGCGGCTCTCCGCCGCCGCCGGGTCGGCCCTGCGCGACGCCGACGCGGCAGCCGCAGCGCTGCGGCGCGCGCGGTCGCCGCAGCAGCAGGTCGAGGCCTTGCGCCGGGTGGCGCGGGCGGATCGCCAGCTCCGGCGCGAGCTCGCGGCGCTGCCGTGGCTCGACGCCGTCGTGCAGCCCGAGATCCACGAGGCGCTGGCGGCCTTCCGCAGGGCCGACGGCGCGGAGCCGTCGCCCGAGCGCGCGCTCGCGGACTCGCGCCGGCTGTTCGAGGCGGCACAGCACGGTGTCGAGCGGGCGTCGGCCCTGTTCGATCGGCTCGCCGAGCGGCTCGCGCCGGCGAAGGCCGGCCGCACGACGGCGGGCCGTTGAGCGGACGAGGGCGCGCGCGAGTGCGCGGCGGGGGACACCCGAGCGCACGGGGTGGAACCCTCGTGCGCGGCCTCGGGAAGATGCGAGGGAGGTCAGGGGGTTTCGTGCCTTCGGCGACCGTCGGGAGATGTCGATGACGGAGCGGTGGGCCGCGCGGCGGCGCCGCGGCGCACGGGTGTGCGGCCGTGGCCCCGTCGGGCTGCGTTGCGGCCGTGCGGACGCGCGCGGAGGGGTGGTGCGCCGGTGAACGCCAAGCTCGTCGAGTTCGTGAACCGCGTGCAGGACCTGCCTGCCGTGCCGGCCGTGGCCGCGAGCATCGCGGGCCTGGTCGAGCAGCCGAACACCTCGGCCGACGACCTGCGCAAGGTGATCGAGAGGGATCCGGGCCTCGCGACGCGCATCCTGAAGATCGCGAACTCGTCGCTCTACGGCTTCTCGCGCCAGATCGAGACCCTCCAGCACGCGATCGCGATCATCGGCTTCCGCGCCGTGCGCAACGTGGTGATGGCCGCGTCGCTCAAAGGGACGTTCAAGCGCTTCGGCCTGGCCGAGAAGATCCTCTGGGAGCACGCGACGGTGGCGAGCGGGCTCGCCGCCGCGCTCGCGCGCTACGGCTCCGTGCAGGTCGACCGCGACGAGGCGTTCACCGCCGGACTGCTCCACGACCTCGGGAAGATCGCCTTGAGCAACAGTGCGCCCGACGTCTACCAGCGCGTCATGGAGCGCGTCTACAACGAGGGCCGGAGCTTCGTCGACGTCGAGCGCGAGGAGCTCGGCTTCGACCATGCGGAGCTCGGGGCGGAGGTCGCCGCGAAGTGGAAGCTCCCGGCGAAGCTCCAGGCGGCGATCCTCCACCACCACAGCCCCGACGTGATCCCGACCCTGGCCGGCGACGTGCAGCGCTTGACGGCGGTCGTCGCCGTCACGACGGCGTGCTGCACGCGCGTCGGAATCGGCCGACGCGCGCCGGTGCAGGGGCTCGACCTGAAGAGCCTTCCGACCTGGAGCCTCCTCGACCTCACTCCGGCCGACGTGGAGCCGATCCTCACGCTGGCGATGGACCAGGTGAAGGAGAGCATGGACGCGTTCGCCTAGGCCGCGGCGCGGTCCGGCGTGGCGCGCCGAGCGAGGCCGGAGTCGAGACGATGAGCGAGACGTCGAGCGAACTCTCCGATCTCCTCGCGTCCTACGCGCGCGCCCTCGGCCACGAGCTGTCCCAGCGCGTAGCCTCCGGCGTGCGCCTCGAGCTCGCCTCCGCCGAGGAGATCTCCCACGAGGGCGCGGCGCAGGAAGGCGAGCCCGTCGCCCACGCGCGCTACCGCGCCCTGGGCGAGGGTGCGGAGGCGATCCACTTCGTCGTCCCCGTCGTCGATGCCGTGACCCTCGCGGCGCTCCTGCTCGGCCTGGAGAAGGAGCAGATCCGCGAGAAGCGGTCGAGCGAGCTCGACGGCGAGTCGATCGACGCGCTCGGCGACGCGCTGAAGCTCGCGACCTCGCTGCTCGCGCGCCAGCTCTCCGAGCGCGGCGCCTTCCCAGGCCTCGAGTGCGAGCAGAGCCTCGCAGAGATCGGCGCGCCCCTCGCCGAAGGCGCGTGGCTCGATCCCGGCCGCTACCTGCGCGCGCGCTTCACGCTCGGCCTCGACGGCTTCCCGGACGGCCGGATCGACGTCTTGTTCGCGGAGTCCTTCGTCGCGAACTGGACTCGGCAGGCCTTCGGCGGAGCGGATCGCGCTGCGTCCCCCGTCGCGATCGTCGATCCCGATCCCGATGCTCCGCAGCAGGCGGAGGCGCTCGCGGGATTCCTCCGGCGGCCGGTGGTGCACGTCGATCCCACGGCCCTGGCGGCGCGCGATCCCGAGGCGGTGGAGCGGGTCGGAAGCGCGGGCGTGGTGGTCGTGGCGTGGGACCTCGGCGGCCGCGCGGGGCTCGAGCTCGTGGAGACGCTGCGGCGCGACGCGCGCACGCGGGACGCCCGACTCGCCCTGGCGTCGGAGGCGCCGACGCGCGGCATGGTCGAGGCCGCCCTCCGCGCGGGAGCCTCGAGCTTCCTCGCTAAGCCGTACGACGCCGAGGAGCTTCGCCGCCGTCTTCTCGCGACGGCCGAAGCGCCGGGCTCGTGAGCGCCGTCGCCGGGCGGAGGCTCCGCCAGCGCCCGTCGATGCGAAACGCGAGCGTGTCGTAGGCGCGCGCCGCGACGGCGTCGGCGTGTGCCCGGTCCTCGGCCTCGACCACGAATACGCCGGCGCGCGCCCCGTGGTGCGTGATCTCGGGCAGGAGCTCTCCCTGCGACACGAAGAGCTCCACCTTCCGCACCTCCGGCCAGCTCCTCACCTCGTCGACGCCGCGCAGCGCTTCGAGCCGGCCGGACGGCGGGAAGAGATATCGGTTCACCACGGCGCGCGCGCGGCGCGGCGCGAGGGCGCTCCAGTCCGGCTCCTCGCCGAGGGCGATGCGGAGCGCGCTCGGCAGGTAGTCGACGCCGCTCGAGAGCGGCACGAGGGACGCGGCGAAGTCGCCACCGCCGAGGCGCGCAGCCATCTCGATCAGGAGCGGCCCGCGCTCCGGATGCACCACGACGTCGCCCTTGGCGACGCCACGCACGATGCCGAGGGCGCGCGCCCCGCGCTCGACCAGGTCGCAGACCGCCCGGCGTGTCGCCTCGGGCAGCGTGCTCGGCATCCAGCCCCCGTTCTCGAGCACGCGAGGGTGGAACGCGCGGGTGTCGTCGTAGTTCCGGTCGGCGAAGCCGGGCGTGGCGCTGCGGCCCTCCGTGAGGAGCGTCTCGGTGCTGACCTGCGGGCCGGCGACGTACTCCTCGACCAGCACCTCCTGCGTGCCGGTCGCGCGCGCGTCGGCGAGCGCCGCGTCGAGGCCGGCGCGGTCCGCGACGACGCGCACGCCGCGCGAGCCGGCCTGGTCGACGGGCTTCAGCACGACGGCCGCGCAGCCCTGCTCGTCCCAGAAGGTGCGGGCGTCGTCGGCGTCGCGCACGGCGCGGAAGCGCGGCGTCGCGACGCCCACGGCACGAAGGCGCTCGCGCATGCGGCGCTTGTGCGTCGCGAGCTCGGCGGTCTCCGGCGTGGGGCCGACCCAGCCGAAGGCGTGCGCGACCGCGGACACGACGTGGGGGATGTCGCTTCCCATCACGCACACGCCTGCGAGCGGGACTCCGCCGTCGCGGAGCGCGCGACACAGGGCGATCAGGCCGGGAACGTCGCGCGTGCTGACCGCCGCGGCGTGGTCGGCGAGGGCGAGGCCCGGCGCCGCGGGATCGCGGTCGACCACGACGCTGACGAGGCCGAGCGCGCGGGCGGCGTGGATCAGCGCGCACTGGTCCGGGCTGCCCCCGAGCAGCAGGATCGCGCGTCGCCGGTCGGTGTTCCGATCCACTTCGCCTCCACGCGGCCGCGCTAGCCGAGGTACAGGCCGCCGTTCACGTTCAGCGTCTGGCCCGTGATCGTCGCGGCCTCGTCGCCCGCCAGGAACGCGACGAGCGCCGCCACCTCCTCGGGCGTGGTCGTGCGACCGACCGGCACGGCGGCGAGCTTCGCTCGGCCGGCCTCGCTCGCGAGCTCGCCCTCGATCATCTCCGTCGCCACGAGGCCGGGGCTCACGGCGTTGCAGGTGACGCCGTGGGGCGCGAGGAGCCGCGCGAGGGAGCGCGTGAGCGAGACCAGGGCGGCCTTCGACGCGGCGTAGTGCAGCGCGAGCGTGCCGCCGGTCTGGCCGCCGACGGACGCGAGGTTCACGATGCGTCCGAATCCGCGCCGCCGCATCGCGGGCGCGCACTCCTGGCTCAGCTGGAACGGACCCTGCAGGTTCGCCGAGAGGGTCGCCGCGAACTCCTCGTCGCCGATCCCCTCGAAGGGCGTGCGATGAAGCACGGCCGCGTTGTTCACGAGCACGTCGGGCTCGCCGAGCTGCGCCTGCACCGCGCGCAGGAGCGCGCGCGCCGAGGCCCGACAGCCGCTCGCGTAGGGGAGGGCCACGGCCTCGCCGCCTCGCGCCTCGATCTCCTTCACGACGTCGCGCGCCGCGGCCTCGCGCTCGCGATAGGTGAGCGCCACGGCGTGGCCGCACGCGGACAGGCGCACGGCCACCGCGCGGCCGATGCCGCGGCTCCCGCCCGTCACGAGCGCCACCCGCGGGCTCACGGCCGGTGCCACGGCCACATCGCGTCGGGCGTCTGCCCCGCGAGCAGCATGGGGACGACGTCGCACGCAGGATCGACGGTCGCGTGGAGGAGCGCCGCGCCCGGCGCGGCGAGCAGCGCCTCGATCGCGCCGTCCACCTCCGCGTCGCAGCGCGCCTCGGAGGCGGGGAGGCCGTAGAGCCGCGCGAAGCCCGCGAAGTCGAAGCGCGCGCGGTCCCCCGTCGACGGGTCGGACCCGAACGCGACCTTCTGGAACTGCGACACCATGGCGAGCCGCTGGTTGTCGACCACCACGATCTTCACCGGGAGGCCGTACTCCGCGATCGTGCCCAGCTCCTGCATGTTGATCTGGAACGAGCCGTCGCCCACGACGCAGAGCACGAGGTCGTCGGGCCGGGCCAGCGCGGCGCCGACGGCGGAGGGCAGGTCGTAGCCCATCGCGCCGTGGCCGCCGGAGGTGAGCAGCACGCGGCGCGGCGCGTCGAACGTCATGTGCCGTGCGACCCACTGCTGATGATGGCCGACGCCCGTCACGACGACGGCGCGGCGCCCGCGGGTCATGCGATCGAGCGCGCGCAGGAGCCCGGCCGGGTGGCAGCCCGCGCCGCTCGGATACCCGTCGAGCGGAAGCTCCTCGCGCCAGCGCGCGATCGTCTCGAGCCAGGGGGCGGTGCGGGTCGCGCCGGGGCCCGACAACGTCGCGAGGGTGGCTTCGAGGGTGCGCCCGACGTCGGCCTGGAGGGCGAGGTCGACGCGCACGCGGCTCGCCGCGAGCTCCGCGGCGTCGACGTCGATCCGCACGATGCGACCCGCCGGGACGAAGTCGTCCGTGCGCGTGCCCGTCTGTCGCACGTCGAGGCGCGAGCCCAGGGCGACCAAGAGGTCGGCCCGCTGCATGGCGCGGTTCGCGGATCCCGATCCCGTATGGCCCACGTAGCCGAGGCACAGCGGATGGTCGCCGGGGATCGCACCGACACCGAGGAGGCTCGTCGCGACGGGAGCGCCGAGACGCTCGGCGAGGCGGCGCAGCGCGTGGCAGGCGCCGACACCGGCCTGGAGCACGCCCTGCCCCGCGAGCAGGACGGGCCGCTCGCTCTGCGCGAGGAGCTGCCCCAGGAGCGCGACCGCCGCGGCCGCGGGCTCGCGCAGCGGCGGCGCGGCGGGGATCGGCGCGATCGCAGGCTCGGCCGAGACCTCCCGCCGCTGCACGTCCATCGGGAGGTCGATCACGACCGGGCCCGGCCGCCCGTCGCGCGCGAGCTCGAAGGCGCGATCGAACGCCTCGGCCAGCTCTTCCGGACGCCACGGCCGCAGACACGCCTTCGCGATCGGCGCCACGAGGTCCGGCGTCGGCACCTCCTGGAAGCCCCGCTGCCGCACGCCCTTCCGGCCCGTGAGGTCGGCCGTGCCGACCTGGCCGGCGAGCACCACGAGCGGCGTCGAGTCGTAGTACGCGTCGGCGACGACACCGAGCAGGTTCGTCACGCCCGGGCCCGACGTCACCATCGCCACCTGCGGCACGCGGCGCAGGCGCGCTGCCGCGAGCGCAGCGTATCCCGCGCCCTGCTCGTGGCGCGCCACGAGATACGGTCGGCCGAGCTCGATCCACGCGTGGAGGGTCGGCATGATCGTGCCGCCCGGGTAGAGATGGAGCCGCTCGACGCCGAGCGCGGCCATGCGCTCCGCGAGCAGGCGCGCGCCCGTGCGGGGCACGGACGCGCCCGCGGGCAGGGCGGCGGCGACGCTCACGACGCGGCCGCGGCGCCGGCGCGCGCGAACGTGCTGAACGCGGTCGGTCGATCGTAGAAGGTGAGGAGCGGCGGTGTGGCGTCCGCCAGCAGGGCGCGCACCCGCGCCACCATCTCCTCCTGGAAGTCGTAGCTCGAGATCACGATCGCATCGGGTGCGAGCTCGGGGAGACGCTCCGGCGCGTGCACCGCGTGACCCCAGAGCCGGAGCCCCTGCTTCGCCGGGTTCCCGTCGACGAGCCCCACGATCCGCGCGGTCCCGAGCGACGTCTCCTTCAGCAGGTACTCGGTGTGGAAGCCGGCGCCGTAGACGGCGACGCGCGCATTGCGGGCGGACCACTCCGCGAGCGGGCCCGCGAGGCGGGCGCGCAGGTTCGCGATGAAGCGCTCGCGTCGCGTGACGTAGCCCTGCGCGGCGCGCCGGCACTCCTCCACCGCGGGCGGCAGCCGCAGGAACGCCGCGGGGTGCTCGGCCGCGGGCGCCGCACGGCCGAGCCAGCGGAACGCCGGGAAGGGGAAGTCGTCGTCGACGCAGAGCTGCTCGAAGCCGCAGGCGCGCGCGAGGCCGCGCAGCGTCCGCGGAGAGAAGTGGAACAGGTGATCGAACGTGAAGAAGTTGACGACGTTCTCGACGCGGGGGCGCAGCACGTTCGGCACCTCGACGAAGAGCGCGCCGCTCGGCGTCACGAGCTCCCGGCAGCGCGAGAGCGCCGCGTGCGGGTCGCGCAGGTGCTCGAGCACGTGGGAGGCCACCACGAGATCGAACGAGGCGCGCGGCAAATCGGCCGCCTCGAGCGTGGCGGTGCGGACGTCGAGACCGCGCTCGCGCGCGTGGCGCGACGCGGCCTCGCTCGGCTCGACGCCGAGCACGTGGGCCCCGCGCTCGGCGAGGAGCCGCAGCAGGAGGCCGTCGTAGCAGCCGATCTCGAGGACGCGCCGGCCGCGCAGGTCGCCCACCACGCGCTCGAGCCAGCGTACCTGGTCGAGCCGGCTGCCCTCCGCCGGCATCCGCGCCCCTTCGCCGCTCGTCGCGACGAAGAGGTCGCGGAACTGGGAGGCGTAGAACCGCTCGAGCACGGCGGCGTCGGGCTGCGGATGGTTGTAGGCGAGGCCGCACGTGAGACACAGCCAGGTGTCTACGTCGCAACGCACGTCGAGAGCCTCGGCCACGACGCGCACGCCGGGTTGGTGCTGGACCCGCTCGTGCTCCGTCCCTCCACACGCGGCACAGTGGTGCGCGAGCCTCATGCGATCCCCTTCGGCACGGCCCGCGGCACGTGCGCGTTCAGCGCGACGAGATCCGGTCGCGCGTCGACCAGCGCGAGGAGCTCGCTCGTCCCGAAGCCGTCGCCCGCGTCCGGGCGGGCGAGGGCGGCGTAGACGGCGCGGGCGAAGGCGAGGTCGGCGGGCTCGTCGACGGAGAGGCGCAGGCCCGGGCGCGGCGCGGCCGCCGGGTCCGGCGGAATCGTGACGATGCGCGCCTCGTGCGGGCGCCGGCGCAGCGCGAGCAGCGGATGCTCCCGCTCGTCGGCCGGCAGCCGACGGCGATGCGTCCGCCGCAGCCAGCGCAGCGAGAACGGGTCGATCCCCTCGTGCACGACGGGCGTCGCGTACGTCGTGTAGTCGGCGTCCGCGCGGCGGTGGGCGGCCACGAGGTCGTCGACGACCCGGGCGTCGACGAAGGGGCAATCGCCGCTGATCCGGACCACGGGATCGAGCCCCCAGGTCTCGGCCGCCTGGACGAGCCGGCCCAGGACGTCGTCCACGGCGCCTCGGACGCAGGGGATGCCTTCCGCCTCGCAGAACGCCGCCAGGGCGTCGTCGCTGGGATCGGCGGTCGTCGCGACACCGATGAAGGACAGGCTCCGGGCGGCGCGCAGGCGGCTCACCACGTGCCAGAGCAGGGGTCGTCCGCCGAGGTCGGCCAGCACCTTGGCGGGGAGCCGCGTGCTGCCGGAGCGCGCCTGCACGATCGCCCCGGGCCTCACGACGCCGCTCGCTGCTGCGCTGCGCCGCCCGTGAGCACCAGGTCGAGGATGCGCGAGCCGCCCGCGCCGTCGTCGAGCAGCGCGCGGCCCTGCGCGGCGCGCGCCCGACGCCAGTCCGGGTCGAGCGGCCCGGCGGCGAGCGCTTCTCCCAGGACCGCTTCGTCGAGCGCCTCCGCCACGCCGCCGAAGCCTCCGATCCCGACCGCCTCGAGGCGCCGGGCATCGGCGACGTCGGCGCTGCGGTGGGCGACGTAGACGCAGGGCACGCCCAGGAACGCGAGCTCGTAGACGGTCGTCCCGAAGCCGCAGACGGCGAAGGTCGAGCGGGCGGCGAGGGCGGCGAGGCTGCGACGCGACGGTGCGACGTGCACCACGAAGCCGCGCCGCCCGAGCCAGCGCGCGAGGGCGGGCCCGTCGGCGAAGGCGGCGCCGACCACGACGTCGGTCGACGCGGCGCCTGCTTCGCCGAGCCTGGACGCGACGAGCGGTGCCAGGCGCTCGGTGAGGCGCCGCGGGTCCGCGCCGCCGAGCGTCACCAGAGCGCGTTGCTGCCGGCGCTCCAGGGGCGCGCGGCGCAGGCCGCGCACCTCGGGCGCGATCACGCACCACGCCGCGCCCTGGCGCACCCGCGGATGGGGACACGGCGCGGCGTGGGCCACGGGCAGCACGGTCCAGTCCGCGACGTCGCGCAGGTCGAGGCGATCGAGCACGAGGGTGCGCGCGCCGGCGCTCACCGCCTCGCGGACCGCGGGCGCGATCTCGCCTCGCGCGTCGAAGATCACCGCCCCGGCCGCTCCCCGTGTCACGAGCGGGCTCGACCACGGGCGGACCAGGGAGGTCAGGCTCTCCGCGGCGAGCGCGGCGCGGGCTCCCTCGTCTCCGCGCAGCGCGATCCCGACGCGGAGGCCGCGCGCGCGCGCGTCGCTCGCGAGCGCGGCGCAGCGCATCACGTGTCCGAGGCCATGCTCGGAGCCGCCCTCCGCCGCGAGGAGAAGATCGACCGGGCCCGTCACGCGGCGAAGCTCTCGCGCGTCGCGCGCAGCGGGCGCAGCCCGTCGACGGGATCGGCGCGCCACGCCCGGTCGGCGAGCTCGCAGTCCGCGGGTCGCTTCTCGCCGTCGCCGTCGGCGGCGAGGCCGGCGCGAACGTCGCCGATCACCCGGGCCATCGCCGCCGGGAGCCAGCAGTGGCCCGTGCGGAACTCGTCGCCGCTTCCGTCGAGGTCGAGGTGGAACTCGACGAGCTCGGCGCCGTGGCGATGCACGGCGCGGTGGATCACGCCGGGCGAGACGCTGTGATCGGACCAGCCCACGCCGAGACGGAGGCCGGGATGGCGGCCTCCGAGCGCGCGCAGCGTCCCGAGGGCGGCGAGGTTCGCCTGCTCGGGCGGCGTCGGATAGCCCGAGACGCAGTGCAGGAGCGTCACCTCGGCAGCGCCCGCGACGACGAGGGCATCGAGCGCCACGGCGACCTCTTCGAGCGTCGCCATCCCGGTGGAGAGCACCACGGGCTTGCCGGTGCGCGCGCACGCCTCGAGCAGCGGCAGCCACAGGAGCTCGTAGGAGGCGATCTTGTAGAAGTCGACGTAGGGCTCGAGCTGCGTCACCGCGTCGAGATCGAAGGGCGTGCAGGAGAAGCGCAGGCCACGCGCGCGCGCGCGCTCGGCGATCGGCGCGAGGTACTCGACGGGCAGCTCCCAGCGCTCGCGCCGACGGTGCGTCTCGCTGCGCGCGAGGATCTCCGGCGCGAACAGCCGGGCGACGCGGAAGAGCTGGAACTTGACCGCCTGGCAGCCGATCTCGGCGGCCCGGTCGACGAAGGCGAGGCAGCGCGCGAGGTCGCGCTGGTGATTGCTCGACACCTCGGCGACGAACGCGACGGAGTCGGCCATGGCCTCGACTAGCCCTCGGTCGCCGTGGAGCGCCGCGCCGCCTCCCCCCCGGCAGGCATTGCAGGCTCCGCCTTGCAGATCGAAACGCCCGCGTTCGCGACGAAACGGTGCGCTCTGCAGCACGACGCCGAAGAAGCACGGCTGCAATCGTCGTGCCGCGCGCCCGCGCCCGCTTCCCGTGCGCGATCGGCGGGAACGCGGCAGCGCCTTCCCGCTGGCACGTCGCTTGCTCATCGCGGCGGGGCGGAGGAATGCGATGGCCCGACCCGACGCGGCGCAGGTCGTCCTGGTGATCCACGACGGCGAGGCGACGGAGCTCCAGAGGATGTCCCAGCGCACGCTCGGCGCGGCGATTCGAGGCTGCCAGCGCGACGCCGAACGCCGGGTCGTGGTGCGCCTGCGGATCGACGATCGCGAGCTCGCGCCCGAGGAGATCGAGCCGCGGCTCGAGGGCACGCTCGACGAGGTCCGATGCGTCGAGGTCGTGACCCGGCTCGCGCGCGAGATCGCCGTGGAGGGGCTCGAGAGCGCGTCGTCCTACGCGGGCGCCGTGCGCGCCGGCGTGGAGGAGGCGGCGGCGAAGCTGCGGGAGGGCAGGGTGCCCGAGGCGAATCGTCTGCTCGCCGACGCGCTCGACGCGCTCGGTGTCCTCGTCTTCGCGATCGAAGCGGCCGGCCGCGAGATCGGCGAATCGGCGCGCGAGCTCGACGGGCTGGAGGAGGCGCTCACGCCCTGGCTCGACGCGATCGTGCCGGCCCACGAGGCCGCGGATTGGATCCGCGTCGCGGACGTCCTCGAGTACGAGGTCGCGCCGATCGTCGATCGCTGGCGCGACCGGATCGTGGCCACCCACGCCGCCCACGCCGCGGAGGTCGTGCGATGAGCGCTCGAAGGGAAGAGCAGCGGGCGTTCCTGCGCGTCCAGGCGCGTCTCGCCGCGAGCCTCCGCAAGCTCGAGCCGTGGGACCTCGACTCGGTGCGACGCGAGCTCATGAGCCTGCGCGACGCGGGCGCGCCGCGGACCGATCCGCGCGTCCTCGCGTGGCTCGAGCGCCTGGACCGGAAGCTCGACCTCCTGCTCGCCCACGTGACGCGCAAGCCGCTGCGATCGCACGCGCCCGGGGAGCCGAGCGAGGTCGTGATCTCGGGCTCCGGTCTCCTGATCCCCACCTCGGAGCCCGTTGCCGTGGGCGAGGAGGTGCTCGTGGAGCTGTGTCTCCCGGGCGGTCACGCGGAGTCGGTGCGCGCGCTCGCGCGGGTCGTCGGCATGCGCGGCGCACCGGGCGGCGGCGAGGCCAAGGCCGTGGCGCTCGCCTTCAGCCTGATCGACGAGCTCGACCGCGCGGCCATCGTACGCTTCACCCACGAAGTCCAGCGCGCCCTCTCGAACGGCTCGGGCTCGAAGCGGGACGAGAAGTGATCCGTCGGATCGCGGCGCTCGGCGCGAGCCTGCTGCTCGCCGCAGGCGCCACGGCGCTCGACCTGCCGCCGGGCCCCGAGGCGTTGCCCGGCAGTGGGTGGCTGCGCCCACCTCCGCTCGAGCCCGTGCGCACCTGCGAGGCGCCGAGCGCCGAGCCCGTCCGCGCGCTGCCCCCGTCGGCAGCGGCCGCGCCGCGTCCGCGCGCGGGCGTGAAGGGGAAGAAGAAGCCCGCCGCGGCCAAGCCGGCGGCGGAGGCGGCCACGAGGAACGAGACGGTGGCGCCGCCGCCGCAGGGCGCGCCCGCTCCGAGCGACGTCGGGCTCGCAGCGGCGATGCGCGCCGCCCGTCGGGCCGACACATCGGAGAAGATGGGCGCGGCGGCAGAGGAGCTCGCGCGCGCCGTCGAGAAGGCGGCCGGCGGACCGGACGTGAGCTGCGCCGAGCTCGAGCGCGCCCGGCTCGAGCTGCGACGCGGTCGTCTCGAAGAGGCTGCGGCCGCGGCGACGCGCGCGGCGCGCGCGTCCGATGGGCTTCACGCCGACGAGGCGTCCTTCCTGCGCGCCGAGGCCCTGTACCGCTCCCACTGGATCCACCAGGCGACACCGATCTACGAGTCGCTCGCCCGGTCGAAGAACGCGCGCCTCGCGGCGGCGGCGCGCCTGCGCCTCGCCGACCTCCACTTCGACGAGAGCGCGGCCTCGGCGCACGCGGAATACGAGTCCCTGCTCGAGGGGGCGGAGACGTTCGGCGCCGACGCGCTCGCCTGGGCGCCGCGGGCGGCGGAGGCGGCGCTCGCCGCGGGTGACCCCGCCGCCGCCCGGCGCTGGCTCGAACGCTACGGGAAGTCGGCGCCCTCGAAGGAGGCCGCAGCAAGGGCCCACATCCGGATCGCCGACACCTTCGTGATGGAGGGGCAGGTCGGCCGTGCCGTGGCGCTCCTCGCGAGCACCACGGAGGAGCAGGGCGACTCGCCGACCGGCGCCCTGGCGCGCCTGCGGGCGCTCGAGCTCCAGCCCCCCGCCGCCAGCGCGACGGCGGAGTCGCGCGCCTTCCTCGAGCAGATGCTCGGCGCGGAGTCGCCGGCGCTCTCGTCCTATGGAGGGGCGCTCCTCGCGCGCGCCCTCGTCGCGGCGGGCGAGCTCGATCCGGCGCTCGACGTCCTCTCGCGCGCCTCGGCGCACCGCGTGCCGCCCGGGCTCACCAAGCTCGTGGCCGACGCCTACGACGCTGCGCTGCAGGCCGTCCTCGCCGGCGGGTCCGACACCGACCCGGCCTGCGTCACGCTCGTCCGCCGGCTCGGAGGCCGCGCCGCCCTGCTCGTGGGGCGCGCGCGCGCGCCGGACGCGTTCCTCGCCCTGGGCTCCTGCTACACGCGGCTGGGTCTCCCGCAGGCGTCGCTCGAGATCTATCGCGACGTGCTCCACAGCTACGGCACGGGCGATCCCGAGAGCCTCGCCCTCCACGTCGCCGAGACGGCGCTCGCCGCGGGCGACACGCTGCTCGCGCGCCGCGTGCTCGAGTCGCGCAACGAGAAGGTCCGCGCCACGCCCGCGCACCAGCTCCTGCTCGCGGAGGTCGAGCTCGCCGAGAAGCGGCCGGACGCCGCGGCGGCGCTCCTCGCGCCGCTCACGGCCTCGGACGCCAGGGGGAGCGACCGCCTGCGCGCGACCGTCGGCCTCGCGCGGGCGGCGAGCGACCTCGCCGACCCGGCGCCCTACCGCGAGGCGCTGGACGACGCCGTGCGGGCCCTGGCGAAGGGGGACACCGGATCGCGACGGGCGCAGCTCGGCGAGGCGGCGTTCCTGACGGGGCGCCTCCATCGCCGCGCTGGCGACGCAGAGCACGCCCGGGCGTGCTTCGCGATCGCGGTCGAGTCGCTCCCTCCCGGAGCGATGCGGAGCGAGGCGGCGTACTGGCGGGCCTCGGTGTCGGAGAGCGCGCTCGAGGCGACCCTCGCGCTCGACGACGCCGCCGCCGGTGACGCCAGTCCGTGGAGCCGTCTCGCGCGCAACGCCCTCGCGATCGATGCCCTGCGCTCGGAGATCGAGACCGGCGGCGCCGCGCCGAAGGGGGCGGCGGCGCGATGACGGACCCCCGCACCCCGCCCTGGGAGCCGGTGGACGCGCGAAGCGCCCTCGCGCGGATCGGCCTCGCGGCGACGCGCCTCGCCCGGGAGGCCTGCACGCCGACGATGCGCACGCTCGTCGACACCATCACGGAGGCCGTCGAGCAGCTCGACCACGCGCTCGGAAGCGGTCCGTTCGCGTCGCCCGAAGCGCCCGGAGCGGCGCGCGTCGTGGGCGACGTGGCACCCGTGCTCGCGGAGCTCCGACCCCGGCTCGTGCGCGCGCTCGGCGCGCGCCGGCTCTCGCTCTCCGTCGAAGCCCCCGTCACGGCGGTGCCGGGAGACGCGAGCCTGCTGCGTCACGCGGCCGTGCAGCTCGTGCGGGCCGCCGCGCGCGTGCTCGAGCCCGAAGCGCGCATCCTGCTCGGTCTCCGCCGCGAGCCGTCGCGCTTCGGCGTATGCGCGGCGCTCCTCGCGGCGAACGGCGCGCCCGCCCGCGTCGACGCGGACGCCTGGCTCGCGGCGCCGCGCGCCTTCGCGCGACGCTGGCGCGGCGCGCTGGAGACCTCCTCCGGACCCGACGCGCAGCGCGCCACGCTCTGGCTTCCCTTGGAGCTGCCCTCGTGCAACGAGTCCTGATCGTAGAGCCGTGCGGAGAGCTCGCGGCCGACCTGCTGCGCGCGGTGCGCGCCCTCGGCTACGCCGCCGAGGCGACGCCGCCGGAGCGGGCCGTGGCGACGGCGTCGGGCGCGAGCTTCGACGTCGCCCTGGTCGACGTCTCGCGCGAGCGCGATCTCGCGCGACTCGAGCGGCTGCGAGATGCGGGGCCGCGCCTCGCGCTCGTCGCGTGCGGGGGGTCCGCGTCGCTCGAGCTCGCGATCGCCGCGGTGAAGCGCGGCGCGCGCGAGTACCTGCGCAAGCCCTTCGCGATCGGCGCGCTCGAGCGCGCCCTCGCCGCCGCGCCCCGCAGCGACCGACGCACGGCTGCGCCGCCTCTCCTTCCGTCGCGCGATCCCGCGATGCAGCGCTGCCTCGCCCTCGCGGAGGACGCCGCCGCGACCGACGCCACGGTGCAGATCGTGGGCGAGAGCGGCACGGGGAAGCAGCGCATCGCGCGCTTCATCCACCAGCGGAGCGCGCGCCGCGAAGGGCCTCTCGAGGTCGTGAGCTGCGCGGGCCTTCCCGGGACGCTGGCCGAGAGCGAGCTCTTCGGACACGAGCGCGGCGCGTTCGTGGGCGCGCACGAGGCGCGCTCCGGCCGGATCGCAGCGGCGGAGGGAGGCACGCTCCTCCTCGCCGATCTGAGCGAGCTCCCGGCGGCGCTCCAGCCGAAGATCCTCCGCCTCGTCCAGGAGCGGGAGGTGGAGCCCGTGGGCGCGCTCCAGCCGAGCCCGATCGACGTGCGCATCCTCGCCACCACGAAGCGAGACCTCGCGGCCGAGGTCGCGGCGGGGCGATTCCGGGCCGACCTCGCGCATCGGCTCGACGTGATCGTGCTGCGCGTTCCGCCCTTGCGAGAGCGCCTCGCAGATCTCGCGCCGCTCGCCGAGGCGTTCCTCCAGCGTTTCGCCGAGCAGGCCGGCTGCGAGGCGCCGCGGCTCGGCGCGGCGGGGCTCGCGCGCCTCGAGGCCCATCCGTTTCGCGGGAACCTGCGCGAGCTCGAGAACCTGATGCGGCGCGCGGTCCTCGTCTCCGCGGGCCGCGAGATCGACGTGGAGGCGCTGCTCTGCCCGCGGGCCGCGAGCGCCCTTCCCGAGGCGGACGTCGAGGCGCACGAGACGCTCAACCTGCGCGAGCTCGAGCGACACACGATCGAGCGCTCGCTCCGCCGCGCCCACGGCAACCGGACCCTCGCCTCGCGGGAGCTCGGGATCAGCGTGCGCACCCTGCGCAACAAGATCCGGCTCTACGGCCTCGCGTGACGCTGCAGGCGGCAAATCCTTCCGTTTTCGCAGTTTCAGTCTGAAGCGCCTGGAAGGGAACGAGGGGCGCGCCGCCCCGCGGCCGCGTCCCGCGGCCGCGCCCGCTGGCACGGGCCTTGCTCATGTCGCTCCCGAGACCGCTCCCGCGTGTGCGGGGCCATTCGAACTGAATGGAGCGGACGGAGAAGACGTGAAGCTGCTGGGAGAAACGTACCGGGTGTCGGAGACCGCGCTGCGCTTCCGCGCCGCGCGGGAGACTGCCCTCGCGAGCAACGTCGCGAACGCCGACACGCCGGGCTACCGGCGCACCGATCTCCGCTTCTCGGACGCGCTCACCGCCGCGGTCGGCCAGATGGCTCGCACGAATCCCGCCCACCTCGAAGGCACGGCCGGGAGCGCGAGCGAGCCGTGGCGCGTGGAGCGGGGGCCGCGCGGCACGCGGCCCGACGGGAACGGCGTCGACCTCGACCAGGAGCTGCTCGAGGTGGCGAGCAACGCGAGCGCCTTCACGCAGCAATCGGTCGCGCTCTCGCGCCTCGCGAACCTGACGCGCACCGCGATCCGCGGCGAGCGCCGCTAGCCGACGCCGGAGGGAGACGCATGGACTTCGGGAAGATCCAGGACGTGGCGGAGGCCGGCCTCGTCGCCCAGCGCGCGCGGCTCGCGGTCACGGCCTCGAACCTCGCGAACGCGGAGGCGACGCGCACGCCGGAAGGCGGCCCCTACCGCCGCAAGGACCCGGTGTTCCGCGCGGTGTCGGTGGGCTCGCCGTTCGGATCGCGGCTCGACCGCGCGCTGCGGAGCGTGACCGTGACGCGTGTCGTGGCCGACCCGCGTCCTCCGGTGATGCGCTTCCAGCCGGGCCATCCGGACGCCGATGCCGAGGGCTACGTGCAGCTCCCCCACGTCGATCCGGTCGAGGAGCTCGCGAACCTGATGTCCGCGTCGCGCTCCTACGAGGCGAACCTGCTCGTGGTGCGGAAGGCGCGAGAGATGGGCGACGCCGCCCTCCAGATCGGCCGCTAGGGATGGACGCGCTTCGCAGCATCGCGGCGACGGCCATCGCACCGGCTCCGAGCCTCGACGGAGCGCAGCCGGCGTCGCCCGCCGAGGGCTTCGGCCAGCTCGTGGGCGGGGCCCTCGACGAGGCGAGCCGCAGCCAGAACGCGGCGGAAGCCCAGGTGCGCGCCCTCGCCGAGGGCCGCGGGGACGTCGTCGCCACGATGCTCTCGCTGAGCCGCGCCGAGCTCTCGCTCGATCTCGTGACGCAGGTCCGGAACCGCGCGCTCGAGTCCTATCAAGAGATCATGCGGCTGCAGATCTGAGGACTGACGCATGGCCCTTCCGCGCACGATCCAGGAGCTCTACGACGTGCTGCGCGCCCAGTCGCCGGGGCGCCTGATCTCGCTCGCCGCGGTCGCGGCCGCGTCGATGGGATTCCTGCTCTGGATCGCACTCGGGAGCCGTTCGGTCGACTACCGCGTGCTCTACCGCGGCCTGCCCGAGGAGGACGCGTCGCGCGTGGTCGAGGCGCTGCAGGCCGACAAGATCGCGTACCGGCTCGACCAGGGGGGCACGACGGTGTCGGTGCCGGCGTCCCAGGTCTACGACGCCCGGATCCGGCTCGCCGGAAAGGGCCTGCCGACAGGCGGCGGTGTCGGCTTCGAGATCTTCGACCGGACCGGCTTCGGCGTGACCGAGTTCGTGAATCGCGTGAACTACCGGCGGGCGCTCCAGGGCGAGCTCGCGCGCAGCATCGAGCAGCTCGACGCCGTGGAGCGCGCGCGCGTCCAGGTCGCCGTCCCGGAGCGCTCGAGCTTCGTGGGGCACGACACGAAGGAGGCGAGCGCCTCCGTCGTGGTGCGGATGCGCGCGGGCGAGGACCTCACGCCGGCCCAGGTGCGCGGGATCCAGTGGCTCGTCGCCTCGAGCGTCGAGGGGCTCAAGGCCGAGGCGGTGAGCGTGGTCGACCACCGCGGCCGCCTGCTCACGGCGGGTGACGACGGCGCCGAGATCGGCGGTGCCTCGGGGCCGGCCCTGGTGCAGGAGGCGCGCCTCGAGGACGACCTCACGCGGCGCGTGGAGTCGATCCTCGAGCGGACGGTCGGCCCCGGCCGCGTGGTCGCGCGCGTGCGCGCGGAGCTCGACTGGTCGCGCAGCGAGCGCACCGAGGAGCGCTTCGACCCCGATTCCCAGGTCGCACGCAGCGAGCAGCGCACGACCGAGACCTCGACGGACGGGAGCGGCTCCGCCTCGGGTGTGCCGGGTGTCACGTCGAACGCGCCCGACGCCAAGGCGCGGAGCGCGTCTGCGTCGAGCGACGCGGCGGGCGGCTCGAGCTCGGCCCAGTCCTCGGAGACCATCAACTACGAGATCAGCAAGACGGTGAACCGTCAGGTGCTGCCGGCCGGCGCGATCAAGCGGCTCTCCGTCGCGGTCCTGGTCGACGGCAAGCCCGTCGCGCCCGCTCCCGGCGAGAAGCCCACGGCCGACGGCCCCGCGACCGAGGCGAGCTTCACCCCCTGGAGCGCCGACGAGCTCAAGCAGTTCGAGGACCTCGTGAAGCAGGCGGTCGGCTTCTCGGCCGAGCGGGGCGATCACGTCTCCGTCGTGACGGCGCCGTTCCGCTCCTTCGACGTCGAGCCCGAGGAAGGCCCCGGCGGCTGGATCGGCCCGCGCGGCCTCGAGCTCCTGGCGAGCGTCCTCCACTACCTCGTGTTGGTCGTGCTGCTCGTCGTGTTCGCGCGGCTGGTCGTGCGTCCGATCCTCGCGGCGATCCAGTCGGGCGCGCCGGCGAGCCTGCCCGCGCGGGCGGGACAGCTCGAGGTGCAGCTCGTCGGGGCGGGCGCGCCCGCTCCTCCGCCGGTGGAGGAGAAGCCGCCCGTCTTCCCCCCGGCCGCGGTCCGGCGCGACGCGGGCGCCGAGCCGCCTCGCGCGAGCGGCGAGGAGAGCGTGAAGGCGATCCGCAACTGGCTGAGCCAGAGGTAGCCGATGGACCTGGACCAGCTCACGGGGACGGAGAAGGTCGCGGTGCTCGTGCTCTCGCTCCCCGAGGAGCAGACACGCGAGTTCCTCTCGCACCTGTCCGACACCGAGGTGGAGCGCATCCTGACCGCGGTCGCGCGCTTCGACGAGATCCCGCCCCGCATCCAGGACCGCGTCCTGGCCGAGTTCCGCGACGCCGTCTCCCGGCAGGGCCAGACGCTCTCGGGCGGCCGGGCCCGAGCCCTCGAGCTCGCGCGCAGCGCCCTCGACGACGCCCGCTCGGGCCCGCTCGTGGAGCGCCTCGGCCGGGAGGAGCGGCGGATCGACTGGACGCTGCGCGCCTACGAGCCGGTCTTCGTGGCCGACACGCTCGCGGACGAGCATCCCCAGGTGATCGCGCTCGTGCTCTCCCAGCTCCCGGCGGAGCGCGGTGCGGCGGTGATCGCGCACCTGCCGGAAGCGATCCGCCCCGAGGTCGTGACGCGCGTCGCCGACCTGGAGACGGTCACGGTCGAGACCGTGTCCGTGCTCGAGGAGGGCGTGGCCGAGCTGTTCGGCCGCCGGCCCGGCGCGCCGACGCGTGTCGGCGGCACCGAGGCGGCAGCGAAGCTCCTGAACCGCGCCCCCCGGACCGACGCCCAGGCGATCCTCGAGCGCGTCGACTCGTCGCATCCCGACCTCGCGGGCGAGATCCGCAAGCGCATGCTGCAGTTCAACGACCTCGCGAACCTCGACAAGCGCGCGATGCAGACGCTCCTGCGCGAGGTGCCCGTCGAGGACCTCGTGGTCGCGCTCAAGCTCGCCTCCGACGAGATGAAGGAGAAGGTGTTCGGGAACATCTCGACGCGCGCAGCGGACCAGATCCGAGAGGAGACGGAGCTCCTCGGCCCGATGAAGGTCGTGGACGTCGAGAAGGTGCAGCAGCAGATCGTGGCCGTCGCGCGCAAGCTCGAGCAGGACGGGAAGCTCTCGCTCGACATCGTCGGAGGCAGCCAGGATGCCCTCGTCTAGCGCGGCGAGCGGCGCGCGCGGGCCGGCGCGCTTCGTGGCCGACCCGCTGCCGGAGGTGGTGCGGCGCTTCGAGCGGGCCGTGCAGGCGGCCGTGGCCGCGGCCGCGTCGGAGCCCGTCCCGCCGCCCGCGGCCGAGCCGACCCTCGAGGAGGCGTGCGCGCGGGCACGCGAGGAAGGCTACGCCGCCGGCCGGGCCGAGCTGCCGTGGAGCGAGGCCGAGAGCCTGCGCACGGCGATCGTCGCGCTCGAGCACGCCGCCGCGACGCTCGCCGCGCTCCGACGCGCCGAGCTCCGGGCGCAGCGTCGCGCGATCGTCGAGCTCGCCGTGGCGCTGGCCGAGGGCGTCCTCCGACGCGAGGTGCGCGCGGACCGCGACGCCCTCGCGGGCGTGCTCGAGCGCGCCCTCGCCGCGGTCGACGCGGAAGACGGCGTCCGGCTGCGCCTGAGCGCGCGCGACCTCGCGGCGCTCGAGGCCGGCCACGCGCCGGAGCTCGCGCGCATCGCGGCGCAGCACGGTCTCTCGCTCCAGGGCGATCCGAGCCTCTCTCCCGGCGATCTCCGGCTCGCCTCCCCGCGCAGCGACGTCGACGCGCGCCTCCACACCTGCGTGCGTCGCCTCGCCGACGAGCTCGGCGACCTTCTGGAAGCGGACGAGGTCGAGGGATGAGCGCGGTCTGCCACGACGCCTTCGTCGCCGCCTGTCGCGCACGCATCGCCGGCCTCGAGCCGATCGTGGCGGACGGGCGCGTGCGGGCGCTCGTCGGCCTCGTGATCGAGGGGGAAGGCGTGCGCGCGCGCGTCGGCACCGTGTGTCGGGTCGAGCCCGACGGCGGCGAGCCGCCTTTCGCCGCGGAGGTGATCGGGTTCCGCGAGCAGCGCTTCCTGCTGATGCCCCTCGGAGAGGCGCGCGGCGTCGGGCCCGGCGCGCGCGTGCGGGTCGAGCCCGCGCGCACCACCGTACCGGCGGGACCGGCCTGCCTCGGGCGCGTGCTCGACGGCCTCGGGCGTCCGATCGACGGCGGGCCCCCGCTCGACGACGCGGAGGCGGCGCCGCTCCATCGCCGGCCCGAGCCGACGCTCGCCCGCGCGCGCATCGAGCGACCCCTCGAGGTCGGCGTGAAGGCGATCGACGCCATGCTGACGCCGGGGCGCGGCGGACGCCTCGGGATCTTCGCGGGCTCGGGCGTCGGCAAGTCGACGCTCCTCGGCCAGATCGCGCGCGGCACGGAGGCCGACGTGAACGTGATCGCTCTCGTGGGCGAGCGCGGCCGCGAGGTGCGCGAGTTCCTGGAGCGCGATCTCGGCTCCGCCCTCGCGCGGAGCGTCGTGGTGGTGGCGACGAGCGACGAGGCGCCGCTCCTTCGCGCGCGCGCGGCGCTCGCCGCCACGGCGATCGCCGAGCACTTCCGCGACGCCGGCCGGCACGTGCTGCTGCTCATGGACTCGCTCACGCGCTTCTGCACGGCGCTGCGCGAGATCGGCCTCGCCGCCGGCGAGCCGCCGACGACCCGGGGCTACACGCCGAGCGTGTGGAGCGCCCTCCCGCGGCTCCTCGAGCGCGCCGGCACCTCGGCCGGAGCGGGCAGCATCACGGGGCTCTACACCGTGCTCGTCGAGGGCGACGACCAGAACGAGCCCGTGGCCGACTCCGTGCGGGCGATCGTCGACGGCCACGTCGTGCTGCGGCGGGAGCTCGCGGAGCGCGGGCAGTATCCGCCGATCGACGTCCTCGCGAGCGTCTCGCGCGTGATGCCCGACGTCGTGTCGCCCGAGCACCTCGCGACGGCGCTGCGCGCGCGCGGGGTGCTCGCGACGTTCCGCAACGCCGAGGACCTGATCGCCGTCGGCGCCTACGTGGCCGGGAGCGATCGAGGCATCGACGAGGCGCGCACGCTCGAGCCGCAGCTCCGGGCGTTCCTGCGACAGGGCCCGAAGGAGCGCTCGACCCTCGCCGAGAGCGTCGCGGCGCTCGGGGCGGCGTTGCGGCCGCCGGCCGCGGCCGGGGCGCGGCCATGAGCGCGTTCCGCTGGCGTCTCGAGCCGGTGCTCCGCCTGCGTGTCTTCGAGTGCGAGCGCGCGCGGCTCGCCCACGAGCGGGCCCGCAACGAAGCGACGGCGGCAGGCGCACGCGCGCAGGCGACGTCGCGCCGCCTCGAGGAGGAGACGGATGCGCTCGAGCAGCGCCTCCGCTCCGGTGTCGCCGCGTGGGAGCTCGGTGTCGTGACGGATCACGTCGACGACCTGCGGGAGAAGCGCGAGCGCGAGACGCGCGTGGCACGGCAGGCGGAGACGAAGGGCGAGAGCGCTCGTGCGGCGCTGCTCGCGGCGCACGGCCGTCGCCGGGCGCTCGAGCGCCTGCGCGAGAAGGCGGCCGTCGCCCACGCCCGCGCGCTCGCGGTACGCGAGCAGGCGGAGCTCGACGAGCGCGCCCAGCGGAGCCACGGCGCCGCGCAGGAGATCTCGTCGTGAGCGTCGTCGGCTCGGTGCGGCGGACCGCGTCCGTGCTCCCTCTCGTCGCCTTCGCGGCGCTCTTCGCCGCGCCCGGCCTCGGCGCCGAGAGCGCCGGCGAGCCCGCGTCCGGAGCGACGACGCAGGCGCCGGGCGCCGCGGCCTCCGCGGAGAAGAAGTCGCCGGTCGCGACGCCGATCGACGTCGAGCGCCTGCTGCAGCAGCTCGGTCAGCGTGGAGCCGCCCTCGACCAGCGGGAGGCGGACCTGGCCGCGCGCGAGCGCTCGATCTCCGAGCTCGAAGCAGAGGTCTCGCGGCGTCTCTCGGAGCTCGAGGCCTTGCGCACCCGCATCGAGGAGCGCCTCGCGAGCTTCCGTCAGGAGAACGGAGACTCGGTGCAGCGCCTCGTGAAGATCTACGCCGAGATGCCGCCGAGCCAGGCCGCGCATCTGCTCGAGTCGCTCGAGCCGGGCCTCGCGACCGACGTCGTGCGCCGCATGAAGCAGAAGCAGGCCGCAGCCGTCCTCGCGCTGATGTCGCCGACGACCGCGCTCCGCATCTCGGAGCTGGTGGCGCGGCCCCTCGCGAACGTGACGGCCGCGGCCGGCGCGTCGTCCTCGCAGTCAGGGGCTCCGCAATGACGACCGCCCCGTGCCTCGTGCCGCTCGGATCTCCCACCGCGCCCGCGACCGGCGCCGCGACACCGGGCGCGAGCGTCGCGGCGGACGCCGCCGACTTCGCCTCGACGCTCGCGCGAGAGCTCGGGGACGGGCCTGGCGCCGCACCGCCGGTCCCTGCGACCGCCGGGGCTCCCGACGAGGTGGAGCCCGACGCCCTCGTGCCCGACGCCGCCTCTCGAGCGTCGGAGCGTGACGACTCAGAGGGGACGCCCGACGCGCTCGCCGCGGCGATCCTTGCGCTGATCGCGCAGGCGCCGGCGCCCGCGCCGCGCGCCTCGGAGGACGACGCGCCGGAGGCCGACGCAGTGGATCCGGAGGCGACACGGCCGGCCGAGGCGCCCGTCGTCGCGCCGGCGGCCCCGGAGCCGCCGGCGATCGCGACGGCGCTCGCACCGACACCCATCCGTGACGCGGCCCGGATCGACGAGGGCGCGGCGTCGGTCGCGGAGCCGACACGGCTCGCTCCGTCCACGCAACCTGTGCCGCCCGCGCAATCGGCAGCGTCCGCGGCGGCGCTCGCGGCGCCTGCGGCCCCGCACGCGGCACCCCCGGCGGCCGAGGCCGCCGCCATCCCGCAGGTCGCGCCGCCGGTCGCGCGCGAGGGCCGCCGGCGCGACGACCGCGACGGGCAGAGCGTCGTGCCGGCAGCGCCCATCGGGAGGGAGGCCCCGCTCGCGGAGACGGCGACACCGCTGCGCGCCACGCCGCCCGCTGCGGGGAGCGCCCGCGAGGCCGCGGCAGGGGGAGCCTCGGCGGACCCGCACGAGCGCGGAGCGCTCCCGGCGGCGGCGGCCCCGCTCGCCCCGGAGGCGGAGCCCGCACGCACGCGGGCGCGTCCGCCGGCCGGTGGCGAGGCGGCGCCGACGGCTCCGGACGCGGCCGGCGCGGCTGCGCGGGACGCCGAGATTGCATCACCGCTCGGTGTCGTTCCGCCGCCGCCGAGCCTCGACGTGCAGGCGCCGCACCAGCCTGCGACCCCGCCGGCCGGAGCCACCCCCGTTCCCGTGGACGCGATCCCCGTGCACGTCGAGTGGCTCGCGGCGCGTGGCGGCGGCTCGGCCCGGCTGCGCCTCGATCCGCCCCTTCTCGGACCGATCGACGTCTCGGTCTCGGTTCGCGGCGAGCGGGTCGAGGTGGTCTTCACGGCCCACGAGGCGGCGACGCCCGAGCTCGTGCACGGCCAGCGCGAGGCGCTCGGCGCCGCGCTCGCCGCCCACGACCTCCGGATGGAGCACTTCGAGGTGCGCGCGGCGCAGGGCGGCGACGCAGCGCAGGGTCGGCTCGATGCCGACCTCGCGCGCCAGGGCGGCGGGGGCGCGGCGTTCCAGGAGCCGCAGGGTGGCGCACCGGAGCGTCGGCAGGAGCGCCCGGCGGGCCTGCCCGGAGGTCTCGCTCTGCGCCCTCCGTCGACGGCTCGCGCGCGCTTCGCGGCCGCACCGGTCGAGCGCAGGATCGACTTGCGCGTCTAGCGCGCAGAGGGAGACGAGCATGGACTTGACGCAACTGGCGGGCGGGACGAGCGCCACGAGCACGACGAGCGATGCCACGAAGGCCGTCGCGGACCGCTCGTCCCTCGGCCAGCAGGACTTCCTGAAGATGCTGATCACGCAGCTCGAGAACCAGGATCCGCTGAATCCGCAGGACGCGACGCAGTTCACCGCCCAGCTCGCGCAGTTCTCGAGCCTCGAGCAGCTCGTCTCGCTGCGCACCGGGATCGACAAGCTGGTGAGCGCCCAGTCCGGCTCGAGCCTGCTCTCGACCGCGAGCCTGATCGGCCGGCAGGTCGTCGCGCAGGGCGAGCAGTTCGAGCTCGGCTCGGGCGCTGCGCCGCAGCTCGGCTTCTCGCTGGACGGGGCGGCGACCTCGGTGCGAGTGCAGATCCAGGACGACCGCGGGAACGTGGTGCGCGAGCTCCGGCTGGGAGCGCTGGACCAGGGTCGACACGATCTCGCGTGGGACGGCAAGGGCGAAGGAGGGAGCACGCTTCCGGCCGGCGTCTACTCGCTCCACGTCGAGGCTGCGGCGGGTGCCACCGCCGTGCCCGCGACGACCTTCGTCTCGGGCCTCGTCACGGGCTCGGCCCTCTCGAACGGCCAGGCCACCCTGATGCTGGGCTCGATCCCGGTCGCGCTCTCCGACGTGGAGGAGGTGCGGGCGGTGGCGGGCTCCGGGAGCGGCGCGTGATCGCGGCCCTGCGCTCCCTCGTGTCGCGCCTCGGGGCCCGACGCTCCCGCTCGGCGGCGTCCTTCGAGCACGCGCTCGAGGAGGCGCTCGATCGGGATCCGGTATCGCTCTGCGTCGCGAGCCTCGAACGGCTTCTCGAGAGCGAGGTGCGTCCGCAAGGCGCGGACCCGCTCGCTCGAGCCAACGGATCGATGCATTCCGCCGGGATCGGCGGTTCGAATGGAGGAAGGAACGATGCCCCTCTCTAGCGCACTCTTCGCCAGCGTGAGCGGTCTCGATGCGATGGGTACCGCGATCTCGGTCGTGGGCGACAACATCGCGAACGTCAACACGACCGGGTTCAAGGCGCGGAGGCCCGAGTTCGCCGACGTCCTCGGCCAGTCGATCGCGAGCGTCCAGGGCTTCTCCCAGATCGGCGCTGGCACGAAGATCTCGGGCGTCACGCCGAACTTCACCCAGGGCACCTTCGAGACGACGAACCGGCCGACGGACCTCGCGATCGAGGGCCGCGGGTTCTTCATCCTCGACAGCCCGCAGGGCCGCTTCTACTCGCGCGCGGGTCTCTTCAACTTCGACCGCGACGGCTACCTCACGAACCCGGAGGGCCAGCGGGTCCAGGGCTACACGATCGATCCGCTGACGCAGATCTCGACCGGCACGCTCGCCGACATCAACGTCGGGAACCCGCTCGCGCCGCCGAGCACGACCACCACCATGGATCTCTCCGTGAACCTCGACTCCAACGCCCCGGTGATCGCGGGCGGCTTCGACACGGCGGATCCGAACAACACCTCGAACTTCCGCAGCGTCGTCACGATCTACGACTCGCTCGGGAACGGCCATCCGGCGACGATCTTCTTCACGAAGACCGGCACCAACGCCTGGGCGTGGAACGCGACGCTCCCGGTCGCCGACACGACGACGGCGCCCGCGAACGCGACCGACACGCTCGTGGTCCAGGGCAGCGGAACGCTGACCTTCGACGCCCAGGGCGCGCTGCAGGCGATGACGGGCAGCCCGGTGAACTACCAGGTGACGGGCGGCGCCGCCGCAAACCAGGCGGTGGTGACGAACTTCGGACCGGTCGCCGGCGTCGGCACGGGCGATCCGACCACGCAGTTCGGCACGTCGTCGACGACGAACTCCTTCAGCCAGGACGGCTATGCGGCGGGCTCGCTGCAGAGCATCGTGATCGGTCGCGACGGCTTCATCACGGGCCAGTTCACGAACGGCGAGAGCCTGAACCTCGCGCAGGTCGCCCTCGCGAACTTCCCGAACGTCCAGGGGCTCGTGGCGGTCGGAGGCAACAACCTGATCGCCTCGCGCTTCTCGGGTCAGCCCCTGGTCGGCGAGCCCCAGAGCGGGAGCTTCGGGGCGATCCGCTCGAGCAACCTGGAGCAGTCCAACGTCGACCTCGCCTCGGAGTTCGTGCGGCTCATCATCAACCAGCGCGCCTTCCAGGCGAACACGCGGACGATCTCGACCACGAACGAGCTGCTCGGGAACCTGATCCAGCTCGGCCAGTAGTCGACGCGCGGGGCCCGCGCCCGGCAGGACGCTAGGAGGGAGGAGGCGTGCGCGCGGCGACGTCCGTCGAATCCGATGCGCGGGCGCGCCTCGCGTGGACCGCGCTGCTGCTGCGCTCGGCGTCGTCCCAGGCCCTCGCGCGCGCACGCGGCCTCGTGCGCGGCACAGCCGCGATCGGCGGCTCCTCGTCCTCCTTCGACGAGGCGCTCGAGGCGCGGCTCCCCGCGTCGGGGCGCTCGGCCGACGGGCCTGCGGCGCCGCCGCGAGACGCGACGGCCCCTGCCTCGCCGACACCCGACGGAGACACGGAGGCGAGCGCGGTCTCGACGGGCGGGGAGCGCTACGTCGTGCAGCCGGGGGACACGCTCTGGAAGCTCTCGGTCTCGCGCTTCCACACCGGCGTCGAGGCCCTCGCGCGCGCGAACGGGATCACCGATCCGCGACGCCTGCGCGCGGGCCAGGTGCTCGTCGTGCGCCGCGACGCCGATCTGGGCCCGCATCGCGTGGTCGCGAGCTGGTACGGTCCGGGATTCGACGCGAAGCCCATGGCGAACGGCGATCCCTACGACCGGCATGCCGCGACGATCGCGCACAAGACGCTGCCCCTCGGCACCGAGGTCGAGCTCACCAACCCGAGGACCGGCGTGACGGTGCGAGCCCGCGTCACCGATCGGGGCCCCTACGTGGAGGGCCGCGACGTCGACCTCTCCTACGGCCTCGCCGAGCGCCTCGACATGGTGCGCGCGGGAGTCGGGGAGCTCCTCCTGCGCGTGCGTGGCTGAGCGTCAGCGCTCGTAGGCGCCGATGTCGGGAGCGACGCCGTTGTATCGGAGGGCGATTCCGCGTCCGGCCGTGGCGCCCGGAAGCCCACGGTCGAGGTGCAGGTCACCGGTCGCGTCGTCCACCCGCAGCACCCCGGCCCAGCTCGTCGAGCCCTGGAGTTGGACCTGGTCTCCCGGCACGATGCCGTTGCCGTCGCTGAAGAACCCCGGGTCCGCGACGCGCACCACGGTCGGGTCCGTGCTGCTCGTCGCGACGACAGTGGTGAGGAACTGCCCCCGATCGATCATCGGGCTTCCCGTCTGGAGATGGAAATCGGGCGTCGCAGCCGTGGGATCGACGAAGCCGGGCTCGTCCTCGAGGTTCGCTCGAGCGTAGGTCGGGTAGGCCGCCTCGGTCTCGTCGACAGAGAGATCGGACGGTGCCGGTGCCGCGCGCTTGATGTGGACTGTGCGCATGCCGGGGGCGACGTTCGAGTCGATCCGGATCGAGTTCCCGGCGATCACGGTGAGGTTGGGCCCGAACACGTCGGGGCCGTGGGGCACGCCCGGCCCGCTGCAGATGGGGCCGGAGGCGAGGCCCATGTCGACCGAGATCTGGCGGCCGGTGTTCACGTTGTTGCGGTAGAGGACGTTGTTGACGAAGGCGTTGCCCTGGGTGTTGCCGTAGAGCACGGCGTCGCAGTTGATCGCGATGGTGAGAGGAATGCCTCCGATCGGCAGCAGGTTCCCGTTTCCATACACCACATTGTGATAGAAATGGTTCAGCTTCAGGTAGCGACCGTGCTCGGGGTTCGTCCCCCGTCCGATCAGAAGCACGCCCGAGGGATTCGAGTCGAAGACGTTCCGGCGGACCACGTTCTGAGGGCCCCAGAGCTGGAATGCGAACGACTCGACGCCCTTCGACGGCTTCCCCGCATGGTGCATGCGGTTGCCCTCGACTACGTTCCGCACGGCGGGGTCGATCTGGGGCAGCCCGGGGCCGCCGGGCACGTCGTTGCGCAGGATCTCGATCATGTGCTGGCCGCCGGGGCTCGAGATCTCGTTGTTGCGCACCACGTTGTAGGACGACAGTAGCTGGACGGCGTTGTGCATGTAGCCCGTCACGCCCGGCACGATGCGATTGTCCTCGATCAGGTTGTGCTGGCTGAAGGGCTCCACGTGGACGAGCTCGACCGGAAGCGGCAGCACGTTCGGCAGGAGCTGGTTGCCAGCGATGCGGTTGTAGGACGCGAAGCGGAGGGACTTCGCGTCGGAGAGCGCCGAGACGATGTTGATCCCCATCCCGTAGCCGTACGCGTTGTTCTGGGGCCGTCCGGGCACGGCGCCGCGAAACGTGCAGCCCTCGATCGAGCTGTGGTCCGCGCCTTGGATCTCGACGAACGAGCTGAAGCCCGTGCTGCGGTAGTCGTAGCCGGGGCCGCCGCGGCCATCGCAGACGAGGTTCCGCACGATCACGTGGGAGGCGTAGGCGATCCGGATGCATACACGCGGAATCGGCGGATTGCCGAGGTTGTTGGTGATGAGAACCGGCGGCGTGGCTCCGAAGCCTTCGATCACGATCGGCTCGTCCGTCGTGCCGCTCGTCGTCACGTTCAGAGCCTCGTCGTAGGGCACAGAGCCGCCGACGATCCGCACCGTGTCTCCGGCCTTCAGCTTCCGGACTGCCGTCGCGATGGTCCGGAAGGCGCTCCCCGGCGACAGACCATCGTTCGAGTCGTTCCCCGTCGTGGCATCGACGTACCAGACGGGACCGGGCGCGGCGCAGCTCGCGCCGAGCTCGAGAAACAGGGGGCCGCCCAGCAGCACGCCGAGCGCGAGCCGCCGAGCAACACGGCGGCACGCTCGTGACCAGGTTCGCATCGTTCCTCCGGATTCGAAGTAGCGTGTCGACGTCGGCGCGAGAGGATCCGTACGACCGGCGGCGGACCGACGGTCGGCAGGCTGCGCGCAGGCAGCGGACTCTGGCTCGCGTACTTTCGCGGAGAGATTCGTCCATTCCGGGCCGGGAGAGGGTGACGACGATCACGCGACACGCAGTCTTCGTCGACTCCGCCGCTACGCGCCCTCCACCTCCGCGAGCCGATGCTCGAGGAAGCGCCGCTCCGGTCCCGTGCCGACGTGCTCGAGCGCGCGGCGATAGCAGCGCGCGGCCTCGGCGAAGCGACCGAGCCGACGGAGGAGGTCGGCCTCGGTCGCCCAGCGCAGGTAGTACTGCTCGAGGCCGCCGCGCCGCTCGAGCTCGGCGACGAGGGCGAGGCCGGCGGCGGGTCCGTCGGCCATGGCGACGGCGATCGCGCGATTGAGCTCGATCACCGGAGTGGGCCGGCGCTGCGCGAGCGCCTCGTAGTGGCGCGCGATCGCGCGCCAGTCCGTCGCGTCGGCGCGCGGCGCGCGCGCATGCTCCGCCGCGATCCCGGCCTGGAGCGCGTAGGGCCCGGGCGATTCCGCGGCGAGCGCCACCTCCGCCAGCGCGAGGCCCTCGTCGATCTGGGGCCGGTTCCAGCGGCCGCGGTCCTGCTCGTCGAGCAGGACGAGATCGCCGTCCCGGGTCGTGCGCGTCTCGCGGCGCGCATCGTGGAGGAGCATCAAGGCGAGGAGTCCCCGTGCCTCGGACGATCCGGGGAGCTGCTCGGCGAGGAGACGGCCGAGGCGGATCGCCTCCCGCGAGAGGTCCGTACGCACGAGGGCGTCACCCGCGCTCGCGGAGTAGCCCTCGTTGAAGACGAGGTAGACGACTGCCATCACCGCATCGAGGCGCTCCGGCAGGAGCTCCGGCGGCGGCACCTCGTACGGGATGCCGGCGTCGGCGATCTTGCGCTTCGCACGGACGAGGCGCTGGGCGAGCGTCGCGGGCGCGACCAGGAAGGCGCGCGCGATCTCGTCGGTGGAGAGACCGCAGAGCGTGCGCAGCGCGAGCGCCACCTGCGCCTCCAGCGCGAGGGCGGGGTGGCAGCAGGTGAAGATCAGGCGAAGGCGCTCGTCGGGGATCCCCGCGTCCGCGTCCTCGGGCAGGTCGGGCCCGCGGCTCGACTCCACCGTGTGTCCCAGCCGCGTGCGGATCGCTTCGAGGCGGCCCGCGCGCCGGAGGCCGTCGATCGCCTTGTGGCGCGCCGTCGAGACGACCCAGGCACGCGGGTTCGTCGGCCGGCCGTCCCGCGCCCAGCGCTCGAGGGCGATCGCGAACGCATCCTGCACCGCCTCCTCGGCGACGTGGAAGTCGCCGACGAGGCGGATCACGGTCGCGAGCACGCGACCGAACTCCTCGCGATAGAAGCGCTCGATCTCGGCTCGATCCGTCAGAGGCTCTCCCGGACCGGCCGGATCTCGACCGAGCCGAGCCTCGCGTCCGGCGTGCGCTCCGCGATCGCGATCGCCTCGTCCAGGTCGCGCGCTTCGACGAGGAGGAGGCCGCGGAGCTGCTCGCGGGTCTCCTCGCAGGGACCGTCGCAGAGGACCGTCCGGCCGCCGCGCCGCCGGAGCGTGGTCGCGGACGCGGAGTCGACGAGGGCATGGGACGCGCCGTGCTTCCCGCTCTGCGCCAGCGCGGCCGCGAGGGCCCGGCGCTCGCGCTCGACGGCCTCCGCCTCGCTCGCGCTCGCGCGCCGGGACTCGGCCTCGCTCGCGTACAGAAGGAGCACGTACCGCACGATCCCTCCGCCTCACACCGGGTCGAAGTAGAGGATCTCGCGCACCTCGATCGGTCCCCAGCGCGCGTGCGGGCAGTGCTTCGCGATCTCGATCGCCTCGGCGCGGCTCCCGGCGCGGACGATCCCGTAGCCGCCGACCACCTCCCGTGTCTCCGCGAAGGGCCCGTCCGTCACCAGCACCTTGCCGTCGCGGGGCTCGAGCCGCGCCGGGCGCGGCTCCCGCGCGAGGGGCGCCGACTCGAGGAACTTGCCCTCGCGCTCGAGCGCCTCTCCGTAGGCGATCATCTCTCGCATCTTCGAGCCGTCGGGGTCGGTGAGACCGGGCTCCACGTGATACGCGAGGAGGAAGGGCGCTCCCCTTCCCGAATCGGCCACGGCGAGGCGGCCGGGCGCGAGGCTCACCTCGACGTTTCCCCAGCGGGCGTGGGGCGCGCGGCGGGCGATCTCGATCGCCTCCTCGCGGCTCGCCGCCTCGACGAGAAAGAATCCGCCCACGACCTCCTTGCTCTCCGCGAACGGTCCGTCGCTCACGAACGCCTGTCCGGCGCGCACGCGGACGCGCGCGCCGGTGGCCTCGGGCGCGAGGGGCGCCCCGCGCCGGAGCTTGCCCTGGCTCGCGAGCTCGGCCGCGAACTCCTGCATCTCGGCCATCCCGCCGGGCCCGCACTCCGTGCCCTTCCGCTGCGTGAAGAGAAGCATGAACTCCATCGGATGCCCTCCTTCGATCCCACTCTTCCGTCGAACGGGAGCCGGCCGGATCGACACGGGCGTGGCCTCCTCGGGGGTCGCCCGAGGGTGATCCCATCCTATCTCCCTCCGCTCTCTCCCGGCGCCCGGCGTCGGCGCCGGCGGCGGGCCATGTCGATCCGGCCCGCGCCCGTTCGACCAGCTGCAGGAGGACGAGCCCATGTGTCCGGTATGCCTCACGACTGCCGCGTTCGTGGTCGCCGGCGCGGGCTCCGCCGGCGGGATGGCCGCGCTGGCCGCCCGGATGCTCCGCGCCGAAGCCGGCGCGAAGCGCGTGCAGACCCCTTCTCGTCGAGGAGAGCAGCATGACGGAGCATCGGATCGTGTCGCGGGACGAGTGGCTCGTGGCTCGCAAGCAGCACCTGGCCCGAGAGAAGGAGCTCACCCGGCTGCGCGATGAGCTCGCGCGCGAGCGCCGGGAGCTGCCCTGGGTGCGGGTCGAGAAGGAGTACGTATTCGAAGGGCCCGAGGGCAAGCGGGCGCTCTCCGATCTCTTCCAGGGACGCAGCCAGCTCGTGGTCTACCACTTCATGCTCGGCCCCGGCTGGAAGGAGGGCTGCGTCGGCTGCTCGTTCACCGCGGACCACTTCGAAGGCCCGCTCCTCCACCTCGCGCAGCGCGACGTCACGCTGGTGGCGGTCTCGCGCGCGCCGATCGCGGAGATCGAGGCCTTCCGCAAGCGCATGGGCTGGCGCTTCCCGTGGGTGTCGTCGTTCGGCAGCGACTTCAACTACGACTACCACGTATCGTTCACGAAGGGGGAGATCGCGAAGGGCGAGGTGTACTACAACTACGAGGTGCGCGGGCTCGGGAGCGAGGAGCTTCCCGGCGTGAGCGTCTTCCACAAGGACACGACCGGGGACGTCTTCCACACCTACTCGTGCTACGCGCGCGGCGGCGAGACGCTGCTCGGAGCGTACGCGCTGCTCGACATCGTGCCGAAGGGACGCGGCGAGGCGGGGCCCAGCCGCGACATGTCCGACTGGCTCCGACATCACGACCGGTACGACCAGGGCCTCGCGATCGGCTGAGCCGGACGAAGGGAGCGCCATGGGAATCGGCGGACTTTCGAAGACGCGGCTCGGGCGGATGCACGACGTGATGGCGGGACACGTCGAGCGGGGCGAGGTGCCCGGTCTCGTCACGCTCGTCGCGCGCCGCGGCGAGGTCCCCGTCGACGAGATCGGCACGAAGGCCCTCGGCAGCCGCGATCCGATGCGGCGCGACACGATCTTCCGCATCGGCTCCATGACGAAGCCGATCACGGCCGCGGCCGCCTTGATCCTGGTGGAGGAATGCAAGCTGCGGCTGGACGAACGTCGCCGAGCCCGCCGCGCGTCTGCGTCGACTTCTGGACCTCGGTGTACCAGGCGATCGACGACTGACGGCCCGCGCAAGACGCATCGATCCCAACCCCGGACGGACAACACGAGAAGGAGACACGATGTCGATCCAACCCTATCTGAGCTTCGAAGGTCGCTGCGAGGAGGCGGTGGAGTTCTATCGCAAGGCGCTCGACGCCGAGGTCACGTTCCTGATGCGGTTCAAGGAGAGCCCCGACCGCGAGGCGCAGGCCGGGCTCCCGCCGGGCTCCGAGAACAAGGTGCTGCACACGAGCCTGCGCATCGGAGACTCGATGCTGCTCGCATCCGATGGTCGCTGCGGCGGAAGCCCGAGCTTCGGCGGCATCTCGCTCTCGCTCACGGTCGCCGACGTCGCCGAGGCCGACCGGCGATTCGCCGCCCTCGCCGAGGGCGGCGAGGTCCGGATGCCGCTCGCCCAGACGTTCTTCTCCCCGCGCTTCGGCATGGTCGCGGATCGCTTCGGCGTGCCGTGGATGGTCTACGTCGCGCAATGAGCGCGGGAGCGATCGGGAGGACGCGATGCCGTACCTGCTGTTGATCCTGGAGCCGGGAGAGCAGAGGCGAAGCCGACCGGAGGAGGAAGGGCATCTCGCGTACGCGCGGATGCGCCAGTTCGCGGACGACCTGGAGAAACGGGGCGTGCTCCGGGCCAGCGACTCCCTCCGGTCCGACGCGGAGGGAACGCGCGTCGTCGTGCGAAACGGAAGACGCATGCTGACCGACGGGCCATTCGCCGAGTCGAAGGAGATCGTGGGCGGGTTCTTCTACCTCGACTGCGACACGAAGCAGGAGGCGATCGCGATCGCGAGCGCGTGTCCCGCGGCCGAGTGGGCGACGGTCGAGGTCCGCGAGATCGGCCCGTGCTACGAGGGCAGCGGCTGAGGCGACGGCTGCGCACGGCCCCCGGGCACGGCCGTTGCAGCATCGTGAGACGAGATGAGGACGCCGACCGTGCGCCGGCGGCGAGCGCCGTGAGCGAGCCGCCGGCGACCGCGTCCGAAGCGACCGAGCTGTCGCTGCAGGAGGCGGTCAGCCAGACGATGGAAGAAGCGCGCGTGGTGCTCCCCGGCATCCAGGCGCTCTTCGGCTTCCAGCTGATCGCGGTCTTCAACCAGCGCTTCGACACGGCCCTCTCCATGGCCGAGCAGGGCGCGCACCTCGGGGCGCTGCTCCTGGTCGGCGCGTCGATCGCCCTCACGATGACGCCGGCTGCCTACCATCGTCAGGCCGAGCAGAGCCGCGTGTCGCGGCGGCTGCTGCGCGTGAGCTCGCGCCTCGTGAGCGCCGCCCTGGTTCCGCTGATGCTCGGAATGGCGATCGACATCTACCTCGTGGCGCGCGTCATCACGCAGCAGCGCGGGCTGAGCGCGCTCCTCGCTGCCGCGCTGCTCGTCCTCCTGGCGGAGCTCTGGTTCGCCTTTCCTCGCCGCGGCCGGCGGCTCGGCGGAGCGTCGAGCGTACGCGCGCGGAGCCACGTCGGTTTGTAGAAAGGAGCGTCCATCGCCGGCCCGCGGCGGCGATCTCCTCGATCGGCCCGATCGTGCGGGGCGGGGGCGTGGGCACGCTTCGTGCTCCGACACCCGTTCGTGCAGCAGAAGCCGCGACCGCACGACCCGATCGCCGAGTGGTTTCGCCACTTCGCTGCGAGGTCGTCCGACCTCGTCGGCTCGGCCACCGCGTTCCTGCTCGCGGTCGTCCTGGTCGTGGTCTGGGGGTTCACGGGACCTCTCGTCGGGTACTCCGCGGACTGGGAGCTCGTGATCAACACGGTCACCACCATCATCACCTTCCTGATGGTCTTCCTGATCCAGAACGCCCAGAACCGCGACAGCCGCGCCGTCGAGCTCAAGCTCGACGAGCTCCTCCGCGCCGTGAAGGGCGCGCGGACCGGTCTCGTCCGCCTCGAGGAGCTGACCGACGCGCAGATCGCCCAGCTCCAGGAGGAGTTCCGGGAGCTCCACGAGCCGGTGCCGCCGAAGCTGCCGTCGAGCGGCGCCAGCTGAGCGCACGATTCTGCACTCTTCCCCGCGACCGACACACCGCCCGGAGCGCGTGCCACACACCTTCAGACCCGGAGAAGCGCCGCGCGCTTCCCACGACTCTGGAGGAGAAGTCTCATGCGTCTCACGCTCGGGAACGGATGTGTCGCAGCGCTCGCGTCCTTGGTGTGGCTCGGAGGGTCGGCGGCCGGAGCTCTCACGCTCGACGATCTCGCGAACGGAGGGCAGAGCTTCGTCTCGGGGAACGGCGCGCTGACGTTCAGCGGCTTCGACGTGACCGCGTCCTCGGGGCTCGATCCCGACCTCCGCAAGTACGCGGTCAAGGTGATCGACGACGGCTTCGAGTTGCGAGGCCCGATCAACGCCGCGGACGGCGAGCAGGACGACCTGTTCATCGCGTACTCGGTCGCGACGTCGAGCGAGATCGGGAGCGCGTCGGTGTTCTTCAACGGCCAGGCGATGCCGGCCAAGGCGGGCGTCGCGGCCAGCGTCACCGACGACTACTTCCAGGGCGAGACCCACCTGGGAAGCATCTTCGTAGCGCGCACGGGCGGCGGGATCGACCAGCCTTCCGGAGCCCTCACGCTGGGCTCGCCGGTGAACAGCCTGCGGGTCGAGAAGGACATCCTCGTGGACTCGCGTGCCGCGGACGCCGGCGAGGCTCCGGCCCCGGCCGGCTCGATCGCATCGATCTCGCTGGTGCGCCAGCAGTTCGCTGTCGGCGGCGCGACGGTTCCGGAGCCCACCGCGACGCTGCTCCTGGGTTGTGGGCTCGCGGGGCTCGCCGTCGTGGGGCGGAGCCGCCGCTAGCGGCTTGCGGGCCGGCCTCCGCCCGATCGCACGGGGACGACGCCCGACGGGCGCCGTCCCCGTCGCGACGGCCCGTGGCGCCGTCGCGGCGATCGGAGCTCAGGCCCGCTTGCGCCGCGTGCGGGCCTTCTCGGGCGGGACCCTTCGAGGTCCCGCACGCTCCTCGCCGCCTCGGTGGTCTGCGACGGACCGCTTGAGGAGCGCCATCAGGTCGACGACCTCGGCGCCTGCGGCGGGAGCTTCCGGCTCCTCGCTCTCGATCGCCTCTCCCGAGCGCGCCTTCCGGCGGATCAGGGCGAGCAGGTCGTCGCGATACTCGTCGTGGTGACGCGAGGGGTCGAAGGGCACGACCATGCTCTCGATCAGGCGCTCGGCGAGATCGAGCTCCGCGCTGCGGATCCCGACGCCCTCCTCGTCTGCGCCGGCGGCGAGCGGCAGATCGCGCGCACTCCGGAGCTCGCTCGCGAAGCGCAGGAGCTCGAGCACCAGCACCTCGCCCACCGCGAGCAGCGCCGCGAGATGCTGACGCGTGTGGAGCACGACCTTCGCGATCCCCGCCTTGCCGGTCCGAAGCAAGGCGTCGCGCAGCAGCACGTATCCCTTGAGGCCCACCCCGGTCGGGGCGACGTAGTAGGGCCGCTCGAAGTAGAGCGGCGGGATCGAGGCGGCCTCCACGAACTCGAGGATCTCGATCGTGCGGGTGGCCTTCGGGTTCGCCCGCTTCAAGTCCTCGTCGCTCACGACCACGAAGCGATCCTTTTCCACCTCGTAGCCGCGCACGATGCGATCCCAGGAGAGCTCTTCGCCCGTGCGCTTGTTGCGGCGCACGTAGCCCACGGGCGCGTGGTCCTTGGCGTCGAGGAGATTGAGCTTGAGCTCGTCGCGGACCTCCGCCGTGCGGAGCTCCACCGGAACGTTCACGAGGCCGAAGCTGATCGTCCCGTTCCAGATCGGCCGGGACGCCGTGGAACGGGCGTCGCCTCCGCCCTGCTCCGACTCGTCGGAGCGTTCCCGCGAGCGCCGCCGCGTTCCGCGTCGCGCCACGTCGACCTCCGTTCGCGTCCCGCGGCTACGGCCGGGTCGAGCCCGGCCGCGGGTCGCGGCGCGCGGTGCTCCCGATGCCCTCGGCTCCGAGCGCGGCCTTCACTCGACGCGCCTGCTCGAGGTGGGACTCGAGGGTCGGCGTCGTCTTCTCCGCGAACGCCTGGAGGGGCGAGTCGGTGTCCTTCGCTTCTGCGCGGAATGCCTTCACGTCCTCCTCGTGATCCTTCACCATCGCGTCCATGTAGCTGCGATCGAAGGCGGTGCCGTGGAGCTTCTCCAGCTTCGCGACCCGCTCGGCGTCGTCCTTCGACATCTCCGAGGGAAGCGCGATGCCGAGGCGCTGCGCCTCGGCCTCGAGCTCGCGGTTGGCCTTCGAGTGGTCGGTCACCATGCGCAGGCCGAACGCTCGCACGTCTTCGCTCGCGGCGTTCGTCTTCGCGACCTCGCCCAACCGCACCTCCATCCTTCCGCCGCTCGCCGCCTTCCGCGCGAAGTCGGCCGCCTGGCGCTCGTCGGCGTGCGCGGGAGGGATCATCCACAGACCGCCGAGCGCGATCCAGATCGTGATGCGACGCATTTCGAATCTCCTCTTCGGTGTCGGGCTGCTCAGGTGCAGCCCCGGAGCGCATAGAGCACGAGCAGCACGGGGAGAGGGACGCCCAGCACCCAGAGCAGGATCCACCCCACCCGTCCGCCCTCCCGACGCTCGCGCGCGCGATCGACCACGGTGAGCCAGGAGTCCGCAGCGAGGAGCGTCTCGCGCTCGAGCCCGAGCGCCTCCTCCTCGCAGCCCGCGGAGCAGAACGGGCCGTCCGGCGCGTCGACCCCCTGGCCCGTGACGACGCAGCCGCAGGTCGGGCAACGGGGCGCGAGGTGACGGGCCGCACACGCGAAGCTGTCGAAGACCAGCGTCTCGCCCTGGAACGCGACGTGGAAGGATCGGGAGATCTCGCGTTTGCAGCTGGCGCAGGTGGGCATGGACTCCTCCTGGGCCGATCCGGCCCGCGGGCAGCCACGGCGACGCAGCGTCGCGTCGTGTTCAGCGACGCGGCGGGTTCGACTCTCCGGCGGTACCGACGTCCTCCGCGCTGCAGCTCTCGAACACCTTCCGCGCGATCTTGCGCTCGTCGCCATCCTCGGTGTGCACGGAGATGAGGATGTTCCCGCCGCGGATCTTCCCCTCGTACTGCTTGGCCTCGTACTCCGGGATCCCCATCCCGACGAGCGCGCCGGTGAGGCCGCCGACGGTGGCGCCGACCGCCACGCCGCTCAGCGCCGCGAGGATCGGTCCCGCCGCGATCAGCGGACCGAGCCCCGGGATCGCGAGGGTGCCGATGCCGGCGAGAAGCCCCAGCGTGCCGCCGAGCACGCCGCCGGCCCCGGCGCCGGTGGCCGCTCCTTCGGGTGCCTTGGTCCCCTTCTCGTGGGCGAAATCTCGAGCTCCCCCCGTGTCGGGGAGGAGCACGGAGACCTCTTCGAGCTGGAAGCCATGGCTCTGGAGCTCGGAGACGATCCGCTCGGCCTGGAGCTCGGTCTTCGCAATCCCGTAGACAGCCTGTGCCATCGCGATTCTCCTTCTCTGTGTCGGGTGCTAGTCGCGCTCGACCTCGAGCTGGTCATCCACGCGACTCACGCCCGCGGCGCGGCGCGCGAGATCGGCAATCTGCGCCTTCTCGGCCGGCGACGCGACGGGCCCGCGGAGCGTCACGACGCCTTCCCGGGTGATGACCTTCACGTTCTTCGCGTTCGTCGAGAGACCGTCCTGGGCCAGGAGCGCCTGGCGGATCGACTGGGTGATCCGGAGATCCGCCATTCCGTTTCCCTGGTCCATCGGCGTGATCGCCGAGCCGCTCCGATCGCGCACGTTCTGCCCCGTATCGTCCGCCTCCGCAGCGCGCGAGAACGACGGCAAGCCGGCGAACGACGCTGCGATCACGAGGGCGAGGATGGTTCTCATGTCGACTCCTTCTTGGTCGATCGGAGACAGTGCGAGCCGCGTGCCAACGACCCTCGAGCGTGCGGAGGAGCGCGCGAGCACGGATCGGCCCGTCTGCGCTCGAGGCCCACGGTGCAACGCGGACGTCTTTCTACAAACCGAGCCGGCGACCGGGCGGCCCGCGATCACACGGGCCAAGGTGAGGGGAGGGCCGCGTGCTCGAGCCGGCGGAGGACGGAGGTCTGCACCTCGAGGCGGTCATCGACGTCCGTGATGCCGGGTAGCTTCCGCACGGCTCGCACGGCTTCGACGCGAACGGCTTCGGAGGGCACCTTGCCGCGGAGCCGCACCCACGAGCCCCGGAGCTCGACCTGCAACGGATCCGCGGCGGGACCGACGGCTTCGTGGAGCACGCGCCGTACGTCGTCGATGCTCGGCGTCGGTCCGTGAGGCGTCTGCGCGCTCTGCGGCACCAGGAAGTACATCGACGCGAGGCCGACGACCGACGCGGCGAGGATCACGCACACGAGGATGGCGGCGTGCTTCACGACGGAGCCTCCGCGCAGGTCACACCACGACAGCCGACGACTGCAAGCCGCGCGCCACGTCAGAGGCGGGCATAGACCTTGCTCTTCCTGATCGCATGGAGCGCGCGGAGGTGCGCCAGGTCCAGGACGAGCGCGCCGCCGATCCCGCCGCCTGGCGCGAGGCCGCGCGCGGCGGCCGCGCCGGTCCGCGCGACCTCGCGCGCGCAGCGCGGACGTGCCGCGCGTGCGGGCTGTGGAAGCGGGCGTCGCAGACCGTGTTCGGCGAGGGACCGCCGAGTGCACGCATCGTGCTCGTGGGCGAGCAGCCGGGCGATCGGGAGGATGAGCTCGGTCGGCCCTTCGTCGGGCCCGCGGGCCGTCTTCTCGAGGTTGCGCTCGAGGAGGCGGGCCTCGACCGGAGCGCGGTCTACGTCACGAACGCGGTGAAGCACTTCAAGTGGAAGGCGCGTGGGAAGCGACGGCTCCACGACAAGCCGAGCGCGATCGAGGTGCGCGCGTGTCGGCCGTGGCTCGAGGCGGAGATCGCCGCCCTCGCGCCGGAAGTGATCGTCTGCCTCGGCGCGACCGCCGCACAGGCGCTCCTCGGCGCCCGCTTCCGCGTGACGGCGCATCGCGGCGAGCGCGTGCGCTCGCCGTTCGCGCGGGTCGTCGTCCCGACGGTGCATCCGGCATGGATCCTCCGCCTGCGCGACGCGAGCGAGCGCCGGCGGGAGCGCGAGCGCTTCGTGGACGATCTGCGCGAGGCCGCGACTGCCGCGCGCGCACGATAGAGACGCGCGCGGAGCCCGGGCGAGCTGGCACGAGGCGTGCACCCCCCTTCCTGCGGAGGAAGAGGACATGCAGCGACTCCGGTGGTGCCTTGCCGTGTGCGCAGCCTTCGCCGCGGCGTGCGCGAGCGGTCCGTCGCCGCGCGACCAGATCGCGGCGGCGGAGTCCGCGATGCGGGAGGCGGAGCGTGCCGACGCCCAGACCTACGCGACGGCGGAGTGGAACAACGCGCGGGAGACGCTCGCCGACGCCAAGCACGCGGCGGAGCACGACCGCGAGGTGCAGGCGCGCCGGCTCGCGGAGCTCGCCGAAGCCCGCGCGCAGCTGGCCTCCGCCCGCTCGCGCGAGGCGCAGGCGCGTCGCAGCCTCGAGAACCAGCAGGAGAGCGTCGATCGGCTCGAGGCCGTACCCGCCCCGGTGACGCCGCCGCCGGCGCCCCTTCCTTGACTCGAATGCTCGCGGAGGAGCCATGTCCACGAGACCGTCCCGATCGAACGGAAGGCTGATCCTCGCGACACTCCTCGGAGTCGTCGTGGCGTGCGCGTCGCCCTCGCGACCTCGCGTCGAGGCCGCGGCGACGTCGCTCCAGGGAGCGCGCGCGGAGGGCGTCGACGTGCGCGCGCCGATCGCGTACCGCGAGGCCGAGCAGACGCTGGAGCGCGCGAATACGGCGCTCGACCGGGGCGACGATGCCGAGGCGCGGCACCTCGCCGAGCTCACGGAGGAGCGGGTGCTGGTCGCCCGCTCGGTGGCCGAGGAGAAGCAGCTGCGCGTGGAGTCCGAGGCGCTGGTCGATCGCGCCACCGATCAGGCCCTCGCGTCGCGTGCCGAGGCCGCCGTGGCCGCGGAGCGGAGGGCCGAGAGCGAGCGCAGCCGCGCCGACGCGCTGCTCAGCGGGCTCCAGTCGCTCCAGGCCCGCGAGGAGCCGCGAGGGCTCGTGCTGACGCTCGGCGACCTGCTCTTCGACGTGGACGGCGCGACGCTCGCGCCGGGCGCGGCGCCGCACCTGGAGCGGCTCGCGCAGTTCCTGCGGGAGAACCCGGACCGCAGCGTGCTGATCGAGGGCCACACGGACGATACCGGCACCCCGGGCCACGACGCCGACCTCTCCGAGCGACGCGCGGAGGCCGTGCGCGACCGACTCGAGAGCCTCGGCGTCGAGCGATCGCGCATGCGGGTCGTCGCGCGCGTCGCGTCGGGCCCGTACGCCTCGAGCGCGACCGCGGCAGGCCGGCAGGAGGCTCGCAGCGTCGAGGTGGTGATCCGGCCGGCCCCGTAGCCGGCCACCCCAAGCTCCCGCTTGTACAAAACGGAGGTCTCCCGGAGCGGCGGCGCGCCCGGGGCGATGCCGCGCCGCCGCGAGGAAGACGCAAGCCGGCTTCCGATCTTGGCACGCAAGCTGCTCCTCGTCCCGCCATGAAGGTCTGGCCCGGACAGCCTGCTCCGCTCGGCGCCACCTACGACGGCCTTGGTACGAACTTCTCGGTGATGAGCGAGGTGGCAGAGGGCGTCGAGCTCTGCCTCTTCGGCGAGAGAGGTGCGGAGCAGCGCGTGCGGCTGGTCGAGCGGAGCGCCGGCTGCTGGCACGCCTACCTTCCCGGCGTCGAGCCCGGGCGCCGCTACGGCTACCGCGTCCACGGTCCCTGGAATCCCGCGGCCGGGCAGCGCTGCAATCCGGCCAAGCTGCTGATCGATCCCTACGCGAGGGCGCTCGCGGGACGGGTGCGCTGGGGCCAGGCGGTCTTCCCCTACCGGCTGGGCTCGCCGGACGGGCCGCCCGACACGCGGGACAGCGCCCGCTCCGTTCCGCGCTCGATCGTCGTGAGCTCGCTCTTCGACTGGGGAGACGACCGCCCGCCTCGCACGCCTTGGAACGACACGGTGGTCTACGAGCTCCACGTGAAGGGCTTCACGGCCCGGCTCGAGGCGGTGCCGCGCGAGCTGCGCGGGACCTACGCCGGCCTCGCGCACCCCGCGGCGATCGAGCACCTGAAGCGCCTCGGTGTCACGGCGGTCGAGCTAATGCCCGTCCACGCCTTCGTGCACGACGCCCATCTCGTCGAGCGCGGGCTCCGCAACTACTGGGGCTACAACACGATCGGCTTCTTCGCGCCCCACGCGGAGTACGCATCCAGAAGGCGGCCCGAGCAGGCGGTGCAGGAGTTCAAGCTGCTCGTGCGCGAGCTCCACGCCGCCGGCATCGAGGTGATCCTCGACGTCGTCTACAACCACACCGCCGAGGGGAACCACCTCGGGCCGATGCTCTCGTTCAAGGGGCTCGACAACGCGGCCTACTACCGGCTCGTCGCCCACGCGCCGCAGTACTACATGGACTACACGGGCACGGGCAACAGCCTCAACATGCGCCACCCGAACGTGCTCCAGCTCATCATGGACTCGCTCCGCTACTGGGTGCAGGAGATGCACGTCGACGGCTTCCGCTTCGACCTCGCGGCGGCCCTCGCGCGCGAGCTCCACGACGTGCATCGCCTGTCGGTCTTCTTCGACCTGATCCAGCAGGACCCGGTCGTGAGCCGCGTGAAGCTGATCGCGGAGCCGTGGGACGTGGGGGAGGGCGGCTACCAGATCGGGAACTTCCCGCCCCTCTGGTCCGAGTGGAACGGGAAGTACCGCGACTCCGTGCGCGACTACTGGCGGGGCGCGGACGGCACGCTCGGCGAGGTGGCGTGCCGGATCACGGGAAGCTCCGACCTCTACGGCACCGGCGGACGGCAGCCCCACGCGAGCATCAACTTCGTCACGTCCCACGACGGCTTCACGCTCCGCGACCTCGTCTCCTACGACCACAAGCACAACGAGGCGAACGGCGAGGACGGGAGGGACGGCGAGTCGCACAACCGCTCCTGGAACTGCGGCGCCGAGGGCGAGACCGACGACCCGGCGATCCGGGCCCTGCGCGCGCGGCAGCAGCGGAACCTCTTGACGACGCTCCTGCTCTCGCAGGGGGTGCCGATGCTGCTCGCGGGTGACGAGCTCGGCCGGACGCAGCAGGGCAACAACAACGCCTACTGCCAGGACGGCCCCCTCTCCTGGATCGCCTGGAGCGACGTCGATTCGGGCCTCCTGCGCTTCGTGCAGCAGCTGATCGCGCTGCGGCGCGAGAACCCCGTGTTCCGGCGGCGCGGATGGTTCGGCGACCGCCCCCACGAGAGCGTGCTGCCCGAGGTCGCCTGGTATCAGCCGAGCGGCCAGGCCATGAAGGAGCCGGACTGGCAGAGCGGCTTCTCGAAGTGCCTCGCGGTGTTCCTGAACGGTGACGCCATCCCCCACCCCGACGCGCGTGGCGAGCGGATCCGCGGCGCGAGCTTCTATTGGCTCTTGAACGCGCACAGCGAGCGCGTGCCGTTCCTCGTGCCGGAGGCGGAGCTCGGCGGTCCGTGGACGAAGGTGCTGGACACCGGCGCGGAGGCCCTCGAGCCGGACGGGGAGCTCCTGCCGTCGGGCACGACGATCGACGCGGAGGCGCGCTCCATCGTCCTCTTGCGCCGCGAGGAGTGACGTGCGCGCGGCACCCCTTGCGACCTATCGGCTGCAGCTCCGGGCGGAGCTCGGGTTTTCGGCGGCGGCGGACCTCTGCGACTACCTCGCCGATCTCGGGGTGAGCCATCTCTACTGCTCGCCGGCGCTGCGCGCGGTGCCCGGGAGCCCCCACGGCTACGACGTGGTCGACCCGACCGTGCCGAACCCGGAGCTCGGCGGCGTCCCGGGCTTCCGCCTGCTCTCGCTCCGCACGCAGCAGCGCGGGCTCGGGATCCTGCTCGACATCGTGCCGAACCACATGGCGATCCGGGGCCCCGAGAACCGGTGGTGGTGGGACGTGCTCGAGAACGGTCCGTCGAGCCGGTTCGCGTCGCTCTTCGACGTGGACTGGACGCCGAGCGCACGGGCCGGGGATCGGATCCTGCTGCCGGTGCTGGAGGAGTGCTACGGCCGCGTGCTCGAGCGGGGCGAGATCTCGCTCCTGCTCGACGGCGGACGCTTCCTGGTGTCGGCGTCGGGCTCGCTCTATCCGCTCGCACCGAAGTCGGCCGACGGGCTCCTGCGCGAGGCGGCCCACCGCACCGGCTCGCGGCTCCTCGCGTTCCTCGCCGACGCCCACGCCGCGCTCCCTCATTCGTCGTCGATCGATCACGAGAGCAGCGAGCGTCGGCATCGCGACAAGGAGGTGCTGGCGGACCTCCTGGCGCGCCTGTGCGCCGAGGAGCCGGGCATCCGCCAGGAGATCGAGAAGGTCGTGGCCGAGCGCTCGGCGGACCGGGACGCGCTGCACGCGCTCCTCGAGCGACAGAACTACCGGCTCGCACGCTGGCGCACCGCGACGAGCCACGTCGACTACCGGCGCTTCTTCGACGTGAACCACCTGATCGGCATCCGCGTCGAGGACGCGCGCGTCTTCGCGCACGTCCACGAGCGGATCCTCGACTGGCTCGCCTCCGGCGAGATCGACGGCGTACGCGTCGACCACCTGGACGGGCTGCGCGAGCCCGAGGGCTATCTCCGTCGCCTCCGCGCGGCCGCGCCCCGGGCGTGGCTCGTCGTGGAGAAGATCCTCTCAGGCGACGAAACGCTCGACGCGCGCCTCGCGGCCGACGGCACGACGGGGTACGAGTTCCTCGCGCGCTCCCTCGGCGTGCTGCTCGATCCCGACGGTGAGGCGCCGCTCACCGACGCGTACCAGGCCTTGACCGGCGACCGTCGGGCGTGGGACGGGGTGCGGCGGCGCGCGAAGGAGCAGGTGCTGCGCGAGCTCCTCGGAAGCGAGCTCGCGCGGCTGACGGCCCTCTGGGCGCAGATCGCCGAGCGCGATCCGTGCCGTCGCGACTACAACCCCGGCGACTTCGAGGCGGCGCTCGTCGCCTTCCTGGTCGCGCTTCCCGTCTATCGCACCTATGTGTCGGAAGCCGACGACGCGCCGGAGCCCGCGGACGCGGCCGTGCTCGAGCGGGCCTTCGCCGCCGCGCGCGAGCTCCGTCCCGACCTCGAGCCCGGGCTCCTGGACTTCCTGGAGGAGATCCTCCGCCGGAGGCTCCGTGGGGAGCTCGAGACCGAGCTCGTGCTCCGGCTGCAGCAGCTCTCCGGCGCGGTGATGGCGAAGGGCGTGGAGGACACGGCCGGCTACGCGTACCCGCGCCTCGTCGCGCTGTGCGAGGTGGGCTGCGATCCGGGCGCGTTCGGGACCTCCGTCGAGCGCTTCCACGCCGCGAACGCCGCAGTCCAGGCCGCTCATCCCACGACGCTGCTCGCGACGTCGACCCACGACACGAAGCGGAGCGAGGACGTGCGCGCGCGGATCGCGCTCCTGTCCGAGATCCCGTCGGCCTGGCGCGAGGTCGTCGAGGGCTGGTTCGCACGGAACGCGGCCCACCGCGGCGCGTCGGGGCCCGATCGGAAGATCGAGTACCTGCTCTATCAGACCCTCGTCGGCGCCTGGCCGATCGAGGCCGATCGCCTGGCCGAGTACGCGCGGAAGGCGGCGCGAGAGGCGAAGGAGAAGACCTCGTGGCTCGCGCCCGACGCCACGTACGAGGCCGAGCTCGAGGCCTTCGTGCGTGGGATCCTGGCGGACGAGGCCTTCGTGGCGGCGCTCGAGCGGTTCCTCGAGCCGCTGGTCGAGCCCGGGCGGCGGAACTCCCTCGCGATGACCCTCCTGAAGCTCGCCTCGCCGGGCGTGCCGGATCTCTACCAGGGCAGCGAGCTCTGGGATCTCTCGCTCGTCGATCCCGACAATCGTCGCCCCGTCGACTTCGAGCTCCGGCGCAAGCGGCTGGCCGAGATCCGCAGCGCCAGCGCGGCGGCGGTGCTGCGCCGCGCGGACGAGGGCCTCCCGAAGCTCTTCCTGATCCAGCGGGCGCTCGCGTTGCGGCGCCGCTACCCGGAGCGCTTCGATGCGCGCAGCCGCTATGCCGCGCTTCCGGTCGCGGGCCGGGCCGCCGCCCACGTGATCGCATTCGAGCGGTGCGACCTCGTGTGCCTCGTGCCGCGGCTGCCAATGCGCTTCGACGGCGACTGGGGAGAGACGCGCCTCGAGCTCGCTCGCGGAACGTGGCGCGACGCCTTCTCGGACGAAGCGCGCGAGGGCGGGACGGCGTACGTCCGCGATCTCTTCTCCGCCTTTCCCGTGGCGCTCCTCTCTCGCGAGGACGCCGCGTGACCGGCCTCGCCGTCTGGGCACCGCGGGCGCGGCGCGTGGACGCGACCACGTCGGAGGGCGACCTCGCGCTCGAGCCGAGCGGACGGGGATGGTGGTCGAGCCCGCGAGCGGTGCGACCCGGCGTCGACTACGGGTTCCGGCTCGATGGCGGTGAGGCCCTGCCGGACCCTCGCTCGCGCTGGCAGCCCGCGGGCGTCTTCGGCCCCTCGCGCCTCGTCGACCCGGAAGGCTACGTCTGGGGCGACGCCGGCTTCCGCGCGACGCCTCTCGACCGGGCCGTGCTCTACGAGCTCCACGTCGGCACGTTCAGCCGCGAGGGAACGTTCCGCGGGGCGATCCGCCACCTGGACGCCCTCGCGGAGCTCGGCATCACGCACGTCGAGCTGATGCCCGTCGCCGCCTTCTCGGGCGAGCGCGGCTGGGGCTACGACGGCGTGCTGCTGTTCGCGCCCCATCCGGCGTACGGCGCGCCGGACGATCTCAAGGCGCTCGTCGACGCGTGCCACGGGCGCGGCCTCGCGGTGATCTTCGACGTGGTCCACAACCACTTCGGCGCCGAGGGAAACGTCCTGCCGCGGTTCGGTCCGTATCTGAGCGAGCGCCACCACACGCCGTGGGGCCAGGCGCCGAATCTCGACGGCCCCGACTCGAGCGAGGTGCGCCGCTACTTGATCGAGAGCGCGCTCGCGTGGCTGCGCGACTACCACGGCGACGGCCTGCGTCTCGACGCCGTGCACGCGCTGATCGACCTCTCGGCGTTCCACCTGGTCGAGGAGCTCGCGCGCGACGTCGCCTCGGCGAGCCGCGCGCTGGGCCGCCCGCTCGTGGTGATGGCGGAGAGCGACGCGAACGATCCGCGCCTCGTCGTCCCCCCCGCGCGGGGAGGCTTCGGCCTGGACGCGATCTGGGACGACGACTTCCATCACGCGCTCCACGCCTGCCTGACCGGCGAGAGCGCGGGCTACTACGCCGACTTCGGAGGGCTGCGTCAGCTCGAGAAGGCCTACGCACGCGGGTTCGTGTATGCCGGCGAGTACTCGGCGTATCGCCGCCGCCGCCAGGGGCGGCCCGCGCCGGAGCTCTCCGGCGAAGAGCTCGTCGGCTTCGCGCAGAATCACGACCAGGTCGGCAATCGTGCCCGGGGCGACCGCCTCTCGTTCGCGCTCGCGACGCCACGGCTCCTGCTCGCGGCCGGCCTCGTGCTCACGGCGCCGTTCGTGCCGCTCCTCTTCCAAGGAGAGGAGTGGGCGTCGTCGTCGCCGTTCCTCTACTTCTGCGATCCGCAGGACCCGTCGCTCGCGGAGGCGACGCGCAAGGGCCGCCTCGCCGAGTTCGAGGCCTTCGGCTGGGAGCCCGAGGAGATCGCCGACCCCTGCGCGCCCGACACGTTCATGCGTTCGAAGCTCGCCTGGGAGGAGCGCGAGCTTCCCCGCCATCGGGCGGTCCTCGACGGCCATCGCGCGCTCGTGCGCCTTCGCCGGCGCCTCCCCGACCTGCGCGATCCGACGCTCCGGCCGGACCTCGTGCAGTACTCCGCGGACGACGGATGGCTCCGCTTGCGACGCGGTCGCTGTCAGGTCGTCGCGAACTTCTCCGAGCGGCCGGCGCGCGTTCCGGTGGAGGCGGACGCCGACCAACGCCTGCTCTTCTCCTCGCCCGACGGCGTCGAGCTCGAGGGGACGTCGCTGCTCCTGCCGCCGGACGGCTTCGCAGTGCTGGGTCCGAAGCTCGGCGCGGAGGGCGACGGCGCGCTCACGTGACGTCGATGCGACGGGCCCCCGCCGTCTTCAGCACGTCCAGGAGCTCGCCGAGCCGACCGTCCGGAACCGAGGCGCCGACCACGATCCCACCGGCCTCGATCGCGTCCTTCGGGATGTCCGCCTCCTCCTTCCACCAGCCGAGGCCGGCGATCGCGCCGAAGACGGAGCCGGCGGCCGCTCCGCTCGTGAGGCCCTGCAGGGCGCCGACGACGGGGCCCATGGCGAGCACGCCCGGGAGCCCGCCGACGGCGACCAGCGCGAGGCCGAGGACCGCGCCCGTTGCGGCGCCCGCCGCGGCGCCCTCGGGAACCCGCGTCTTGTGCTGCATCGGGGCCTCGCGCATCTCGCCGCGATCGACCACGAGCACGCTCACGTCGTGGCTGCCGATGCCGGCATCGATCAGCGCATCGACGAGCGTCTTCGCGGCTTCTCGTTCCTCACACAGTGCGGTGACCTGCTTCACGGTGGTCGAGCCTCCCTCACGCGGGGAGGCGTGCACGTCGCGTGCCGGTGCGACGTCGCCGCCGATGCCGCCCGCGCGGCGGCCGGCGGCCTCGGCGCGGAACGTTGTAGAACCGTGCCCTCGCCGCTCTCGGAGCCGCCATGCACGCGCGCGTCCTCGAGCGAGACGGACGAGCGCGTGGCACGCCGATTGCTCCGCCAGCCCCTGGGTGCATCACGCGAAGGAGAGACGATGGGCCAGATCGAGCAGTCGGTGGACGTCGCCGTGCCGGTGCGCACGGCCTACAACCAGTGGACCCAGTTCGAGGAGTTCCCGAAGTTCATGGAGGGCGTCGAGAGCGTGCGACAGCTCGACGACCGGAGGCTTCGCTGGAGGGCGGAGCTCGGCGGGAAGGCGATCGAGTGGGATGCGGAGATCGTCGACCAGATCCCCGACAAGCGCATCGCCTGGCGCAGCACCACGGGCGCGCGCCACGCGGGGGTCGTGACGTTCCACCGCCTCTCGGACGATCGTACGCGGATCATGCTGCAGATCGACTACGAGCCCGAAGGGATCGTCGAGCAGGCGGGAGACCTCCTGGGCGTCGTGCGCATGCGGACGAGCGGTGACCTCGACCGCTTCAAGGAGTTCATCGAGAGCCGAGGCAGGGAGACCGGTGCGTGGCGCGGGAAGGTGCCGTCGTCCGACGAGGCCGCAGGCGCCTGAGCGCCGAGAGAGCCCGGGCGGTCGGCTCAGCCCGCGTGCGCGCCACGATAGGCGCTCAGGCGGCCGTACAGCGTCTTCAGGCTGATCCCGAGAAGTCGCGCCGCCTGAGGCTTGTTCCCGCGACACTGCTCGAGCGTCGCGAGGATGAGACGCTTCTCCATCGCGGCGATCGGGCAGCCGACGTCGACCGCGAGCCGCTCCCCCGTCTCCGTCTCGAGGAGGCGGGGAAGGGGAAGGTGGTGCACGTCGAGCTCCGTGGCGCCCGAGAGGAACGCCTGACGGACGGCGGACTCGAGCTCGCTCACGCCGCCCTTCCAGTCCGCCTGCCGAAGGCGCGCGATCGCGCGGAGAGTCCAGCGCTTGCGGGCCCCGAGCTCGTGATTGAGCTGCGCGAGGAAGTGGTCGGCCAGACACTCGACGTCGTCGGGCCGGCTCGCGAGCGGTGGAAGCACGAGCCAGTGCGCGTCCCGGAACAAGGGAAGCGCACGTCCGCCGCCAGCCTCTGCGGTCGAAGGATCGGGGAGCCGGGTGAGGGTCGCCATCAGCCGCGACTCCGGACGTCCCGCTGCGACGAGGCGCTGGAGCTCCGGCCACGCGCCCGGCGTGAGCGCTTCGAGCCTGCGGAGGAGCAGCGTGCCTCCCCTCGCCCTCTCGGAAGCGCGGACGAGCGACGTGCCCGTCGCATCTCCGCCGAGCCGCTCGCAGTCGAAGCAGACGAACGGGCCGTGGCGGCGAACGCTCGCGCGATGGACGGCCCGCGCCACGGCCTCCTTCCCGCCGCCGGCGGCCCCGCGCACGAGGACCGGTCGCGCATCTCGAGCCGCGAGCAGGATGGCATCGAAGACACGCTGCATCGGCGCCGAGGTGCCCACGAGCCGATCGAACCGTCCCGCGTCGCGGAGGACGCGCCGGAGCTCGTCGCGCTCGCCCTCGAGCGCGCGGATCCGGCTCAGGCTGCGCAGCAGGGAGGCCACCGACGGCGCGTCGCACGCGACGGTCGCGACCGATCGGCGACGCAGTTGAGAGTCGGCGCCGGCGCGGCCCACCACGACGAGTTCGCATCCCGCGGCCGACGCGACGAGCTCCTCCGCGCCCGGGAGCGGCTCACGCAGCAGGCAGACGTCGATTGCGTCGTTGCGGAGGAGGGTCCGCGCCGTCTCGGCGTCGCCCACGCGTCGCGTCCAGAAGCCCTCCTGCTGGGCGAGCGCTTCGAGGTCAGGAGGCTCGCCGGCAGCGCGCTGCACGATCAGGGCGACGGGGGACACGAGAGAGTCCGATGGCGAGGCGCGGCCGCCGCACGACTCCGGTCCGAGGACGTCGCCATGGTCAGTCCGAGCCGGCGCTCTCGCGATAGGCCCCGACGTGGATCAGGTTGTGCACGGACCGCACGCCTTCCGTCTCCAGGGCGATGCGCTCTGCCTCGGTCTTCATCTTTGCATCCGGCACGCGGCCGGTGAGCGTCACGACGCCTTCGTCGGTCTGCACGGCGATGTCCACCAGCGGGACGTTCGGATCGGTCGCGAACTTCGCGTCGATCTTGGACGTGATCACGCTGTCGTCGACCTGGCGCCCGATGGGCTCCGTGGTCCGGCAGCCCTGGAGGCAAGCGCCGGCGAGCAGGATCGCGAGGATGAAACGCATCGATTCCTCCTTCGGGCGTGGCTTGCGCCACGACCTGGCGAATCTCGAGAGCGCGAAGCGGGCGCTAGATCCTGCCCACGAGGACGAGGATCAGCACGACGAGGAGCACTACGCCGACGGTTCCGGACGGGTACACACCCCAGCCTGCGCTGTAGGGCCACGTGGGCAGCGCGCCGACCAGCGCGAGCACGAGGATGATCAAGAGGATGGTTCCGAGACTCATGGATTCCTCCCTTGCCAGGAGTGGCAGGAGCAACGAGAGGCGGAGCAGCTTTCGTGCCAACGCGACGGCGTGACGGACACGCCTCGGCCTCGCTGGATCTGGTGCGCCGGCCCGTCTCGAGGAGGCGCCGGACGCGGTCCGCACCGACCGTCGTTGGTACAAAGCGCTCGACGGATGCGGGCCCGGCCGGGGGAGTCGCCGCGGCGCGGTGGGGGGAGCAGCAACCAGGAGCGTGCGCCGCCGGGCTGGCATGGGCGCTGCACCCCGGTCCTCCGAGAGGGCCCTCGCCTTGCGCCGACACCGGATCGTCGTCGCCGTGCTCGCGATCGTCTTGCTGGCCGTCGCATTCCGGCTGGCGCTGCCGACGCTCGTCGAGCGCTACGTGAACCACGCGCTCTCCCGCAACCCCGCCTACCTCGCACACATCGGCGACGTGGGCCTCGCCCTCTGGAAGGGAGGCGCGGTCGTGAAGGACGTCGCGATCGCGAAGCGCACGGGCCGGGTGCCGGTGCCGCTCTTCGCCGCGTCTCGGATCGAGGTCTCGATCTCGTGGCGGGCGCTCGGGAGGGGCGCGCTCGTCGCGAACACCGCCGTCGACGAGCCCCGCATCAACCTCGTGGCGGGCCCGACCCCCGAGGAGCGGCAGACCGGCAGCGAAGTCGACTGGCGAAAGGTCGCGGACGAGCTGATGCCGATCCGCGTCGACCGCCTGGTGGTGTCCGACGGAGAGCTCCACTTCCGGAACTTCCACTCCTCGCCGCAGGTCGACGTGTACCTCCACCACGTCGACCTCGTCGCCGAGAATCTCACGAACAGCGAGAAGCTCTCGAAGACCCGCGTCGCGAGGATCGCGCTGCGCGCCGTGCCCATGAAGGGCGGCCGCCTGCTCGCTCGAGCGAGCTTCGATCCCTTCGCCGAGACCCCCACCTTCGACTTCGACGGAAGCCTGGTCGGCCTCCGGCTCGCGGACTGGAACGCCTTCTTCCGAGCCTACGCGGGCTTCGACGTCGAGCGCGGCACGGCGAGGGCCTACGCCGAGCTCGAGTCGAGCAAGAACCGCTTCGACGGCTACATCAAGCCGTTCTTCCAGGACGTCGAGGTCTTCACGCCGGAGGAGGCGCGCGACGAGAGCTTCTTCACCGCGGCCTGGGAGGCCGTGGTCCAGGGGATCCAGGAGTTCCTCGAGGACCGCTCCACGGACCGCGTCGCATCGCGCATCCCGCTCGCCGGCA
>DATKKW010000029.1:0-69274 GCA_035542715.1 Myxococcota bacterium
GTGCTGATGGGCGCGGCCCTGGTCGGCGGCCTGCTCGGCTTCCTGCCGTACAACTTCTCGCCGGCGAAGATCTTCCTCGGCGACACGGGCGCGCTCTTCATCGGCTACGCGCTCGCGCTCCTCGCCCTCGAGGGCTACGCCCAGGCCGAGCTCCTGACGTTCGTGGTGCCGATCCTCGCGCTCGCGGTGCCGATCATGGACACGCTGCTCTCGATCCTGCGGCGGCTGCGCCGACGCGTCGGCGTGTTCAGCCCGGACCGCCAGCACATCCACCATCGGCTGCTGGAAGCCGAGGGCTCGCACCGCTCGGCGGTCCTCTCGATCTACTTCCTGACGGCCTGCTTCTGCGTGATCGCCCTCTCCTTCACCAAGCTCCAGGGCTTCGCCGCGCTCCTCTTCCTGCTCGCCGTGCTGGGCCTCACCTGGCGGCTCGTGCGAAATCTCGGCCTGGTCGACGCCGCCGCGCAGGAGGTGCCGCCCGTCGCCGACTCCGCCGAGGCCGGTCGCGGCGGGCCGGCATGAGCGGCACGAGCGGAGCGCGCCGCGCGCTCATCACGGGCGTCACCGGCCAGGACGGCTCGTATCTCGCCGAGCTCCTGCTCGACAAGGGCTACGAGGTGCACGGCATGGTGCGCCGGGCGAGCACGGAGAACTACGAGCGCATCTCGCACCTGACCGCGCGCATCGCGCTCCATCAGGCCGATCTCCTCGATCCGAGCTCCCTCGTGAACCTGCTGCGCGAGGTGCGGCCCGACGAGGTCTACAACCTCGCCGCCCAGTCCTTCGTGCCGACCTCCTGGGTGCAGCCCTCGCTCACGGGCGAGTTCACGGCGCTCGGCGTGACGCGGCTCCTCGAGGCCGTGCGTCTGGTCGATCCTGCGATCCGCTTCTACCAGGCCTCGAGCTCCGAGATGTTCGGCAAGGTGCAGGAGTCGCCCCAGCGCGAGTCGACGCCGTTCTATCCGCGCAGCCCCTACGCGGTGGCGAAGCTCTTCGGGCACTGGATCACGGTGAACTATCGCGAGAGCTTCGGGCTCTTCGCCGTGTCGGGCATCCTGTTCAACCACGAGTCGCCGCGGCGCGGGCGCGAGTTCGTGACGCGCAAGGTCTCCGAGGGCGTGGCGCGAATCAAGCTCGGCCTGCAGGACGAGCTGCGCATGGGCAACCTCGAGGCCCGGCGCGACTGGGGCTTCGCGCCCGAGTACGTCGACGCGATGTGGCGGATGCTCCAGCGCGACGAGCCGACGGACTACGTGATCGGCACCGGCCGACACCACACCGTGCGCGACTGCATCGAGGCCGCGTTCCGATACGTCGGGCTCGAGCCCGACGACTTCGTGCGGGTCGATCCGCGCTTCCTGCGGCCGGCCGAGGTGGACACGCTGCTCGCGGACCCCGGCAAGGCGAAGCGGGACCTCGGCTGGGAGGCGCGCACGCCCTTCGAGGATCTGGTGCGGATCATGGTCGAGTCGGACCTCGAGCTGCAGGAGCGCGCGAGCGGACGGCGGCGCGGCGCGCCGGGGACGCGATGAGCGCCGCACGCGACGCGACGAACGCGAGCGCAGCGGGCGCGCGGATGGAACGGGCGGCGCCGCCGCAGCGCGTCCTCGTCACCGGCGCGGCGGGGTTCATCGGCTCGACGCTCGTCGATCGTCTGCTCGCGGAGGGACGCGAGGTCGTCGGCTACGACTCGTTCGATCCGTTCTACCCCGAGGCCGAGAAGCGCCGGAACCTGGTCGGCGCCCTCGCGTCGCCCCGCTTCCGGCTCGAGCGCGGCGACGTGCGCGACGCGGAGCGCCTTGCCGACCTGTTCGCGCAGCATCGCTTCGACGGCGTCGTCCACCTGGCGGCGCTCGCGGGCGTGCGACCGAGCCTCGAGCGGCCGGTCGAGTACGCGGACGTGAACGTCACGGGCACCTCCGTCGTGCTGCAGGCCGCGGCGCAGCGCGGAGGGGCGCGGGTCGTCTTCGCCTCCTCCTCGTCGGTGTACGGCGAGCGCGGCGCGGAGCCGGACCAGCCCTTTCGCGAGACCGACGACGTCGACCATCCGATCTCTCCCTACGCCGCGACGAAGAAGGCGTGCGAGCTCGTCGCCCACGTGTTCCACCACGCCCACGGCCTGCCGATCGTGGCCGCGCGCATCTTCACGGCCTACGGGCCCAGGCAGCGCCCGGACCTCGCGATCCGCAAGTTCGTCGAGCGCATGCGGCGCGGCGAGCCGATCCCGGTCTTCGGCGACGGCTCGGCGGTGCGCGACTTCACCTTCGTCGAGGACCTCGTGACGGGCCTCGTCGCCGCCCTCGACCGCGATCTCGGCTATACGGTGCTGAACTTCGGCGCGGGCCGGACCACGTCGGTGATCGAGGTCGTGCGCGCCCTCGAGCGCGCCCTCGGAGTCGCCGCGAAGATCGACTGGCAGCCGCGCCAGACGGGCGACGTCTCGAGGACGTGGGCCGACACGACGCGCGCCCGCACGCTCATCGGCTACGCGCCCGCCACGCGTCTCGACGAGGGCATCGCGCGCTTCGTCGCCTGGCTGGAGGAGAATCCGTGACCGCATCCCGCCGCGAAGGCCGCGCCCTCGTCACCGGAGGGGCGGGCTTCATCGGAAGCCATCTCGTGGACCGCCTCCTCGCCGAGGGCTACCGCGTGCGCGTCCTCGACGACTTCTCGAGCGGTCGCGAGGAGAACCTCGCGCGCTCCCGCGGCCAGATCGAGCTGATCCGCGGCACCCTGTGCGACCCCGCGACCGTCGCCCGAGCGGTCGACGGCTGCGAGCTCGTGTTCCACGAGGCGGCCGTGCCGTCGGTGCCGCGGAGCGTCGCCGAGCCGCTGCGCACGAACGACGTGAACGTCGGCGGCACGCTGCTCCTGCTCGAGAAGGCGCGTCACGCGGGCGTCCGGCGGCTCGTCTTCGCGGCCTCGTCGGCGGCCTACGGCGACACGCCGATCCTGCCCAAGGTCGAGACGATGCCCCCGATGCCGCTCTCGCCCTATGGCCTGCAGAAGTACACCGCCGAGGCGTACTGCCAGCTCTACACCCGGCTCTACGGCTTCGAGACGGTGGCCCTGCGCTACTTCAACATCTACGGGCCGCGACAGGATCCGAAGAGCGAGTACGCCGCCGTGATCCCCCGCTTCGTGACCGCCTGCCTCGCCGGAGAGCCCCCGCACATCTACGGCGACGGCGAGCAGACGCGCGACTTCACGTACGTCGCCGACGCCGTCCAGGCCAACTGGCTCGCCGCCTTCTCGCCGAAGGCGGCCGGCCTCGTGATCAACGTGGCCGGTGGCCGTCGCGTGAGCCTGAACCAGCTCTTCGCGGCCGTGAAGAAGGCGACCGGGGCGAACGTCGAACCGATCTACGAGCCGGCCCGGCCGGGCGACGTGCGGGACAGCCTGGCCGACCTCGGCCGCGCCCGCGAGGCGCTGGGCTTCGAGCCCGCGGTGGATCTCGACACGGGCGTCGCCCACACCATCCAGAGCTTCCGCTCCCAGGAGAGGCAATCATGAACGTCTGCGTGATCGGAACCGGCTACGTCGGGCTGGTGACCGGAGCCTGCTTCGCCGAGTTCGGCGCGACCGTCGTCTGCGCCGACAAGGACGAGGCCAAGATCAAGGCCCTCGAGCGGGGAGAGATCCCGATCTACGAGCCGGGCCTCGACGCGCTCGTGGCCCGCAACGTGCACGCCGGACGCCTCTCGTTCACGACCGACAGCGCGAGCGCGATCGCGTCGTCGCTCGCGATCTTCATCGCCGTCGGGACGCCGCCGCGCGAGGACGGCAGCACCGATCTGCGTTACGTCGAGGCCGTGTCGCGCGAGATCGGCCAGGCGATGGACACCTACAAGGTCGTGATCACGAAGAGCACGGTCCCCGTCGGGACCTCCCGTCGCGTGAAGGAGCTGATCCAGGAGGAGCTCACGAAGGCGCGCAAGAAGGCGCGCTTCTCCGTCGCCTCGAACCCCGAGTTCCTGCGCGAGGGCGCCGCGATCCAGGACTTCATGCGGCCCGACCGCGTGGTGATCGGCGTCGAGGACGACGAGGCCGCGGCGATCCTGCGCGACCTCTACCGGCCGCTCTCGCTGATCGAGCGGCCGATCGTGATGACGAACATCCCGAGCGCCGAGCTCACGAAGTACGCCGCCAATGCGTTCCTCGCGACGAAGATCTCCTTCATCAACGAGATCGCGAACCTGTGCGAGAAGATCGGCGGCGACGTCCACGCGATCGCGAAGGGCATCGGTCTCGACGGCCGGATCGGCCAGAAGTTCCTCCACGCCGGCCCGGGCTTCGGCGGCTCCTGCTTCCCGAAGGACACGAGCTCGGCGGCCCACTTCGCGCGCGAGCTCGGCGAGCGGCTCGAGATCGTCGAGACGGTGATCCGCGTGAACGAGCGCCAGCGCGAGCGCATGGTGGAGAAGATCCAGCAGGCGCTCGGCGGGAGCCTCGCCGGCAAGGAGATCGGCGTGCTCGGTCTCTCGTTCAAGCCCGAGACCGACGACATGCGCGACGCCCCGGCGGTGGACATCATCCAGGGGCTCCTCGCGCGCGGCGCGCGTGTGAAGGCATACGATCCGGTCGCCATGCCGAACGCGGCGAAGCTCCTGCCCGACGTCGCGATGTGCCAGAACGAGTACGAGGCCTGCGAGGGCGCCGACGCGGTGGTGCTGGTCACGGAGTGGAACCAGTTCCGCATGCTCGACCTCGACCGGATGCGGAGCTCCCTGCGCCAGCCGGTGCTGGTCGACCTGCGGAACGTGTACGAGCCCGAGCCGATGCGCGCTGCCGGCTTCTCCTACACCTGCGTGGGTCGGCCCTAGGTCGCTCGGTGCCGGGCCGCGGGCAACGAGGGGGGCGAGGGCCGGGAGGCTCCGGCGAGCCGGAGATCCACGCCGTGGTGCTCGCGGGCGGCGCCGGCGAGCGCTTCTGGCCGCGCTCGCGCCGGCGCTTCCCGAAGCCGCTGCTGCGCGTGGCGGACGGGCGCAGCCTGCTGCGCGCGACGCTCGATCGCGCCGCCCGCTTCGCGCCGCGCGAGCGCACGTGGCTCGTGTGCGGCGTGGAGCACGCGGCGGCGATGCGGCGCGAGAGCGGGCTCGGTCCGGCACACGTGCTCGTCGAGCCGCTGCGCCGCAACACCGCGATGGCGGCGGGCTTCGCCGCGCTGCACGTCGCCCGCAGACGGCCCGACGCAGTGCTCGTCGTGCTGCCGGCGGATCACCTGATCCCGGACGAGGAAGCCTTCGAGCGGGCGGTGCGCAGGGCCGCCCGGGCCGCGGCTCGCGCCGGCGTGCTCGTGACGCTCGGCGTGAAGCCGACGCGCCCGGACACGGGCTACGGCTACATCCAGGTGGGCGAGCCGGCTCGAGGCTTCGCGGGGCTTCGGCAGGTGCGCCGCTTCGTCGAGAAGCCCGATGCGAGCCGGGCACGCCAGATGCTCCGTCGTGGAGGCCACCTCTGGAACGCCGGCATCTTCGTCTGGAGCGCGCGGACGCTGCTCGCGGAGCTCTCGGCCCACGCGCCCGAGATCGCCGCCGCGCTCGCGCGGCTCGAGGCGAAGGAAGGGCGAAGGTCGCGTCGCCGGCCGGCCTCCGAGGAGGTCCTCGCGGCCTACCGCGCGGCGCCCTCGGCTCCCGTCGACGTCGCGGTCCTCGAGCGCAGCGACCGGGTCTGGACCCTTCCGGTGGGGTTTCGCTGGAGCGACGTCGGCACCTGGGCCTCCCTCGCGGAAGAGATGGGCGTCACAGAATCGGAGAACCGTCAGGTCGAAGGAGATGCGATGCTCGAGGGCGCGCGCGGCAACCTCGTCTGGAGCGCCGGCCCCGGGCCGGGCAAGGGCCGGGGCGGCCGCCAGGTGGTGCTGCTCGGCGTCGAGGGTCTCGCGGTGATCGACAGCCCCGACGCGCTCCTCGTGGCGCGGCTCGATCGGAGCCAGGAGCTGCGCCGCGTCGTCGAGGGCCTGCGCGCACGAGGACGGGAGGATCTCTTGTGAGCTCGCCCAGCCGAGGCAAGGAAGCGGTCGAGTCGCTGCGTGCGATTCCCCTGTTCTCGCAGGTGAACGACGCCGACCTCGAGCTGATCGCGTCGCTGCTCATCGAGCGACGCTTCGCGCGCAACACGACGATCGTCGAGGAAGGGCTGCCCGGCGACTACATGTACGTGATCCGCGAGGGTCGCGTGAAGGTCACGAAGCTCTCGGACGAGGGCCGCGAGAAGATCCTGATGTTCCTCGAGCCGGGCGGCTTCTTCGGCGAGATGGCCCTGCTCGATCGCGCGCCGCGCGTGGCGTCGGTGAAGACGCTCGAGCCCGCGCGGCTCCTCGCGCTCTCGCGCAACGACTTCCTGAACGCGCTGCGCACGAGCCCCGACCTCGCGATGGGCGTGATCCAGGAGCTCGTGCGGCGCCTGCGCGACGTGGACGAGCAGGCGAGCTCGCTCTCGTTCCAGCGCGTGAAGGAGCGCACGAAGGGGCTCCTGCGGCGCCTCGCGACCGAGGAGCCGCGTCCGGACGGGCGTCGCGAGACGCCGCCCCTCACGCACCAGCAGATCGCCGACATGATCGGCACGTCCCGGGAGACGGTGACCCGTGTCGTGAAGGAGATGAAGACCGAGGGCTGGCTCCTCCAGACGGGCAAGCGCTACCTCGTTCCGGGCGGCGAGGAGTCGCTCGGGTAACGATTTCGTACAGCCCGGCCGATACGCCGGACGTGCTGGCCTGCGATCCCGACTTCGCCCTCGCGCTCCTCGGCTCCATGCGCTCCGGGCTCGTGGCGATCGACGCCGAGGGCCGCCTCGCGGCCCTGAACGACGGGGCGCAGCGCATCCTTCGCGGCCCCGCCGGCCCGGCCCACGCCTGGATCGGGCGCGACTGCCGCGAGGCCCTCGCCCTCCAGCCCACGCTGACCCGGCTCCTCCTCGAGACGCTGGACGGCCGCGAGCGCCCGAGCCGCGCCGAGCTCGCGCTCGCGGGCGGTCCCGACGGCCGGCAGGGACCCACGATCGGATTCACGCTGATGCCCGTGCGTACGGCCGGGGGCGAGGTGATCGGCGCGGCCCTGGTCTTCCGGGACCTGACGCCGATCGAGCGCGGCGACGAGCAGGAGCGCCTGCGCGAGCGACTCGCCGCCCTCGGCCAGATGGCGGCCGGCCTGGCCCACGAGCTGCGGACGCCCCTCGCGACCATGGAGGTCCTGGCCGGGCTCCTCCGCCGACGCCTCGAGACGGCCGGAGGCCGCGAGCAGGAGCTCGGGCTTCTCGCGGACCTGACGGCCGAGCTGCGCTCCCTGGCCGGCACGGTGACCGAGAGCCTCGAGTTCGTGAAGCCGCTCGCGCCGGAGAAGCGCCCGATCGAGCCCGCGGCACTGCTCGAGGAGGCCCTCATCCTCGCGTGTCAGCGCCAGCGCTTCGCCGGCGCGGTCGAGCGACGCTTCGAGGGGCCGCTCCCGACGCTCCACGGTGACGCCGAGCCGCTGCGCGCCATGCTCGTGAACCTGCTCGTGAACGCGTTCGAGGCGATGGCCGGCATGGAGGCCGAGGGCCAGCGCGTGTCGCTCGGCCTGCGCGTCGAGAGCGGCGAGCGCGCCGCGCCCGTCGCCACCTGGGCCGTCCGGGCCGACGGCGGCACGCGGCCGCCGCCCTCGGAGCCGGCGGCCCGGGCGCTCGTGATCGAGATCGCCGACAGCGGCCCGGGCGTGCCGGCGGAGCTGCGCGAGCGGATCTTCTACCCGTTCTTCACGACCAAGCAGCGCGGGAGCGGCATCGGTCTCGCCCTCGCGCAGAAGGTCGTGGCGAGCCACGGCGGGAGCCTCGAGCTCGTCGACGCCGGAGGCGGCGCCTGCTTCCGCCTGCGCCTTCCGCTCGAAGAAGCGAGGCACCCGTGAGCGCGGCGCCCGCCCGCGCGAGCGGAGACGCGCGGCGCGCCGCGCAGGCGCGCGCGCGGATCCTCGTCGTGGACGACGCCGAGGCGCTGCGTCGCGGGATCGTGCGCGCGCTCGAGGAGTCGTGGAGCGACGTGCACGAAGCGGAGAGCGGCGAGGCCGCGCTCGCGCGGCTCGCCGACCGCGAGTCGGAGCCCTACGACGTCGTGGTGACCGACATGCGGCTGCCGGGCGCCGACGGGATCGCCGTCCTTCGCGCGGCGCGCGACCGGGACGCGCGCACGGCGGTCCTGCTGATGACGGCCTTCGGCAGCATCGAGAGCGCCGTCGAGGCGATGCGCCTCGGCGCCTTCGACTTCGTGCAGAAGCCCTTCGACCTCGAGCAGCTCGAGGCGCGCGTCGCGCGCGGCGTCGAGCACGCGCGGCTCCTGCGCGAGGTGACGAGCCTCCGGGCCGAGCGCGCCCAGCGCTTTGCGCCACGCAACGTCGTGGGATCGAGCCCCGCGCTCCGCAGCGCGCTCGAGCTCGCGCAGCGCGTCGCGCCGATGCGCTCCACCGTGCTCGTGACGGGCGAGACCGGCACCGGGAAAGAGCTCATCGCCGGCCTCGTGCACGGCTTCTCGACGCGCTCGAACGGCCCCTACGTGAGCGTGAACTGCGCGGCGCTCCCCGAGACGCTCCTCGAGTCGGAGCTCTTCGGCCACGAGCGGGGCGCCTTCACGGGCGCCGACCGCACGCGCATCGGCCGCTTCGAGCAGGCGAACGGCGGCACGCTCTTCCTCGACGAGATCGGCGACATGTCGGCGATGACCCAGGCGAAGCTCCTCCGCGTCCTGCAGGACCAGGAGTTCCAGCGCCTCGGCGGCACGCGGGCGATCCGCACGGACGTAAGGATCGTCGCCGCGACCCATCGCGACCTCGAGCACGCGATCCGGGAGGGGCGCTTCCGCGAGGACCTCTACTTCCGGCTGAACGTGATCCGGATCCACCTGCCGCCGCTGCGCGAGCGCCCCGACGACGTGGAGGCGCTCGCCCAACACTTCCTCGTGGAGTTCGGGCGCGACCTCGGGCGCGCGCGGCGCGGCTTCACGCCCGAGGCGCTCGAAGCGATCCGGGCGCATCCCTGGCCGGGCAACGTGCGCGAGCTGCGCAACACGATCGAGCGGGCGGTGCTGATGGCCGACGGCGACGCGATCGACGCCGCGGACATCGGGCTCTCGGAGGTCGCGCCCGTGCCGCTCGTGGGACGCTCCTGGACGAGCGCCCTGCCCGCCGACGGCCTCGAGCTCGCGGCCGTCGAGCGCGCCGTCGTGCTCGAGGCCCTGCAGCGCGCGGCCTTCGTCCAGAAGGACGCCGCGCGCCTCCTGCGCATCTCGCGCCGCAAGCTCAACTACGTGATCGCCCGCCTGGGCCTGACCCACCCCTCGTGGCGGCGCCACAACGGGGAGGGAGCCGGGGAGGGGTGAGCCCCGGGGCGAAGCCGGCCCTCGACCGTTGAATCGCCTTGCTCCATCGGATATTTAAGGCCGGCTCACCATCTGGGGGTTCCTCCATGTCCCGACCCGCCACCCTCCGCCTCCTGGCCGCCCTGGTATGCGGGCTGCTCCTCGCCTGCCAGGACAACCAGGCCAAGCTCGCCGAGCACATGCAGCGGGGCGACGGGTACGTGAAGGAGAAGCAGTACAACGAGGCGATCATCGAGTACAAGAACGTGCTCCAGATCGACCCGAACCACGCCCCGGCGCACTACGGCCTCGCCAAGGCGTACCTCCAGTCGAACAAGCTGCGCGAGGGCTACTGGGAGCTGCGCGAGACCGCGCGCCTCGACCCCAACAACCTGGACGCGCGACAGGAGTACGGGCAGCTCGCCCGCATGGCCGGCGAGCGCGAGGAGGCCCTCGCCCAGGCCGATGCCGTGATCGCCGCCGACCCGACCCGCTATCGCGCCCATCTGCTGCGCGGCCAGGTGCTGGAGCAGCTCAAGCGACCGGAGGAGGCGAAGGCCTCGTACGAGAAGGCGGTCGAGGTCGGTCAGGGCGAATCGGCGCCGCTCCTCGTGCTCGCGGACTACCTCGAGCGCAACGGCGACCGTGCCGCGGCCGAGCCGTACTTGAAGCAGCTGGTCGAGACCAAGCCGGGCTTCACGTCGTCGGTCGCCTACGGGGGGTTCCTCGCGCGCGACCCGAAGCGGGCGGCCGAGGCGGAGGCGGTCTACAAGAGCGGCCTCGACCAGGCGACGCCCGACGAGCGGTCGGTCGCCGTGCGGACGCTCGCGAGCTTCTACTACTCGCAGAACCGGTTCGACGAGTGCGAGGCCACGCTGCGCCAGGGGCTCGAGCAGACGCCCGACGACCTCGAGCTGATCTACTCCCTCGCCCGGTTCTACGCGGCCCGCGGTGACAAGGCGAAGGCCGACCAGATGGTCGAGCAGGCCACGCAGGCGAAGCCCGGCGACGTGCAGCCCTACCTCGTGCTCTCGGCGTACCGATCGCAGCGGGGCGACTCCGCGGGCGCGCTCGCCGCCGCCGAGGACGCGCTCAAGATCAAGCCCGACGACCAGCGCGCGAAGCTGCGGAAGGCCGAGCTCCTGCTCGACATCGGCTACCGCGAAGGAGCGAAGGAGAAGATCGCCGAAGGCCGGGGAATCGCCGACGCGGTGCTCGCGACGGATCCGAACAGCGCCGAGGCGATGTTCGTGAAGGCCAAGATCGACCTCGCCGAGAACCGGCCGGACGCCGCCGCCACGGGCCTGCGTCGCGCCATCGAGATCCGGCCCGACTGGCCCCAGGCCCACCTGCTGCTCGGCTCCGCGCTCTTCGTCTCCGGCGACCGGAACGGCGCGCGCTCCGAGGTGTCCCGGGCCCTCGAGCTCGACGCCGGCCTCACCGACGCGCGAAAGCTCCTCGCCCGCATCCAGGCGTCGCTCGGGGCCGACGACATCGCCGTGGAGGAAGGCCGCAAGGCGCTCTCGGAGAGCGACGATCCGGCGATGCACATCATCGTCGCCCAGAGCCTCGTGCGTCTCGGCAAGGTCGACGAAGCGTACGCCGAGCTGCAGAAGATCCCCGAGGCCGACCGGAGCGCCGAGGCGTGGTACGCGATGGGCCGCGTCGACCTGCTGAAGCGTCGCCTGGTCGACGCCCGACAGAACCTCGAGCGCTCGGACTCCTTGAGCCCGCACAATCCCGAGATCCTCGACAGCCTGCTCATGCTCGACCGGATCGAGGGCAAGACGGCGGACTCGCTCACGCGGATCCAGCGCGCCGCCGAGGCGGAGCCCCAGAACGCGAAGCTGGCGCAGCTCCTCGGTGTCGCCTACGCGAACAACAACCAGGTCGCCGAGGCCGAGCAGCAGTTCCGGCACGCGGCCGAGATCGACCCGAACGACATCGGCTCCTATCAGGCGCTCGCGCAGCTCCTGCTCGCGACGGGCCGCAAGGACGAGTCGATCCAGACCTACGAGAAGGCGATCGCCCAGCGTCCGGACTCGGCGCAGCTCTACCTCGTGCTCGGCACGCTGCTCGAGGCCTCGGGCGACAACGACGGAGCGATCAAGCGCTACTCGGAGGCCGTGAAGCTCGACGACAATCTCGCCGTGGCGAAGAACAACCTCGCCTACCTCCTGGCCGACCGCGGACGCGACCTCGACCAGGCGCTCGAGCTGGCGCAGGCGGCGAAGGCCGCCATGCCCGAGAACGCGAACGTCGCCGATACCCTCGGCTGGGTGCTGTTCAAGAAGGGGGCGCCCTCCGCGGCGATCGGATACCTGCGCGAGGCCGAGGGCTCGTCCCAGCCCGGCGATCCCACGGTCGACGTCGTGCGCTGGCACCTCGCCCAGGCCTACGAGGCGAACGGCGAGACGGACCGCGCGCGGGAGACGATCGCGCGGGCCGTGCAGGGCCTGGACGATCTCAAGAAGCGGCAGACCGACCCCGCCGCGGGCGAGCCGTCCTGGGCCGCGGGCATCCGCGCGATGGCCGAGCGGCTGGGCCCGGCGACCGCATCGCCCAGCGAGCCGGCTCCGCGCTCCGGCCAGGGCTGAGCGCTCGCGCGAGCGGCGCGGCGCGGTCAAGCCTTCGCCGCGTCGCGCCGATGAGGCCTCCGATGCCCACGGGCGGGACGGGTCCGGGTGCGCGACGTGCGCCCCGTCACCGCTTCCGTCCGGGGCGCGGGGGCCTTCCGGCCCCCGTCCACGCGGAGGGGGTTCGATGACGATCCGCCAGCTCTCGTTCGCTGCGGCTCTTTCGCTCGTGGCCGGCACCGCGGCTGCGGTCGAGGGCGGCCCGTCCGCCGCGGTGGACTCTGCCGCGCCGGCCCCGGCCGCCGCCCCGGCCGACGCGGTCGCTCCGCCGGCTGCGCCGGCGGGCCACCAGGTGGCGCTCGGCCCGGCCGTGAAGGACGCCAACGGCCAGGACGGGCGTCTCCACACCGTCGCCAAGGGCGACACGCTCTGGGCGATCTCCGACGCCTATCTCGGGACGCCCTGGCTCTGGCCGTCCCTGTGGCACGCGAACGAGACCGAGATCAAGGACCCGCACTGGATCTATCCGGGCCAGCAGCTCTTCATCAGCGGCTCGACGATCCGACCGGTGAGCCCCGCGGAGGCGGCCCAGATGGCCGCGGGCTCCGGCGCGCCGATCACCCCGGCGGCGCCGACGCCGTTCCACTTCAGCGCGCCCGAGTTCACGGGCTTCGTGGCGACGGAGCACTTCGATACCAAGGCGCGAGTGATCGCCGGCATGCCCGGCGGGCGATCGATCAACGCGATGGGTGACGTCGTGACGATCGGCGTCGGCGCGGGCTCGGTTCGCGTGGGCGACGAGCTGACTCTCTTCCGCGTGACGAACGACGCCGTCGACCCGACCACCGGGCAGGTGATCGGCTACCAGATCGATTCGCTCGGCTGGGGCGTCGTGACGGACGTTCTCCAGGACAGCGCGCAGCTCCAGATCCGCGCGTCGAAGAGCGAGGTGATGCCGGGTGACGGCGTCTACCCGCGCAACCTCGTCAACACCGAGATCCGACCCACGGCGAGCCCGAGCGGTCTCGAGGGCGCCGTCCTCTCGCTTCCCGCGAGCCGCACCCAGATGGGCCAGTTCGACATCGTGTACCTCGACCGCGGCGCGGCCGATGGCGTCGCCGTCGGCAACGCGTTCGAGGTCTACCGCCCGCGCTACGGGCTCGTCGCGGACTACGCGGGCGCCGACGGCCGTCGCATCGCGGACCAGGTGCTCGGCCGCGTGATCGTGGTGGAGACGCAGTCCCACAGCGCGGTCGGCCTGGTGACCGCGTCGAGCGACAGCATCACCCGCGGCGATCGCTTCCGCTCCGCGTCGCGCTGAGGCGCGACCGGGCCTCGCCTCGAAGGCGCGCGGGCCGCTCGACGGAGCGGCCCGCGCGTCGTGCTTCGGGCGTGTGGCGACACGCGCGTGCGCCGGGTATCCATTGCCTCTCCCGGTCCCGCGGAGCCACCCCTGGCACCCGCGCCCCTCGACACGATCGATCCCGCGACCGCCGATCCGGCGCAGCAAGAGCGTCTCGCGCGCTGGCTCGAGGCCCTCGGGGAGACGTTCCTCCAGCCGGCCGAGGCGCGTCGCCGCCTTGCGGCCGCGCGCTTCGGCCCCGCTCCGAGCGTCGCCGCGCTCGCGGGGCTCGCGCGGCTCGCCGCGGCGGGCGCGCGCGCCGTGCCGTACGGGTCGCCCGCCTATCCATCCCGTCTCTCCGGCCTCGGCGACGCGCCCGCGTGTCTCTTCGTGCGAGGCGACGTCGCGGCCCTCTCCGCTCGCGCGGTAGCGATCGTCGGATCGCGGGCTCCGACGCCGTACGGCGTCGGCGTCGCACACGCGCTCGCGGCGGACCTCGCCCGGGCGGGGCTCGTGGTCGTCTCGGGTCTCGCGCGGGGCATCGACGCCGCGGCCCACCGCGGCGCGCTCGAGGCGGGCGGACGCACGGTCGCGATCCAGGCCTGCGGCCCGGAGCAGGTCTACCCGCGCCAACACCGCGGGCTCGCGCAGGAGATCGTCCGGTCGGGCGCGATCGCGACGGAGTTCCCGCCCGGCGCGCCGCCCGCGCGGCTCCACTTCCCGCTGCGCAACCGCGTGATCAGCGGCCTCGCGGAGGCGCTCGTCGTGGTCGAGGCACGGGAGCGGAGCGGCACCCTCTCGACCGTGGCGCATGCCCTCGACCAGGGGAGGGACGTCTTCGCCGTCCCCGGGCCGATCACCCGCGAGACGAGCCGCGGGCCGAACCGCCTGCTTCGAGACGGCGCCTTCGTGCTGCTCGGCGCGGAGGACGTGCTCGAGCGTCTCGGAGTCCGCATCGCGGCTCGTGGCGCGGAGCCGGCGGTCGCTCCCGGTCGCACGGCGGGGCTCGGCGCGGCCGCGGCACGCGCGCTCGGCTTGCTCGCATCGGGGCCTCTCGGGCGCGACGCCCTCGGCCGTCGCCTCGCGCTGCCGGAAGGCGAGCTCGCCCTGGCCCTGGTCGAGCTCGAGCTCGCCGGCCTCGTGGTCGAGGATCGGGACGGCCGCCTCGCCGCGCGCGCGGCGCCCTGATGCCGGACGGCGGCACGCGCTCCTGCAGCGCGGTCCCGCCGGCCGGCGGACGGCCCGTCGCGGAAGCGAGCCGCTATGATCGCCCGCACCCATGCAGCGACGCGTGACGATCGTGGGCGCGGGGCTCGCCGGCTGCGAGGCCGCCTGGCAGGCGGCGCGGCGCGGGCTCGACGTGACGCTCCTCGAGATGAAGCCCGCCCACTTCTCGCCGGCGCACCGCGAGCCCGCCTTCGCCGAGCTCGTGTGCAGCAACTCCCTGCGCGCCGCCGGTCTCGGAAACGCGGTGGGGCTCCTGAAGGAGGAGATGCGGCGGCTTTGCTCCCTCGTGATGGCCGTGGCCGACGAGACGGCCGTGCCGGCGGGACGCGCCCTCGCGGTCGACCGGATCGCGTTCTCGCGCCGCATCACCGAGACGCTCGAGAGCCATCCGCGCATCGAGGTCCGCCACGAGCTCGTGTCGCGCATCCCGCGCGACGGGCGGACGATCCTGGCCTCCGGGCCGCTCACCGCGCCGGAGCTCGCCGACGACCTGCGGCGGACGATCGGCGAGGAGTACCTCTACTTCTACGACGCGATCTCGCCCATCGTGTACGCGGACTCGATCGACATGGACGTCGCCTTCCGGGCGTCGCGCTGGGAGGAAGGGGAGGGCGACTACCTGAACCTCGCCCTCGACGCCGCGGCCTACGACCGCTTCGTCGACGCCCTGCTCGCCGCCGAGACGGTTCCCCTCCACGCCTTCGAGGCGGCGCTCTACTTCGAAGGCTGTCTGCCGATCGAAGAGATGGCGCGGCGCGGGCGTGACACGCTGGCCTACGGCCCGATGAAGCCGGTCGGGCTGCGCGATCCCCGCGGCGCCGAGCGGCCCCGCGCCGTGGTGCAGCTGCGGCAGGAGGACAAGCGCGGCGTGCTCTACAACCTCGTCGGCTTCCAGACGAAGATGCGGGTGGGCGAGCAGCAGCGGGTCTTCCGGGGGCTCCCCGGCCTCGCGGACGCGGTCTTCGCCCGCTACGGCTCCGTTCACCGCAACACGTACCTGAACGCCCCGACGAAGCTCGATCCGCACCTCGCGCTTCGAGCCCTGCCCGAGGTCCACGTCGCCGGTCAGCTCGCGGGCGTGGAGGGATACGTGGAGTCGGCGGCCCTGGGGCTCCTCGCGGGCGTGTTCGCGTCGTTCCTCGAGCACGGCCTCGAGCCGCCGCGGCCCGCCGCGACCACGGCCCACGGCGCGCTGCTGCGCCATCTCGGCGACGCCGATCCGGGTCGCTTCCAGCCGATGAACGTGAACTACGGGCTGTTCCCGCCGCTCGCCGCGCCCGGCGCACCCGCTCGGCGACTTCGCAAGCCCGAGAAGAACGCGGCCCTCGCGGCGCGCGCCCTCGACGACCTCGCGGGCTTCGCCTCCGCCGCGGAGGCGCTCGTCGCATGACGTTCCCCGATGCGATCCGCCGCTTCGAGCTCTGGCTCCGCTCCGAGCGCGGCCTGTCCGACCATACGCGTCGCGCCTACGCGGCCGACGTGCGGCAGCTCGCGGCGTTCGTGGGGGAGGGCATGACGCCGGCCGGCGTCACCCCGACCCGCGTGCGGGCCTTCCTCGCCGATCTCCACCGCGCGCGCCACCCGGCCACGCTCGGGCGGAAGCTCGCGGCCCTGCGCGCCTTCTTCCGTCTGCTCGTGCGCGAGGGCGTGCGCGAGAGCGATCCCTCGGCCGGGCTCCCGGGGCCGAAGCTCCCGCCGCGCCTTCCGAAGCCCCTCTCGGTCGACGACTGCGACGCGCTCGTGCGCGCGCGGCGGCCGGCGCCGGCCGTGCCCGAGGGCGCGCGCGAGACGACGCGCGAGCTCCGCGACCAGGCCCTCGTGGAGTTGCTCTACGGGGGCGGCCTGCGCGTGGGCGAGCTCGTGGCCCTCGACGTGCGCGACATCGATCTGCGTCGCGGAGACGTGCGCGTCTGGGGCAAGGGCGGGAAGGAGCGCGTGGTGCCGCTCCCCGCGGCGGCACGCGAGGCGCTCGGCGCGTGGCTCGACCACCGGCGGCATCCCGGCGTCCTCGCCGAGCCCCTCTTCTCGTCGCTCCGCGGGCGCCGGCTCGGCGAGCGCGACGTGCGGCGGATCCTGCTCCGGCGCGCGCGCCAGGCGGCGGTGGCGGACCGCGTGCACCCGCACCGCTTGCGTCACAGCTACGCGACGCATCTGCTCGACATGGGCGCCGACCTGCGGGAGATCCAGGAGCTCCTCGGCCACGCGAGCCTCTCGACGACGCAGAAGTACACCGCCGTCTCCGTCGAGCGGCTGCTCGAGGTCTACGACCGCGCGCACCCGCGCGCGAAGGCCGGCGCGGGAAGGGGGCGAGGGTGACGTCGCGGGATCGCGTGCGCTCGACGACCGTCCTCGCCGTGGTGCGCGAAGGCCGCGTGGCGATGGCCGGCGACGGCCAGGTGACGGTCGGCAACGTGCAGATGAAGAAGGGGGCGCAGAAGGTCCGTCTCGCCGGCAAGGGCCGTGCGATCGTGGGCTTCGCGGGTGGCGCCGCCGACGCCCTCTCGCTCTCCGAGCGGCTCGAGGCGAAGCTCGAGGCCCATCCCGGACAGATCCGGCGGGCCGCCGTCGAGCTCGCGCGCGACTGGCGCACCGACCGGATCCTGCGCCGCCTCGAGGCGATGCTCCTCGTCGCCGACCCGAGCTGCGTGCTCGTCGTCTCCGGCAACGGCGACGTGATCGAGCCCGACGACGGGATCGCGGCCATCGGCTCCGGCGGGAGCTACGCGCTCGCCGCGGCGCGGGCCCTCGCGCGCCACACGCAGCTCGACGCCGAGGCGATCGCGCGGGAGTCCCTCGGGATCGCGTCGGAGCTCTGCATCTACACCAACGACCAGATCCAGGTGGTGACCCTGCCGTGAGCGAGCCGCACGCCTTCACGCCCCGCGAGATCGTGTCGGAGCTCGATCGCTACGTGGTCGGCCAGCGCGACGCGAAACGCGCCGTCGCGATCGCCCTCCGCAATCGCTGGCGCCGGAGCCAGGTGCCGGAGGAGCTGCGCGACGAGATCGCGCCGAAGAACATCATCATGATCGGCCCGACGGGCGTCGGGAAGACCGAGATTGCGCGCCGCCTTGCGAAGCTCTCCCAGGCGCCGTTCCTCAAGGTGGAGGCGTCGAAGTTCACCGAGGTGGGCTACGTCGGGCGCGACGTGGAGTCGATCGTGCGCGATCTGACCGAGCTCGGTGTCGCGCTCGTGCTGGAGGAGGAGAAGCGGGCGGTGCGCACCAAGGCGGAGGAGCGGGCGGAGGAGCGCATCCTCGACGCCCTGCTGCCCGCACCGCCCGCCGTCGGCTTCCGGCCGCCGGCCGCCGGCCCCGCCGAAGGCGCCGTGGGGGGGCCGCCCGAGGGCGCCGGGGAGACGCGCGAGAAGCTGCGGCGCATGCTGCGCCAGGGCGTCTTCGACGAGCGCGAGATCGAGGTCGAGGTCGCGGACACGGGGGGCGCCCCGAGCCTCTCGATCTTCACGCCCCAAGGCGTCGAGGAGATGGGCGTCCAGTTCAAGGACCTGCTCGGCGGCCTCCTGCCCAAGCGCACGCGCCGGCGGCGCATGAAGATCCCCCAGGCGCGGGAGGCCTTCGCCGCCGACGAAGCGGCGCGTCTCGTCGACATGGACCGCGTGCGCGAGCTCGCCGTGCAGCGCGTGGAGCAGAGCGGGATCGTGTTCCTCGACGAGATCGACAAGATCGCGTCGGGCGAGGGAGCGAAGCAGGGCCCCGACGTGTCGCGCGAGGGCGTGCAGCGCGACCTGCTCCCGATCGTCGAGGGCTCGACGGTCCAGACCAAGCACGGGCCGGTGCGGACGGATCACGTGCTCTTCATCGCCGCCGGCGCCTTCCACGTGGCCAAGCCGTCGGACCTGATCCCGGAGCTCCAGGGCCGCTTCCCGATCCGGGTCGAGCTCCAGAGCCTGACCCGCGAGGACTTCGTGCGGATCCTCGAGGAGCCGCGCAACTCGCTCGTGCGTCAGTACCGCGCGCTGCTCGCGACCGAAGGCGTCGAGCTCGAGTTCCGCGAGGATGGGGTGCGCGCCCTCGCCGAGATCGCGGCCGAGGTGAACGGCCGCACGGACGACATCGGGGCGCGTCGCCTCCACACCGTGATGGAGCGGCTGCTCGAGGAGGTGAGCTTCGACGCGCCCGACCTCGGGGCCACGAAGCTCCTGATCGACGCGGCCTTCGTGCACGGCCGGCTCGGATCGCTCGTGCAGGACGCGGATCTCGCGAGATACATTCTGTGACGACACGCAGCGTCCCGCGCGAGGGGCGTCGCGCGCGTCGCCGCGCGCAAGAAGGAGCTCCATGCCCACCGCCAAGCAGCGGGTGCTCGTGGTCGACGACGAGCGCTTCTTTCGGGAGGCGATCCGGGAGGTGCTGGAGGGCGCCGGCTTCGAGGTCGTGACGGCCGCGAACGGCGCGGAAGCGCTCGAGAAGGCGGCGGACGAGCCGTTCGGCGTCGCCGTGCTGGACATCCAGCTCCCGGGCATGAGCGGCCTCGAGGTGCTCGAGCTCCTGCGCCAGAAGAACGAGCGCCTGCGCGTGATCATCCTCTCCGCCCACACGGAGCAGGAGATCGTGCTCGAGGCGCTCCGCCTCGGCGCCTGCGACTACATCGCGAAGCCGCTGCACGACGAGGAGCTCGTGCTGGCCGTGCGGCGCGCCTGGCAGTCGTACAGCGAGGCCGACGCGTACGCTCGGCTGCGTGGCCGCCTCGACGCGCTCGACGCGAGGCTGCGCGAGCTGGTGTCGGCTGCCGCCGATCCCGGCGCGAGCGCCGATCCCGCGGCGCTCGCGCACCGCCTCGCCGACGCAGCGGCCGCCGTGCTCGGCGCCGGCAAGACGTCGCTCCTGCTCGCCGACCCGACGAGCGGCGACCTCCGGCTCGTGGCCGCGATCGGCCGCGATCCCGGCCCCGAGGCCTACGCCCCCGTGGCGCCGGGCAGCGCGGTCGCAGGCGCGGTGTTCGAGCGCGGCGAGGCGATCGCCGTGGCCGACGCCATGGGCGAGCCCCGCCTCGCCGGCCGCGTCTCGCCCGAGCGCTACGACTCCGCGTCGTTCATGGCCGCTCCCGTGCCGGGCGTCGAGCGTCCCGTCGGCGTCCTGTGCGCGACCGACCGCGCCGACGACACGCCCTTCGGGCCGACCGACCTCGCGCTGCTGCGCATCCTCGCCGCCGCCGCGGGTCGGCTGCTCGCGTGGCCCGCGCCCGCGGCGGAGCCGGCCGCTCCGGAGCCCGTCGCCGAGGCCGAGATCGCGCCCGAGGAAGGCGAGCAGCCCCTCGACCCGGACGCCGAGCTCGCGCGCCGCGTGTGCGACGCCGTGAGCGCCGAGGTGGAGCCCGCGCGCATCGTGGCGGCGACGCTGCGTGCGGTCGCCGAGGTGCTCGGCGCGGCGCCGGTGGCCCTCTACCTGGTCGATCCCGCCGCGGACGCGCTCGTGTGCGAGGGCCAGGCCGACGGCGGCGTGTGTGCCGACCGCGATCGGCTGCCGACCGGACGCGGCCTCACCGGAGCCGTGCTCGCCACGGGCACGCTCGTCGCCGCGGCGAGCCCCGAGCGCGACGCGCGCTTCGACCGGGAGGTGGACACGCCCGACGGCACGCCGCGGCCGCTCCTCTGCGTGCCGGTGCGGTTTCGCGGCAAGGGGCTCGGCGTCCTGCGCGCGTTCCTGCCCGAGAGCCGCGAGCCTTCCGCGCGCAGCGGCGAGGTGCTCTGCGCCGCCGTCTCCGCGGCCGTCCGCAACGTCTTCCTGTACCGTAGTCTCGTCGAGAGCATCGAGGAGGTCGCGCGGGCGCGGCGCGACGTGAAGGCCCGCTAGCGCCGCCTCGGGAGAGCGACCGTGCAGCAGCTGATCGACAAGGCGGAGGTGCTGATCGAGGCCCTCCCGTACATCCGCCGCTTCCGCGACAAGACGATCGTGATCAAGTACGGCGGGAACGCCATGACGGAGCGCGAGCTCCAGAAGAGCTTCGCGCGCGACGTCGTGCTCATGAAGTACATCGGGCTGCGTCCCGTGATCGTCCACGGAGGCGGCCCCCAGATCGACGCGATCCTCGAGCGCCTCGGCATCGAGTCCTCGTTCGTGGACGGCCGCCGCGTGACGGACGACGCCACCATGGAGGTGGTCGAGATGGTGCTCTGCGGGCGCGTGAACCCGGAGATCGTGGGGCTCGTCGAGCAGAGCGGCGGGCGCGCGATCGGCGTCACGGGCCGCGACGGGCACATGATCCGCGTCGAGCGCCGCCTCTCGGGCGGGCAGGACCTCGGGCGCGTGGGCGAGATCGTCGGCGTCGACCCGTCGCCGATCGCCGCAGTGTCGCAGGGCGGCTTCATCCCCGTGGTGGCGCCCCTCGGCGTCGACGCGGACGGCCTCACCTACAACGTGAATGCGGACGACGTCGCCGGCGCCGTGGCGAAGGCGCTGCAGGCCGAGAAGCTGATCCTCTTGACGGACGTCGAGGGAGTCCGCGACGCGAAGGGCGAGCTCCTGCGCCGGCTCTCGTCGACCGAGGCGCGTGCGAAGATCGCCGAGGGCACGATCAAGGGCGGCATGATCCCCAAGGTCGAGTGCTGCATCGACGCCCTCGCGGGCGGGGTCGCCCGGGCGCACGTGGTCGACGGGCGCATCCTGCACGCCGTGCTGCTCGAGATCTTCACCGACTTCGGCGTCGGCACGCTGCTCACGCGCTGAGCCATGCCGAAGGACTTCCTCTGCACGTCCGACTGGTCGCCCGCCGAGCTGCGCGCGATGCTCGCGCGCGCCCTCGAGCTCAAGGCGTTGCAACGCCGCGGCCAGCGTCCCCAGACGCTCCAGGGCCGCACGCTCGCGATGTACTTCGAGAAGCCGTCGCTGCGCACGCACGTCACCTTCGAGGCGGGCATGACGCAGCTCGGCGGACACGCGCTCATGCTCTGGCCCGAGCAGATCGGCATGGGAACGCGCGAGACGCCGGCGGACGTCGCGCGAAACCTCTCGCGCTGGGTCGACTGTCTCGTCGCGCGCACCTACAGCCACGCGCTCGTCGAAGACCTCGCCCGCATCGCGTCGATCCCGGTGATCAACGGGCTCACGGACTTCCTGCATCCCTGCCAGGCGATGGCCGATCTCGTGACGGTGTCGGAGCGCATGGAGCTCGCGAAGGCGAAGCTCGCCTACGTGGGAGACGGGAACAACGTCGCGAACTCGCTGCTCCTCGCCTGCGCCGCCCTCGGCGTCGAGCTGCGCCTCGCCACCCCCGAGAGCCACCGGCCGGCGACGCGGGCGAGACGCCAGGCCGAGGGGCTGGCCGCGCAGAGCGGCGCGCGGCTCGTCTGGAGCGAGTCGCCGGTCGAGGCCGTAGCCGGCGCCGACTTCGTCTACACCGACGTCTGGACGAGCATGGGGCAGGAGGACGAGGAAGAGCAGCGCACCGCCCTGTTCGAGCCGTATCAGGTGAACGCCCGACTGCTGCGGCACGCGCCGGAGGCCTTCGTGATGCACTGCCTCCCCGCCCACCGCGGGCAGGAGATCACGGACGAGGTGCTCGACGGCCCGCGCAGCATCGTCTTCGACCAGGCCGAGAACCGCCTCCATGCGCAGAAGGCCGTCCTCGAGCGGGTGCTCGGCGTCGAGAGCCGTTGAGCCCGGCTCGCGGCCCGCGCCTCCGAGGCCTCCCCGCGCTTCGCCGTCGGCCGGCACGGAGATGGCGGACCCCGCGCGAAGCCCGCGCCCCTAAGCCCTTTCCCCTGTTCCGCCGATGAGCCCCTGAGGCTGGACTGCGTCCGGCCCGAAGGGGTAGGCATGCACCTCGGCAGGTCCGCGCAGGAAGGGCAGGTGCCGGCGCTCGCGCCCGGTCTCGATCCTGCCCGCCTGCCGCTCTCTCCCGCCGAGGGCTTCCTGCTCTCGCGCATCGACGGGCGGACGCCCTGGAAGCTCCTGCGCGAGATCGGCGGCCTCGCGCCCAGCGAGGTCGACCGCTGCCTCGAGCGCTGGCTCGAGGAAGGCGTGGTCGTCGTGGCGAGCGCGAAGAGCGCGAAGTCCGCCGCGGCAGGGAGCCCGCCGGCCGGGCCGTCCAAGCCCGCATCGCCGGCGGCGCCTTCGAAGGCCGCTCCCGCGGCTGCGCCGCCCCGTCCCGCGGCGGTCGCGATCGACGAGTCGCTGCTCGACCGCAGCCTCGACCTCGCGGTCGAGGCGCAGCGACGCATCCTTGCGTTCGAGCAGCGGCTGGCCGAGCCCTACCACCAGCTCCTCGGCCTGTCCGCCGACGCGGATACGAAGGCCGTGAAGCGCGCCTACTTCGAGCTCTCGAAGGAGTTCCACCCGGATCGCTACTTCCGCCGCAACACGGGCCCGTTCGGCGCCCGCCTCGAGCGGATCTTCAAGCGCATCCTCGAGGCCTACGAGCTCCTCTCCGACCCGACCGCCCGCGCCGAGATCGAGCGCGCGGCCGAGGAGCGGGCCGCGGTGGAGGCGGCCGCCGCGCCGCCGGCCGCTCCGTCCGTCCCGGCGCCCGCCGCGAGCCAGGAGCCGACGGAGGCCCCGTCGACGGCCGCCGCGAAGGCCGCCTCCGTCGAGGCGACGAAGCGGCTGCGCCAGCTCCCGCACCTGCGCGCCGCGCACCTGAAGCAGCTCGCCGAGCGCAGGGCGAAGGCCAAGCGCTTCTTCGAGTCGGGCATGGCCGCCTTCAAGGCCGAGCGCTGGCTCGAGGCCGCGGGCAGCGTCCGGCTCGCGATCGCGTTCGATCCCACGAACGAGGCGATCCGCGAGGCCTTCGGCGACGTGCAGCGCAAGGCCCACGACGAGCGCGCGAAGCAGCTCCTGCGCGAGGCGAACGCGGCCCTCGACCTGCGCGACGCACGCAACGCCCTGCGCCTGTTCGAGGAGGCGCTGCTGTTCAAGCCGCACGATCCGGGCGCGAACGCCACCGCCGCGAGGCTCGCGTTCCTGATCGGCGACGATCTCAAGAAGGCCAAGGAGTACGCCCAGCAGGCCTGCGAGCTCGAGCCGAACGTGCCCTCGAACCGCAGGACGCTCGGCCAGATCTATGCCGCCGCCGGCCTCGCCGCGAACGCACGGCGCGAGCTCGAGGCGGCGCTGCGCCTCGATCCGAAGGACCTCGAGGCGAAGGAAGCGCTGCGCGGCCTCGGCCGCCGCTAGCCGGAGAGAGAGAGGGGGAGAGTCATGGGCCGCGTCATCGGAATCGACCTCGGGACCACGAACTCGTGCGTCGCCGTGATCGAGAACGGCCAGCCGACGGTGATCCCGAACGCGGGCGGGTACAAGACCACGCCCTCCATGTTCGCGATCTCGCAGGACGGGAAGCGCCTGGTGGGGCACCTCGCGAAGCGCCAGGCCGTCACCAATGCGCGTCACACCGTCTACGCGTCGAAGCGCCTGATCGGGCGCCGCTTCGACGCGCCCGAGGTCACGAAGGTGATCGAGCTCGCGCCCTACGAGGTGGTGCGCGGACCGAACGACGACCCGCGCATCCAGCTCGGCGACAAGGTGTTCACCTGCCCCGAGATCTCGGCGATCATCCTGCGCGAGATGAAGCGAATCGCCGAGGAGCACCTCGGCGAGCCCGTGCGCGACGCGGTCGTCACCGTGCCCGCGTACTTCAACGACACCCAGCGCCAGTGCACCAAGGACGCGGGCAAGATCGCCGGCCTCGAGGTGCTGCGCATCATCAACGAGCCGACCGCCGCGGCGCTCGCCTACGGCTTCGGCAAGAAGCGCGACGAGAAGATCGCGGTCTACGACCTCGGCGGCGGGACGTTCGACATCTCGATCCTCGAGCTCGGCAGCGGCGTGATCGAGGTGCTCGCGACGAACGGCAACACCTTCCTGGGCGGCGAGGACTTCGACCGCCGCCTGGTCTCCCACCTGCTCGAGCGCTTCCAGGAGCAGGAGGGCATCGACCTGCGCTCCGACGCGATGGCGCTGCAGCGCCTGAAGGACGCCGCGGAGAAGGCGAAGTGCGACCTCTCCCAGCGCGAGACGGCGGAGATCAACCTGCCCTTCATCGCGAGCGACGCGAAGGGCCCGCGGCACCTGAACCTCGAGCTCACGCGCGAGGTGCTCGAGGGCCTCGTCGACGACATCGTCCGCCAGACGCTGAAGATCGTGGAGTCGTGCCTCGCGGACGCGGGGCTCACGCCGAGCCAGATCGACCAGGTCGTCCTGGTGGGCGGCCAGACGCGCATGCCGCTCGTGCAGAACGCGGTGGCCGAGCTCTTCGGCAAGCGGCCCCACAAGGGCGTGAACCCGGACGAGGTGGTCGCGATCGGCGCCGCGATCCAGGGCGAGGCGCTGCTCGCCGAGGACAAGAGCCTGCTCCTGCTCGACGTGACGCCGCTCTCGCTCGGCATCGCGACCTTCGGCGGCCACTTCACGCGTCTGATCGAGCGCAACACCACGGTGCCCGTGCGCAAGGGCCACATCTTCACGACCACCCGCGACAACCAGTCCGCCGTGAAGATCCGCGTGCTCCAGGGCGAGAGCGACCTCGCGGCCGACAACGACCTGCTCGGCGAGTTCGTGCTCTCGGGCATCCGTCCGGCGCGCAAGGGCGAGCCCGAGATCGAGGTCTCCTTCGACATCGACGCGAACGGCATCGTCTCGGTGTCGGCGCGTGACCTCGCGACCGGCAAGGAGCAGTCGATCCAGGTGAACGCCACGAGCACGCTCTCGGACGAGGAGATCCAGCGGATCATCGACGAGAACGAGCTCTACGAGGTCCAGCTGAAGCCGTGAGCACGAAGAGCTTCTCGGACGACGAAACGCTCTCGAACCTGCACGGGCCCTACGTGATGCTCGACGCGCTCGAGGTGCCGGTGCTCGTGGCCGGGCGCGACGGCGCCGTGGCCCACGTGAACCCGAGCTTCGCGCGCCGCTTCGGCGTCGCGGACCGAGGCAAGGGCGGCACCACCCTGGCCGCGATCTTCGACGCGGGCGCGCGGGAGCTCGTGCTCCAGGGCCTGGCGTCGGTCCTGACCGACGGAAAGCCGGTGCGCTTCTGCATGCGCGTCGCGGAGCGCGGCTACGTGGCCGTGCTCTCGCCCGTGGAGAAGCTCGCCACGCGCCAGGGCGCGCTCCTGCTGCTGACCGAGGAGGGGGACGAGTCGAAGCTCATGGGCCTGCACCGCGGGCTCTGCGACGGGCTCGACGAGCTCGACCAGTCGCTGCACGTCCTGCTCGAGCAGACCGGCGGCCGCCGGGCGCGGCAGTACCGGGGCCACGTCGAGGACGGCCTGCGCTCGATCGCGCGCCTCCGCAAGTGGGCCGACGAGCTCGGCGCGCTGGTCCAGGTGCGACAGGCGCCGAAGGCGTCCGACGCCGCGACCCTCGACGCCGTCGGGCTCCTCGACCGCGTGGCGACGCGCATCGCCCAGGGTGCCGAGCTGCGGGGCGTCGCGCTCCACAAGCTCGCGCCGACGTCGCTGCCGCGCGTTCCGGGCGACGGACAGGCCCTCGAGGAGGCGCTCGTCCAGTGGCTGCGCTCGCGCGTCGCCCAGAAGCCCGCGCCCGCGTCGCTCACGCTCGCCGTGAAGCGCATCGCGGGCGACGGCGCGGGCACGGTGCTGCTCTCGATCGGCGAGGCGCCGCCGGCCGGCGGGAAGGCGATCGGTCGCGGCGGAGAGGCGGAGCTCGCCGCGGTGGAGCAGGCGGTCGTCGCGCTGCGCGGCGGCCTGCACACGAGCCTCGAGCCCTCGGGCAGCCGCGTCACCACGATCCGCCTGCGCGGAGCGTCGTAGCGCGAAGCGGTCCCCGGGCGTGGGCGCTAAGGTCCGCGGCCGGAGGTCCCGGCCATGGCTCGCAAGGGCTCGGTGAAGCGCGTCTGTCTCGCCTACAGCGGAGGCCTCGATACCTCCGTCATCCTGCGCTGGCTGATCGAGGAGTACGCCTGCGAGGTGGTGGCCTTCTGTCTCGACGTCGGACAGGAGGAGGAGCTCTCGGGCCTGCCCGAGAAGGCGCGGGCGACCGGGGCCGTCGACTGCGTGGTGCGGGACGCGCGCGAGGAGTTCGTGCGCGACTTCGTGTGGCCCGCGATCCGCGGCAACGCGATCTACGAGGGCACCTACCTGCTCGGCACGTCCCTCGCGCGCCCCGTGATCGCGAAGCACCAGATCGACGTGGCGCGCGAGACGGGCTGCGACGCGGTGGCCCACGGCGCCACGGGCAAGGGCAACGACCAGGTGCGCTTCGAGCTCGCCTATCGCGCGCTCGCCCCGGAGCTCGCGGTGATCGCCCCCTGGCGCGAGTGGGATCTCAAGTCGCGTACCGACTGCATGGCCTACGCGCAGAAGTACGGCATCCCCGTGACCGCGACGATCAAGAAGCCCTACTCGATGGACCGCAACCTGCTCCACATCTCGTACGAGGGCGGGATCCTCGAGGACCCCTGGCGCGAGCCCGACGAGGACATGTTCCTGTGGACGCGCGCGCCGGAGAAGGCGCCCGACCAGCCCCAGACGCTCCTCGTCGGCTTCGAGCGCGGCACTCCGGTGTCGATCGACGGCGAGAAGCTCTCGCCCGGGCGGCTCCTCGACCGGCTCAACAAGATCGCGGGCGCCCACGGCATCGGACGGGTCGACATGGTCGAGAACCGTTTCGTCGGGATGAAGTCGCGCGGCGTGTACGAGACGCCGGGCGGCACCGTGCTCCACGCCGCGCACCGCGCGATGGAGTCGATCACGCTCGACCGCGAGGTGATGCACGAGCGCGACCGGCTGGCGCCGCGCTTCGCCGAGCTCGTCTACAACGGCTTCTGGTTCTCGCCCGAGATGGACTTCCTGCGCGCGGCGCTCGAGAAGTCGCAGGAGAACGTGACCGGCGAGGTGCGCGTGAAGCTCTTCAAGGGCAGCGTGCGCGTGACCGGCCGGCGCTCCCCGGTGTCGCTCTACAGCGAGTCGACGGTGACCTTCGAGGACGCCGGGCCCGCCGACACCTACCGCCAGGCCGACGCCACGGGCTTCATCCGGCTGCAGGGCCTCCGGCTGCGCCCGCGCAGCGCGGGGCGCTGACGAGCGCTAGCGACGGAGCCCCGTCGTCTCCGGCCGGCCGAGCATCAGGTTCAGGTTCTGGATGGCGGAGCCGGCTGCGCCTTTGCCCAGGTTGTCGAGCAGGCCGACGAGCAGCACGTGGCCGGCGGGGTTCGGCGCGACGTGGAGCTCGATCCGGTTCGTGCCGTTGCAGGCGAGCGGGTCGTAGCGCCGCTCGTCCTGTCCCAGGCTCTCCTCGAAGGGCGCCACGCGCACGAAGGGCTCGTCGGCGTAGCGCGTCGCGAGGAGCTCCCAGATCGCCTTCGCCGAGGCGCCGGGCGCGAGCAGGCTCGCGTGGAGCGGGATCTCGACGCGCATGCCCGTCGCGAAGGGGCCGACCGCGGGCACGAACTGGGGCTCGCGGGCGAGCCCCGCGTACTTTGCCATCTCGGGCACGTGCTTGTGCACGCGGTCGAGCGCGTAGGGCGCCTCGAACGGGAGCCGCAGCAGCGCGCGCTCCGGATCCTCCCAGCGCTCGATCAGGCTGCGACCGCCGCCGGTGTAGCCGGAGAGGGCGTGGATGGTGATCGGCGCGTCGCCGGGCAGGATCTTCGCGTCGACGAGCGGCCGCAGCCCGAGGATCAGCGTGATCGCGTAGCAGCCCGGGTTCGAGACGCGCCGGCTGCCGGCCACCGCGCGCCGCTGGGCCGGGGAGAGCTCGGGGAGCCCGTACGCCCAGCCGGGCGCGATGCGATGGGCCGTGCTCGCGTCCACCACGCGGGTCGCGGGATTCTCGATCCAGGCGACGGCCTCGCGGGCCGCGTCGTCGGGCAGGCAGAGCACGACGAGGTCGGCCGCGTTCGCGAGGCTCCGGCGCTCCGCGGCGTCCTTGCGCGCGGACGCCTCGATCTCGAGCAGCTCGAGGTCTTCGCGATCCGCGAGCCACTCGCGGATGCGGAGCCCCGTGGTGCCGACGTGGCCGTCGACGAAGACGCGCGGGCGGGCCATCGCCCGAGGTTGACACCGCCGGCGGCGTCCGCCAGCCCGGCGCACGCACGCGTCAGTCGTCGCGGGTCGCGAGGAACTTCAGGAGGTACGGCACGGTGAGCTTCATCAGGTCCACCTCCGGATCGAGGCGCTCGCCGAGGGCGAACAGGTAGGAGAGGGTCTTCGCGTACAGGAGGAGGTCGTTCGGGAGCTGGAGCCCGGGGGTGGACTGGAGGAGGAGCTTCGCCTCGTCCTTGAGCGCCATCACGCCCGCCCCCGAGAGGCCGAGCGGAGATGCGCCGCCGCCCGCCATGCGCTCGAACATCGACGCCACCGCCGCGCGCACGGCGCCCTCGGCCCCCGGCGCGATCATCGTCATGCGTTGCATCCCGCCGACGAAGGCGTCGAGGTCGCGCTGGAGGAGGGCGTAGATGCCGAGGCGCAGCTCGCGGCGGAGCTCGGGGGAGAGCCGCTTCGAGAGGCCGAAGTCCACGAACAGCACGCGCGGCCGCGCGCCCGCCTCGGGCTCGTCGAGCACGAACAGGTTCCCGGGATGGGGATCGGCGTGGAAGACGCCGTCGACGAAGACCTGCTTCGCGTACGCCCGCGCGAGCACCTCCAGCACGTCGCGCGGCCGCACGCCGAGGGCCTCGAGGCGATCCCGGTCGAGGATCGGGACCGCGGGGTGGTACGACATCGTGAGCACGCGGCGGGTCGAGTGGCTCGCGACCACCCGCGGCACCACGATCTGCGGATCGCTCGAGAGGTTGGCCGCGATCTCGGTCGCCACCGCGGCCTCGCGCTCGAAGTCGAGCTCCTCCGCGAGACCGGCGGAGAACTCCTGGAACAGCCGCTCGCGGTCGACGCCCCGCTGCGCGCCGGCCGGGGCCCGCCGGGTGAAGCCGAGCCAGAGCCGGAAGAGGAGGCGGAGCAGGGCGACGTCGGCGGCGAGGGACTCGGCGAGCCACGGGTGCTGCACCTTGACCGCGACCTCGCGCCCATCGTGCAGCCGCGCGCGATGCACCTGGGCCACGGAGGCGGCCCCGAGCGGCTCGGGCTCGAAGGCGGCGAAGCGAGTCTCCAGGCGGCCGGCGAGATCCTCCTCGAGGACCGCGCAGACGTCGTCGAAGGGCAGGGCCGGGACGCGGTCCTGCAGGGCCTCGAACGTCTGCCGGGCGTCGGGCGGGAGGGCGTCGTAGCGCAGGGCGGCGAATTGTCCCGCCTTCACGAACGGCCCCTTGAGCTCGCCGAGGAGACGGGCGACCCGCCGCGCCAGGCGGGCCCGCCGCGCCTCGCGCCGCCCGCTCCGGGCGGCGGCTCCCACGAAGAGGTCCGCCACCGCTCCGAGCGCGAGCGTTCCCAGCGCGCCCACGCCGCAGGCGGTGATGCGCCAGGCCGGGCCCCAGCCGCTCGTGCGCGCCCTGAATCGGCGCGGACGCAGCGGTCGTCCAACTCCCGTGACGAGGGGCGTGACCGCGGGGAGCGCGGCGGCGGGGCTGCCGTCGCTCGTCTCCTCGGGCGCGGATTCGGTGACAGTCGATTCCATGGAGTCGGCCGCGACCTTACCCGCAGGACCTTCGGCTTGACAACGAGCGCGGCCCTAGTTTAGAGAGGGCGGGCCGCAGGCTCGGGGGAGAGGTGCCGCTCCGCTCGAGCCTTCCCTCATCGCCCGGCCGAGGCCGGCCGGCGCGAGACGCCGGTCCGGATCGACCACGGAAGGAGTGCCGAATGCGATCGTTGGCTGGGACCCGACTGTCGACGCTGGGGGGAGTGGCGCTCACCGCTCTCGCCCTCGCGACGCCCTGCGCAGCCCGCGCCGCGGAAGAATCCGCCGTGGCCGGACCCACGTTCAAGGAAGGCGACGTCATCACCTTCGACAAGGTCGACTCCCTGAAGAACTTCCTGCCCGCGGAGTTCTGGAACAACCGCGACTTCTTCTTCTACGAGGGCATGAAGCTGCAGGTCGGGCCGTTCTTCCGCGACTACTCGCCGCCGCCCGAGTACCAGGCGGCGACCAACAAGTTCAAGGGCCAGTCGAAGATCGGGCCCGACGGCAGTCTCGAGAACTACACCGCCGGCCAGCCCTTCCCGATGGACCAGATCAACTGCAAGGGCGATCCCCAGGCCGGCACCAAGATCATGTGGGACTTCGACTACCAGTGGGAGGGGGACGGCGCGAACACCCACTACTTCTACTCCTACTGGGACCGCGGCGAGCAGCTCCCGCTCTACTACGAGGGCACCTCGAAGACGATCGCCCTCGCCCACCGCGTCGAGCAGGAGTACGCGGACCAGGACGGCGACATGTTCCGCGGCGAGAAGCGGAAGATGGCGTTCGGCATCGAGGTCTCGGCGCCCTTCGACGCGCGCGGCATCGCCCTCATGACCTACCGCTACAAGTCGTCGGACGGCCCGACCGCCGAGGCGAAGAACGACGACACCTGGGTCTACGTACCGACCCTGCGCCGCGTGCGCCGCATCTCGACCGCGCAGCGCACCGACTCGGTGTCGGGCACGGACTTCACGTTCGACGATCTCCGCAGCTTCGCCGGAATCGTGCCGCAGTACGACTGGCAGTGCCTCGGCGAGCAGGACCTGATCGCCCCGGTGAACAGCAAGGTGAAGGCCTATCCGTACGAGAAGGACCACAACTTCGGTCCGTACGGGCTCTCCTACGCCGACGACAACTGGGAGCTCCGGCACACCGTGAAGGTGCGCATGATCCCGAAGAACAAGGACCATCCGTACCACCACAAGGACATCTACATCGACAAGCAGACGCTGAAGGCCGTCTACTCCTTCGCCTACGACCAGAAGGAGGAGCTCTGGAAGATCATCTGGCACAACGGTCGCTGGAGCGAGGACGATCCGTCCTACTACCCCGGCTGGGAGGGCATCCCGAAGCCGATGGACCTCCGCGGCGTCTCCGACACCATCATCAACGTCCAGACCGGCACGGGGAACCGCATCGAGTTCTGGGACAACAACGGCACGCCCTTCGGCAACAAGGGCAAGGTGCGCCGCTACATCGACGTCGGCCGCCTGACCATGGGCCGCTAGCCGGCTCGACCCGATCGGCCCGCGGGCCGGGACGCCGCTGCGTCCCGGCCCTTTCGTTGCCGGCCGCCGAAACCGCGTAGAGACAGGAGACCCCCATGGCTTCGTACCGATCCGCCCTCGCCCTCGCGGCCGCGCTCGCGGGCGCGTGTCTCGGCTGTCACGACGTCCGCCTCCAGGCCAAGACCGCGGGCGGCGAGATCGGACTGTTCGACGATCTCTACAGCGTGTCGGTGTTCAGCGACAAGCAGATCGTGGCGGGCGGGTACTACGGAGCGATCTACCGCAGCCAGGACGGCGGCCAGAGCTGGCGCAAGGAGGCGACGGGCACGGAGCGTTCGATCTACGACGTCTCGATCGCGTCGAACGGCCAGGGCTGGGCCGTGGGCCAGAGCGGCCTGATCCTGCGCACCACCGACGGCGGCCATACCTGGACTCCCCAGCCGAACCAGAAGGCCAAGGAGGGCTCCCATCTGTTCGCGGTCCACGCGATCGACGGCAACACCGCGTGGGTGGTGGGCGAGTGGGGCACGCGCATGTTCACCGACGACGGCGGCGCCACCTGGCAGGATTTCTCGCTCACGATCGACGAGCACCATCCGCAGTTCGTGTGGCTCGCGCCCGTCGACCAGGACCGCGTGCGCAACGGCGAGAAGGTCTACGAGGACGTGAGCCTGAACGATGTCGCGTGTCTGCCGCCGCCCAGCCGCTCCTGCTGGATCGCCGGCGAGTTCGGGTACATCTTCACGAGCCAGAACCTCGGCCAGCAGTGGGATCGCGCTTCGATCGCGGGCGACGTGGCGCCCGAGACGATCATCGTCCCCTACAACGCGACGGACATCACGAAGGACGACGTCGCACGGCTCAAGGCCTTCGCCCAGCGCATCCAGGACGAGTCGCACCTGAACGTCGAGATCGAGCCGGTCGCGAACGCCCAGGAGGTCGCGACCTTCGGCAAGGCGAGCGACCCGACGCCGCTGTTCGAGATCCTCGACGCGCGCTCGACGGCCGTTCGCGGCGTGATCGAGGAGGCGGGCATCCTCTCCGACCGGATCCGCATGCGCGGCGCTCCGCCCTGGGACTACGAGGACTTCCAGAAGAGCGATCCCGGCTTCCTGAAGCGCTATCTCGAGGCGCGCACCGGCGCCGCGCCGGGCATCCTCGTGCGCGTCGCCCAGAACCCCTACCTGTTCTCCGTGCGCTTCGAGAACGAGCAGAACGGCTACGTGTCGGCCCTCGGCGGGCTGATCCTGCAGAGCGCGGACGGCGGCAAGACCTGGAGCTACAAGCGCACGGCGCGGCGGCAGGCCTTGTTCTCGGTCGCCACTTCGAAGACCGGCCGGACGGTCGCCGTCGGCGAGAAGGGCTTCATCCAGGTCTCCGACGACCAGGGGCACACGTGGACGACGCCCTCGGGCGGCTTCCCACCGATCTTCACCTTCATGCGGGACATCGCCTTCTCGCCCGACCGGAGCACGGGCTACATCGTCGGCCAGGGCGGCATGGTCCTGCGCACGAGTGACGACGGCGCGACCTGGGCGCAGGTCCTGCCCGAGGTGACGACCGCCGCCGCGCGGTAGCCTCCGCGCGGCGTCCGGGGAAGGCCCGGGCGCGGGCTCAAGCGATTCCGGCGTTCGGCCGATCGTCCGGCGCGGAGGGGAGCCCGATGCGGGAGCCGAGGCGCGAGCCGACGCGCGAGAGGCCCGACCGCCCGACGCCCGGCGGCGGGGGGCGCGACGACGTCCGTCCGCCCCGTGTCGTGGCCGTCGACGACAACCGCTTCGACCTCGAGATCATGCGCGACGCCCTGGCCGGGCTGGCGAGCGTCGAGGCCTGCAGCTCCGCGGAGGCCGCCCTCGAGGCGCTGCGCCGGGACCCCGCGCAGGTCGTGATCTCCGACCTCTCGCTCGGCGGACCGAGCGGGATCGACCTGCTCGCGCGCGTCCGGCGGGAGCACCCCGGCACCGACTTCGTGCTCGTGACGGCCCACGCCTCGATCGACAGCGCGATCTCCGCCCTGCGCATGGGCGCCGCCGACTACCTGCGCAAGCCGATCGAGCCCGAGGAGCTCGCGCTCGTGGTCGAGCGCATCCTCGCCCAACGCCGTGTGGTGACGGAGAACGTGCGCCTGCGGGACGAGCTCGCGACGCTCGAGGCGTGCCGGGCGCTCGCGCCCTGCCTCGAGCCGGGCGAGGTCTACGCCGTGGCGCTCGACCTGCTGCTGCGCACGCTCTCGCGCTGGCGCGGTCTCGCGCTGTTCCGTCGCGTGCCCCAGACCGGCTCCGACGGCGTGGTGTTCCGGGGCTTCGCCGAGTCCGAGGCGAGCCGGCTCCGCCAGCTCCTCGCCCACGAGAAGCCGTGCGACCTCGAGAGCACGACGGAGCTCGGCGTCGCGAGCGCCGGACCGCTGCAGGAGGCGATGCGCAGCGTCGGGATCGGCGTCGGCAACGTGCTCGCGGTCCCCGTCCAGGGCAGGGACGGCGAGCTCGGCGTGGTCTGGGTGCTGGAGGACGATCGCGGCTTCGACTCCGGCGAGCTCGCGCGCGCGCGCATCGTCGCCGTGCACGCGGAGCTCGCGCTGCACAACGCCGAGCGGTACAACCGGGCCAAGGAGCGCGCGTTCGTCGACGATTGCACCGAGGTGTTCAACGCGCGCTACCTGCTCGCGGCGCTCGAGCGCGAGATCCATCGTGCGGAGCGCTACGGCAACGATCTCTCCGTGCTCTTCCTCGACCTCGACCGTTTCAAGCTCGTGAACGATCGACACGGTCATCTGGTCGGCTCCCGCGCGCTGCGGCAGCTCTCGCAGGTGGTGCTCCAGTGCATCCGCCAGGTCGATACGCTCGCGCGCTACGGCGGGGACGAGTTCACGGTGGTGCTCGCCGACACGAACCACGAGACGGCGCTCCGCATCGCCGAGCGCATCCGCAGGGCGGTGGAGGAGACGCCCTTCGACGGCGGCCCGGGCGGCTCGCTGCGCCTCACCTGCAGCCTCGGCGTCGCGACCCACCCGCGCCACGGCACGACCCGCGAGCAGCTCCTCGACATGGCCGACAAGGCCATGTACCGGGCGAAGTCGAACGGGCGCAACCGCGTCTGCTCGGCGGAGGAGCTCGGGACGGGGAGCTAGTCCGGCCCACGGCCGCCGAGGTCGGGCCCGGAGCGGGCAATGCCCCGAGCGCCTGGCCGGAATCGCCCAAGCGGGCGTCCGACCGCCGCTTCTCCGGGCGCCGACGCTGGTATCCGCGGGGGGCCTCTGCTACCCCGGCCGAAACGGCCCGAACGGAGCCCCTCCTTGCCCGAAGTCACCACCACCCCGAGCGCCGGTGCCTCCGAGAGCCGGCTCGACGGCATGGGAAGCCTGCGGCGCACGCACGTCTGTGGCGCCGTCGACGCGAGCCTCGTCGGCCGCGAGGTCGTGCTCGCGGGCTGGGTGCATCGGCGCCGCGATCACGGCGGCGTGGTGTTCGTCGACTTGCGCGATCGCGAAGGCCTGGTGCAGGTGGTCTTCAAGCCCGAGGCGGCCCCGGCGGCGCACGCGCGCGCCGGGGAGCTGCGGAGCGAGTTCGTCGCGCTCGTGCGCGGCGTCGTCGAGCGCCGCTCGCCGGAGACGGTGAACCCGAAGCTTCCGACGGGCGAGGTCGAAGTCGCGGCGCGCGAGCTCCGCATCCTGAACGGGGCGACGCCGCCGCCCTTCGCGATCGAGGAGGAGTCGGGCGCCGAGGAGCCCGTGCGCCTGCGCCATCGCATCCACGACCTGCGCCGCCCGCCGCTCCAGCGCGCGCTGCGCATCCGCCACGAGATGGCGCAGAGCGTGCGGCGCACGCTCTCCGACCACGGCTTCCTCGAGATCGAGACGCCGATCCTCGCGAAGGCCACGCCCGAGGGCGCGCGCGACTTCCTGGTGCCGAGCCGGCTCCAGCCCGGCTCCTTCTACGCGCTGCCCCAGTCGCCGCAGATCATGAAGCAGCTCCTCATGGTCTCGGGCTTCGAGCGCTACTTCCAGATCGCGCGCTGCTTCCGCGACGAGGATCTGCGCGCCGACCGCCAGCTCGAGTTCACGCAGATCGACCTCGAGATGAGCTTCGTCGGCGTCGACGACGTGCTGCCCGTGCTCGAGGAGATCGTCGTGCGCTGCTGGCGCGAGGCCGGCGGGATCGAGCTCGCGCGGCCGTTCCCGCGCATGGACTACGGCGAGGCGATGGCGCGCTTCGGTGTCGACAAGCCCGACCTGCGCGTGACGCTCGAGCTCGTCGACCTGACCGACCTGTTCCGCGCGACGGGGCTCAAGGCGTTCCGTGCGACCGTCGACGGCGGCGGCATCGTGAAGTGCCTCCCGATCCACGACGCGGGGCAGCTCTCGCGCGGCGACATGGACCGCCTCGAGGCGTTCGTGAAGAAGGAGCTCGGTGGGCGGGGCCTCGCCTGGGTGCGCGTCCAGGACGACGGCAGCTGGCAGTCGCCGATCGCGAAGTTCCTGTCCGAGGCCGAGGTGGCGGGCATCCGCGAGCGCACCGGAGCGCGTCCCGGCTCGGTGCTCCTGTTCGCGGCCGACTCCTTCGCCAAGGCGAACGCGATCCTCGCGCGGCTGCGCGCCGACCTCGGCCACCAGCTCGGCCGCGTGGACGGGCGCGCCTTTGCGCCGCTCCTCGTGACGAGCTTCCCGGTGTTCGAGCGCGGCGACGACGGGAAGCTCGTCTACATGCACATGCCGTTCGTGGCGCCGATGGAGGAGGACCTGCCGCTCCTCGAGAGCGATCCCGAGCGCGTGCGCGGCACCCACTACGACGTGATCCTGAACGGTGTCGAGCTCGGCTCCGGGAGCCTGCGCAACCACCGCTCCGACGTGCAGCGCCGGATCTTCGACGTGCTCGGCTACTCGAAGGCCGAGGCCGAGGCGCGCTTCGGCTTCATGCTGAACGCCCTCGACGCCGGCGCGCCGCCCCACGGCGGCTTCGCGTTCGGCTTCGACCGGCTCGTGATGCTGCTGTCCGGGGCCGACAGCCTGCGCGACGTGATCGCCTTCCCGAAGACGCAGCGCGGCCAGGACCTGCTGATGGACGCGCCGTCGGCCGTGGAGCGGGAGCAGCTCGAGGAGCTGCACGTGCGGGTCGTCGTCGACGAGGGTTCGGGGTGAGCGCGGACGGGCAGGCGGGCGCGGCACGGCGCGAGACCGCACGTGAGGGATCGAGGTGAGCCAGATCGCATGGGCGCTCGCCCTGGTGGTGGCCGCGGGCGCCGCCCGAGCCCAGGCGCCGCCGTCGCCCCCTCCCGCTCCGGCGCCGGCCGCGAGCGCCGAGAACGTGCACGTCGTGCGCACGGGCGAGACGCTCGCCGAGATCGCCCAAGCGACCCTGGGCGACGCGAAGCTGTGGCCCCATCTCTACCGCGCGAACCGGGACCAGATCCGCGATCCCGCCGTCGTCTATCCGGGACAGCGCCTCACGATTCCCCGCGTCGAAGCCCCCGCCGAAGCTCCGCGGCCCTGATGGCAGGCGCCGCGGGGATGGGATAAAACCGCCCGCATCATGAACCCCCCGACGGACACCGCGCCGAGCGCGGGACAGAAGATCACCTTCCACACCCGCGCGACCGGGGCCGGCGAGCCGGTCGTTCCCGACCATCCGATCATCCCGTTCATCGAGGGCGACGGCACGGGCCCCGACATCTGGCGCGCCTCGGTGCGCGTGTTCGACGCGGCGGTGGCGAAGGCGTACGGCGGCAAGCGCAAGATCGTCTGGCGCGAGGTCCTGGCCGGCGAGAAGGCGTACAAGGAGACCGGCAACTGGCTGCCCGACGCCACGCTCGACGCCTTCCGCGAGTACCTCGTCGGCATCAAGGGGCCGCTCACGACGCCCGTCGGTGGCGGCATCCGCAGCCTGAACGTCGCCCTGCGCCAGATCCTCGATCTCTACGTCTGCCTGCGTCCCGTGCGCTGGTACCCGGGCGTTCCCTCGCCCGTGAAGCGCCCGCAAGACGTCGACATGGTGATCTTCCGCGAGAACACGGAGGACATCTACGCCGGCGTCGAGTGGCCGGCGGGGAGCCCCGAGGCGAAGAAGGTGATCGAGTTCCTGCAGAACGAGATGGGCGTGAAGAAGATCCGCTTCCCGGGGACGTCGGGGATCGGCATCAAGCCCGTGTCCCAGGAGGGCACCGAGCGCCTCGTGCGCGCGGCCCTCGACTACGCCCTCGCGCGCGGACGCAAGTCGCTCACGTTCGTGCACAAGGGCAACATCATGAAGTTCACCGAGGGCGCGTTCCGCGACTGGGGCTACGAGCTCGTGAAGCGGGAGTACGCGGGCCGCGCGATCGGCTGGGACGACTGCAACGGCAGCGCGCCCGCGGGCCAGCTCCTGGTGAAGGACTCGATCGCCGACATCACGCTGCAGCAGGTGCTGACGCGCCCGACCGAGTTCGACGTGATCGCCACCATGAACCTGAACGGCGACTACCTGTCGGACGCGCTCGCGGCCCAGGTCGGAGGCATCGGCATCGCGCCGGGCGCGAACATCAACTACCAGACGGGCCACGGCATCTTCGAGGCCACCCACGGCACCGCCCCGAAGTACGCGAACCAGGACAAGGTGAACCCGAGCTCCGTGATCCTCTCCGGTGTGATGATGCTCGAGCACATGGGCTGGAGCGAGGCGGCGCAGCTCATCGAGCGCTCGATGGAGAAGACGATCGCCGCGAAGACCGTGACCTACGACTTCCATCGCCTGATGGACGGCGCGAAGCTCGTCTCCTGCAGCGGCTTCGGCGACGCCCTGATCGCGAATCTCTAGAACGACGGAGATCCACCCCCCATGGCTCGGAGAAAGATCGCCCTGATCGGGGCCGGCAACATCGGCGGCGTCCTCGCGGAGCAGATCGCGTACCGCGAGCTCGGCGACGTGATCCTCTTCGACGTGGTCGACGGGCTGCCGCAGGGCAAGGCCCTCGACATCGCCGAGGGCGCGCCCCTCGCGGGCTCGGACTGCAAGGTCACGGGCACGAACTCCTACGAGGGCATCGCGGGCGCGGAGCTCGTGATCATCACGGCGGGCCTCGCGCGCAAGCCCGGCATGTCGCGCGACGACCTGCTCTCGAAGAACCTCGAGATCATGAAGAGCGTGGCCCAGGGCGTGAAGCAGCACGCCCCGAGCGCCACGGTGATCGTGATCTCGAACCCGCTCGACGCGATGGTCTACACCTTCAAGCAGATCTCCGGGTTCCCGAAGCACCGCGTGGTGGGAATGGCCGGCGTGCTCGACTCGACCCGCTTCCGCAGCTTCGTCGCCTGGGAGCTCGGCGTGTCGGTGCAGGACGTGACGGCCCTCGTGCTCGGCGGGCACGGCGACACCATGGTGCCCCTCCCGCGCTACTCGAGCGTCGCGGGCATCCCGATCACGAAGCTGCTCTCGGCGCAGAAGATCGACGAGATCTCGAAGCGCACGCAGAACGCGGGCGGCGAGGTCGTGAACCTGCTCAAGACGGGCTCGGCCTTCGTCTCGCCGGCGCTCTCCGCGATCGAGATGGCCGAGGCGATCCTGCTCGACAAGAAGCGGGTCCTGGCCTGCGCGTGCTTCCTCGAGGGCGAGTACGGCGTCTCGGGCCTGTACGTCGGCGTGCCGTGCGTGCTCGGGGCCGGGGGCGTCGAGAAGGTGCTCGAGATCGCCCTCGACGCCGAGGAGCGCAAGCTCTTCGACGCCTCCCTCGACCACGTGCGCAAGCTCGTCGCCGAGATCAAGCTCTAGCCCCGCGAGCCCGAAAGAGAGAGCCATGAACGTCCACGAGTATCAGGCGAAGGCGCTCTTGCGCCGATTCGGGGTCGCGGTGCCCGAGGGTCGTCTCGCGACGACGCCGGCCGAGGCCGAGAGCGCGGCGCGCACGCTCGACAGCGACGTGGTGGTGGTGAAGGCGCAGGTGCACGCGGGCGGGCGCGGCAAGGCGGGCGGGATCAAGCTCGCGAGGTCGCCCGCCGAGGCGAAGACCGTCGCGAGCGAGATCCTCGGGATGACCCTGCGCTCGCACCAGACGGGCCCCGAGGGCAAGGTGGTGCACAAGGTCTACGTCGAGGCGGGCTCCGACATCGCGCGCGAGCTCTATCTCGCGATCCTGCTCGACCGCGCCGTCGAGAAGTTCGCGGTGATCGCCTCGACCGAGGGCGGCATGGAGATCGAGGAGGTCGCCGAGCGCTCGCCCGGGAAGATCCTCACGGTGCACGTGGACCCGAACGTCGGGCTGCAGCCCTACCAGTCGCGGCGCATCGGCTTCTGGCTCGGGCTCGACGCCGCGCAGGTGAAGAAGCTCGAGGCCTTCCTCGGCGGCCTCTACCGGCTGTTCGTGGAGAAGGACGCCTCGCTCGTCGAGATCAACCCGCTCGTGGTGACGCAGCAGGGCGATCTCCTCGCCCTCGACGCGAAGCTCAACTTCGACGACAACGCGCTCTACCGGCAGCCGGACGTGCGCGACCTGCGCGACCCGGAGGAGGAAGACCCCCGGGAGCGCGAGGCGAAGGAGATCGACCTCGCCTACGTCGGCCTCGACGGTGACATCGGCTGCATGGTGAACGGCGCCGGCCTCGCCATGGCGACGCTCGACATGATCCAGGTCTGCGGCGGGAAGCCGGCGAACTTCCTCGACGCGGGCGGCGGCGCCGACAAGGAGAAGGTCAAGGAGGCCTTCAAGCTGATCCTGCGGGACGCGAACGTGAAGACGATCCTCGTGAACATCTTCGGCGGCATCGTGCGCTGCGACCTGATCGCCGAGGGCGTCGTCGCCGCGGCGGGCGAGCTCGGCGTGAAGGTGCCGCTCGTCGTTCGGCTCCAGGGCACGAACGCGGCCCAGGGCCGCGAGATCCTCGCGTCGTCGGGCCTCGACATCACCCCGGCCGAGACCCTGCGCGAGGCCGCCGAGAAGGCGGTCGCCGCCGCGCGCGCGCAGCACGGTCGAGCGTAGGGAGACCCATGGCGATCCTCTGCGATTCGAACACCCGTCTGCTGGTCCAGGGCGTGGGCAAGATGGGTCTCTACCACGCGAAGCTCTCGCTCGACTACGGCACGCGCGTCGTGGCTGGGGTGGCGCCGGGCAAGGGCGGCACGAAGCTCGACGGCCTTCCGCTGTTCGACACCGTGCGCGAGGCCAAGGCCGCGACCGGCGCGAACGCGAGCGTGATCTTCGTGCCGCCGCCGGGCGCGGCGGACGCGATCCTCGAGGCGGCCGACGCCGAGCTCGACCTCGCGGTCTGCATCACCGAGGGCATCCCGATCGTCGACATGGCGCGGGCGAAGGCGGCGATGCGCGGCTCGAAGACGCGACTCCTCGGCCCGAACTGTCCCGGCGTCGTGACGCCGAACCAGTGTCGCATCGGCATCATGCCGGCGCAGATCACGCGGCCCGGACCGGTCGGCGTGGTGTCGCGCTCGGGCACGCTCACCTACGAGGCCGTCGACCAGCTCTCGCGCCTGGGCATCGGCCAGTCGAGCTGCGTCGGGATCGGCGGCGACCCCGTGATCGGCACGAGCTTCGTCGACGCCCTCGCGCTGTTCGAGGCCGATCCCGAGACGAAGGCCGTGGTGATGATCGGCGAGATCGGCGGGTCGGCGGAGGAGACGGCCGCGGAGTTCATCCGCGCGAAGATGACGAAGCCCGTCGTCGCCTTCATCGCGGGGCAGAACGCGCCGCCAGGCAAGCGGATGGGGCACGCCGGCGCGATCATCGCCGGTGGAAAGGGCCGCGCGTCGGACAAGATGGCCGCCCTCGAGCGGGCGGGCGTCTCGGTGTCGCGCTCGCCGGCCGAGATCGGCGAGACACTCGCGAAGAAGGTGCCCGGGCTGGCCGCCTGAGACGACGCCGAGCGCGCGAGGGGCGCGCTACGGCACTTCGACCACCTCGATGTAGGTCACGACGGGCCCGCTCGGCCGCGTATCGACGCTCGCCTCGACCCGCCAGCCCACCTTGAGATCGCCGAGCGCGATCTGCTTCTTGCTGTTGTCCTTGATCGTCGCCTTCGGATCGACCGCCATCTTCCCGCCCTCGCCGTTCGCACCGACCACGGTGATGGAGTGGGCCTTCGCGTCGAGCGCCGTGATCTTCCCGGTGAGGGCCGTGCTGGTCGAGCCGGTCTGCTCGCCGACCTGGGCGTGCGCGACCGTGGTCCAGCCGACGGTCGCGACCGTGCCGAGGCCGAGCGCGAGCACCGCGAGGACGATGCGGGTTGCGCGCGACATCCTGACCTTCTCCTCTGGGTGGGCGGGCTTGCCCGTACACGAGCCTATCTCCGGGCCCGGGCGCGAGAAGGCGAATTCTTCGTACGGCCGGATGCCCCGTCTCGCGGGCACGTCTCCCATGCGATGATGCCGCGACCCGCGAGGAGGACAGGATGCCCCATGGCTTCACGACCCGAGGCGGCTGGCTCGTCGACCGCGAGGGACGTCGCGCGCTCCTGCGGGGCGTGAACCTCGGCGGGAGCAGCAAGGTTCCGTTCCGCCCCGACGGCGCGACGCATCGAGGCGTCGACTTCCGCGGCTGGCGCGACGTGAGCTTCGTCGGCCGGCCGTTCCCCCTCGAGGAGGCCGACCGCCACCTCGATCGGATCGCGGGCTGGGGCTTCGGCGTGCTCCGGCTGCTCACGACCTGGGAGGCGATCGAGCACGCCGGGCCGGGGGTCTACGACGAGGCCTACCTCGACTACTTCCGCGAGGTCGTGCGCAAGGCCGGCGAGCGTGGCCTCCTGGTCTTCGTCGATCCGCACCACGACGTCTGGAGCCGCTTCACGGGCGGCGACGGCGCGCCGTTCTGGTGCTTCGAGGAGGCGGGGCTCCTGCCCGAGCGCTTCGTCGACGCGGAGGCCGTGGAGCTCGACGCCCTCGACTGGCCCTCGAACTCGCAGCGCGTGCCCTGCGCGACGATGTGGACCCTCCTGCTCGCGGGCGACGCGTTCTGCCCGGAGCTCGCGGGGGCGCAGGAGCGCCTGCAGTCGCGTTACGTCGGCGCGTTGTGCGCGCTCGCGGAGCGCGTCGCCGAGTTCGACCACGTCCTGGGCTACGACTCGTTCAACGAGCCGCTTCCGGGCTACGTGGGACGCGGCGACGACCTCCGTCGCGACGGGCGCTTCATGGGCGAGGGCCCGCCGGCCTGCTCCGCCCTCGAGCACCTGGCGGCGGCGGACGGTCACGCCGTGCGCTGTACGAACGGGCGCCTCCTCAATCCGAAGGGCGTCTCGATCTGGCGCAGGGGCTGCCCCTGGCGACGCCTCGGCGTGTGGGACCTCGACGCCGAGGGCCGCCCGGCGCTCGCGCGGCGCGACCACTTCCTGCAGGTCGGCGGTCGTCCGGTCACGGCCTGGAGCGACTTCCTGGTGCCGTTCCTGCGGCGCATCCGCGCCGCGCTCCGCCGCGTCCACCCCGACTGCATCCTCTTCCTCGAAGGCGTGCCGGGCGTGCTCGAGGCGCCCTGGGAGGACCCGGACCCCCTCGTCGTCGACGCGCGGCACTGGTACGACGTCTTCCTGCTGGGCGGCCGGCGCTTCGATCCGGACGACCACCCGGTGATCGGCGGCCGCGTGAGCGGCCTCGCCGAGCTCGCGCAGGCCTACACGAAGCAGCTCGGCGGGCTGAAGCGCCTGTCGCAGTCGATGATGGGCAACCTGCCCGTGCTGGTCGGCGAGCTCGGGATCCCCTACGAGATGAACGCCGGCGAGGCGTATCGCAGCGGGGACTACCGGAAGCACGAGCTCGTGCTCGACGCCACGTATCGCGCCCTCGACGAGACGTTCCTCTCCTCCACCCAGTGGAACTACACCGCCGACAACAGCCACGCCCACGGCGACGGCTGGAACCGGGAAGACCTCTCGATCTTCTCCCCCGACGACGTGCGCGATCCGACCGACCTCGACTCCGGCGGCCGCGCGACGCGCGCGTTCGTCCGGCCCTACGGGATGCGCTTCGCCGGCCAGCCGCTGCGCATGGCGTTCGATCTCGTCACGGGGAGGTTCGAGCTCGAGCTCGAGAGCGACGCCGCGCAGCGCGCTCCGACCCTGGTCCATGTGCCGCGGCTCCACTACGGCGCGGCTCCGCGCGTCGTCGTGAGCGCCGGGATCGTGAGGCACGACGCCCGCGTGCAGCGTCTCGAATGGGACACGCGCGGCGTCGCGGGACCCGTGAGCTTGCGCCTCGAGCGCGCGGCGTGACGTCTAGCGCCGGAGCAACGCGTCGAGGACCGAGCGCAGATCGTCGCGCCGCATCGGCTTCTCGAGGCGCGGGTTCGGCACCTGCGCGAGGAATGCGCGCGCCCGAGGCGTGAAGGCGCCGCCCGTCAGGAAGATCATGCGGCGTGCGAGCTCGCGGTCGCTTCCGGCGAGCTGCTCGTAGAGATCCATCCCCGTCATGCGCGGCATCAGGAGGTCGCACAGGATCGCGTCGAAGCGCTCGCCGTCACGGATCCGTTGCAGCGCCTCGAGCCCGCCCGACGCCTCCTCGATCTCGAAGTCCTTGCGCAGGAGCCGTCGCAGGAGGGAGCGGACCGCGGGCTCGTCGTCGACGACGAGGAGCCGCGCCCGCGCGGCGGGCGCTTCGCGCGTGTCCGCGGCGGCGTCCGCCGAGGGGGATGCTTCGACCGCCGCCGGCGGCAGCGCGACCCGCACCCGCGTGCCGCTTCCGACCGCGCTCTCGAGGGCGATCGAGCCGCCGAGGGACGTCACGATCCCGCGCGCGATCGAGAGCCCGAGGCCGGTGCCGGTGCCGACGGGCTTCGTCGTGAAGAAGGGCTCGAACACGCGGGCCTGGCGCTCGGGCGGGATGCCGCAGCCCGAGTCGCGGATCTCGACCACCGCGCGGCCGCGCTCGTCGGTCTGGGTCGAGACGTGGATCGCGGCGTTCTCGGCGTCGCCTTCGGGGATCGCCTCGGCGGCGTTCAGCAGGAGGTTCAGGAAGGCGTGCGCGAGGTGCGCGGCGTCGCCCGCGACCTGGGGCACGCGCGCGAAGTCACGGACCACGTGGGCCCGGTGCCGGATCTCGTTCGACGCGAGCTGCAGCGCCGACTCGAGGACCGACGGGAGATCGACGGGCACCCGCTCCGTCACCTCGCGACCCGCGAAGGTGGCGAGGTCGCGTACGAGATCGCGGATGCGCTCCGCTCCCTCTCGGGCCTGGTCGAGGGCGTGACGTACCTCGCCGAGCTGCACCGCGTGCCGCACCGCCTCCGGCGCGAGCGCGTCGATCTCGTCGAGGGAGTAGGCGAGGTTCGCGATCACGTACGTGAGCGGATTGTTGATGCCGTGGGCGACGCCGGCGGCGAGGGTGCCGACGGAGGTCAGGCGGTCCGCGAGCGCGACGCGCGAGAGGAGGGCGCGCTGCTGGCCGAGATCGCGCGCCAGCTTCACGCTCGCCGGCTCGCCGTCGAACACGATCGGCACGCCCGTCACCTCGAGGCTCGCGATGCTCCCGTCGAGGCGGTGCACGTGCTCCTCGACCGGCGGAAGCGGGCGCTGCGTGCGCTGCAGCTCGTTCATGCGGGCGACGACGAGCGGCCGCTCGTCGGGCACGACGTGCTCGAGGATCGAGGCGCCGACGAGCTCCTCGGGCTTGCCGTAGCCCAAGAGCTCGCTCGCCGCGCGGTTCGCGTAGAGGATGCGGCCGCTGCGGTGGACGACGACCGCCTCCTCGACGTGGTCGATCAGGTCCCGCACCGATTCCGAGCGCCGGATCGCATGCTCGGCGCGGACGCGCTCGCTCACGTCGCGGAAGACCCCGATGTGGGCCTCTGCGCCTCCGGAGCTCGCGGGTGTGGCCACGAGCTCGAGGGGGAAGCGCGAGCCGTCGCGCCGCACGCCCTCGAGCTCGAGGATCGCCCCCGCGCGGAGCCCGGCCGCGAGGGCGGTGGGGCCGGGCTCGTTCCCGCCCACGAGGCGCGAGAGCGGCTCGCCCACGAGGTCGTCGGCGCGACGTCCGAACAGGCGCTCGGCCGAGGGGCTCGCGTAGGTGATGCGGCCGCGCGCGTCCCAGACGACGACGCCATCGGCCGCGTTGGCGAGGATGAACTCGCTGAGGACGCGCGTGCCGGTCGCGTCGAGGCCCGCTGCAGAGCCTTCCACGGCGGCGGGCGCCTCGCGGGCGTCGGGGCGTGCGAGCCGCAGCGCGACGGCCGAACCCGCGAGGACGGCGACCACCACCGTCGAGCCTCGGAGCAGCACGGCCGCGAGGCCTGCAGAGTCTCCGAGCCAGCGGACCGCCACCGCGTCACCGAGCCAGAGCCCGAAGAGCACCGAGAGGACGAAGGAGGCCAGGAGGCCGGGGAGCCTCGCTCCGCTCGAGCGAGAGATGGAGGAGACGGAGCGCGCACCCGACATCGTGCCCCCGCCGTGACCACCACGAACGCCTCGCCCGAAGCGCTGGCGGACCGCACGGAAGAAAGGGAGCCGAAGTCGGTGCAGGACCCGAGTGGGAAGGCCCGTTCACCGACTCGACCGGTCTCGTCGACTCTACCTGCCCGCGCGAGGCCGGCAAACGAGAAATACCGGTGAAGCGCGGAGCGTCTCGCCTCGCTTCCGACGGCGCGGCTAGAGCTTGCGCGGCGCCTCGAAGCGGCCGTGCATGTGCTCCATCCAGGTCGTCATGAGCGGCCGCTTCGGCAGGCGGAGGGCGCGCAGCTCGTCGGCGATCGGGTGGTCCCCGAGCGCGAGGCTCGCGCCGCCGAGGCGCACGCCGAAGCCCGTCGCGCCGGAGACGAAGGGCGTCACGTGGAGCGCGCCGTCGCGCATCGTGTAGGTCTGCATCGTCGTGTCGGGGAGAGTCCTCGTGCCGCCGCGCGGAAGCGTCATCGTGAGCACCTGATGACCGTCCTTGCGCCACGCGCAGCGGGCGCGGGTCTCGCCGAAGTCCCATCGGATCTCGTCGACGGTCTTCGGAAAGCCCCAGATCGCACGGCCGGCCTCGCACGTGAAGGATTGCGTCACCGGCAGACGATGGATGTAGGTGGCGATGCGCGAGCGCGCGAGGTCGACGAGCGTGCCCAGGTAGGGGAGGCCGCGCGGCGCACGCCGCTCGCGGACGAACAGGGCGAGGGAGATCTCGGCGTAGTCGCCGAGGTCGTTCTCGCGGTAGTCGATGCACGCGATCGAGAGCAGCGCGCGGCCGGGCAGGAGCTCGGTCACGTCGAGGGAGGGATCCGGGAGCCAGCGCCGGGCCGCGGCCGCATCGACGAGGTAGGTCGCCGCGCCCGACGCGGCGTCGCGCACCTCGCAGGGGAGGCTCACCGGGCGTCCCTGGATCGTGTAGGGAGGGCTCGCGTCCGTCATTCCGTGGGCCTCCGTCCGCTTCGAGCCCGGCCTCGTGGCGCCGAGCTCCCCGGATTTATAACATGTTTCAGATTTCTCGAGCCGCGGCCCCGCGGCGGGAGGTGCCCATGGCGATCGTGACCCCCGTGTCTCCCGGCGAGCTCGCGCCGGGCGCGCGCCGTCGCCTGCGCCTCGCGAGCCCGGCCACCCTCGAGCCGATCGACGAGATCGAGGTCGCCACGGCGGCGGACGTGGTCGCCGCCCTGGAGGCGGCGCGGAAGGCGCAGCCGGCATGGGCTGCCCGGCCCGTCGCGGAGCGGGCGCAGGTGCTGTGGCGCGCGCTCGACGTGCTCCTCGCACGCATGGACGAGTACGTGGCGGTGATCCAGCGCGAGTCCGGCAAGCCTCGCACGGACGCGCTGATGATCGAGATCTTCGCGGCCTGCGACGCGCTCGCGCACTTCGCCAAGCGCGCCGAGCGCATGCTCCGGCCGCGCACCCAGCGGCTGCACGGCGTGCTCGCCCTCGCGAAGAAGCTCCACCTCGTGCCGCGGCCCCTCGGCGTGATCGGCGTGATCAGCCCGTGGAACGGCCCCTTCATCCTGTCCGTGAATCCCACGCTCCAGGCGCTGGTCGCCGGCAACGCCGTGCTGCTCAAGCCGAGCGAGGTCACGCCGCGCTCCGGCGAGCTCGTGGCGAAGCTCTTCGCCGAGGCGGGGCTTCCGGAAGGGCTCCTGCACGTGCTCCTCGGCGACGGCGAGACGGGCGCGGCGCTCGTCGAGTCGGGCGTCGACAAGGTGAGCTTCACGGGGAGCGTCGGAACGGGTCGGAAGGTCGGCGAGGCCTGCGCGCGGCGCCTCGTGCCGTGCACCCTCGAGCTCGGCGGGAAGGACCCGATGATCGTCTGCGCCGACGCCGATCTCGACCGCGCCGCGGGCGGCGCCCTCGCCGGCGCCTTCTTCAACGCGGGCCAGGTGTGCTTCAGCACCGAGCGCGTGTACGTCGTCGACGCCGTCTACGACGAGTTCGTGCGGCGCGTGGTCGAGCGCACCCGGACGCTGCGCCAGGGCAGCGGCGGCGAGTTCGAGATCGGCCCCATGATCTGGCCGCGCCAGCTCGAGATCGTGGAGCAGCACGTGGCCGACGCGATCGCGAAGGGCGCCAAGGTGCTGATCGGCGGCCGCCGCAATCCGGCGCTGGAGGGGCTCTACTTCGAGCCGACGGTGCTGGTCGACGTCACGCACGACATGGCGATCCTGCGCGAGGAGACCTTCGGCCCCGTGCTCCCGATCGTGCGCGTGCGCGACGAGGAAGAGGCACTGCGCCTGGCGAACGACTGCCGCTACGGACTCGGCGCGACCGTGTGGACGCGCGACGCCACGAAGGGCGTGGCGCTCGCCACGCGCATCGACTCGGGCAGCGTGTGCGTGAACGACATGACGATGACCTACGGCGCGCCGGAAGCGCCCTTCGGCGGGCGGAAGGAGAGCGGCGTCGGCTACGTGCACGGCCCCGACGCGCTGCTCTCCTACTGCCACGTGCAGGCCGTCCTCGTCGACCGCCTGGGCGGCCGCCAGACCGCGAGCCACTTCCCCTACAGCGCGGCGAAGGATGCGGGCATGCAGAAGTTCATGCGCTTCCTGTGGAGCACGCCGCTCCGTCGCTTCGTGGGCTGAGCGGCGCGGGATGCGCCGTCGATCGTCGCTCCTCGCCGTCTCGCTCCTCGCGGTCGCCCTCGCCTGCGCGGGCGGGGCGGGAAACGGCCCGGCCTACCCCGAGGTGCTCGCAGCCGCGGCCCCGCTCGCCCCGGGCCGCGCGCGCCTCGTCGTCTATCGCACGCTCTACACCGCGGCCGAGGGGTTCCATCCCGAGATCGCGCTCGACGGCCGCGGCGCAGGCTCGCTTCCGGAGGGCACCTTCCTCTGGCTCGAGGCGGCGGCGGGGCCCCACGAGCTCAGCCTGCCGCCCGTCGCGTCGTACGCGGCCTTCGGCGCGCAGATGCCCACTCCGCCCCTCGCGCTCGATCTCGCGGCGGGGACGACGACGTACGTGTCGTTGGACGGGGTCGCCGCTGCCGCCGACGTCCAGCCATCGCTCGCGATCGTCGGTGCGGCGCGGGCGCAGTCCGACCTGTCGACGCTCGAGCGGGCGCCCGCCGGGCCCTAGATCCGCGCCGCGGCGTCAGGCCGCGCGCTGCAGGAGCTCGATCAGCTCGCGGCGCCCGGGCCCGTGGACCAGGGGATCGCGCTCGTGGCGGCGCGCGTGGGAGGCGAGCACGCGCTGCAGGATCTCGGGGCGGGCCATCACGTTCGACGGCTCGTCGAGCATGTTGCCCACGCGCATGAAGGCGCGCGCGATCACGATGTCCTCCGCCAGCGCGGGCACCAGGCCCTCGCGGATCAACGAGCGCATGTAGGCCTTCGGGTCGTTCGTGCCGTCGGCGCGGGTCACGCGGAACGGATCCTCGCCGCGCCGCTGCGCCTCGCCCACCTCGATCGCGTCGCGGTCCTGCACGCGGGTCATCTCGTACCAGGGGACGACCTCGCGCTCGACGCGCGCCGCGTAGTCGAGCGCGAGCGCGCGGGGGTCGGCAGGGTCCGCCGCGAGCGCGTCGGCCAGCTCGAAGGCGCCGACGAAGGCGAGGGCGCAGCCGCGTCCGTTCAGCGGATTCGAGTGGATCAGCGCGTCGCCCACGGCGACGAGGCCGAGCGTCCGCGGCTCGCCGTCTCGCAGCGGGAAGCGTCGCGTGTTGCGCAGGTCGGCCATGCCGTGGATCCGCGAGATCGGCTCCGACACCGCGGGGTCGACCCAGGACCGTGTCGCCGTGAGGGCTGCGACGGTGCGGTCGAAGGCCTCCTCGTGCTGCAGCGCCGCGAGGCTCTCGTCCTCGGGGTTCGCCGCGAGGGTGATCGAGAAGATGCGCCCGTCGCCCGGGAAGACGCCGCACTTCACGTAGCCGAGGTCCGCGCCCTGGAAGCCCGCGGTGAAGGGCGGCGCGACGCCGTCTCGCAGGCGGTAGAAGCGCGAGCTGTAGAAGATGCCGCAGGGCTCCGACTCCTCGGGCCACGGCTCGGCGCCGAGCGCGCCGAGCCAGCCGGCGAGCGGCGAGCGCCGGCCGCTGGCGTCGACCACGAGGTCGGCCTCGAGCGCCTCGTCGCCGCCGGGCCCGCGCACGCGCACGCCCGTCACGCGATCCGGCGACCCGCCCGAGCCCGGCGAGCCCACGAGGCCCACGACCTCGACCCCGTCCCGGAACCGCGCGAAGCCGCGGTCCATCACGAAGTGCCGGAGGATCCACTCGAAGGTGAGCCGCCGGCAGGCGAGCATCGTGATCTCGTCGTCCTCCGGCAGGTACTCGGCGTTCGGCATCACGGCCCGCGTCATGTCCTCGAAGCGCAGGAGCTCCGCGCCGTTCGCGAGCGCGAAGTCGAGCAGGCCCGGCACGCGCTCGCGCACGATCTTCACGAGCCGCGCGAGGAACGCGTGGGAGTGTCGGACCTGAGGAGAGCCCCGCCGGTTCCACTTCTCGAACGCCTCGAGCGCCGTCGGCGGAAGCGGGGTCGCATCTCGCTCGAGGACCGTCACGCGATGTCGGGGCCCCAGGGCGAGCGCCGTGGCGAGCCCCGCGACGCTGCCTCCGATCACGACCACGTGCTTCTGCTGCGGCATCTTGCGGTCTCCGTCCGTCCTCAGGCGGCGCTCGGCTTCTTCGCCTTGGCCTGCTGCTCCTGGGCGTGCTTCTGCATCTCGCTCATGATCGCCGCGCCGACCGCGCCCATGAACGTGGGCCGGTTCTTCGACGCCCAGTCCATGCTGGCCTCGCGCCCGCGATTGCTCGTCTGGAAGCGCGGCATCACGTAGCGCGCGACGAGCTCGTAGCTCCGCTTGGTCTGCGCGAAGTCCGCCCAGTTGTGCGCCATCTGCAGGAAGCAGCCGTAGCCGCCGCTCTGCTTCTCGAGGCGCTCGAGCTGCGCGATCGCGTCGTCGGGATCGCCGATCACCGCGAGGCCGGAAGCGACGAGGGCATCGATCGCGTCGTCGACGTTGCCAGGCGGCGCGAGCGGGAGGGCCGCCACCTCCTGGAAGTAGAGCAGCCACTTCGCGAGCCCGAAGCGGACGTTCTCGCGCGCCTTCTCCTTCGTCTCGGCGACGTGCATCGGCGCCACGAGGCGCCAGGCGTTGCGATCGACGCTCTGGCCGAACTCGGCGGCGCGGTCCTCGCAGATCTGCCAGTTCGTAGCGAGCGCGTTGAAGCCGCCCGTGGTGGTGGCGCCGATCGAGAGCAGGCCGAGGCCGTGCTTTCCGGCGGCGCGCGCGCCGGCGGGCGAGACCTGGGAGGCCACGCAGAACTCGACGTGAGGGCGCGTGTAGGGCAGGAGCTGGAGCCGAGCCTCCTTGAGCTCGAACCAGTCGGTCTTGTGGGTGACCGTCTCGCCGCGGAGCAGCGGCACGAGCACGCCGATCGCCTCGTCCATCCGGTCGCGCTGCTTTGCCACGTCGATGCCCATCATGAAGGCGTCGCTCGGCAGCGCGCCGGGACCGACGCCGAACATCACGCGCCCCTGGGTCTGGTGGTCGAGCTGCATGATGCGGTCGGCGAGCATCAGCGGGTGGTGGTACGGGAGCGACGAGACGCCGGTGCCGAGCTTGATGTGCTTCGTGCGCTCGGCGGCGGCGGCGATGAAGAGCTCCGGTGAGGCGATGATCTCGTAGCCGCCGGAGTGGTGCTCGCCGATCCAGGCCTCGTCGTAGCCGAGCTGGTCGAGCCACTCCACGAGCTCGAAGTCGCGTCGCAGCGCGGCCGTCGGGTTCTCGTCGATCGGGTGGAACGGCGCGAGGAAGATCCCGAAGCGCAGGCGCGGGGGCAGGGGGCTCATCGTCGCTGACTCCTGTGGGTGGAAGCGGGGGCAACGGTCGGGCGCGCGGATCGGGCCCGGCCCGCGGGCGCGTCGGGCCGCGCCCCGAGGCCGTGCAGCAGGGCGGCCAGGAACTGCTCGCGCACCTCCTCGGCCGTGAACTCGCCTTCGGCGAAGACGTGGCCCGAGAGGATCGCAGCGGAGGTCGCGAGGAAGATCGTGCTCGCGAGGCGCGGCGAGACGGCGCGCGAGAACTCGCCGCGCGCCTGTCCGTGGCGCACCACGTCCTCGATCAGCGCGCGCAGGTCGGCGGCCTCCGCATCGGCCGCACGCACGAGGGCGGGCGTCGCGAGGAACTCGCGCAGCATGGCGCTCATCACCTCGGCGTGCGGCAGCCAGCGCGCGGCGAACAGGTCGACCATGCGACGGAACTCCTCGGGCGCGCTCCGCCGCGGCCCGGAGAGCTGCGCCGCGAGCTCGCGCGCGATCCCGCGATGGAACTCGAAGAGCAGGGCCGACTTCGAGGGGAAGTGGGTGAAGAACGTGGCGCGGGCGATGCCCGCGGCGTCGCAGATCTGCTCCACCGTGGCGCTCTCGAAGCCGCGCTTCGCGAACAGCGCCAGCGCGGCGGTGTAGACCTCGCGCCGCGTGCGCTCCTTCTTGCGGAGCGGGCGGGCGGGCGACGCCTCGGTCGAGACGGGAGCGGGAGCGGGAGCGTGGGCGGGGGAGGGGGCAGGCACGGGCCGGAAAATAGACGGCGGTCCAGAAATCGCAAGACGCCCCGAGAGGCCGTTCCGGGCGCGGCCGCGGAGGGCGCCGGCCCGGGCGGCCCGAGGCTCCCTTGGCGTCGCCCCGGGCCTGCGCCGCCGTGCCGAAAGACGCGCCCTCCCGCGTACACTCGAGCCCGTGCGCCGCCGCGTCCTCCTCTTCCTCGCGCTCCTCGCCGTCCCCGCCGCGGTCTTCCTGGTGCCGACGCTCTGGGGCACCCCCTGGTCGATCGACCACTTCTTCCTGCGTGCGCTGGTCGAGGCCGTGCTGCCGCATCCCATGGCCCTGTCCTACGCGCGCGTGCTCGAGCCCTACGGGCTCGACTGGTACTCGGGCGAGCTCGAGGACTTCTCGGTCGCCCAGGAGGACCGCGACCGGCGCCAGGCGCGACGCACGCTGGAGACGCTCGCACGCTACGACCGGAGCTCCCTCGACGAAGGCCAGCGGCTCTCGGCGGACGTGCTCGCGTGGTACCTCGAGGCGCTCGCGCAGGGCGAGCGCTTTGCCTACCACGGCTACCCGGTCGAGCAGCTCGACGGCCTGCAGAGCCAGCTCCCGGACTTCCTCCTGAACTTCCACCCGATTCTCTCGGAGCGCGACGCCCGGAACTACGTCCGCCGCCTCGCGGGCTTCGGCGTCGCCCTCGACCAGATCGGCGAGCGCGTGCGCTTCCGCGAAGCACGCGGGATCGTGCCGCCGCGCTTCGTGATCGCGGCGTCGCGCCAGCAGATCGCCGAGCTCGTGGCTCCGCCGCCCGCGGAGCACCCGCTGGTGTCGCATCTGCGTGACGGGCTCGCGGCGCTGCCCGAGGTCGACCCCGCGCGCCGTGAGGCCCTGGTCGCGGCCGCCGTCCAGCAGATGGAGCGGAGCGTCTACCCGGGATACGCACGACTCGACGCGCTCCTCGCCGCGCAGGAGCGCAGCGCGACCGACGACGACGGCGTCTGGAAGCTCCCGGACGGCGACGCCTACTACCGCTACGCGCTTCGCTTCCACACCACGACGGACCTGACGCCGGACGAGGTCCACGAGACGGGGCTGCGCGAGGTGGCGCGTCTCTCCGGCGAGATGCGGGCCCTGCTCGCGCGGGAGGGGATCGACGCCCGGGACCTCGGCGCGACGCTGCAGCGCCTGGACGCCGATCCGCGCTTCCTCTACCCCGACGACGAGGCGGGGCGCGACGCGATCCTCGCGGACTACGCCGCGATCATCGACGACACGCGGGCGCGTCTCCCGGCGCTCTTCGGCCGGCTGCCGAAGGCGCCGGTGGTGGTGGAGCGCGTGCCGCCGTTCAAGGAGGCGGGCTCGGCCGGCGCCTACTACCACCCGCCGTCCTTCGACGGCTCGCGGCCCGGCACGTTCTTCGTGAACCTGCGCTCGGTGCGCGAGGTGCCGAAGTTCGGGATGCGCACGCTCGCCTACCACGAGGCGATCCCGGGCCATCACCTCCAGGTGGCGCTCTCCTTCGAGCTGCCGGGGCTGCCGTTCTTCCGTCGCGTGATCCCGTTCACCGCGTACGTCGAGGGCTGGGCGCTGTACGCCGAGCGCCTCGCCCTCGAGCAGGGGTTCCATCCGACGTCATGGGACCGGCTCGGCGCGCTCATCGCCGAGAACTTCCGCGCGGTGCGCCTCGTGGTCGACACCGGGATCCACGCGAAGCGCTGGACGCGCGAGCAGGCGATCGACTACATGCGCGCCGCCACGGGCATGCCCGAGACCGACGTCGTGGCCGAGGTGGAGCGCTACATCGTGAGCCCGGGCCAGGCCTGCGCGTACAAGATCGGCGAGCTCGAGATCCTGAAGCTGCGCGCGCGGGCCAAGGAGCGCCTTGGCGACCGCTTCGACCTGCGCGCCTTCCACGACGTGGTGCTCGGGCAGGGAGCGCTGCCGCTCACCCTGCTCGACGAGGTCGTCGAGCGCTGGATCGAGGCGACGGACGCGCGCTGAGGCCGCCGGCCGTCACTCCGGCGCGTCGACCGCGAGGCGTCCCCCCTCGAGGCGGACCGTCGGGCAGTACGGCCTGGGCTCGCCGCGCACCCACCAGTCGGGCGTGCCCGGCGGCGCGAAGCGATACGAGGCGATCGTCGTCCGCAGCGCGCGCGGCGGGGCGTCGGGAAAGGGGTTCGTCGCGAGGAGCGCCGTCACCTCCGGCGACCCCTCGAGGAGCCGCGCGAGGAAGGCGTGGAGCCAGCGCTCGCGCGCGCACGAGCCGAGCGCCGCGAACCACATCTGCCAGTCGAGGCGCGGGAGGTGCGGCGTCGCGAAGCGGGGCCTCCGGTCGAGGGCCCCGGGCTTCCACCGGAAGGCGTAGGGCCGCCAGGTCCGCCCGTCCGCCGTGCCCTCGACGAGGATCTCGTCGCGCTGCTTCGTCATCACGGCGAAGAGGCCGTAGCCGTTGAAGGTGCGGAGCGGGGCCAGCGCGCCGAGCAGCACGTCGGCCGTCTTCGACTCCGCGATCGGCGGCGCGATCTGTGCGAGCCCCGCCAGGAGCGAGAGCGAGAGCACGAAGGCGCCGGCCAGCGCGAAGGCCGCGAGACGCGCCGGCGGGGCGGGAGCGCTCGGCGCGCGCGAGGTCGCGATCCGCGCGCGCAGCGTCCGCGGGACGAGGGCGCGCAGGGCGTCGTCGTCGAGGAGCGTCAGGCAGAGCGCCAGGGCGAGCAGGTTGAAGAACCCGTAGTTCCCCGTCGCGGCGATCACGAGCTGCAGCAGCGCGAGGGCGGCACAGGCGCCGAGGCGGAGCGGGCGAGGCCCGAGCGCCGCGACGGGAGCGGCGAGCTCGATCGCGAGCGTCGCGTAGGTCGAGAAGGCATCGGCGACGGGCCCCGCCCGGGCCGCGAGAACGCTCGTCCAGGTCGGAAGCGGCTGCGTCCACCAGTGATAGGTGAGGGCCGTCCCGTCGCGCCACGCGGGATCGCCCGAGAGCCACTTCACGAGGCCCGACATCGCCATGAGCTTCACGAGCAGCGCGCGGGGCAGCCAGATGCCGAGCCGGGCGAGGCGCGCGTCGCGCGCGGTCGCGAACGCCGCGACGGCGAGCGTCTCGAGCAGGAGCGCGTCCCACTGGTAGGACAGGAAGACGTCGCCCACGACGCAGAGCGAGAGGTAGCTCGACCACGCGATCGCGAGCGCGGTGCGCCGCCCGCGGCCCGCGGCGAGGGCGAGCGAAGCGACGACCCCGGAGGCGCACAGCGCGTGCAGGCCGGCGTCGCTCGGCAGGAGCCAGAGCCACGTCGGGAGACGCAGGAACGCGTCGCTCCCGAGCCGATCGCGCGCGAAGGCCAGGAGCTGCGAGGCGGGCGCGATGCCGCGGGCTCCGATCAGTCCGTCGAGCTGGACCCAGAGCGAGGCGAAGGCGCAGAGCGACACGAGGCCGAGAAGCCGCAGGAAGCACGCGGCCACGAGCCGCACGTCCCGAGCCGCGACGTCCACGGGCGGCCCGCTAGCTCGCGCTCACTTCCCGCTCCATCGGGGCTTCCGCTTCTCGGCGAAGGCGCGCGGCCCCTCGACCCAGTCCGCGCTCTTCGTCATGCGCGAGATCTGCTCGAAGCGGGTCTCGGCGGCCGCGCGCAGGCCCGGCGCGTCGAGGCCGCGCATCGCGGCCTCCTTCGAGGCGCGAACCGAGAGCGGGGCGCACTCGAGGATCTGCTCCGCCCAGCGTCGCGCCGCGGCGAGCGTCCCTCCGTGGGGCACGACCTCGTTCACGAAGCCGAGGCGGAGGCCCTCCTGCGCGTCGACGCGTCGTCCGGTGAGGAGCATCCCCATGGCGTGCTTGAGCCCGATCTGGCGAGGCAGGCGATGGACGCCGCCCGCGAGGGCCGCCATGCCCACGCGCGGCTCGGGCAGCGCGAACACGGCGCGCTCGGAGGCGACGAGGAGATCGCAGGCGAGCGCGATCTCGAAGCCGCCCCCCATCGCGATGCCGTTCACCGCCGCGATCACGGGCTTCACCATCTCGTAGCGCGCGGTGAGGCCCCCGAAGCCGGAGGCCGGCGTGTCCGGTCGCCCGCCCGCGGCCTGGGCCTTGAGGTCGTTCCCGGCGCAGAAGGCCCTGTCGCCCGCTCCGGTCACGATCGCCACCCAGAGCCCGTCGTCGGCTTCGAAGCCGTCCCACACGCCCTCGAGCTCGCGGCTCGCAGCCGGATGCAGCGCGTTCATCACCTCGGGCCGGTTCAGGGTGACGACGAGCAGGCGCCCGTCGCGCTCGACCGTGCAGAACTCGGGCATGGGCGTCTCCCGTGTCGTTCGGTCCCGCGACTCTACCACGCAGCCCGCGGATGCCGCGCGCGACACGCGATGGTGGAGGAGCGGCGCCCGCCGGTCGGCCTCTTTGCGGCCGTTCAGAACAGCCCGAGGGCGCGGTCGAGCATGAGGTACGCGCCCGTGGCGCCGATGGCGTGGGCGCCCAGGCTCGCGAGCCGGAGGCGCACGGCGCCCGCGGTCGACGAGAGGAGCGCCGTCGCACCGGCGAGCATCGCCAGGAAGACGAGCTGGGTCGCCTCGAGACCGAGGTGGAAGCCCGCGAGGGCGAGCGGGAGCGCGTCCGCGGGAAGGCCGGCGGCGCCGAGCGCCCCGGCGAAGCCGAGCCCGTGGAGGAGCCCGAAGCCGAACGGGAGGGCCGCCGGCCGTCTCGTGAGGGCGCCCGCGGGCTCGCCTCGACTGCGCTCGAGCGCCTCCCGTCCGACGAGCACCAGGCTCGCCGCGATCCCGATCTCGACGCACGTCGAGAGCGCGCGGGGCGCGTCGAGCGTGACGCCGGGATGCGTCGCCGCGAGGGCCGACACCGCGGCGAGGGACGTGCCGTGGCCGAGCGTGAAGGCGCTCACGGCCACGAACAGGGCGCGACGTCCGCGGAGCAGAGCGAACAGGCCGGCCAGGAAGAGGAGGTGGTCCACGCCGGTCGCCAGGTGCTCCGCGCCGAGACGCACGAAGGAGATCGCGCGCACCAGGCGAGGCGTTCGCGCGCTCACCTCGAAGCGGGGCGAGCCGCGCGAGAGCACGCCCTCCACGCTCCGTCCGTCGCGGAGCTGCACGCGCACGAGCACCTGGGCGGCGTCGTCGAGCCCGCGCGCGGAGAGGGTCGCGCCGAGGAGGCCTCCGTCGCACTGAAGCGTCGCACGCCGCGTGATCGCCGCGTCGTCGACCTCGAGCCCCGCCGACGCCGTCTCGCGGCAGGCGGCGGGCAGGACGGGCTCGAGGGCCTCGCCGCGCTTCGCCACCCGAGGCGTGCGCCAGACGAGGGCGACCTCGCTCCCGTCGCCCTCGCGCAGCTCGAGCAGGGAGGGCGCGAGGGGGTGGGCCCGCGCGCTCGCGGCCGCGAACGAGAGGAGCGCGACGCACGCGCAGCGAAGGGCGCGCGCGCGGCGCGGCCTCGTCCCGCGCCTCACGGCTGCGGCTCCGTCGCGCCGGCGGCGCCACGGCCCACGCGCAGCGACGCGACGCTCGCACCGAGCGCCGCCTGCTCGCGCCCTGCGCGCTCGAGATCCGCGAGCTGGTTCCGCACCTCCGCCAGCTTCGCCGGGCGTGCGGGCTCGCGCTCGAGGACGCGCACGAGGTGCAGCCCCGCCGCCGAGGGAATCGGCTCCGACCAGCCGCCTTCCGGCAGGGCGAGGACCGCACGCGCGAACGTCTCGCCGAAGTGTCGGGCGAGCGCCCGCTCCGAGGCGGGGCCCACCCGCGTCGGCTCGAGGAAGGCGTCGCCGAGCGCCTCGGCGGAAGCACCCGCGCGCAGTCGGAACAGGACGGCGCGCGCGTCGGCCTCGGTGCGCGCGCCGCGCCGGGCGCGATCCAGGAACACCTGCTCGATGCGGACGCGCGTCGGTGTGGCGAGGGCCGCGCTCTGCACGCCGAGCCGACGCGCGAGATCTGCTTCGTCGACGTCGGTCGCGTCGGCGTCCGCGACGGCGCGCAGCCGCATCCGGTTCACGAGCCGGCGACGCACGACCGGGTCGCTCCGGTCGAGGCCGAGCGCCAGGGCGCGCACCACGAGCGCCTCGTCGGAAGCCTCCTGTTCGACGCCGAGGAAGCGCAGGTCGTCCGCGAGGCGGCGCCGGACGACCGGATCGCTGCGCTCGAGGCCCTGGGCGAGGGCGGCGTCGAAGAGCAGCGCGTCGTCGCTGCAGGGCCCTTCGTCGCCGACGCACGCGGAGGGCGGCCACGCGCCTCCCTCGGCGCGAGCGCCCGACGGGAAGGAGCGCTCGAGGACGAGGAGGACGGCGCCGAGCACGAAGAAGCGCAGGCACGCGGAGCGTGCGAGGGCGCGTCTCACGGCGCGCTTCCGGGCGCCGACGGCGTGCTTCCTGGCGCCGCCGACGCGCTCCAGATCGGCGAGGTCCACGCCCTCTCCTGGATCGTCCAGTGATGCTCCTTCGCGCAGCACGGCTCGAAGCCCTCCGGCACGTGCGACGGGTCGCCGCAGTCGACCCCCGCCTTGACGCAGAGGTACGCGCTCCAGCGGCAGCTCGGGTTCTCGACCACGCGCGCGTACCAGAACGCGCGCTGGCCGGGCACGAAGTCGGGATCCGTGAACACGCGACACAGGCTCGCGGCGCCTCGACCCCGGGGCGTACACGTCGCGAGGTCGACGTCGGCCCCGTCGTCCGGATCGCCCGCCACCTCGAACACGCGCTCGCGCGCCTCGCCCCCCTCGACCCAGCCCTTCACGATCTGCACGCGCTGGAGGGGCGTGCCGGGGTGCGCCGTCGTGCCCGGATCGGCCAGGGCCCAGACCGCGAAGCGGGGCGGGCGCTCGTCGCCCGGTGCCGAGGGCAGGACGCCTCCCATGGGAACGCCCTTCGCGTAGCCCGTCGCCACGAAGTCGCGCCGATCGCAGAGATCGGACGGCAGGTCGGGGCCGCCGAAGAAGCGCACGATCGGCCGCGTGCCGCTCGTGCCGTACGCTTCCCGGCGTCGCATGGCGTCGAACAGGGCGTCGCGCGTGTTCTCCTCCGCCCACAGCACGGCGAGGCCACCGGGCCCGAACTCGAGGTCGTCGGGCAGCCCCTTGCGATCGGGCGTCGCGCCGGGCGCGCCGGCGCCGCCGTGCCCGGGATGAGCGCGCTCCTCCGTCGCGCCGGCGGCGCCGAGGTGCGTGTCGGTGCTCGCGATCAAGCCGTAGCGGAAGGGGTTCGCGCCCGTGGCCTGCTCCACCAGGAGGCCCTGCTTCAGCGCGTCGCGCACGAAGCTCGAGGCGGGCGCGGGCCGGGCGAGGAGCGGCACGTACTTTCCCTGGAACGTGTCGTAGGGAAGCTTCTCGAAGTCGCAGAGCTCGTCCTGGGTGCCGGCGCCGAGCGCGCACTCGGAGTCGCCCTTGTGCTGCATCACCTCGACCAGCGGCTCGAAGAAGGACCGCTCGAGGGCGTGCTCGCGGCCGATCGGCGTGCCGTCGGCCCGCACCGTCTCGAACATCAGGCCGCCCGAGAGGTTCGGGTTGTGCGGGATGGTGAGCACGTCGCAGCCGTCGCCCGCGTCGATACACTCGCGGCGCAGGGCGGCCCAGAGGTCCTCGGGGCGGTTCGCCTCGAAGTAGGTCGTCGGGCTCGGCGGCACGACGCTTCCCCGGAAGATCACGTTGCGGTGGAGGTTCCGGGCGCCCGTCGAGGCGGTCCACTCGTAGCCCACGAAGGTCGTGAAGGAACAGGCCGGGCTGCGGTCGTAGGCGCCCTCGGCGGCGTCGCGGATCTCCTGCCAGGGGCCGCGGGCGGCCTCGCGGCAGAGCGCGCCGTCCTTCCCGCAGAACGCGAAGCGGCTCGGCCGGGAGAAGTAGGTGGCCTTCGTGTTCATCACGAAGAACGCGACGCGCGGGAAGCCGCGGAACAGGCGACACACCCACGAGTCGTAGCCGACGAGGCCGGGCGTCTGGCAGATGCGGACCTCGCCGAGCTGCTCGGCGTGGTCCGTCACGATCGCGAAGTCGAGGGGGCGCTCGAGACGCAGCGTGCGGAGCGGACGGCCGGCGGCGTCGTGGGGCGGCAGGCCGAGGGGCTCGCCGCGGGCGAAGCGGTAGGCGTCGCGCGGCGTGCTGCGCACGTCCTGGGTGCTCGCGTCCTGGGAGAGCCCCGTGTGGACGTGGGTGTCGCCGAAGAAGGGACGGCGCAGGAGGTCGCGCTCCGCGCAGGGCGCGCGCGGGTCGGGGGCGGCCGCCCCGAGGAGCACGAGCCCGACGAGGCCCAGGGCGACGGTGGTTCCCCCCTTCACGCCCGCGTACCTTAGCCGTGATGCAGGAACTGAAGAAGCTCCTCGAGAACAACCGCGCCTGGGCCGCCGGCGTGAAGGAGGCCGATCCCGACTTCTTCGAGCGCCTCGCCGCGCAGCAGAGTCCGAGCTTCCTCTGGATCGGATGCTCCGACAGCCGCGTGCCGGCGAACCAGATCGTGGGGCTCCAGCCGGGAGAGGTCTTCGTCCACCGCAACGTGGCGAACGTCGTGATCCACACCGACCTGAACTGCCTCTCGGTCCTGCAGTACGCGATCGAGGTGCTCGGCGTCCGCCACATCATCGTGTGTGGCCACTACGGGTGCGGAGGCGTGCTCGCCGCGATGGAGAGCAGGCAGTTCGGCCTGATCGACAACTGGCTGCGCGCGATCAAGGACGTCTACCGGTCGAACGAGGCGGCCCTCGCCCGGATCTCCGATCCCGTGCAGCGCCAGCGCCTGCTGTGCCGGCTCCACGTGAAGCAGCAGGTGGCGAACGTGGCGCACACCACGATCGTGCAGAACGCCTGGGACCGGGGGCAGGCGGTCTCCGTCCAGGCCTGGATCTACGACATCCACGACGGCCTGATCGACGACCTCGGCCTCTCCGTCGAAGGGCCGAACCAGGTTCCGGAGATCTACCGCATGGTCGACGCGGGCGTGGCGAGCGACGCCGCGAAGCGTTAGCGCACCGGCGACGCCGCGCCTCGGCGCTCGGCGTCGACCGGCTACCCGCCGACCGTCCAGGTATCGCCCGACTGCAGCAGGGCTTCGAGGTCGCCCCGTCCGCGCTTCGCCGTGGCCTCCTCGACCTGGGCGGAGAGGAGCGACTCGTAGGTCGGCTTCTCGACGGCGCGGAACACGCCGACGGGAAGCGGGAAGGCCGGTCGCTGCAGGCTCGCGAGCGCGAAGGCGTAGGCCGGCGTCTCGTAGCGCTCGTCGTGGACGACGACGCCCTTCGCGACGGGATCCTCGTCGTCGCCGAGCGACACCATCGACGGGACGCCGCGCTCGATGCGGATGCCCCGGCGCGCGCCCTTCGGGCCGAAGACCAGGGGCTTCCCGTGCTCGAGCACGAGCGAGGCCTCCACCCGGGTCGCGCGGTCCTCGATCTCGCCCCACTCGTTGTCGTTGTACACCGGGCAGTTCTGGAGGATCTCGACGAACGCCGTGCCCTTGTGGGCGTGGGCGCGGTGGAGGGTCTCCTGCAGGTGCTTGGCGTCGACGTCGACGGTGCGCGCCACGAAGGTCGCGCCGGCGCCGAGGGCGAAGCTCAGCGGGTCGATCGGATGATCGAGGGAGCCCATCGGCGTGGACTTCGTCTTCATGCCGAGGCGCGAGGTCGGCGAGTACTGGCCCTTCGTGAGCCCGTAGATGCGGTTGTTGAAGAGCAGGAGCTGCAGGTCGACGTTGCGGCGGATCGTGTGCAGCAGGTGGTTGCCGCCGATCGAGAGGCCGTCGCCGTCTCCCGTCACGACCCACACCGAGAGCTCGGGCCGGCTCGCCTTGATGCCGGTCGCGAAGCTCGGCGCGCGGCCGTGGATCGTGTGGAAGCCGTAGGTGTTCATGTAGTAGGGGAAGCGGCTCGAGCAGCCGATGCCCGACACGAACACCACGTTCTCGCGCGGCACGCCGAGCTCGGGCATCACCTTCTGCACGTTCGACAGGATCGAGTAGTCGCCGCAGCCCGGGCACCAGCGCACGTCCTGGTCCGAGACGAAATCCTTGCGGGACGGAGCGGGCGCTTCGCTCACGAGCGGGCCTCCTTCGATACGTACGACTCGGGCCGGGCGGGATCCTCGCCGCGCAGCATCGCCTCGATGGCGCCGCGGATCTCTCCGACCTTGAACGGCTGACCCTGGACCTTCGACAGGGGCTTCGCGTCCACCAGGAACCTCCCACGCAGCAGCAGGGCGAGGTGCCCGAGGTTGAGCTCGGGCACGAGGAAGCGGCGGAAGCGCGAGAGCACGTCGCCGAGGTTCGCCGGCAGGGGGTTCAGATGGCGCAGGTGGATCGACGCCACGTCGAGGCCCGCCGCGCGGCACTCGTCGACCGCGGTGGTGATCGCGCCATGCGTGCTGCCCCAGCCGATCACCAGGAGCTCGCCTCGCCCCGCGCCGTGGGGCTCCACGGGCGGCACGTCCTGGACGACGCGGGCCACCTTCTCGGCGCGGAGCTGGACCATCTTCTCGTGGTTCGCCGGGCTGTAGGAGATGTTGCCCGACACGTCTTCCTTCTCGAGACCGCCGATGCGGTGCTCGAGGCCCGGCGTTCCCGGGATCGCCCAGCTCCGCGCCAGGGTCTCGGGGTCGCGCAGGTAGGGCTTGAAGCCGCCCGCGTCGGGCTTCGCGTAGACGACCTCGGTCCGCGGCAGGAGCTTCACATCGGGGATGCGCCAGGGCTCGGCGCTGTTCGCGAGGAATCCATCCGACAGCACGACGACGGGCGTCATGTACTTCACGGCGAGCCGGAAGGCCTCGAGCATGATCGTGAAGCAGTCGCCCGGCGTCGCCGGCGCGAGCACGACGACCGGGCTGTCGGAGTTGCGGCCGTAGAGCGAGAGCAGGAGGTCGCCTTGCTCGACCTTCGTCGGCATGCCGGTCGAAGGGCCCGCGCGCTGCACGTCCACCACGACGAGCGGGAGCTCGACCATCACCGCCAGGTTCAGGGCCTCCTGCTTCAGCACGAAGCCGGGGCCGCTCGTCGTGCACACGCCGAGCTGGCCCGCGTAGGACGCGCCGACCGCGGCGCCGATCGCCGCGATCTCGTCTTCGGCCTGGAACGTGCGCAGGCCGAAGTGCCGGTAGCGCGCGAGCTCGTGCAGGATGTCGCTCGCCGGTGTGATCGGATACGCGCCGAGGAACACGGGGCGGCCCATCTGCACGCCGGCCGCGACGATGCCCCAGGCGAGCGCCTGGTTGCCCGTGATGTTCCGATAGCGGCCCGGCTCGATCTTCGCGGGCGGCACCACGTAGGAGATCGGGAACAGCTCGGCGGTCTCGCCGTAGGCGTGGCCGGCGAGGAGCACGCGGCGGTTCGCCTCCCGCACGTCGCCCGTGAACTTCGCGTCGATCCAGTCGAGGGTGGGCTTCGGGTCGCGGTGATAGAGCCAGTACATGAGGCCGAGGGAGAAGAAGTTCTTCGAGCGGTCGGCCTCGCGCTGCGAGAGGTTCAGGTCCTTCAAGGCCTCGCGGTTCAGGCGCGTGAAGGGGACCTCGACGACGTGGAACCGCTCGCGCAGGGCGGGCAGCGGGTCGCCGTCGTAGCCCGCGAGCTTCAGGTTCTTCTCGACGAAGGCGTCGCTGTTCACGATCAGCATGCCCTTCGGCCGCAGGTCGCCGACGTTCGCGCGCAGCGCCGCCGGATTGAGCGCCACGAGGACGTCGGGCGCATCGGCCGGCGTCATGATGTCGTTCGAGGAGAAGTGGACCTGGAAGCCGGACACGCCGGCGAGCGTTCCGGCGGGAGCGCGGATCTCCGCCGGGAAGTCGGGAAAGGTCGAGAGGTCGTTGCCGGCGAGGGCCGTCGTCTCCGTGAACTTGGTGCCGGTCAGCTGCATGCCGTCGCCCGAGTCGCCCGAGAACCGGATGGCGACGCGGTCGACTTCCTCGACTTTCTTGGAGCTCACGAGGGCCTCTCTGGCTTGGAGCGCACGGCCGGCGCTCGGCGACTTCGTTGCAGGGCTTCCGTTGGACGTGCTCGCGGCTGAACGCGCTCGGCCGGATTCTATCTGCGGGGCCCCGTGTTGCGAAAGACCTTCGGGGCGCCGCGTCGGACTGCGTCATGAGCCCGAACGCAGAGCCGCGACGCGGGGTTCAGCCGCCGGTCTGCGCCGCCGATCGTCTCAAGGGAACACCCCGCCCGGCCGATGGGCCCTCCATGTTCTTCCAGAGGACCGAGCTTCCGGCGTGCGCGGAGGGCGACCTCGTCAGCCTGCGCACGTCGATGAACTCGCCCGTGGTCTCGACCGACGACCAGCCGCCGGCGCCCGCCCGGGCGGCGATCGCGGTCCAGCGCGGGGCGCTTCCGCGTCTGTTCGTGTCGGTCGCCGTGCGGCCGATCGGCGTGGCCGGACCCGCGCTGGTGTTCCGGCCCGACGTCTCCAGCGAGCAGACCGAGACGGTCGCGACGCTCGTCGAAGCCGCCCTCTCCTTCGGCGAGAGCATGGGCTTCCTGTTCGACGACGACGAGGTGGAGGGAGCGGACCGTGAGCGGCGCCGCGAGGCGGCGGCGCGCTGGAACGACTTCCTGACCGGCACGGGCCAGGGCGAGGTGAAGCCGGACGTCGAGGACGCGGTGACCCAGTCGGCGGCGAGCGCGACGCGGGCCGCGCCGAGCGGTCGCGCGGGCGGATCGGACTTCGATCCCGAGGCGACGATCGAGCTCGAGGCGGCGATCGAGCCCGGGCCCGGGGTCGAGCCCGAGCCCGCGATCGAGCTGGAGGAGCCGCTCGAGAGCGCCCCGGCCCGCGCGGCCGAGGCATCCAAGCCCGCGACGCGCTCCAAGCCGGCGTCGCCGCCCCTTACGAAGTTCCGCCGCAGTGCCCGTGCGTCCGAGCCGCCCGCCGCGACGGCGCCGCCGCTCGACCCACCGCCCGCCGTGGAGCCGCCGGCTCCCGCGCCCCTCGACGCGGGCTCGCGGCCCCCGGCGCCCGTCGAGGCGCCGATCGCTGCACCGCCGATCGAGTCGGCGCGGATCGCACGCGGCCGGGCACCGCTCGCAAGGCTGCAGCTCGTGAAGCGCGCGCGCGACGGAGACGACCGCTCGCGCGCGGGCTGGCTCGCTCGTCTGCTCGGATCGTTCTGAAAGGCCAAGGAGGAAGACGATGACGACTCCGTTTCCCCGCTGCGCCCGGCGCGCAGCCGGCGCGCTCGCGCTCGGCGGGCTCCTCGCGCTCACGGGCTGCGCGTCGGATCCGCCTGCGAGCCCCCAGCCCGACGCGAAGGCCCAGGCGCGCACGCGCTACGACATCGGCGTCGATCACCTGAAGAACGGACGCTCGGCCCTCGCGATCCGCGAGCTGCAGGCGGCCGACGCGCTCGACCCGAACGACGCCTACATCCAGCACGCGCTCGGGGAGGCCTATCGCCAGCGAGGTCTCCTGCCGAACGCGATCACCTGCCTCCAGCGGGCAGTCGAGCTCAAGCCCGACTTCCAGGGCGCGGTGCTCTCGCTCTCGGCCGCCTACATCCAGGCCGAGCGCTATCCCGAGGCGATCGACGTGGCCTCGAAGCTCGTCGACGACCCCACCTTCGGCGCGCCGTGGCAGCCGCTCACGAACATCGGCTGGGCGTACTACCGGCTCGGCCAGATGGACCAGGCGCGCGCTGCGTACGAGCGCGCGATCGACTACCGCCCGACGTTCTGGCGGGCCGTCCTCAACCTGGGCATTCTGGAAGCGGACCAGGGCAACCGAGACCGCGCGCTCGCGCTCTTCCAGGAGGTCCTCGACGAGCATCCGGGCCCCTTCGCCGAGGCGGAGGTCAACTACAGGATCGCGGAGATCTACATGGCGCAGGGTCGGAACGACCAGGCGCTCGTGCACCTGACGGCGGTCACGGAGAACAAGGCGAGCGGAGTATGGGGGAGGCGCTCCGAGGAGGTCCTGAAGGTGCTGCGCTGAAGGCGGGGGTCGAGACCGCCGAGCAGATCGGCGCGTACCTCGCCCGCCAGCGCAAGCTTCGCGGTGTCTCCCTCGACGAGCTCGAGTCGCTGACGCGCATCCCGAAGCGCTCGCTCGAGCGCCTCGAGGCCGGGGTCTTCGACTCCGACCGCGACGCGTTCGCGCGCAGCTTCGTGCGCACCGTGGCGCTGGCGCTCGGCCTCGACGCGGCCGACGCCGTGGCGCGGATGCTTCCCGAGTACGAGACGCGTCGGCGCAGCCGTGGGGGCCACGCCGCCGGGAGCCGCGTCGCCGTCGTGCTCGGAGCGGGCATCGTCGTCGCCACGATCCTCGCGCTCGCCCTCGCGCTGCTCCGCGGCGGCATCCGTCTCCCCACGCTCGCGTCGTCGGGCGAGGGAAGCTCCCACGAGATCGTGCGGCGGCCGAATCCCGTCTACGCGCTCCTGCCGGAGTGGCGCGCACGGCAGGCCGCCCTTCGTGCCCGGGCCGAGCTCGAGGCGCGGCTCGCGGCGGAGGAGGCCGCACGCGAGCGCGCCGCGGCCGAGGCCCGCGCGCGCGCCGAGGCCCAGGCCCGCGCGGCAGGCCCGCGGGCGGCGACCGCCGAGGCGGGAGCCGCGGCGTCGGATGCCGGACATGCCGGCGCGGCGTCGGCCGAGCGCTCGCCCACGGCGCCCGTCCGCCCGCTCGACCCGCCCGCGCCGGGCCCACCCGTCGCACGCTGAACTCGACTAGGCTTCGCGGGTGGTCTCGAGCACCACCGAAGCCCTGGTCCTGCGCACGGTCGACTTCGGCGAGTCCGATCGGATCGTCCATCTCCTCACGCCCGAGAGCGCTCGGCTCACGGCGATCGCGAAGGGCGCGCGGCGCAGCAAGAAGCGGTTCGGCGGGACGCTCGACCTCTTCCACCATCTGCGGATCCAGGTCGTGCGGCGCTCGACCTCGCGCATGGCCCGGCTCGAAGGGGCCGTGCTGATCGAGCCCTTCGCGGCGCTCCGCACCAGCGCCGCCCGCTTCGCGCTCGGCTGCTACCTGCTCGAGCTGCTCGCGAGGCTCGCGCCGGAGGGCGGAGCGCGCGCGGACGCGCGGCGCCTGTTCGGCTTCGCGCTGCGCGCGCTGCACACGCTCGCGTCGAGCGATGCCGACGGAAGGCTGCGTCTGTGGCTCGAGCTCCACGCGCTCGACGCCCTCGGCCTGCGCCCGGAGCTGCGACGCTGCGTCCGCTGCGGCGAAGAGGCGAGGGCGGCCCGCGACGTCGGCTTCCACGTGGCCGAGGGAGGTCCCGTGTGCGAGCGCTGCGAGCCGAGGCAGGCTGCGCTCCTGCGCGTTCACCTCGGCACGCTGCGCGCCCTCGAGCAGGGTCTGCGCTTCGAGCTCTCCCAGGTGGGGCGGCTCGCGCTCGCGCCACCGGCGCTCGAGGAGGCGCGCCGCCTGGTCGATCGCTTCGCGCGCTTCCATCTCGGTCTCGAGCTGCGAAGTGAGCGGTTTCTCGACGAAATCATGCCATCCGGCGCGGCGCCGGCAGCTTGACATGCTGCGCTACGAGCGGGGATACTCGCCCGCCTCGAAACCCAAACGGCGGGATCCATGTCCGACGCGCCTGAAGCCAAGTCCTCCTATCCGTGGCGCATGGAGGACCTCGTCTCCCTGTGCGCGCGGCGCGGCCTCGTGTTCCCGTCGAGCGAGATCTACGGCGGGATCAACGGCTTCTGGGACTACGGCCCGCTCGGAGCGCAGCTCAAGAAGAATCTGCGCGATGCCTGGTGGGAGGACGTGGTCCTCAATCCCTGCGCCGGCGCGCCCGGCCCCAATGGCGAGCCGGTCCGCATGGTGCCGCTGGACACGAGCATCATCCAGCACCCCAAGGTGTGGGAAGCGAGCGGTCACATCGCGGGCTTCAGCGATCCGATGGTCGATTGTCGCGAGACCAAGCAGCGCTATCGCTTCGATCACCTGCAGGTGTACGTGCCTGTCTCCGCAGCGGCGCCCGGCAAGCCGCTGTTCGCCTTCATGCCCGACACCGCGAGCGAGGCCAAGCAGCGCAAACGTGCGGAGAAGGCCTGGGGCGAGCTCGCGACGGTAGCGCTCGCGGAGCTGCCGCGCGATGAGTGGAGGCGGATCGTCGCGCCCGATGCGGACCAGCCCGGCACACTGACGGAGCCGCGCGCGTTCAATCTGATGTTCCGCACCTACATCGGTGCGACGGCGACGGAGGATGACGTGGCCTACCTGCGCCCGGAGACCGCGCAGGGCATCTTCGTGCAGTTCAAGAACGTCATCGACACCACGCGCGTGAAGCTGCCCTTCGGCATCGCCCAGGTGGGCAAGTCGTTTCGCAACGAGATCACGCCCCGCAACTTCATCTTCCGCTCGCGCGAGTTCGAGCAGATGGAGATGGAATATTTCATCCACGAGGACGCCGACTGGGCCAAGTGCCACCAGGACTGGATCGAGTGGTGCAAGAACTGGCTCATCTCGATCGGCCTGCCCGAGTCGCACCTCTCGCTCTACGCCCACCCGAAGGAGAAGCTCGCGTTCTACTCCAAGGGCACGGTCGACATCATGTTCCGGTATCCCTTCGGCGTGCAGGAGCTGTGGGGCATCGCCGCCCGCGGCAACTACGACCTCACGCAGCACGCGACCGCCTCGGGCAAGCCGCAGGAGATGTTCGACGAGGCCACGAAGAAAAAGTTCGTCCCGCACGTGATCGAGCCCGCCGTCGGCGTCGACCGCATCCTGCTCGCCGCGCTCTGCGCCGGCTACGCGGAGGAGGACGTCACCGACGAGAAGGGCAACACCGAGAAGCGCACCGTGCTGCGGTTCTCGCCGCGCATCGCCCCGGTGAAGGTCGCCGTGCTGCCGCTGTTGAAGAACAAGGAGCCGCTCACGAACCGCGCCAAGGCGCTCCACGCGAAGCTCCAGCGCCGCTACGCCGTGCAATACGACGACGGCGGCGCCATCGGCAAACGCTACCGCCGTCAGGACGAGGCCGGCACGCCGTGGTGCGTGACCATCGACTTCGACACGATCGAGAAGCCCGGCGACACGTTCACGCTCCGCGAGCGCGACTCGATGCAGCAAAAGCGCATCAACGAGGCCGAGCTCTTCGCGTTGCT